>CALSLW010000004.1 GCA_943787295.1 uncultured Flavobacteriaceae bacterium | reverse complement strand
TGAGTCCTACGACTCGAAAGAGCCATGTTACTAGTATTGATAACACTTGAAATATTCCAAGACCCTAGAGGTTTATTAAAAGCTAAAGCATTAGAAAACATACTCCCCATATTAGTTACAGAAGAAACATCCCAACCATCAATATCCTGATTAAAAACGGCAGCACCTTTAAACATGTCCATCATATCCACAACTTTTGATGTGTCCCATGAACCAATAGGTTGATTAAATGACGATGCATTTTGAAACATCCTTGTCATATCAGTAACATTGGTCACATTCCAAGAATTCAAGTTTTGATTGAAGTTTTCAGCTCCTGTAAACAAGTAATACATATTAGTAACATTCGACACATTCCACAAGCCTATATCTTGATTGAAATTAGTAGCATTTGCAAACATACTATTCATTAAAGTAACGTTTGAGGTATCCCAAAAGCTTATACCAGAATTAAATGATGATTTATCTTTAAAAACATCAGTCATATTAGTAACAAGAGTTGTACACACGTTTACATTCCCGTTGTCGACCTCCCCTTGAATAGTTGAATTGTCCACAACAGTATAGGTTGTACCTGATATTGTTGCTGTCTCCCCTACAGAAGTATTAGGACACTTACAAGTTCCATTTTCAAAATAGATTCTACTTGAGGGAACTGCATTCACTGTAAGATTAAATGAAATAGTAGTAGATGTTGTTCTAGGTGTAGCTGGATTTGTTCCGTCACCAACAAAATAATTACTCACGGTTGCAAACGGGGTATATGACCCCTGTGTTCCTGCTTCTGCAGTACCGGTAATAACACCTGACCATTGAGCAGGAGTAGTTTGAGTTGCATCGAAGAAAATTAACTCCATCGATAAACCATTTGGTAGCCCGTTAACATACTCCAAATGCGGGGGGGTATTAGAACATGTTTCATTTAAATCGAACACCCTGAGTTCATTACTCATGTTTGGAATTGTCTCTGTTGCAGTGAATGAAGTAGTGTTTTGAGTGTAAGTGATTGTACAATCAGCTGGACATGTCCCCCACACGGGTTTGTTTTGGTTTGTAAGGGCTGAGTTTGTTGAAAAATCTAATGGATCAGAAGTAATATTTTCAACACACCATGAACTTAAGTCCTGATTGAATAGTCCAGCCCCATCAAACATGTATCTCATATTTGTTACATTGGAAGTATCCCAGTCACCAATGTCTTGATTAAAGTCAGCTGCTCTGAAAAACGTCCCTTGCATGTTGGTTACACTAGCCGTATTCCAGTTCGATATATCTTGATTAAAGACGGATGCCTCTTTAAACATATCGTACATTGTTACCACACTTGAAAGGTCCCAAGGGCCAATATTTTGATTAAAAGCATTTGCAGCACTAAACAATGCTGACATATCGGTCACATTGGACGTATCCCATGAGCCTATATCCTGATTAAAAGCAGTTGCTCCATTAAACACACCTGACATATTTGTGACATTAGATGTATCCCAGAAGTCAATATTTGAATTAAATGATGTGTTATCTTTAAATATATCACTCATATCAGTAACACCTGAGGTACACAAATTATAATTCTCTGCACTTATCTCATATTCTAATTCAGCTTTATTTGTTACAGCAGTATATACAATCCCATCTATTGTTCTTGTCTCTCCATAATTAGCATTAGGACACTTACAAGTTCCGTTTTCAAAATATATTGACGTTGTTGAAGCAGGATTTACAACAACTGTTCTCGTTACTGAAGCTGTGTTACTTGCTGCGTCTGCTACATTGTATATGAGTGTATATGTACCAACTGTTGAGGTGTCTACTGTTCCATTAACAGTAATAGAACTAGTTATATCCCCGTCAGTTTCATCTGTTGCTGTAGCTCCAGGGTCTGTCCATGAGTCGCCAACAGTAAGTTGTATTGTTGATGAACCATTGAGTGTAATTACCGGTGGAGTTGTGTCAACCAAATCCGAGACAATGACTATTCTAGTTTTTGAGGCTGTATTTGAAGCAGTATTGATAACTGAATATACTAAAGTATAAGTACCCACTGCTGAGGCATCTACTGCTCCATCAACTGTTATAGAGCTGGTTATATCGCCATCAACATCATCCGTTGCTGTAGCACCAGGGTCTATCCAGTTATCACCAATGTTTAACTGTATAGTTGACGAACCATTTAATGTGATTATAGGTGTGTGTGTTTGTGGCAAAGTTGTGATTAAAGTGTACATGATTGAAAATAAATCATCACTATATACATTGCCAAAATAAGAATCTAATCTATCCGTTACTAGGATTCCTCCAAGGTCTGTACCCACTGAAATAGGCGTGCCTGTTATTTGATATAGGGTAGTACCTTCTATTTGTTCTACAATTACACCTTCAGGGAGAGAACTTCTGATGAACAGTTCATCAATACTACAATTTGTTTCTATCTCAAATGTTATGGGCTCAATAGACTCCCCTAGGGTGATTATTTGTTCTTTTTCTCCATCTCTTAGTATTACACTTACCTCTGTACACTCAAAGGATTCTGTTCCAACTACAATTTTACCCCAAACAGATATTTTAGCAATTGGATAAACACCCGGTGTAGTCTGGGTTGCAATAATTCCATTATCTAAATAGACTTCGTAAAGGAATGTCCCTGAAACACCTTCACTGGGTGTTCCTGCAATAATCAATAAGTTGTTTTCCAAGGTTGCTGTAACACCTGGAGGTAAGCCACTGGATGTTACATTTAACACCTCAACACATTCAGTATTTACTTCGTAAACTATTGTGTCTATCTCTTGAGTAGCAGACACAATTTGAGATTGTGCTCCACTAAGTATACTTGCACTTATACTACATCTATTTGTCTCAGAATACGGATCATCTGCTTCAACATAGGATTCATCTCTAACTGCTTTTGATTCTGTAAAACAATCATTAGAAAGAAGGGTAAACGATATTGTATTATACGTTATTTGAATATTTTTTATTTTACCATAATTTTCCTCTCCTTCAGTAAATAAGAAAATCTCATATACCTCAGATTCTACTTCTCTAACGTCATAAGTCCCATGAACAACACCATCGGGATAAATTATAGTGTAGGTACTATCTGAACGAAGAATTACTTCATATACCTCACAAGCGCGAATCCACCTAACTGCTGACACAAATGATACCACCTATAGTAGAACGTACTCTCATATGTGGTCCACTTTGACTAAATTTATAGTCTAACGTTATAACATTGATACGGTTTAGTATACGAGGTCTTGAGTCATTATTAGAAAAACATTCTAAATATAGTAGTGTACCAAGTAGTAGTAAACGACTGTTTTACGACAAGTGTAATTGGCTTATAAGCCACGTAATAAAAGAACAGCTAAGAAGTGAAAAAGGACTAGGACAGCTCGTTAACATTTCGTCCAAGACGCTTAAAAAACATCTTGGTAATAAGTACGGTGACGTTGTAAAAGTGTTAGTAGACCTAAAAATAGTTTATCAAAACGAAAGGTATGCAAGTGGTAAGTTCGCAATGTCTTACGCACTTAAAAAAGATCTTGACGAAACTGACTTAATAAGTGTATCCGTAACGAGTAAAGCATTTTCTAAAAAGCTAGAATCATTCGCACTTAGTAGCTTAAGTGACTTACAAAAAGATAAAGTTCTGGATAAAATAAACCGCAACACACTAAAGCTGTTTGTAACAGACAATCCGATATACTTTAGACTAGATTTTCCATCTAACTATAAAGAACTAAAGGCAGGGACCATAATGTGGAGAGATGATCACGTTCAAGATCGTCTAAATAGATACGAGGCTTACTTTAAAGCATTTGTAACACTTAATAGCTCCGATAGTGTTGAGGACTTATGTTTGCTCCCTATTTACTTCGAGCCACGTATTAATGCTTTAGGTCGAGCCTACCACCTAGCAGCGTCTATGCCAAGATTGATTAGAGCTATATGCGTTACTAAAACAAACGAACTTGTTTACGAGGTAGATATGGTGTCTGCACAACCTTCTTTACTTATGCTTGAATGGCTTAAGTCACTCGAGGACATAAACACGAAAGAAGCAAAAAAGTGTCTAGATTTAGTAATAGACGGAGGTATATACTCCTACATTAAGTCTCACTCTAAACAACTAAACAAAATGGACTATGGTCGTATGAAAAAGTCTATACTTACAACACTAAACGCAGAACACAAGGCCACAAAATTGCACAAAGAGCTAGTTATACTATTTCCGGACTTTATGGGATGGATTGATACTATCAAGAAACAAGGGGATTACAGAAAAGTGAGTCACTTAGGACAGTCTGCAGAAGCAAACATTTTTATTAACGTATTTAAAGACTTACCCGAGGATATGTTTTCGTTAATTATTCACGACTGTATTCTTACTACAGAACCTAAAACAAAGTTAGTTCAAGACAAACTAATAGCGATAACTAAAGAAATATATTGTGATGTACTATCAAAAAACGTTAATCTTGATAAACTATTTAAAATTAGTAAGGTCTCTGTAGTTCGTTGGGAGGACCCCAAATAAGACGTTAAACAACCATAAGTATTGCCAGTTGCCAAATAGTTGCCAAGAATTAGTAACTTTACAATAAGTTATTTGTTAAGTACTCTAAAAGAAAAAACCCCTCAATTACTTGAAGGGCTTTGTTTAATTAATGTAGTGTAGCGGTAACACTGGTGGAGAAGAGCGGATTCGAACCGCCGACCTCTTGACTGCCAGTCAAGCGCTCTAGCCAACTGAGCTACATCCCCTTTGCAAATCAAGACATTTCAATGTCTAATCAGGTCGCTAATTTAGTTGATTTTAGCCTATTTTTCCACAAATATTCCACTTTAAAAAAGAGAGTTAAAAGTTGAATTAATAATAAAACAACTAATAGCTTTTAATTTGAAAGCTATTTTAGTTATATTTACAGCAACCATAAACCAATACTTCAAAGTATTGTTGTTTAAACCGTTCTGAGAAGAACGGTTTTTTTTATTGTGTTAGGATGGACTAGTATTTTTATATTTGAGAATGTCCCTTACACAAAACTAAGGGATGTCCCTAGAACCAACCACTCTTGCGAACTTTTCATTTAATTATTCAAGCTGAAATTAAAAAACCTTTAAGAGGGTCAAAGTTAAAAGCCAAACATTTCTTTTCGGAACAGTTTATATTCTTCTTTAAAGTTGGATTTAACCGTTGAATGGTTTTGATTTTCAACTTGTAATTTCCATGCAGTTGTATTCTCTGAATAAGTAAAATCTACATTTTTTATTGTCCATAATTGTAATGCAAAAATGATATCATACAATTCAATGCCCCTGTCGGTTAAATAATAATTCTTGTTTTTATTATTATTATCGAGGTATTTAAAGTCAATTACTCCAATCTTACAGAGTTTCTTTAGACGATCTGCAAGAACACTTGTTGCTATACCCTCGCTAGATTCATTTAAAAAATGTGTAAACGTATGTCGTTTTCTAAATAAATCTCGAATTATAATTAAAATCCATTTATCTCCCAGATAGTCTAATGAAACTTTACAAGCACAACTAGGAGTTGGATTTTCGTATACAATTTTTTTAATGTTGTCCTCTATGTTCATACATCTCAAAAATACTATAAATTTTAGTATTGCTTTTACTATCAGCATATTAAAATGGATCATCCTAGGGTTTTCATTGAATATCAAACTAAATAATAAAAAAGGATTTTATGCGAGAAGGCTATGTGTCCCCTCAAAATCCAGAAAGAGATTTCTCAAATAATCAAAACATAATTCCTAACTTTCACTATTTACATTAAGTTTACAATTACCGAACAAACAGACTATAATGGGGAGCATCATTTCAGGATCAGGCAGTACCCTGCCAAAGCGCGTTATTAAAAACAATTATTTTTTACAAAATGATTTTTACACAAAAAATGGGGAGAAAAACCCCAAAGACCCCAAAGAGATCATCCAAAAATTAGAAGAGATTTCTGGGATTAGCGAACGTCGTTTTATTGGCGAAGACGAAGAGTCCATTGAACTTTTAGAAGACGCTTCGCGAAAGGCTATAGCAGACGCAGGCCTACAGCCTAATGATCTAGAGGGCATCATCATTGCCCACAATACCGCAAATGTTCGGGCTAATTTAGGCAGCTGTTTTCACCCCGTGCCTAATGTCGCGGCCCTCTTAAAAAACTGCTTAGCAATCACCCATAAAGACTGCCCATCTTATGACATCCTCTTTGGTTGTCCTGGCTGGGTAGAAGGCTTTATTCAAGCCCATAGAATGATTCAATTAGGCGAGGCCAAACACGTTTTAGTTGCCGGAGTCGAAGTTGCTTCTCGCTTCCTCGATCCCCACGATGTAGATTCTATGCTAATGGCAGATGGGTGTGGCGCAACGGTTATCTCTGCAGATGATCTAACAGAAGGGGTCCTCTCTCACGCCACCTTTTCACATGCCCAAGACGATTTAGACAGTATTATCCTTGACAGCTCTCTAAACAAAGAAAAAGAAGGAAATCTCTTCTTTAAAATGCAAGGCAATAAGGTGTATAAATACGCCACCTCTCAACTCCCGCTCGTGATCAAAAAAGCCATGGATAAAATTGGTATGACCCCTAGCGAAGTCGATTACTTTTTCTTTCATCAAGCCAATGCAAAGATGCTCAAAGCCATTGCAGGCAACCTAATGAAGGCCTTTGAAATTACTGACGTGGAGTACGGCCATAAAATCCCTAGCAGCATTTCTTTCTTAGGGAATACCTCTGTTGCTACTATTCCCACCCTATTTGATTTAGTCAAAAAGAAAGAAATAGAAGGCTTCCCGCTCCAAAAAGGGCAAACCTATGTCTTTGCTTCAGTGGGGGCTGGAATGCACTGTAATGCTATTGTTTACCGCGCATAAAACACTTATGTAAGCTTCCTTTATGACCCTTAGTAGTTTATATAAGTGACCGATGTTTTTCTCTCTTGAAGAAATGTGTATATTTGGGTTCTTCCATGAAGAGGATAGATGACGAAAAACCACTAAAAAATTACTGTTATGGCCGATAAATACGTCGATATAGATACGCTTAAGCACATGCTCTACGATGTACACAACTTAGAAGATTTACTTACTCGTGAACGCTTTCAAGACCACGACAAAGAATCTTTAGATCTCTTTATTGATGCGTCAAAAAGCTTTGCAGACAAAGAGCTCTTCCCTTACATCCAAGAAATGGATGAGCAACCCGCTCACCATAAAGATGGAAAAGTTTTTGTCCACGACCAAGTAAAAACAATGATGGAAGAAGGGGGAGACCTAGGAGTAATTTCTGGGCCTTTTGACTATGAAGATGGCGGGATGCAAATTCCACTTTTGGCTCAAACAGCTTCTAATTATATTCTCGATGCTGCGAACAATCACCTTCCGGGATATGCTGGATTAACCCAGGGGGCGGCAGAATTGATCATTCATTTTGCCAGTCAAGCCTTAAAAGACACCTATGTCCCTAATATGCTTGCAGGAAAATGGGGAGGCACCATGTGTTTGACCGAACCACAAGCCGGAAGCTCTTTATCTGATATTGTCACAAAAGCTACTCCCACAGAAAACGGGCACTATCATATTAGTGGTCAAAAGATTTTTATCTCTGGCGGGGACAATCAATTCTCTGAAAACATTGTCCATCTCCTTTTAGCACGTATTGAAGGTGCCCAAAAAGGCACCAAAGGGATCTCGCTTTTTGTCGTTCCTAAAAACCGTCCAGACGGGAAAGGAGGACTTACCCCTAATGATGTCACCTCTGTCGCAGACTTTCAAAAAATGGGACAACGCGGTTACTGTACTACCCACCTTGGATTTGGCGACGCGGGAGACTGTCAAGGCTATTTAGTAGGAGAAGCAAACAAAGGCTTAAGTTATATGTTCTTGATGATGAATGCCGCGCGAATTGGCGTTGGACGTGGAGCATCGGCCATTGCCTCTGCAGCTTATCAAGCTTCTTTACAATACGCCAACGAGCGTCCACAAGGAAGAAAATTAACCAGTGATGGAAAAAAAGATGTTAACGAAAAACAAGCATTAATCGTCGAACACCCAGATGTGCGCAGAATGCTCTTATTGCAAAAAGCCGTTGTAGAAGGATCTATGAGTTTAGTGATGCTTGCGTCAAAATACTATGACCTAGAAAACACTGCTACTTCTCCAGAAGAGAAGAAAAAATACAACACCCTACTCGAAATGATTATCCCGGTGGTGAAAACCTATCCTTCAGAGGCAGGAAGTTATGCGGTCAACAACGGCCTTCAAATCTTGGGGGGTTACGGCTTTTGTTCAGACTTTATCTTGCAACAATATTACCGTGATATCCGTATCTCTGCCATTTATGAAGGAACCACAGGAATCCAATCTCAAGATTTATTAGGAAGAAAGTTAACCATGGGGAACGGCGAAGGAGCACAACTTCTTATGGCAGAAATAATGGAAACCATTCAAGCTGCCGGACAAATTGATGCTTTAAAAGGCTACGCCAAAGTGTTAGGCGATAAACTGCAATTAACCCAAAAAATTCTAGGATCACTCATGCCCTTTGCCATGAAAGGAGACTATGAACGTTTTCTAGCAGATGCCACCATATTTATGGAGTTCTTTAGCTTGATTATCATCGGCTGGACTTGGTTAGACATAGGGGTCAATGCAAAACAAGCCATGATCAATGGCAATGGAAATTACAGCGATGATTTCTATGAAAGTAAACTAGAAACCCTAGAGTATTTCTTTGCCTATGAGTTGCCAAAGACCACGAGTCATGCAGAAATTATCCTACATCCTTCAACGGTGACTATTAAAAAAGAAAAAGAGTATATCATTTAAAAAATTAGGGATGAATCAAAGCAGAAAGTGGATCGTAAAATGGTTTTTAGGCTTCCTGCTTTGGTTTGCTTTTGATCTCTTTATGGAGACGGTGGTGTTTGAAGCTCTGGGCTGGAATGGTACCACAAAAAATGATTGGTTTTTTATCCTTTGGTGGATCGGGGTCTTCCTTTGGTTGATTTATGGTATAAGAAGAATCTTTCGCTCTTAGCAAGAAAAAACCAGTCCTTTGGCTTTTGTGTACCTTTAGCTAAAACCCAATAATATGATGCGGTCCTTTTGCGTTTTATACCTCTTGCTCTTTGCAGGTTTATGGTCTAGTATTGCGCAAGGCCCCGACCTACTGATCCAGCAGTATGACCAAAACGCTTATGATTTAGAATACTATCGCAAATGGAATTTTGACGTTTTGGTGCAACCTCATTTATCTAAACCTTCTAATCGCGAAAGCAAGGCAAAATTACAAATGAATTTTGGCGCCAGAGTACATTATCGATCGGCCAAAACCTTTGGACTAACAAGCGGATTAGACTACCACAGTTTAAAATATCAATACGCCTATGAAAGTGACAATAGTGTGGATCAATTGCGTTTTTTACGCCTTCCCTTACTATTGAGTGTCTACCCAGTTAAACGACTGCGCTTATCTCTGGGCGGGAGTTATCAATTCCTTCTTTCGGCCACTGGGCAACCGCCTCCTGCAACAGAAGTCATTGCGTATCCCAGCCGTGCTTTTATCAATAGCATAGGGCTAATGGCGAGTGCTCATTACAGGGTCTATCGAAAGTTTTCGGCCTCTTTAGGCTTTCATTTTCAAAAAAGAAGTGACAATCCTTTGAATAGGGTTACCCAAAACTTTAAGGGCTTTTCCTTAGGCATCGCCTACACCATTCTCAACCCAAATCAATCTAAAAAATGATACAGATTCAACGCGCTCAAAACACCCACCTTAACGAACTCGCACAGTTGTTTGATGCTTACCGAGTATTTTATAGAAAAGAAAGCAATCTAGACGGTGCAAAATGCTTTTTAAGTGATCGTATGGACAAGAAAGAGTCCATTATTTTTGTAGCTCTACTTAAAAATGAAGTGGTGGGCTTTACCCAACTTTATCCGCTATTTTCTTCGACGAATATGACTCCTTTATGGCTTTTAAACGATTTGTATGTCGCAAAACAACACCGCGGAAACCAAATCAGTAAGGGTTTAATCAAAGCCGCACAAGAACACTGCAAAATCACTAAAGCGAATGGGATTAGTCTAGAAACTGAAAAAAACAATGTTCCTGGTAATGCCCTTTACCCTAAGATGGGTTTTGCACGAGACCAGGAACACAATTATTATTTTTGGGAGAATCCTATTGCTCCTTCATCGTAATTAGGATAACGCCGTTAGCCCCTTTTTCACCAAACTTTTTAGTTGCAGCTTCGTCTTTTAAAACATCAATGCGTTTAATTTGATCAGGAACAATCGATTCAAGGTCAAAGCCGGCCGCTTTTTCTTTTCCGTCGATAACAATTAACGGGGTTTTTTCACCCTCACCGTCTTTTGTTTTGATGACAAAAGTGTTCTTTTCTGCAGCATCTTTTTTATCGATCTTGATAAGTCGAATACTTTTTTCTCCTTTGGCTACGCCATGCATCATCGGGGCACAAACACTGTCTTTTTTAGTACATTCTTCTGGAGCCATCATACAACATGCCTTTATCATTTTATGTGGCAGGCTCTCTTTAGACTTCCATTGAAAGTTCATCTCTTTAGATAAACTATCCATATTGTCCATCTTGAAAATAAATACTTCTTTTTGTTTGAGACTATCTCCAACAATTTTATTGATAATGCTGTCGTCCATTTTAAAATGGAATACTTCTGGCTTTGGTGGAAAATCTTCTCCAAAAAACAAGATTTCTTGATCTCCATTAGGTAGTGGGATGTTTCGATCAGAGGGGAGCATCATGCGTTTTTTAGCGATAAGCTTTGGTTCAGCGTCTTTGCTTTTAGGCGTATCATAAACTTTAATGACAATACAAGAAGACATTAAGAAAGCGACAGATAGGGAGAAAATTATTTTTTTCATGCTAAAAATTAAATTTCGAACACAAAATACATTCTTTACCGCATTAATCAAAAAAACGACTTAAAGTTATGTTCATTAGATGATGGGATGTCTTGGATTGTAGGGCATTATCACGGGATCGATTCTTGTAAAGGAATAAAAATTTCCATCGATTATTTTGCAGCGCAAAGCCTACTTCTACTTCATAACGAAAGGGAACATTATCTGCGATAAAAAGCGCCTTGTCATTAAATAAACTCCCTGATAGCATATAATCGTGAAAGACATAACTGCTGTTTAGTCCAATATAAAAAGCGTCTCCATTACCTTTATTATAGAGGGTGTTTGCGCCTAAGCCAAAAACATTTCTATCTCCAATATTGAGTCCTATTCTATGCCCTAAATGCATGCGCTGTGTTCCTAGACTACTATAACTTTGACTGACATATTGCAGGTATTCCCCCCATTTTTTTTGGTAAAAATATTGTGCAAATACATTGATGTGAACCGCTTCTGGCACTTGATTTACCCAAGCATTTTCTGGGAGACCTAATACATTTGTATGATAGGTGTTTTGCATCCATCTAGCGATCGACCAGTCTCCTGTTACACCCACTTGAAGCCCTACCTCATATTGCTTGTTAGCACTTAACTCTTTTTGCTGACTAAATTTTAGATAGGTCCAACCACCATAGGGATAGTCGTATTCTTGTGGGTCGGTTGAAAAACGGTTTGAAGGGGTGTAAATCTCTTGCCCTAACTCAAAAAGCTTAAATTTTCTTAGGCTGTCGTTAGTTGTTTCAGAAAAGATTTCTTTTCCATATTGTAAAAAGATCCCGCTGGAGTAAAAATAGTCGGTGACAAAAAAGAGGTCGTTATCAACGTTTAAGTTAAAGTACTTGCTTTGCGCTAAAAGGGAGGTTGATCCATATAAAAAAACCACTAAAAGGAGTAGCCTCTTCAACTATTTTCGGTTTTTTAAGACTAAAAGAGGCGTCTTTGTATAAAAGTCTTTCTTGAGTAAAACATCACTTTCAATAAGCTTTGCAAAAAAGCCACGTTTACGAGCAAATACAGCCAATAGGTCAGGTTGAAAAGCTCTAAAATGCTCAAGTACTCCTTGATATACCGTACCATTTTCAGTCGAAGTCATTTCGTTTGATAACTCGACGATCTCATGGTCAATTTGTAAGTCTTTTCTTTCTCTTCCAGGTACTTTGACCAAAAGAAGATCAATTTTTGTGGCAAAATTTTGTTGGTAAAAATGGACAGGGGCAAGAGAGCGATCTCCCTTAATTTTACCTTTTTTAAAGGCAAATAATGCCTTCTTTGGCGAAGCAAAAGAAAAGCCTTCAGGAACGATTAATACAGGAATATCGGTTTTCTTGACTAATTTTCCTGCGGTAGGCCCTAAGAAAACCGCCTCGTTATCGGTATTAGGCATGGGACCAGAAAGGATGAGGTCTAGATTTACTTTTTCATCTAGAGAGGCAATCCCGCTTAAAACATCTCCTTCATAACGAACAATTTGAATATCAACCCCTTTATGTTCAATACGCTTAACCAATTCTTTGATTCTTTTTGTGTTGTTGTTTTCTACCGCCTGTTTTGCATTAAGCAAATGCGCATTGTGAAAACTAGGATGAAAAGAGTCCATTACATAAAGAGTCGAATGAATAGTAAGGGCTAATTCAATCGCATAGGATAAGGTGTTTTCTGCGTTTTCAGATACGCCTAAAGGAACTAAGATGTTTTTCATTAGATTTGAATGTATTAGACAAAGGTAAGCAGGATTAAAATATTCTTTTAAGAAGAGTTAAGAAATTCTTGCTTTAGAGAATCAATTGCAAAAAAATACGGAACTTGCGCAACGAAAACAAGTCGTTCATTTTATGTCATCAACTATTCGAATCACAAAAGAGTTTACGTTTGAAACTGGTCACGCTTTACATGGCTATGACGGCCTGTGTAAAAATGTACACGGTCACAGCTATAAACTTTCGGTTACAGTAAAAGGGACACCTATCGATGATCCTTCACATGTAAAAAACGGAATGGTGATTGATTTTAGCGACTTAAAAAAGATTGTGCGGGAAGAAATCGTATACCCTTTTGATCATGCTACAGTCCTAAACGTTACAACCCCACACAAAGATCTGGCCGACGAAATGGAAAAAAGGGGGCATAAAGTTTTACGGGTAAACTATCAGCCCACCAGTGAAATGATGGTGATTGACTTTGCCAAAAAGATTAAGACACGTTTACCGCAAAGCATTGCTTTAGTCGCGCTTAAATTACGCGAAACCGAAACGTCTTATGCAGAGTGGATTGCAGCAGAACAAGACTAAAAGCCCAGCTCGTCTAAATCGTCTTCTTTCTCTTCTAATGGATTAATGGCATTAGGGTCAATGGGTTGACAATCTAGCGGAATCCCCACAAATTCTGGCGCTTCAAAATCTTCTAAGGAAATGCCTAAATCTGGATTTTCATAGGCAGCTTTCATATACATGCCCCAAATGGGTAAGGCCATACTTGCTCCTTGTCCATAGGCAATATCTTCAAAGTGTACTGCGCGATCTTCTCCTCCTACCCATACTCCTGTGACAAGATTGGGAACCATCCCCATAAACCATCCGTCAGAATGATTCTGTGTTGTTCCTGTTTTCCCAGCTATAGGGTTTTTAAATTCATATGGATAGCCGGTTACGACGGCTTGATAAGCATAATTTTCTGTCGCTATATTATGGCGTAGGCGTTGTCCAGAGCCCCCTTCAGTTACCCCTTTAATTAAGTTTAGGGTCACATAGGCCGACTCTTCGCTCAAAACATCTTTTGTCTCTGGTGCGACTTCAAAAAGGACTGTTCCGTTTTTGTCTTCGATACGGGTAATTGTGATGGGTTTTACATAAATTCCCTTATTGGCAAAGGTGCTATAGGCTCCTACCATTTCAAAAAGGCTAATGTCTGGTGTCCCTAGTGCAATCGAAGGAACTTTAGGTAAATAAGAGGTAATCCCCATTTTTTTGGCGAGATTAACCACCGGTGCTGGTCCTACCTTATCCATTAAACGTGCACTGACAGTGTTGACAGAATTCGCCAAGGCGTTTTTAAGGGTGCGCATTTGACCGTATTTATCCCCAGAATTTTTTGGGCACCATGCCTCGACATTTCCAAATTTCATTGGTTCGATACAAAAGAGGGCGTCTGGTAAAATATCGCAGGGCGATAAACGCAATTGGTCAATCGCAGTAGCGTATAAAAAAGGCTTAAAGGTTGAACCTATTTGACGTCGCCCTTGACGCACCTGATCATATTGAAAATGCTTGTAGTTAAATCCACCGACCCAACTTTTTACATGACCATTAATGGGATCCATGGACATCATAGCCGCACGCAGATAGTGTTTGTAATAACGCATAGAATCTAAAGGACTCATCACCGTATCAATATCTCCCTTCCAGCTAAAGACCGTCATAGGAGTAGGGACTTTAAAAGAGGCCCAAATATCTTCTTCTCCTTTACCAGAGGCACGCATTGCTCTCCATCGTTCTGAACGCCGTGCAGAGCGTTCTAAAAGCGTGTCTATTTCTCCTTCTCTTAATTCTAAAAAGGGAGCAGTAGGGTTTAAGTCTTTGGTGTTTTGCTTAAAAAACTCTTCTTGTAAGTTCTTCATGTGCGCATCAACCGCTGCTTCTCCCAAGGCTTGTAAACGAGAGTCAATGGTGGTGTATATGCGCAAACCATCGCGATAAATATCGTATTTCTCGCCTTCTGCTTTTGGGTTGTCTTTTACCCAGCCCTGTAAAAATCGTTTTACATAGGTGCGGAAATAGGTGGCAAGTCCTTCCCGATGTGAGTCAGGTGTGAAGTCTAAAACCAGCGGAATATTTCGTAAAGAATCCCGTTCTTCTACTGTGATAAAATCATTGCGATACATCTGTTGGAAGACAACATTGCGCCGCTTTTGGGTCATTTCCAGCCGTCTTTTGGGATTGAATAAGGAGGAGTTTTTTAACATTCCAACTAGAGTAGCACTCTCTTCAACTGAAAGGGTTAATGGAGTTTTGTTAAAGTAAATTTTAGCCGCTGATTTTATTCCGTCGGCTTGATAGCCAAAGTCATAAATATTTAAATACATCGCAATGATTTCTTGCTTTGTATAGCGTCTTTCTAGCATGACAGCTAGAACCCATTCTTTGAACTTTTGGGTAACCGCTTGAACTTTGTTGCGCGAGCGCAAACCAACGAATAATTGTCGTGCAAGTTGTTGGGTAATGGTGCTTGCCCCTCCGCGTTTTCCTAAATAAGCTATCGCGCGAAATGTCCCTCTAAAATCAATTCCTGAATGGGAATAAAAACGTTCATCTTCTGTGGCTACTAGGGCATTGACAAGATGATCAGGGAGTTCATTAAAGGCTACCGGTGTACGATTGTCATTATAAAAGAATTTTCCTAAAATTTCTCCATCAGAAGAAATGATTTGAGTGGCTAAATTAGTTTTGGGATTTTCTAGTTGTTCCAAAGGAGGCATGGGGCCAAAGAGTCCTAAAGCAGCACTTCCAAAGATTCCAGCAACAAACACAATACCAATTAGAAAGCAGAGCCAAAATAACTTTATCGGCCCACTAAAGTCAATGGATTTATTTTTCTTCTTTACTTTCTTTGCCATGGATTATTCTCTTGCACTAATGGATAAACCTACTGATATAATCCCTTCTAGTTGAGGGGCTGCTTTTTCTCTCCCATTCACTCGATTTGCCTGAGCAATTTCAATAGTGTAAGGAGCTGTTGTTTGCGGTTGCCAGTTTTCTTTCCACCATAATTTACTTTCTTTTACAGAAGAAAAACCGCTTCCTAGCCACTCTCCATTAGGCTTTGCCATCGCAAACTCTAAGGTGTCGCGTTCTATCAGAGAATCGTTGCTTTTAATACTAGCAATTAAAAAGATATTTGAAAAAGGGTAGGATTGATTATTGCGAACATGAATGTACAAGTCAACAGCAGTTGACAGTTCTTCTTCAAGTTCAAATATAAGGGGTTGATCTATTTTCCATCCGTTAGGGGTATTTTGATCTATTCTATACAAAGTGTCTTCTCCTCCACAAGCAGTAGATAATAAGAGGAGTATAAGACTGATAAGAACCCAATTGTTATTCATTTTTTTGAGGCGCCTTTCGGTTGCGATTGTTCTTTTTGTTTCGTGTATTCTTTTTAGGACGATCAAAACGATTGAGACTGTCTTGACCTACAACATTTTCAAACACTTTTCCTTCTTGTTTTGGCGGAAGATCTAATGTGTATTCTTCTAAACTTGCCACGGGCTCATTGGCCTTATTTTTTTTGACAATTTCACTGGCTTGTTCGTTGCTCAATAAATGCCAAGTCATCCAATCGCCTTTATAAGCATACCACATATGTCCTTTAAAGATGTCTATTTTTTGACAGACGGCAATTCCTTTTTCGGTGTGTAGTTTTGCATCAATCTTTGGGAAGCTTTTTAACGCTTTTCTATAAGCATCTAATTCAAAGTTCAAGCAACATTTTAACTTACCACATTGACCAGCCAATTTTTGAGGATTTAAAGACAATTGTTGGTAGCGTGCAGCGGCAGTTGAAACAGTTCTAAAATCTGTTAACCAAGTAGAGCAACACAGTTCACGTCCACAGGAGCCGATGCCGCCTAAACGAGAGGCTTCTTGTCTTAATCCAATTTGTCGCATTTCAATTCGAATGCTGAAGGCTTGCGCCATATCTTTAATCAATTGTCGAAAGTCAACGCGATTTTCTGCGGTGTAATAGAAGGTTGCTTTTGAGCCATCTCCTTGAAATTCAACATCAGATATTTTCATTTCAAGGCGAAGAAAAATGGCCATTTCTCTTGCGCGTTTTTGCACTTCGGCTTCGCGATTACGAGAAGTTTGCCATTTATCAATATCGTTTTGAGTTGCCATGCGATAGACCTTAAGAATGTCTTCGCTGTTTTCTTTGATTTTCTTTTTACGCAATTGAAAACGCACCAATTCTCCTGTAAGGGTAACCATCCCGATATCGTGACCACTTTGGGCTTGGGTGGTAACTAAATCTCCGATTTTTAAGGGTAGTTTGGCTTCGTTACGAAAATATTCTTTGCGGCTATTTTTAAAGCGGATTTCCACTAAATCACAAGCTTGTTCGCCGCCCGGCAACTGCATATTTGCTAGCCAGTCAAAGACGGTTAACTTATTACAGCTATCTGTGCCACAAGTTCCGTTGCTTTTACACCCGCGGAGGGTTCCATCTGTAGAAGTACAAGAAGCACAAGCCATTTAGTTGTTTTTTTGGTTGATTCGTAAAGATAGGAGGTTTTACCAAAACTGCCTTCCCAAAAAAAGGTTAATGCGATTTAAATTTTAAGACTTCTGAACGCCCTTTTTTAAAGATTTTATTGCTGTTATGGGTCCCCTTTCTCAAAGCGCGTTGTTCTTCTATGGGCAATTGAATGGTTTCTTTACAGGGGTCAGAACAACAGTTTTGCATTTTCTCGCCGCAGCTTTCGCATTGTATAAAGAGCAGATGACAAGCTTCATTCTCACAGTTTACATGGGTGTCACAAGGGGTACCACATTGATGACATTTTGCAATAACATCTTCTGTAATGCGTTCTCCGCGGCGTTCATCAAAGACAAAATTTTTCCCAATAAATTTATTTTCGAGAGCATTGTCTTTTACTTGACGGGTGTATTCAATAATTCCCCCCTCTAATTGATAAACATTTTCAAAACCTTTGTGTTTAAAGTAAGCAGAGGCTTTTTCGCAACGAATTCCTCCAGTGCAATACATTAGTAGTTTTTTATCACTTTTATGAGCGGATAAATCTTCTTCGATAATGGGTAAAGATTCTCTAAAAGTATCTACGTCTGGGGTTACAGCTCCTTTAAAATGGCCGATCTCGCTTTCATAATGGTTGCGCATGTCAACACAGACCGTGTTGGGGTCGGCTAATAATTGATTAAACTCTTCTGCATTGACATGTTTTCCTTTTTGGGTAACATCAAATGTTGTGTCGTTTAAACCGTCTGCGACTATTTTTTGACGCACTTTGATGGTAAGTTTAAGAAAAGACTTTAGGTCTTGTTCAACAGCAATATTTAGCCTTACTCCTTCAAGAAAATCAATGCTGTCTAGGTGTGTTTTAAAGGCTTCAAATCTTGGAGCAGGAAGAGAAAGTTGCGCGTTAATTCCTTCTTTAGCGACATAAATACGCCCCAGTACTTCTAGCTTGTCCCAAGCTAAAAACAGGTGATCGCGAAAAAGTTGAGGATTGCCAATATGCGCATATTGATAGAACGATAAGGTAAGTCGTTCTGTCCCTGCTTCTTCAAGCATGGTCGCTCTTTCTTGCGCACTTAGTTTGTTGTACAGTTGCATGCTATAAACGTTTTTAAGTGTACGACAAAGGTAAAAAAATCTTTATTGTTTGAACTTTTTAAGGTGTTCAAGAATGAAGAGGCTTGATTCTAAGGATTATTTACAATGATAATCTGCTGCTCTAGTGGCAATTTGACCGTGAGGTTTAATGTTTACTTTATAGCCCAGGGAGTTGGCCCAGCCTCTAGTAGCATTGACCAATTTGTTGGATTTAAAACTCTCGTCCTCGTTGTAATCCATATCAATCTCGGCTTTTACATCTAGGCTGTTTTTAATCCATTCTGCCACGTCTATACTCATCTCTGTTTCTTTCCAGAGGCGGGTCCACAAATCTTTAATTTTTGGCATCCCATTTTTTTTGAGGATATAGTGTACCCCTCTATTGCCAAAGCGGTAGGCAATCACTGTGATATATCGGGTTTGTTTTGCAATGCTTTGTGAATCTGTCCCAATATGGATATTGACAAAGGGATTTTTCGCTAAAATATTTCGAGTGTGTTCGATAGGGTCAATTGTATTTCCATGGATATCTCTAAATATCTGCGTTTGATTCATTCTTCTAAGGTAAAGATTTTCTTTTATGTTAAGCCCTTAAAATGAAGAATGTAAACAGGAAAGTTCCAGTAATACAGGACTAGCATTATTATTTTTTTGGCTTTAAAAGCCAAAGGGGAAGCACGAGGAAGAACGCGAATACCTTAAAGTATACTCCTACAAGAGGAACGGCAATCATCATTAAAATCAGCCATTGTTTTTGGGTCATGAAGGATTATTCTTGAAGTGTTTTAATGCGTTGTTTCACCTTTGGGGATAAATATAAGATGGCGATCATATTTGGAATACACATGAGAGCAAAAGATAAATCAATGATCCCAATTACCACATCTACTGTGGCAACGGCAGATAAAATAATACTACCCAAATAGATATAGTTATAGACAAATCCCCATTTTTTTTGGGTTAAAAAATCAAGGCATTTTACCCCGTAATAAGAATAAGTAAAGAGGGTTGAGACCCCAAAAACAAGCACCATGATTAAAAGCAATTGATCTCCAATGCCAAAGAAAAGACGGTTAAAGGCTTCAAGGGTTAAGACAATTCCATTTAAGTCTTGCCCCAGATAAGCCCCGCTAATGATGATGATAATCCCAGTAATCGAACAGACTAATACGGTATCTAGAAGCGGTCCTAATGCGGCAACAAGCCCTTCGTGTATAGGTTCTTTGGTTTCTGACTGCCCGTGATACATGGGAGCGTTTCCTACCCCACTTTCATTAGAAAAAACGGCCCGGCGAATCCCGATTAAAACAAGGCCCCAAAACCCACCTGTCACGGCGGTATTGAGGTTAAAAGCTTCGGTAAAAATGGCGTTTAAGGCAGGGAGGACTAGGGTATAATTGTCAATTAAAATATAAAGACCCATACTAAAGTAAAGCACGACCATTAGCGGCACTAGTTTCGCAGTTACCTTTACAATTTTTTGTAAACCTCCCAAAATGACCCAGGCAGCAATTAATACAAAGGTGATTCCTAAAATGATTTTCCAATAAAGATTCCCCAGTTGTAGGTATTGATCGGGTTGAACAACCGTGACCACTGTCTGGGTTAATTGATTGGCCGTAAAAGCGGGGAGTACGCCAAAGAGACCCGCAAAAGAAAACCAGATAGCCAG
Source organism: uncultured Flavobacteriaceae bacterium (assembly GCA_943787295.1). Taxonomy (GTDB): domain Bacteria; phylum Bacteroidota; class Bacteroidia; order Flavobacteriales; family Flavobacteriaceae; genus Arcticimaribacter. The sequence continues at coordinate 53,245 of CALSLW010000004.1, read as the reverse complement.
TGTTTTCCCCATTTTAGGCAGGCCTAAAGTCATATAATACATGGGACCTCCTAGCGGGGATCCATCGCTTTCTTTTTCGCGCAGCATAACGGCAAGAGAGGAACTGTAAAATTTTATCACTGCGCCTAAGGCAGCAGTAATCCACATCCAGACTAATACGCCAGGGCCACCCATATAAATCGCTATGGCTACCCCAGAAATATTTCCCAGCCCAACGGTAGACGCTAAGACCGCAGAAAGGGCTTCAAAACGTGAAATTCCTTTGTCATTTTCTTTTTGAAAAAGAAGTTGCCCTCCTTTTTTTATGTTCCGTAAAGCATAGCCTTTTGACTGAAGTGATAAATAGATTCCTCCACCCAGAATTAGGGTTAACATTATCCATTCTAGCGAGCCGATAAGTTCATTTAATACATTCGCAAAGGGTTCCATGACACGAAAATATAAAAGCCAAGGAGATTCTCTTGGCTTTTATCATTTAAATTGATTGATTGATCTACCAGATGTAGATACGATCCTCTTTGGACAAGTACATGTCATCTCCCTCTTTTACATCAAATGTAGTATAGAAGGCATCCATGTTTTTTAGGGGTTGGATTGCGCGATTATAACCCGGTGAGTGTGGATCTGTACGCACTTGGTTTTTAAGTGCTTCATCGCGAATTTTTGTTCTCCAGATGGTTCCCCAGGATAAGAAGAAGCGTTCTTCTGCAGAGAAGCCATCGATGGGTGCTGGTTTTCCATTGTCTTGATGGTGTAAGGCTAATGCATCAAAAGCTGCATGTATGCCTCCTAAATCCCCAATATTTTCTCCTAGAGTGAATTTTCCATTGATAAAGGTATCCTCTAAGACTTCAATCGCACTGTATTGTTCTGCTAGTCGATCGCCTAAACCGTTGAACTTTTCTAAATCTTTTTCTGTCCACCAATTGATTAGGTTTCCATCTGCATCATAATCAGCACCAGAGTCGTCAAAACCGTGAGAGATTTCGTGACCAATTACACCGCCAATTCCACCATAGTTAACGGCAGCATCTGCAGTAAAGTCAAAGAAGGGAGACTGTAAAATGGCTGCTGGGAAAACAATCTCGTTATAAGCAGGATTGTAATAAGCATTCACTGTTTGTGGGGACATATACCACTTGCTTTTGTCGACGGGCTCGCCTAATTCTGCAATATTTTCTGCAAATTCATAAGAAGCAATATTGACTAAGGCGTCAAAATAAGTGGCTTCACCAGCATCATTTGTCAAGGATAAAGAAGAGTAGTCTTTCCACTTGTCTGGATAGCCTACTTTAACATTGGTCTTAGTTAATTTTTCAATGGCTTTTGCTTTTGTTGCATCGTCCATCCAATCTAATGCATTGATGCGGCTTTCATAGGCTTTGATCAAGTTTCCTACTAATTCCTTCATTTGTGCTTTTGCTTCTGGGGGAAATTTTTGCGTGACATATAGTTTTCCTAAGGCTTCGCCTAAGGTCCAATTAACGGTTCTAATGGAACGTTGTTCCAAAGGTTCTTGCGCAATGGCACCGCGAAAGTTTTGCTATAAAAGTCCCAGTTAGCGCGATCCATTTCTGTGCTTAAACGACTGGCTGTACCATCGATCAAAGTCCACCATAAATAAGCTTTGATATCTTCAATACTACTGTTTTTCATCACTTCATCAAGGGTAGAAAAATAGTCTAAATCGGTGAGTACAACAGTGTCGATGCCAGCTACTCCTATAGCACTAAAGTATTTTGGCCAGCGAATGCTTGTAGCAATTTCTCCTAGTTCTTCTGTGCTTTTAGGGTTGTATCGTTTTGCCGGATCACGTCGCGCAACTTTGTCTAAACGGGCAGCGGCTAATTGAGTTTCCACTTTAATTACTTGATCGGCTAATGCGCTGGCTTCTTCGGCATACTTGCCTACAAAACCAAACATACGGGCGACATGTTCTGTATAAGCCGCTTTAATCTTTTTAGAATCCTCGTCGTCTTTGAGGTAATAGTCGCGTTCTATTCCTGTAGATCCGGGATAGAGTTGTGGGACATTTTTATTGCTGTCTTTTGCATCTGCAGAAACCCCAAAACTAAATAACGCGCGACCTCCTTTTGGTAAGGTTTCTTCTAAATAAGTTTGAATATCTGCGATAGAATTAATCTCTGCGATACGGGCTAAATGCGGTTTTAAGGGCTTTATGCCTTGTTCGTTTCGGGTAATGGTATCGTTGATTAATTGAAATAATTGCACCGCCTTACTTTCATCTGAAGCAGTGTCTAAATTGGGGTCATTTGCGGCATCTTTTAAGATGTTTAGCACATCGGCGTCGGTGTTTTCACGTAATTCATTAAAGCTTCCCCAACGGGTCTTATCGTCTGGAATCTCGGTGTTTTTCATCCAAGTCCCATTGACGAAGTTGTAAAAGTCATCTTGCGGACGAACTTCAGTATCCATTAAGCTAATATCAATTCCTCCTGTTTTTTTTTGATGTAGAATCACACGCAAGGAGTCCAAAAAAGAGCCCACCAAGTAGCAGAGCTGTGTTCACTGGTTTGTTCATAATAATAAGATTTAAGGTTTAAGATTTAAATTTACAACTTTAGTTGTTTGGGCGTTAAAAATTTAAAAGAATTTATTCTTCTTTAACCACAATAAAAGTCGCTTTTGTTCCTGTGGCAAGGTTCCAGCGATTGGCCATCATAAGGTTTCCTTGATCGTCATAGACGCGAACTTCGGCAGTATTAGGACCAGATTCTCCTTGATTTAGAGCGACAAAATCAATTTTATTGAAACCTGGGATCAATTCAATATCTAGCTTTTTATAGCTTTCAAGTAAGAGAATATTTGGATAAAAGATGTCGTCATTGAGTCTTACTTGGACACGGTCTCCATCGGGGTGTTGATGGTCCCGAAAGACAATTCTAACACTTTTAGTACTGCTCTTAAAATCTCCTAGATATTGATCCACTTTAAAATTCCCTGGGTTTTTTTCTACTTCGGGAGTTTGTAAACGTTCTAAGTATTCTTGTCCTGGATCGATAAACTCTTCTTTAAAGCCCATTTGGATATCTTTTTCAAAGCCCTTTTTAGGTGCATTAGGTTGAGGGCTTTTAGATAAGAAATCTTTTTGTAGAAAATTGGGTAATGGGTTTTTATCTGGAATTTTTAAGAGAGATTTTGAGGCGGGGTCAACATCAAATTTACGCTGTATAGGTTTGTTTTCGTTTTGTCCCCATATAGACATCGAACACAGCAATAGAGTGCAGTAAAACAGGAAAAACCGTTTCATGTATCAAACCTACACAATATCTGATCTTTATAAAAAGCTTTAACAGGGAATTAATTTATTGGGGATTTACCTAAAATTCAACGCAAAAGCGTTACTGCGTAAAATTACAATAGGCTTTTTAACAGTAAATTAGTTTATGGTTCTATAAATTTAGCGAAAGCAATGCTTATGAAAAATTTATTCTCCTTTCTTTGCCTTATGTGTTTTGTTGTTAATTCTTTTGCGCAAAACCCTGTGATTCATGATTCAAGAATTCAACAAGCAGAAGAAATATTCAAAAGCGCGTTAATCAAAAATTTCATTCACCCAGATCAATTAGACGAAGAAAGCTGGACACAATGCCGCACATCCATAAATGGTTTGTTAGAAAAATTTGAAGAAGACTTTGTCGCTATCCGATTAGAAAAGGCCTTTAAAAGCTCTGAGGCGACCAACTATTTTACCCCCATTTTTATTTATGCAGATGGGAGAGAATTTAATTTACCGGCCTTTAAAATAATGCAGTAAATTATTCTAAAATAGCACTCTTCCGCTTTATTTTCCACTTTCCAATCCCTTTTCCAGTGAGACTTTTTTCGGCTTGAGCAGTAAAGGCTTCATGATCATGAGGTGGAATGGCATTAAAAAGATCAGCACAAAAAGCGCCTAAGTTTTCGGCATAATAAAAGTCAAATGTGGCCTCGTTCCCATCGACTACAAAGTTCTCTAGTACCACTAGTTGATCTCCGATGATATAATCGTTCTCTCTTCTAGTGTAATTACTGTCCACAGTATAATTTTTGACGGTATTGTCTTGTGTTACTTCAAAAACTACTCTTGCAGTAGTTCCATCTATTATTTCGACGTAGTCAACATCACAACTAAAATTTATTTCATTGTCTTTTTGGCATGCCAAACAAATCAAGACCATGGATAAATAAAGCAGTTTCTTTTTCATTAACTCAAAATTACAAAAAGATTTCATGAAATTCATTTTATCTTTATCAAAAAACACGCAATATGTCTAAGTTCAATAAAGTTTTAAAATGGCTTAGAAAAGAATTTGATCAAATGTCATTTTCTTTTCTTTTAGTGTATTTGTTTTTAGCCTTTTGGGTGGTTTTTGTTGATGCTGCCATTACGCAAAGCTTTTTTGATCTAGTAATTAGAGTCTTTTTTGAAATGACAGGTATTTTGGCTGTTGTTGAAATGCTAAAACGTCTTTTCCCTCACTTTAAATGGGAAGATTACATAGGGGGAAGTTAAATCATTTTATAGCCTAAAAACAGCAGGAGATAGATCAACAAATAAAGCCTGTATTGAAATCGTAATTTAAGGTAGGCCTTATCATCTGGGAATTGATTTCCAAATAAGGCTTGTAGCTCTTTTTTAAATAAAGGGCGGAGGTTGATTTTCCAATCTTCTGTTTGATAAACCAGCTTTCTAAACTTACTCCTAAAGTAAGTACTAGGAATTCCCCAAAGCAGAAGCAATACAAAGAGCGCTGTTTTCATGTCTAATAAGTTTAACAATCCTTTTAGTAGGCAAAACGCATTGGGTGGTATAATTTATAAAACTAACGCGAATTGAAATAATATATTTGACTACATTTAATCGATGTCACTGAAAACTTCTTTTTTAACTGCGCTAGTTTGTTGGGCTATCATCGGTGTGTTTTATTTAGCATATCAATTAAAAATCACTCATGTGCTCGAAGTAGTTTTAAGAGAACTGTTGCTTTTACCAGCATTTTTTGGAGGGATCTCTTTCAGTATATATGCCTTGGTGCTTTTTATTAAACAATGGTAGCAAAAGAGGAATACTGCAATAAATAGAATCTGTTTTCAGGGATTGAAATAAGGTGAAAGACAGTCTTATCAAAAAACAACTGAAATAAAAGTGAGTAATTGTATGGCTTGCGACTTCTAATTGAAGAAATAAAAAATACAGGGGCATCCACGTATTAAAATCCTTTAACGTATACGGGCATCTTCAAAACATCATTAATCTAGAATGAAAAAACTTCATTACATAAAAAAGCCCCTGTATTAATATTCATAAATATAAGAAAATCAATCCATTAAATGATTTCTTGAGTTTAATTTTTTCTTATGGCAAGGTTAAGATTGAGCGCAACCAAAGCAGTACGATAGACTTGTTGGTTTAAAAGCAAAACAAAAAACCCTTTAAGAGGGTTTTAAGTAAACGATTAGGTCAATAAAAAAGATTTAATTGTCTTTTCCTGCGAGATTAAAAACACCATTGTCTAGATGTCCCACATGTACATATATTTGATCGGCATGTGCACCGTCGACCATACTCCAAAAAGTTTTTCTAGCCTCTGGATTATCTGTCCCTTGGGTACTCACAGTTTTTGCAAAGTCCTCTATGTTTTTAAAGCCTCCAAAAAGTTCAATGTCAGATCCTGCACCTTTGTAATGGTAGGTTACTCCGCCACCTAATTGTAGACCATCTTCCACATTTGGTCGCGTTTGCCAGTCCATATAGGCTTTTCCCATTTTGCGCATATTCCCTGTTGTATTATAACTTCCAGTGACAAATACAAATGGGATATCCCAGTCAACATCTGCTTTTCCAACAAAATCTGTCTCGGGATTATAGGCTCTCATTTCATCCCAGTGGCCATCGAAGAAGGCCCACCATTCACGAAAATTTTCACCCATTTCTTCTTTTTCTTCTTCAGACATTGTTTCCATTTTACGGCGCATAACCACAGAAAAATCGTCACTTACTGCCGCTTCTGCAGAAGGATATATATCCATTAATACAATGGTTGCCCCAGAGCCGTACCAATGTCGATAAACCCAAGAGTCCTCTAGGGTGCGTTCTTCTCCCATGGTAAAATCAAACATGATTTTATGTAATTCAACAAAACGCTTAATCTTAGTAGGATGAATGTCGAGGTAGGTTGTTTCCACAATTTTTCGGGCTGGGTTTTGTGCGGATAAGACGGCACAAAAAAGTACGGAGATACTTAGAAGTAAATTTTTCATATTAAATTGGTTTAATGGTTATTACCTACAATATACGCAATTTTTATGGAGCAAGGAGCATTGGGAATTAAGGGAAAACGATTTCGCCTCTGGCGGATATGGGATAAAAAGCGCCCTTTGGTTTTGTTCATTTTACTCAATCCCTCAACAGCAGATGCAACTCAAAACGATCCTACCGTTAAACGTTTAATGGCTTTCGCTGAAAAGGAAGGCTATGGCGGTTTTTATGTGGGAAATCTTTATGCTCACATTACTCCCTACCCAAAAGAGTTATTCAAGTTTGATTTAATAGCAGAAGAGAAAAACAAACAGCATATTAAAAGTATGCTGCATTTATGTAAAGATGTCGTCTTTGCCTGGGGCAATCACGGACAATTACCACAATGACTAGATACGCTTGTTGAACAACCCCTTTGTTTTGGACAAAATAAAAACGGCAGCCCTAAACATCCTCTTTATTTAGCGAATGCTACCCGCTTAATTCTTTATTACCCTTGATCGTTTTAGGCCGTTAATCCACCATCAATAGGTAGGGCAAGACCTGTAACGAAGCTTGCTTTATCTGAAGCTAGCCAAAGCATTGCATCGACTTGTTCTTGAACGTTAGCAAATCGTTTTAGCGGAATCCCTGCTTTTAATTTATCTGGAATCCCTGCAGCAACTTTTTCGATGACCTCTGGATTAAACAAAGGGGTTACGGTAAAGACCGGACAAAGGGCATTGATGCGAATGTTTTTCTTCCCGTATTCCATTGCAGCAGTCTTTGTCATTCCTACCACAGCGTGTTTACTCGCGGTATAAGCAAGAGAATTAGGCAAACCTTTTAATCCGGCGATAGAAGCTGTATTGATGATTACTCCGCCTCCTTGTTTTAGCATAATAGGCAATTGTGCTCTCATTCCATAAAACACTCCAGAGGCATTGACACGCATTACTTTGTCCCAATCGTCCAGGGGGTATTCATGGGTACGGGCGCTGGCGCCTGGGATACCGGCGTTATTGATGGCGATATCTATGTGGCCAAAGTCACTTTTAATCTGATCCATTAACTGCTGTACTTGATTCGCATCACCCACATCACAAGCGATAAAACTGGCTTGACCCCCTTCTTTTTCTATACGCTCAACGGTAGATTTTCCGCCTTTGGCGTTATAATCAGATACAATCACATTTGCTCCCTGAGCAGCAAAGGCAATTGCAGCTACCTTTCCTATTCCAGAGGCAGCCCCGGTGATCAAAACTACTTTGTCTTTAAATTCCATACCCTAATTTTACTAAGGGAAAAGATAAATAAATCCCTTGGGATAAAAATGTTTACAGGACAAAAAACCGTGCGAGTAAAGAGGGGAGTATTATTTTTTGGTGAATACTCATTAAAGTAAATAACCCATTGAAAAAGATTGCTTGGAGGAGAAGCTAAGCATAGTATAGTTGAAATCATTTTTTAAGATTTGGTTTTATAAATAAATTGTACTTTAATCTTTCAAACCAACCGAATTATGCAACTAACCTCTTTAGACTGGTGGATTATCCTTTTGTTTTTTGGTCTCACCTTAGCAGTAGGTCTATGGCTAGCGCGCTCTGCTGGTCGAAGCACCACAGACTTTTTCTTATCGGGTCGTAATATGCCTTGGTGGCTATTAGGAATCTCGATGGTTGCCACCACTTTCTCTGCCGATACCCCTAATCTTGTTACGGATATTGTTCGCACGAATGGGGTTGCGGGCAACTGGGTTTGGTGGGCCTTTTTATTGACCGGGATGTTAACGGTTTTTGTTTATGCGCGCCTTTGGCGAAAGTCAGGGGTGGTTACAGATTTAGAGTTTTATGAATTGCGCTATAGCGGGAAAGAAGCCGCCTTTTTAAGGGGTTTTCGCGCCTTGTATTTAGGGGTGTTTTTTAATATCATGATCATGGCAAGTGTTTGTCTTGCTGCCATTAAAATAGGCGGAGTGATGCTAGGTTTCTCTCCGGTTGAAACGGTTTTAGTCGCTTCTGTGATTACGGTAATTTACAGTTCTATGGGGGGATTAAAAGGGGTGATTGTCACCGACTTTTTCCAGTTTATTCTTGCCATGGGAGCAACCTTTTGGGCGGCAGCCTATTTAATTGATTTACCCCAAATAGGGAGTTTAGAACAATTGTTAACCCACCCTAATGTAAGTGGGAAACTAAACTTTATCCCAGATTTAAGCCAACGCGAATTATTAATTACGCTCTTTATTTTACCCATAGCGGTACAGTGGTGGAGTGTTTGGTATCCCGGAGCAGAGCCCGGAGGTGGGGGATATATCGCCCAGCGAATGCTGTCTGCTAAAAACGAGAAACACGCGATTTGGGCAACGCTTTTATTTAATGTAGCCCATTATGCGTTACGTCCATGGCCATGGATTTTGATCGCTTTGGCCTCCTTGATTATTTTTCCAGATCTCAATGCAATTCAAGCTGCTTTTCCAGCAATAGACCCAAATATCATTCGAGACGATTTAGCCTATCCCGCCATGATGACCTTATTACCAGCGGGAGCGATTGGGTTAATTGTTGCGTCTTTAATCGCTGCATTTATGTCGACCATTTCTTCTCATTTAAATTGGGGCTCTTCTTATGTGGTGCATGACTTTTATCACCGTTTTATCGACCCTAATGCTTCAGAGAAAAGACTGGTGGCAGTGGGAAGGCTATCGACTGTTTTATTGATGGTCTTTTCTGCCCTATTTGCCTTGGTCTTGAGCAATGCCTTACAAGCTTTTCAAATCCTGCTGCAAATAGGAGCGGGGACTGGATTATTGTTTATCCTGCGTTGGTTTTGGTATAGAATTAATGCTTACAGTGAGTTAACTGCCATGGTGGTTTCTTTTGTTTTAGCGATTTATTTCCAGGTGATTCACGCCGCCTTAGGCTTTACGCCTATCGCCAACGATCTTCAATTTTTATTGAGTGTTGGGATTACTACGCTTTGCTGGGTGGGCGTTACTTTAATCACTTCCCCTTCAGATATGGGCACCTTAACTTCTTTTGTGCAAAAGATTCAACCTGGAGGTCCTGGGTGGGCTGTAGTTCGTGCAGAAATGTCAGCAGAAGATTTAAAATCGTCTTCCAAGGGGTGGAATGTCCCTCAAGGAATCTTATGCATGTTTATCGGTGCTTTTGCCATTTATGGCGCACTTTTTAGTACAGGTTATTTTATCTATGGAAAAATGTTGCAAGGACTTTTACTAGGGAGTTTAAGCCTGCTTGCTTTCTACTTACTTTGGCGTCTATCAAATAAAATTATTGATTGATACCTTATTGAAAAACCCTGATATAGTCGATCACAAATTCTTGTGGAAAGACCGAATGGTCGACCTCTTTCCCACCAAAATTTCCGCCAACGGCGAGATTGAGTAAAAGATAAAAAGGTTGATTAAAAGGCCAGACTTCTTGGCTTTTATCTTCTGGGTTAAAGCTATAGACCTTTTTTCCATCGACATAAAAGGTGATTTGATCTTTGGTCCAGTCAGCTGCATAAGTATGAAAGCCCTCTTCAATATCTTCTATCCTAGTAGTTTTTGTACTTGCATAGTCCCCATGACCAGCTTTTGTATGCAGAGAGGTAAAGATCTCTTGGGGGGAACGTCCTACATATTCGATTACGTCAATTTCACCCGCAAGCGGCCATCCTACTTGGTCAATATTTGTTCCTAATAGCCAGAATGCTGGCCAAACCCCTTTTCCTATCGCTAGTTTAGCACGTACTTCAAAACGACCGTATTGAAAGCTTTTCTTCCCTTTGGTATTTATTCTCGTTGAGGTATAATGGTCCCCTTCTTTTACCGCTTTGATGTAAAGCATCCCGTTTTCTAGGCGGTGATTTTTATCGGTATAAATTTGTAATTCGTCATTTCCCCAGCCACACAGCTGCGGACAACCATCTCCTTCTATAATCGACCAGTCGCTTAGATTTAATTCAGTTCCATCAAACTCGTCTGCCCAAATCAATTTTCTTTCTTGCGCTTGTAGGCTAAAAAGGCTTATTATAAGCCCAACTAATATTACAGCTCTTTTCATCTAAATGATTAAGCTTTTTCTGCTCTTTTAATTTTTAATTGTGCAGTGATTTGGTTTGCGCGTTCTTCAGAAATATCATAATTGCGCATGATATACATGGCGGTTAAGGTTCCTAAAATGGGCAGCCCAGAAAAGAATAATTGCAAACCAGTAATGGCCGATTCTGGTTGTACTTCAAGTGCGGCATCAAAACCAATTATAGAAAAAATGGCTCCGCTTAAACCACCAGCGATGGCAAAGCCAAATTTGACCATCCACCAATAGATTGCTCCAAAAACTCCCTCGCGGCGTTTCCCAGAATTCAATTCGTCTAAATCAATTACATCTGCAGTCATGGACATCATGATGGTAAATAAACTTCCAATTCCGAAAGAGAAGAAAGGTAAGGCGATTAAAAACAAATATGGTTTTCCGGGGATAAACAAGAACCAAAGCATAACATAGCCCAATATAGAGATCGATTGAGAAACCATAAATGCTTTCTTTTTCCCCATTACTTTAGACATTTTTGCCACAATAGGAATGACTAAAAAGGTAGTGCATAAAGCCCCAACACTTCCAAAGAGCGTAGGCCATATTCCTGCTGCACCAGCGTCTCCATTAAAGAGATAATACACTATGATAAAAAAGGTAAAAGCTGCAACTGTATTAAAAGCATTAAAAATCAAAAAGGTAGCAAAACAAAGCTTTCTAAAAGGGGCAGATGTAAAGGCTTCGCCAAAGCTATCCCAGATTTTTACTAAGCTTCCCCCAATGTTTTTTAATGTCATAGGAGAATAATTTTCTTCTAGCGTAGATTTACTCTTGATAAATATAGCAGGTACCATAGCACATATAGCACAGCCTAAACCTACCCATATGGCTAATTCCCGTACAGCAACATCTGCTGTTTCGAACCATGTAGTGTCATACATAATTACCCAGAACCACGGAGCAATAACCCACGCCCATTGTCCTAGCCATTGTGCTACCGCCATAATACTTGTGCGTTCGTGAAAATCATCACTCATTTCATATCCCATGGCGACATAAGGCACACTAAAAATGGTTAAACCTAAATAGAAAACAATGGACCAAAACAGGAAGTAGGCAAAGTTATAATCAATAGAACTATCTCTAAAAAGTTGCCACATAATGACAAAAGAGATTCCCATAGTAATAGCACCTATAAAAACATATTGTCTTCTTCTACCCCATTTTGATTTGGTATTATCAGAGATGAATCCCATGATAGGATCTGTTAAGGAATCAAAAATTCGTGGCGCAAGAGAGACGACTCCCCACATCCATCCAGGAAATCCTAAATCTTGAACCAGTACCACAATGAAGATACTTATCGCTGCTGGAAACATTTGATTAGCAAGCATGCCCACTCCAAAGGCTATTTTTTGTGTCATGGGGACTTTAGTAGAAGAAAGGTTAGGCATAATTGTTGTTTTAATTAATCACTACGGTTTGTATTGCTTGTGGTGCAATGCGAATAGTTTTATTGATCGCATTGAGTTTTAAAGCGTATGTTTTTTCTGTTTTCCCTTCATTGAAAACAACTACTGCGATGGATTGATCTGGGTTTTCTGCCGCAGTAATCTGAAGGGCTTTATCTGAACTATTTATTTTTAATACTTTAGCTCCAGGGCGTATAAATTTGCTAAAGTGAGACATTACATAGTAGAGCGGGGTAAAGTAGACCTCGTCTTTATTTGGGTCTACAATTACTGGAGCGATGCACCAATTCTTTTTCCAGTTAGGTCCCCCTTGACGATCGAGCACCATATTCCAGTCGACCCATCCATCGACCCAATTGTTAAGACATCCTATGATATCTCTGGCATATCGATTTACTGGAGCGTATTTAGGGTGGAGGTATTTTTTTTCATCTTCTCGCCAAGTATAGCCCCAGTCTGTCGCTTCTTTTGTCCAGTACCAGGCATCATTTTTCCAAACAGGAATTTCGTCATCTACACAAGCTTCGGTTTGGATTAAGTATTTATTAGGCGCTTTGTTATGGGCATATTGTAATGCTTCTGGAAACACTTCATAAGTGCTTTCATACCAGTGGATCGCGGTTCCGTCATAGTGTTGGGCTGTTTCGGCATCTTTGTACATTTCGTCGACCCATTCTTTAATGCCTTCTCTGTTTTGATCATAGCCTAAAATGACGAGTTCTCCTTTTCCGTCTGCTGTCAATTTAGGGCTAAGGTGATTTTTGACGAAAGTGGTCATCTCTTGCGGACTGTAAATCATACTTTCCCAGTTATTGCCATTTCCATGGGGTTCATTTTCTACGGTAAAGCCCCAAATGTCAATCCCTTCTTCGCGGTAAGCATCTACATACTTTGAAAAGAATAAGGCCCAGGTGTCATAGTATTTTGGCAATAATTTTCCGCCTACCCAACTGTTATTGTCTTTCATCCATGGTGCTGCAGTCCAGGGGGAGGCAAAGATTTTAAAACCGTCTTCTGAGATCGCCATGGCTTCTTTGATCATAGGAATTAAATCATCCTTGTCTTCTTGAACGGAAAAGTGTTCGAGATTCACATCGTCAGCGACTGGGGTATATGAATAGTTACTGACAGAAAAGTCACAGGAGTTCATATGCGTTCTTGTAAGCGAATAGTTAGCACCTTCTTTAGCGAAATAGGCCTTTAAGATTTTTTCGCGATTTTCTGTTCCTAATTGATTGAGTAAATAAGCACTAGCTTCTGTAAACGCACCTCCAAAACCGGTAATGGTTTGCTTCTTTTGGTTTTGATCGATAACGACTAGGGCAGGAGTCGCGTCACTTTTAAAATCATCTATTTGAGTAAGATGATGACCCTCTTCAGAGGTTTCATAAACAGTCACTTTATTCTTTTTATCTTCCGTTTGAAAATTAAAAAGTGAAAGCGTTATTAAGGTGAAAAGTTTAATCATGATTTAGGGTAAATTATAATTCCTTGTATTTTTTTTGCAGCACAAAAAAGGCTTCTTTTTTATTACGATCTATATCGACGATTCCCCAATATTCTTCGTTAGGAGCTCCGTCATAAGGGACGCCAGAACTAAAAGGAGCCCAGCCTCCTTGATCTTGTTGGGCTGGATTTCCAGCTTTCCACCAACCATCTGTAAATGAAAACAGTGCAACGCCATTGACAATATCTGGTCGGTCGAAGATTTGGTCTAAAATCACCTGAGTAGCATCTGCTTGCGCAAGTTGATTTTCGCCTGCGAGATAATCATCTTTTGGCGCAGCCATAAAACTATCTGCCCCAGCCTCAGAGAAATAGAGAGGCAGCTCGCTTCTTTCTTCCCATTCTGTGATCAAACTGCCAGGTTGATCCCAGCGGTAGACATTGACTCCCCAAACATCAATGTTAGGGTTGTTTTTAAGTACTTCTGCGGTGGGAATTTCTCCGTGTGCTGTTGCTACTGGGTGATTTTGATCGAGGTCTTTGATCTTTTTGGCCGTGTTGTTTAATGCGGTGTACCATTTTTTGATATCGCCATCAAACCATTCTGGATGGTAGTTGTATTCATTACCTAGTTCCCATAAAAGGATGACAGGGTGGTTTTTGTATGTTTCAATGTAGTCGAGAATCGTCCCTGAAGCCATATCAAAAACACCTTCTTGGTTATACCCAAAGCCCATAATCAGTTTAATACCGGCGGCATGAATTTGATCTAAAACGGCCAGGTCGTCAATGGGTTTATATACTCGAATGGTATTGATTCCAGCTTCTTGCAAAAGTTGAAGATCCTGTGCTAAGGTGCTAAAACTACGCTTTGTTTCCCCTTTAGGCACGGGGTGATAACAAATACCCTTAATTAGATAAGGGGTGTTGTTGAGTAAGATTTTTCTCTCTTTTGTTTGCACAAGCGTATTGGGCTTTTTCTCACAGCCAGTAAGCAGAAGGCTAAGCAAGATCAGAAAGCTTACAGTTCTTTTCATGCTTTTGTTTTAGGGGCTTTACTTTTTGCTAAAACCTTTTGAAGATTCCCTTCAAATGTTTTGTTAATCTGGGGTCCGTTTTCTTCACGGCTTAAACCTTTAAAAACTCCTTTGTCTACCAATGGCCACAGGGCGTATTTTGCCTTTCCGTCAATGGTAAATAGGCCAAAGTTGTTTTCTGACGCTAAGGGTCCATTAGGGTCTTTCCATTGTTCATCAAAGGCCGAAAAGTAAACAGTTGTAATGTTGTTCTGTTTTGACCATTCTTGAATTTTTTGATAGTATAGCGCTTGTTTATATTCGTCTGCAGCATGAGAGCCATTGTCTCCATAAAAGCCTTCTGAAGCAGTTGACCAACCGCTTTCTCCTATATGGATGGGTTTGTCTACCCCTAAAGTCGCTAAGTGATTTTTGACCGCATTGTATTGTCCTATAGCATAGGCAACCGCTCTTATCATAGCCGCCTCAATGCTTTCCTCTTTTGAGGCGTTCTCATTGTTTTTAGTTACCCAAAAGTCTTCATTGTAGTGGGTGTCGTGGAATGGATAGGTGTGGATGGACAGATAGTCTACTGCTTTGATTAATTGGGTAAGCGCATCAAGATGATAGCTGTCGTCTCCACCTCCCCAAGAGGCAAAATTATCTGAGCTTGTAATCCATAGATCAGTGGGTAATTTTCCTTTTTTCTTTAAGCCTTGTAAATGATTGACCCATTTTAAAATGACATCTGGTTTAACATAATAGGCTTCTTGCCAATGCACCATGGCTTCATTGCCGACTGCAATAACTTTAACAATGTGCGGATATTGATTAGCTAAGCGAACTGCTTTCTCCATCTCAAGCGTATTGTTTTCTATTGCTCCAACACTGTGATCCCTTTGATCTGTCCATGCGCCTTTACAATCTATCCATGAACCTAAGATTACATACATTTCAAAAGAAGGATCTTCTTTTTGCAAAGCATCGATAGCCTTTAATAGGTTAGGGGAGTGATCGAATTGTAAATCATAAGTACGCAATACCCTAATCCCCATGGCATGTAAAATTTTTATATCATTTTGAAGTTGGACTAGCGTGGGTTGTATGTCGCGGGATGTTCCGCGATATCCCCCATATGAGATAGCAGGGTAGGATGGATTCCCCAAAATACTTTCAGCGTTTATGGCTGCTTTTTCTTTCGGACTTTTTTGAGGGTAATCGCAGCTTAAAAAAGCGAAACAAATAAAGCATATAAGCATGCTGTAAATGCTTTGGCGAATGCCTAAAAAAGAATAATCCAACTGTTTCATCTAAACTTCAAGTTCTACTTCAATCTTTTCGATGGTATTATTTCTCGCAAAGAGTTGCGTTGTTGTTTCTTTGTCTAAGCCTTGACCTCCTAGGGTTTTTTGTTGCCCACCTGTGAAAGAGATAGTGATTTTACTTTCAGGTGTTTTTTTATAAACAACAGGCACTTGGCAATAAGTAAAGGCCAAACTATCTTTTGATAATTCAAGCTCTTTTTTCTCTCCAATAAGATTGTAATAAGAGAAGGTTTTAGCTTCGTTTAGGAATTCGTTTTCATTTAATAAAGTGGGATCAAAATGAATCTCACCTTTCTGGATTCGTACCCCTAATTCGCCAAAACGACTTAGTATATCTTCTTTCACTTGGCCCGTCATACCGGGTTGCTGTGCGCCTTTTCCTCCTGGGGTGTGTGAATAGGGATCACTAGGGAAGGCTCCGTAATCTTCCGGAGATTTATGTGCGCCAATCCCAGCTACAATCTCGTAATAATGTTTGCGCAATTGTGCAATGATCGCTTGATCTTCTCCTTCAACAATTGCTTGATTAACTACTTCAAAACCGGCCAGTGCTAATTTTGACACCATGTGCCAGTAAATCGAACCTAAACCTTCATAGCCGTAGAAAGTCCCCGATCGACCTGTAAAGGCTTTGTGATTAAAGACTTCTTCAAAGATGGATAAGATTAAGTCACTTTCTGTATTGACTAAAGCAGTATAGGTTGACGATAAATTCGCTAAAGCTTGTTTTAAGTCATCAGCATTTTTAAAGCTTCCGTTGAAGTGGAAGTCCCCTTTAATGTCTTGGGATAAAATTTGATGATTCACGTCCTTAAGAAGTTGTTGTAATAGTTTTGATTTTGATACAGCGACAGTAGGAATCGTGTTTCTATTCACAAAAAGGGGTAAGGTTTTATTAGGATAAAGGATATAGCTTTTTTGATCTTCACGATAGAGTTTGCTATTTCTCAAGGCATTGAGCACGTTTAAACTTTCTTGTGCGTCAAGATATCCTGAACTAAGTACGGCGACTTGACCTTCGAGCATTTCAGCGAGATAATCAACACTTACTTCTTGATCGTTATCGATAGCAATTAGATTGTAGGCGTGATAGAGTCCGTCTTCTTTTTTGTTTTTGCGAATGGCATCTTCTAAAAAGCGCAGAGCAGTTTCGATAAAACTAGCTAAGTCTTCTTTTGTTAAGTTTTTCTTTTCTCCAGAGAAACCATTGTTATAAATCTGTTCTCTATAGTTACTTGCTGCAGTTCCTAAGGCATCCATTAGCGACTTTCGCTCTTGATTAGAGAACGTTGAATCAACAAGTGCTAGATGATCGTTAAAGGCTTTATGCAGTGCTGTAAAAAAGACGTCCATTTCGCTTGAAATAGCAAAAGCATCTTCGCTAGCCCCGTTAAGGTTCTCTTTAAAGAAGGCCAAAAACCTTCTTAAATAATAGAGGGTTACCATGGAAACGCCATTTCCTACTAAGGCATTATTTGCGTCATTCCATTCTGGTCGTTGTGTGTTCATCCAGATTCCAGCTTCAGGGACAAAGTTTGATAGCTTTGCCATTAAGGTGGCGAGTATTTTTTCGATAAAAGTGACCTTATAAACGTTTTGATCTGGAGTGCTTAACAGCGCACCATCTGCTCCTAGTTCTTTGCGTTGTTGTTCAATTTTTTCTTCGCCATTGTGGTCGTATAGAATGGTGTTTTTTGGGTCTTTGACAATAGCACTATAGGGTTTGATTCTATAGGGAACATTGGCATAGACAAAACACTCTTTTGTGTAGAAGTCGTTTAATTTTCCTGGGTAGTGGTTTTCAATAAATTCTAAAAACTTGAGGAGGTAGATGATCTGGTGATCCCCCCAATAACCGATATACGCCCATGGATTATTTGGTTCTATGGTTTCCCAGTCAAAGCCATCTTTAGTAACGCGATATGGATTATAGCCATCAAAGGTAGTTGCGTTTAGGAATTTATGAATCATCCCTTGAATAAACTGTGGATAGGAATGTGCTAGCGCTTCCCAATTCTGGAAGATATCACGCCAGTTTCCTTGATAGTCGAGAATCTTATCTCCGGTGATTTCGTCTTTAGTATTGATGGAAAACTTATTCCATGGGCGACTAGGATCCCCATGACGACGACTAAATTTTAACGGTAGATACTCATAGCACAAACGGCTAAAGTCTGCATTGTTGTCCTTGCTAGCTAGCTCAATTAGGCTTTCAATTGTAAAGGTTTCTTTTAAAGCGCCTAATTCGTTTTCTTTGGTTTGAAAAACCTTGAGATTTGCTTTTTTGATATAGGGAATGAAGTCCTTTTTTTCAATGGTATAATTATCGTCAAAAATACCCCCACGCATGATGTTAAACATGCTATTGGCAAAGTGACGGTCGTTTCCTCTTTTATCTTGTGTTAATTGAATCCCATCTGCAGCGCCAACTAATTTTAATAACTCTTGTGTTCCTGCTTCAATATCTTGATCTATATGTGCATTAATGGCGGGATCCATTATGTTTTCTTCTAGGGCGATTAGGGCGGTGATACTTTTATTAACTTCAGCGATTATTGTCCACTTTTCGGTTTCGCCAGCTGCTAATTCAATTTGTTTTGAAAGGAGATAGGCGCCTCTTTTTGCGCGAATATCTGTTTCTTCTACTACGGCTTGTCCTTTTCTAAATTGATCTAGCTGAGTTGAAGAAAGTAATTTTTTAGCTCCTTTTAGACCTGTGGACCAAACTACATTTGCTTTTAATGCCTCACTGGGTTCTGCACGATCCACGATAATAGCACTTAGCGAATAAATCCCAACGCCAGTTTGAGAATTCAGTTCAGTCTTTTTATAGGCATCAACAAGGTTAGAGCTTTGCTTTTGCAAGTCTTCTCCTGTGCCATAAGGAAGGATATTCTGTAATCCATCGATAAGATCGACTTTGATGTTTTGATCGCTGTCGTTGCTTAACTTTGCTTTACGTACAAAGCCAAAACGATTACTTGAATTCCATTCATAAGAAAATGTAATTTCTAGATCGCGATTGACTTCTTCAAAAATGACTTTGTTTCCATAGGCATTTTTATAAAGATTGCGTTCAACAGCATAAAGGTTGTTTTGGGCATTAGAGAAGGGTTCCCATAAAAAGGTTTTGCCCTCTTTAGTGACTAATAGTATTGTTTTGCTCCCTGTGTGATCTGTGGATTCAACGATTTTATCATCTGTATAATAGGGAAAAAGGGCAATATCGCTATTCTTTCTTCCTGCTGTCAATCCTCCATTACTAGAGATAAACATCCAGTGGTTTGAATTACTTACCACACTCATAAAGAATGCTGGCATAGCGTTGACGTTGCTAATCTTATAAAAAGCTTCGTTATTAATTTTTACCTCTTCTAATTCTACATCATTTGAGGGAGGATTTACTGTCCCATTCCCTAGGTAAATAGTATAATTCATGTGCATATTTAGGCAAATAGCCTAATAAGTTTAATCAATTTATTCAGTTTTAAAAGCTGGATAAAATCCTATAATTTATCAATAATTTAAGATTAATTGTAGAAACGAACGTAGTCGATTTCCATCCTATCTTCATCAAAAGACGCGGGAATATTTCCTCCTAAATTTCCACCCAAAGCAACATTTAAGATTAAATAATGTGGATTATCATATGGTACATTATCCGTATTATTCAATTTTACGATAAACACATTGTCAATTAATATTGTCATAGACGCTCTTGTCCATATAAGTGAATAAACATGGAAATTTTCACTTAGACTACTAAGTCCTAAATCAGAAATTGAATGCGTCTGTCCATAGTTGAAATATTCATTTGTTTGAGTATCTGCCCAATGAAAATAACCAAGGACTTCGTTTTTATTATTCCCTTGTTCTAAAATATCAATTTCACCACAAGCAGGCCAACCCACATTTCCATCAGTGTCTCCATGATAGTTTCCTCTTTCGTTTATATTAGTTCCTAACGTCCATATTGCAGGCCAAGTACCTCCTGAGGCGGGTAATTTTGCACGAACATCTATACGTCCGTATTGCGTGTCAAATTTAGAATTTAATCGAGCAGAGGTAAATGATTTTCTACTTCCACTATAGGTGTAACTCTCTCTTTTGGCTACTATTTTTAGTGTACCTTCACTGACATAAGAGTTATCTATCCTTGTTGTGTAGTGTTGTTCTTCTCCATTGGCCCAACTTCCGTTAAAAATAGGAATATATTGTAAGTGCCATTTTGACTCTTTAGGAGCGCCATTATAATTAAATTCATCATTCCACACTAAGCTATATCCAGCATAGGTGGTTACTTCTTCAGTTGTATCAATATAACCTTCGCCAGAATCATTTATATTGGTTCCATCAGCATTAGTTATTTCTATTTCTACCGATTGGTAAGAATAGTTTTCTCTGTTTGAGTCAAAAAATGCCCATACAGCTACTGTGTAGGTACCTCGATTAGCGTAGTTATAAATATAGGTTTCTTCTGTGGTATCAAATACTGCGTTTTCCCCAAATGAGTAGCGATAACTTACTGCACCATCCGCATTAGCTGAAACAGTTATATTTCCGTTATCTCCCAAAACAACTTCAATAGTTAGGTCACCCTGGGTTTCATTTGAACAAGCAATATGACCACCGATTAACAATAGGTAAAAAAGTAATAAAATCTTTTTGATAGTCCTTTTTTTTATGATTAAAAGCTATCCCTTTTTAAAGGGATAGCTTTTGTTTTTTTAGATTTAATCGAATGAAGTAATTACAATATCTGTAAGTGTTACATCCGCATCTTGAGTTACTAGATATAATAATGCAGAGCTGTATGTGTTTGCAGCATCTTGAGGTGGTATCTCTACCGTGTATGGAGTGACTTCAGAGCCGCTAACCGTAACATTTGAGGTAGAGAATGCAGGATCAACATCAGGGTGTGGTAATCTTTCAAACCTGAAGTTAATTGATACATCTGTTCCTGCTGTACTACCGTTAAATGCAATTCTACCTCCATTAGGAAATGATAAAGGATAAATATCAGCATTTTCGTTAGCAAATCCAGCCCAAGCTTCTGAACCTGTTGGGAAGTTATAGACATTATCTGCTACTGTAGCCCCACCGAAAGTTCCTGTAAATGCAGCATTATAATTTGTTCCAGAAGGAGGTGCGTCGTAGGATCTAATTACAATATTAGTTAACGTAACTGCCGCATCTTGTGTTACTAAGTAAAGCAAAGCAGAACTGTAAGTATTTGCTGCGTCTTGTGGAGGGATCTCTACAGTATATTCTACTGCTTCTGAACCGCTTACGGTTACATTTGAGGTAGAAAACGCAGGATCAACATCAGGGTGTGGTAATCTTTCAAATCTGAAGTTTACTAACACATTTGTTGAAGCAGCTGAACCAGTGAATGTAATTCTTCCTCCGTGTTCAAATGATAAAGGATAAATATCAGCATTTTCGTTAGCAAATCCAGCCCAAGCTTCTGAACCTGTTGGGAAGTTATAGACATTATCTGCTACTGTAGCCCCACCGAAAGTTCCTGTAAATGCGGCATTATAATCAGTACCTGCATCAGATCCACCACCAAAGAAGTAGATATTATCAAAGTAAACAATTCCATTTCCTTCAACTTTGAATTGGATTACATTTTCAAGATCTACCACAGTGGCAAAATGAGAAAGATCGATATCTACACTATTCCATTCTCCTGGAGCGGATGTTACATCTAAATCATAGGCTATTTCTTCTGGTGCATCCCCTTCATCAGCTCCATCAGGACTGATTAAGAAAAATTTCAAGGTGGTAGCATTACCTGTAAAATAATCAATATGAAGTCTTGCTTTCCCAGAGAAATCTGTTGGAGAAGCTAATGCTGTACCCTGGTAATTTAGATTATCATATTTTAAAACAGTATTATTATCAATTGTTTCTGTAGAAACTACAGTCGATTGTCCCCAATTAGGGTTAAAATTAATTCCATCCAAAGGAGTATATGCATCACTAAAGATTGAGATTACTTCTGATGCATCGTAGGTTGGCGCAGCTGGTTCAGTTGTTGGTGCATCTGGAATTACGACCTCTACTGGTTCAGCAAATGTAAAGTTATCTATATGATAGCTAGTTTCAACAGAATTGTTTACTCCGTAACCTAAAATCATGGTAATGGTATTGTAAATGTCGCTTCGTTCTCCTGCAACTTCAGGAATATTGAAAACTATAGTTTCCCATCCTGTTCCTGTTGTGACAGCAAATAGATCTCCAGTGCTTTTTTTACCATCCGATCCGTTAGCCAACCCATCTTCTAATTTAAGAAGTACGTTATGACCTGCCGCAGGTGAATAGAAGTGCAGAGAAATCGCCTCTTGCCCAGCAGGAAAGCTAATGTTGTTTTCTAACATAAAGTAGAAACCAGCCCAGCTTTCAATTCCAGCGGGTTCAGTAACTTTAACTACACGAGATGAGCCATTAACATCATCAACGGCCGGATTATCGACGTATTCAATTGTAATATCTTGATCGTTTAATCCTCCAAATCTACCCCAGTTACCAGCTTCTCTGGTTTCTCCTTGTAGATTTTCCACATCAAAGCTTGGCCCTGTTTCTTCAAAAGTGATGATCCCGTCATTAATATCTGGGTCTACTGCAATAAATACAGGATCTGTATCATCTGGTTCTTCTAAATCAATTTGTGGCCCTACAGGGTCGTCCTTACCGCAGGAAACGATAACGAACAATGCCATAATAGCGAGAATAAAATAATTGTTAATCTTCATAATTTAAATTTTAATTAATAATTCAGTTTAGTAATAACCCTCATTTTGAGGATAGCCGGCGCCAAGTAAATCGAGAACACCTTGCGGTATAGGTAAATGAACCATATGTGGCTCTAATACCTCGATTGGATTGACGTGGTTTCTTGCATAATATTCGTTAAGTAAGGGAGCGTTCATATGATCTAACAAATAATCATAAAGTAGTCCCTTTCTTTTTAAACTATACCAGCGTTGGCCTTCAAAAGCCAATTCTCTTGCTCTTTCTTCAAAGATGTTTTCTATCGAAGCAGTTGCAGCAGCAGGAATTCCTGCTCGTGTTCTCACCGCATTCAAATATTGTAATGCTTGATTCTGATTACCTGCTTCTAAGTGGGCTTCAGCACCAATTAAGTAAGTTTCAGCTAGGCGATAAATCATCACATTTTTAAAATGCATACGATCTGTAGCATCAATCGATTTATCGAGGAACTTAATAACCCCCGGACTTTGTCTTTTGAAATACATGAAAAAGTCATCATCTGCTGCTACGTTATCGTATAAGTCTAAAGGATCACCGATACTTTTTCCTGCAGGGAGAGTTGTTTCATCGTTGTAGTTATAGTTAAAAATATAATAATTTTCTTTTCTCTGATCTTCAGGGTTTTCGTTGATTAAATCCACGGCATAGGGGTTTAAGGTCATAAAACCAAAACCAGCACCTCCATTCTCAACAGTCTGTTTCAATCCAGGTACAGCTGAGTAATGTGCGACTGTTTGCCAATTCATTTGATGCCAAGCTCCACCACCGATTGCGTTTTTTTCAAAGTTGATGGCAAATAAGGTTTCTGAATGAGTCATTTCTCCAGAAAATACGTCAGCGACATCTACCAAGCTATAGGGTCCTTCATCAATTATTTCATCAACAATAGAGGCTGCTTCAGAATAATTGTTGTCCCACATCTCCACTTTAGCTCGTAAATGATCTACCGCACCTTTTGTCCAACGTCCAAATTGGTTAGTCGTATAAGAAAGGTTGTCACTCGCATATCCTAAATCGGCACGGATCAATGTAAATATGTCTTCTTGTGAAGACTTTTCAGAGGGTCGATCAAATGCTGTCTCTGGAGTGGTAGGCTCTGTTTTGATATAAATATTGTTAAACATTCGGTAGAGTGTGAAGTAGGCATGTGCTCTAAATGTTTTTGCTTCAGCTAAGTTCATGAGTAATTCATCACTTGTGTCACCCGCTTCGATTAATGATTCCCCACCTATTATAATATTATTGGTAATATCGATGATACGATAATTATGTGCCCAATAGTATCCATAGGCAGCTTCTGTACCATAATCACCTCCAAGACCACAGCCCCAGAAACAATTGCTAAACAAGGATATTTCTCCATCAACACCAGCAGATATATCACTTTTTGCTTGAAGTATCAAGGGGATAGCCCCATTAAACCAATCTCTTTGATAAGGCTCTCGATTTAGGGCGTATAGACCTACCACTGCATTGGCAATTCCATCCGAGCTTGAATAAAGGAAATCTACGGAATTATTTGACAATAATTCGTCTTTCAAAAAGTCATCTTGGTAGCAAGAACTAAAGAGTACCAAGGTTAAAGTCATTAATGTTATATGTAATTTTTTCATGAGTCAGTACTTTTAAAACGATAATTTAAATCCAAGGGTCATATTCATTGTTTCAGGAAACACACCTGCTCTTAAATCCTGTTCTGGAGAATAGGATAAGAAATCTGTTAATGTCAATAGATTAGTTCCTGTAAAATAGACACGTCCTGATTTCGTATTCAAGAAGTTGTTTATTGCATTTCCAAAATTATAGCCTACAGTAACCGTTCTTAATCTGACATAAGAGGCATCCTGTGCAGCGAATGAATTTAAATGCTTTAACCAAGCAGCGGTAGCATTAGCTTTTGGCCAAAGTGAAGAAGGAGCCGCATCTGTGTAATAAGGAACAATAGGTCCATTGACAGAAGCTTTCCAAAATTCTCCATTAGCCAACACTGAATTGATGGCTGTAGCTCCTTGTAAAAAGTACCAGTCCATAAAAAAGTCGAAGTTTTTTACTCGTAATGTAGTATTGATTGATCCATACCAATCGGGGTCTCTGTTGAGAAACACATTATCATTAATATCGATAAGTCCATCATTATTTTGATCTACTACTCTAATGTGTCCTGGTCTTGCTCCTACTTCTGGAGTTACAGGGTTTCCAGCGATAAAGTCCGCTTCTTGATAAATACCAGCATATTCAGGTTGCCATAAACTATTGATAGATTCCCCTATAGACAAGCGTCTACCAGATTGATCTGTAATATCAATGAAATATTCCTCTCCAGTTAATGGGTCTACTTGTGTTTCTCCGGTTAAAGATACAATCTCATTATTGTTAGTAGACCAGACCAAACCGATGTCTAAAGAAACATCTTTGCTTTGAATGATAGCGTTGTTTAAAGTGATTTCTAAACCTGTATTTTGAAGTTCTCCCACATTGAATCGAGTTACCGTATAACCTGAAGAAGAAGCCAATTGCCTGTCTAATAATAAGTCGTTTGTATTAGATTTATAATACTCAAGCGTTCCTCTAAATCGATTCGAAAAAATCTCAAAGTCTAGTCCTGCATTTAAGGTCGTGGTTGTTTCCCACTGTAACCCAGGATTTCTTAATCGCGAGGATGCAGATGATCCACTAACGACTGTATTTCCAAATATATATGGATTATAGTCAGCTACGCCTAAGGATTCTAATGGGTTTATCCCTTGGTTCCCTGTAGACCCATAGCTTAATCGAAACTTTAACTGATCAATTGCCTCTATATTTAGATCTTTTTCAGCTTTATAGGCCACAGAAGCTGCTGGAAAGATCCCCCACTTGTTGTCTTCAGAGAAGACTGAAGCACCATCTGCACGTGAAGTTACTTCAAGTAAGTACTTATCTTGGTATGAGTAGCGAATACGCCCCATGAATGATAAAACTCGTCTTCTCCATACATCTCTACCATTACTAAGTAAATCAGAGGCTAAACCATTATATCTTAGGGCATCGTTTACAAAATCTCCTTTGTCTAATTGGTTGTACTTAAAGTTTTGTTCGTCATAGGCGTGTACCCCAGTAAAATCTAGGTTGTGAAAATCGCTGTCCAAAATGTTGTAATTTAAGATATGTTCTACTAGAACTTGTTTATATTGAGTATCAATTAAGACACCAATTCCATTATTTCCTTCATCTCCCGCAGAATGAAGAGAGGAACGATAAGTTCCTTGATCTGTATTTCTGTTTCTAAAGAATGTTTTAAGGGAATAATTTATTTTAGGAGTAATTTTATAATTCAAACGTACACTAATATCGGTCAAGTTTGTTTCAGTCTCGTCTACAGATTCGCGTTGATCCCAAAGTGGGTTGACGGCGTTAGAATTTTCTTCCCCAAAATAGTATTTCACCAAATTTCCTTCATCATCAAAGGGCTTAGCAATAGGACTTAGGTTGGCTAAGAAAAGCCCCCCTGTTTCTCTGTTTTGTTTTGAGTTTTGGACATTTAATATTCCATCAATACTCAATTTGTCGGTTAATTTATGGGTGTAATTTAACTTGTATTGTAAACGGTCAAATCCTGAATTTGGGATTACCCCGTCTTGAGAAAAATAATTTAAACTTGAATAAACAGTTGATTTTTTAGTTCCTGAAGAATAACTTAACGAATGATTGGTTAATAGGGCATCTTGAAGCGCTAGATCTTCCCAATCAACATAGTTTTGATTTTCTATTAAATCCAGTTCAAACTCATCCCAAACAAATCTGTAAGGAGGATTAGCAATCCCTGTTCTAGCTCTCCAGGCATCCATTTTGTAATTAAAGAATCCTGCGGCATCGTATAGGTCAAAATTTCGTGTAAGTGTTTGAGTCGTTACATAACCTGCATAGTTAAAAGTGGTATAGCCACTTTTCGCTTTTTTTGTAGTAACCAATACTACACCATTTGATGCTCTAGCACCATAGATAGAAGTGGAGGCAGCATCCTTTAAAATTTCAACACTTTGAATATCATCAGGTGATATGTCATTTAAATTATCATAAGGCAGTCCATCTACAATAATAAGCGGATTGTTGCCACCCGCCACAGATACATTTCCACGAATAACAATATTAGAGAATCCACCTGGACGTGCATCACCTAGAGTCACCTGCACTCCGGCAGCGCGACCACGTAAAAGTTCAGAAACGTTAGTAGTAGGTATTTGTGTTGCTTTTTTTACATCAACTGTTGCTACTGAGCCTACAAGATTACTTCTTTTTTGAGTTCCATAACCAACCACAACCACTTCTTCCAAATCATTATCAGAAGTTAATTCCACATTAAGTATTCCGTTACCTTCGAAAGTAATAGTCTTACTTTGATAACCCACATAATCAAATGTTATACGATCCCCTTGTTGAGCATCAAGGGTGTAATTTCCATCAAAATCGGTTGTTGTTCCTTTAGTTGTACCATCAATAAAAACAGTAGCCCCTGGTAGAGGTTGTTTGTTTTCAAAATCAAGTACGATACCTGAAACCGTCAGGTCTTGAGCAAACCCTATCGCACAGAAAGAAACCCAAATAATAAGGTTTAAAAAAATTTTCATCTAAATAGTTTTATTTTCTAGTTAAGCTAACAATAATAGGCATAAAAGTTTTACAGACCAAGCAAAAAAACTATACAAAAAGTATACAAGTGATGTTTTAATGGTTTGTAATCAAAAGATTAAATTTTGTTTAACTTTTATTAAACAAGCTGATTATCAGTATTTAACAGACTAAATGGCCAATGAATTATGTTAAAAAGAAGCCTAAAGGATTACTATACATGAGATTATTAAAAGAGCATAATATACTCCACAATTCCTTGACTTCTTTCAAGCCCTATTTTCTTTCTCAAGCGGTATCTTTTAATTTCTACACTGTGAACAGAAATGTTTAATAAGGGTGCAATTTCTTTAGATGATAGATTGAGTCGCAGGTAAGCACAAAGTTTTAAATCGTTTTTAGTCAAGCTGGGGTGAGCGTCTTTTAGTTTACTAAAAAGAGGTTGATCGGTGTTGTCAAAGGCTTTTTTAAAGTACTCCCAATCATCATTATTTTTCAGTTTTGAGTTAATGCTTTTTATTAGTTTTTTGGCTTTAGCCTCCCCTTTAATGGTTTCTAATTCTGCTTTTATGGAATTCAAATATTCATTTCGTTTTAAAGTACTCATCGTAGCAACAGCTAATTCTCTACTTTTCCCTTCGATGTCTTTTTGTAGCTGTTCATTTTTTAAACGTATGATTTCTTTTTGGGCTTCTAGTTCTTGAATTTCTAACAAACGTTTATTTTCCTTCTCGAGGGAATTGCGTTGTCGTTTTAATTTCTGTTTGTAATAGTTATTATATAGCATAAGTAATATGACAAAAACAATGACGTAGATTGAAATAGCAATTCTGTTAAGATGCCATGGAGGATTTATATAAATTATTGGAGATGTGATTATTTCAGAAACGGAATTGCCTTTTTTACTACGTAGTTTAAAGCTGTATTTCCCATAATCTAAATTGGCATAATCTATACTTGTACTTTCTGTCCAGTTACTCCATTGTTCGTCTTCTCCTTCTAAGATGTATTGAAAGCGGGTTTCTCCATATCTGTTAAAATCGTAACTGGTAAATTGAAAACTAAGGTTGTTATATTCAAAGGGTAAATTCCCTTCTTCGTTTAGATTTACAGCCCGATTTTCTTGTTTATTATCAGCATTAATTGAACTCAATTTGGGCTTGGTTTTTTCTTTGTCTATATTATTTAAATCAACTTTTAGATAACCTTTGTTTGTGCCGATCAAATAGTTTTTCTCTTTGAGTAAATTAATATGTTCAAAACCAGAAACATTTTTTCGATCTTTTTCATTTAATGCAACTCCATTTGCTAGTACTTTATCCCCTTTATTTATATAGTAGAGGTTGTTTTTTGTGAATAACCACAACTCTCCTGTAGGGTCATTAAGTAATTTTCCTTGGGGAAAATCTGTCACATTGCTAAGGGTAGATAAGAGTGAATCTTTTTTAAAAACGTTTTCTTTTTGATTGTATTTGTAAAGCTTGTCTTTTGCTTGGTAATATATGTTTTCATTAAAATTCACCAAACTAGCATTACAACTTATACAGCTTGCAGGATCTAACTCTATGGCGATTGCTTTTTGGTAATCTTGATCTAGCTTTATCTTGAAAACACCCTTGTACTCGTGGTTGACGATAATTTGCGATGGAGTACTGAATTCAAAAAAGCGCGAGGAGATATCAAATCCCGATATTTTATTGCGATAAACCCATGCTCCGGCTTTTTTTTCGAGTACATATAAACCGGTATAATTTCCCATAAAAATAAGGTTAGACTGCTTAGGGTGTTGTTTAAATAGCCAAGTTCCCATTACACCAGAAACTAATTCTACCTCTTCTCCTTTGACCAGTAAAGCGCCTCTATTATGTCCACAAAATAAAGTCCCATCGATGGTAGTTAAATTCCATACTTGTCCTTGTGTTTTTTCAATCAGTTTAAATTTTTCATTATTTTCTCTCTTTTTTACATAGAGCCCTTGATTTGTGCCGAGATACAAATAACCCTTGTGTAAAGAGGAAGTGTAAATAGACCCTAGTTGACCATTTACATCAATATATTCTTTAAAGGCAGAGGATCGATTGATTAAATTAATTCCATTGTCTAATCCTAGCCACAGATTTGAGTATTGGTCTTCAAAGAGGGATAGAACGGTGTTGTTTGAAAGGCCTTTTTCCTGGTTTAGCTCTTGTGTTAATGTCCCGTCTTCTGATAAGATAAGTAAGCCTTTTCCTACCGTTCCCAGAGCATACCCTTTGTTGTTAAGTTGTATAGCAGAATATATATTGTATTGCTTTAATAAAATTTTGTTGGGTTTTGTCCAGGGAGAAAGTTGATTATTTTGCCAAGAATAAAGTCCGTTTTCTTGGGTCACAACCATGAACCCCTTGTTTTGTTTAAAGAGATTGACCAGACTTTGATCTTTAAATAGAGGGGCATTGGAGATCAACTTAGCCTTGCCATCTATGGCCTGGTAGAGGCCTTCATCTTGTACTTGATAATAAAGTTGCTCCCCTAATTTAAATGATTTTAAAAGGGTATTCTTTGTTGAAAGAAAAGAGATTTCCTTGGTTTCAGGATGAAAGAAAATCAAACGATTTAAAGACTGAAACACCACCTTTTCCTGCTGTTTAATAATATTCCAGAATTGTTCGTCTTCTAATATATCAATCCCTAGAACTTTACTAAGAGAGGTGTATTGTAATTCCCCAGCTTTATCTCTTTCCCAAAACCCAAAATCTCTATAGCTACTGCCATAAACACGATCATTGATTACTTTGACAGACCGTATAATTGAATTGTCCTCTGCAGGATGAAGTTTCCATTGAGAAGCATTATAACTAGCAAGGCCTTGATTATTCGCAAAATAGACCGTTTGATCGTTTCCTTGAGAAATCATCCAATTTTGATTCCCTAGGTTGGTTTGCTGGGGTGTAAAAACTTGTATAGGAGATATTTCTTGACCGTAAAGCAGGTCAAGGCTTTCTATTGCAATTAAAAAGATCAGTAAATAAGGATAAACCTTCTTCATCTTCATCATCTCTAGATTCAAATATCTTTAATTTTTACTAAGACTGAT
This sequence comes from uncultured Flavobacteriaceae bacterium, assembly GCA_943787295.1. Classification (GTDB taxonomy): domain Bacteria; phylum Bacteroidota; class Bacteroidia; order Flavobacteriales; family Flavobacteriaceae; genus Arcticimaribacter. The sequence goes on along the minus strand of CALSLW010000004.1, from coordinate 23,241 downwards.
AATAAAAGATGAAATAAGTGAGTTTTATCCTTTCAACAACTCTTTGAGGACATCCCTCGCGGTCATAAACTTAATTTTGTGAACGGCATCTTTCACTTCATTCTTGTCGATGCGCTCTTGTAAGTAATTTATGGCTTGTTTTAGGGGGGTTTCTTCGTTAATCATATTAAAATTTTAAGGGAACGTCAATTAATAAAATGCGGGAATCTTTGTCAACATTGAAATCAATAGTAGGTGTGTCCCATACCCCTAAAGCATCTTTCTTGCTGAGTGTTTGTCCGCCAATTTGAGCGCTGCCTTCAATGACAAAAATATACACGCCATTATTTGGCTTGCCTAATAAATAGGAAGTTTTTGTTTCTTGTGTAAAATCTCCCAAACACATCCAGGCATCTTGATAGATCCACGAGCCTTCGTCTTCTTTATTTGGCGATAAGATTTGATAGAAAGTGTTTTCTTTTTTTAAATCTCTAATGGAAATCTGGTCATAGCGCGGGCTGACATTTTGCTCATTTGGGAAAAGCCATAATTGTAATAATTCTACTTGACTATCCTGTCTTTTGTTTTGCTCACTGTGATAAATTCCCGTTCCTGCACTGATCACTTGAATGTCACCTTCGCAAATTACGGCAGAATGCCCCATGCTATCCTGGTGGGTCAAATCTCCAACTAGTGGAATGGTGATAATTTCCATATTGTCATGTGGATGGGTTCCAAAACCAGTTCCTGCTGCTATATAATCGTCGTTTAAGACCCTTAAGGCCCCAAAGTGAACTCGTTCTGGATTATGCCAGTTTGCGAAACTAAAGGAATGATTCGCCTTTAACCAGCCATGGTCTTGATGACCTCTTGTTGCTGCGGAGTGATAAACTGTTTTCATTGCAATTGAATAACTGTTGTAGGTACAAATGTAATGAAACTTTATGGAGCCTTTTTCTTTTTAAGTTTAGTTTTTCTTCTCCTCGCTTTTTTCTTTGATTTGTTTTTGCAACTTTTCGGCTTTCAAATCAATCACCTCTTTGAGTTGTTTGACATAAGCTTCGTCTTTTTCGCGTTGTGCAACTTCTTTTTTGGCTTCACGAGTCATTCTTCTGTAGTCTTTAATGGTGTTACTTATGATGGCCATAAACATAAAAGCCCCAAAAATAATTACTAACATTTCTTCTGTTTCAGAAAGTATCATACAGCCAGAAAATTGAGATTGAGAAGCTTGTTTTTAATGAAAGGCATCAGACTTTTTTTGTTTGCTAAAAAAGTAAATGAAAGTAACTAGCAAACCTATCCCAGCATACAAATAAGGTTTGTCAATAAAACTGAGTTGGCTGTGCAAATAATAAACCTCAAAAAAGCAAATCAAGCTTAGGATCAAAAGAAGGTATTTTAAATATCTCATGATTGAAAGTTACATAAAACTTTGAAACCCATTTTCTGTTAATTCTTGATCTTTTCCTATTTTTAGAAAAAAAACATGAAAGCATTAATCGCAGCACTTTTATTTTCTTTTCAACCCAATAGTGTTATTGGCACATGGGTCAATATTGATGATGAGACCGGGGTTGAAAAATCAGAAATTGTCCTATATATAGAGGACGGCAAACTCTATGGACGTATCGAACGACTGTTACTACCAGAAGATCAAGGTAAAGTATGTGTCAATTGTAAAGGCAGAGAGAAAGATCAACCTATCGAGGGTTTAGTTATAGTGAAAGGCCTGGTGCAAGACGGTGATATTTGGACAGATGGAGATATCATGGATCCTGCTAACGGAAAGTCATATGATTGCACGATTAGTTTAGCCGATGCTAATACCCTAAATGTACGCGGATTTTTGGGTTTTTCTTTTTTAGGGAGAACACAGATCTGGAAGCGTAAGTCATAATTCTTATAAATGATGAAATCAGCCTAAAATTATAGGCTTAACTAGATGTTTCTTCATGACCTACCATATAAAAATAAGGAAAACAGTTTCTCTTGAAAAGCCGGCCATGTTCACCAATTGAAGAGAAGAAGTTTAATGTAATAATTTAGTTGAAAAAAAATCATCTCCTCTTAGATTACTTCGAGGCAATCACCCCATGTTACCGAAAATTTCAGTTTTTTCAATTTGTTATTGTGTTTTTGCGCGGTTACCATCTGTGTTTATCAGTTTACATTAATCGCCTTTAAAGCCCTTTAGACTAAAGTTACTGCCAATTCCAAAAATGGGATACTATTGATGGGACTGTTGAGTGACACAATGGAATTGTTTTCAATAATCCCATCAATATTATATTTTTAAAGTTAGCTAGGGTATATGAATTATCTTGTAAGGCTTAAGCAATTGACGCTAACTTGGATTTAACTTCCGGTAGGCCTACTTCAAGTTTATTCGCTTTTAACTAATTACTTTTTTAAGCAGCTTAAGGTATCATTGACTATTATAGCGAGTGCATCTTCTTGACTATAAGCTCCAGACAATTATTTTATTAAGAATTGTTAATAAAAATGAGGTGCTATTTGTCAAATTTGTTAGATTATTGTTGTATTATTGCATTATAAATACCGTTAATGCTTTGTAGAAAAGTCTTAAAAATCTTTAAACCCTCTCTAGTAGAGGGTTTTTTTATATGTGCTCTTTATTAGAATATTATCCTCGAAAATCCTTTTTTTTTTAATAAAAACATTTGATGTTTGCTTAGAATACTTATATTTGCAAACAAATGTTAATCTAAATTTTAAAAAGCATTATTAATTTTAATTAAATTTATCAAAAATGAAAAAAGGTTTATTAAGTCTTTTGGCACTTGCACTAACGGTTGTTGGATGTCAAAACTACGATGATCAATTCGCAGAGTTGACATCTCAAATTACTAGTCTACAAACTTCAGTAGATGGTTTGACTGGTCTTGCGCAAGCCGTTGCTAACGTACAAGCAACTGTTGATGGTCTTGAAACAGTATTAGGTCAACACTCAACCGAACTAGGTGGATTGTCTGACGAACTAGGTGAATTGTCTGACGAACTTGCTGCTTTAGCGGCTTCTTTAGATGCCGATGTAACTACCACGGATTTGGGAATTATTTCCTCTACTCTTGCAGACATCAGAGGTGGTTTAAACGAATTATTGCAAGCTTCTTCAGTGATCAACCAAAATGTTGTCATTACAAACGAAGCAACACTTGAATACGCTGAATCTTTAATTTCTACTGATCCAGATTCGCCTAACGTTATTGTTAATGGCCGTGTTGAAGTTAATTACACTACATTCACTTCTTCTGGAACTGCATTAGTTGATCGTATAAATGCTGTTGTTGGTAAGATAGCAACTGTTCTTGGTGATGGTAAAGATAATGCCAATTCTGGACTGAAAGTAACATCATCTACGCCTTTCAATTTTGCTAACCTTGCATTTGTTGATGATAATTATATCATAGCAGGTGCTGATATGGGAGATGACGAGATTAGAACTGTCACTGGAAGTATAACAATCGATCACGGTGGTGCAGCAGTACCATTAGACTATTCTCAACTTTCATCAGTTGGAGGTAATGTTATTATAGCGGCAGCAGATGCTGCTACTGCAACAACAATTAATTTTGCTGGTGTAGACATTACAGGTCATTTAGATGCTGGCGCTGGTGCTGGTATTTTAACTTTCGGTAATGCTGGAACTGTTTCTTTAGGAGCAGCAGGTTTTACTTATTTAGTAGCTCCAAAAGCAACAGAAATTACTTCTACACTAACTGCAGCTGCTGCTTCACTCCAAGTTAGTGGTACTGCTGCAACCTCAATATTGTTGAATTCTTTAGAAAGTGTTGCAACTACACTTACTATTGACGCAACTGATACTACAGTATTTAGAGCTAATGTATTAGCTTCTGTTGGAGGATCTATCGATGCAACAGGTGGTGCTCTTCATTTTACGGGTCTTACCTCTCACGGTGCAGCTGATTTTGATGCTGCAATTGCTGTCGACTTAACAGCAATGGTTTCGCCAACGAATACTGTTGATTTAAATACTTCACCTGCAATTATTGCTCCAGCAATGACAGCATTTGGAAAGGCAGTAACTTGGGAAGTACCAGTAATTAACCTACCAGCTGTTGATGTTGTTACAGGTGGATCAATTGTCTCTGCTGCAGCAACTAATGTTACAGTAAAAGCAATCGATGCTTTCACTCAAATGCCTGCTGCAACAACTCATCTTACACTTGCAAGTCAAAATGCGAGTATAACTATCGCAGATACTGAAGCACAAAACATATCTAATTTAACTGTTACGAGAGACCCAGAAGTTACTGGTTTAATTGCGTTTTCAACTAATGCTGACTTTGATTCTACAACAAATACATTAACCACTGTAGCTCTTACTGGTGTTGATTCTGTTACACTTGAGGGTGATACTGTTACGGATCTTACAGCTAATAGTGGCTTATATATATATTTTGGTGCTGCTTCTGGAGTTGTTACTGCAACAACTACTGGAGAAATCATTAGATTTTTCTCTGGATCTGCTGATCTAGACAGTTGGGTAAACACTGCAAACGTAAAAGATGATCCAGCAATTACTGCAGGAGAAGAAGCTGTAACAGTAAGCATTTATAATAGTAATTTGGCTACGGTAGATTTATCATCTATGAATAAAGTTAGAGTTGTAGACTTAGGAAGTACAAACGCAGATCTTGAGTCTGTTGTGGCTCCATCTACCGACTTATTGTTAACTCCTGGTGCTGAGCCATCTTTTGATATTCATTTATCAACAACTGTAACTTACACTGAAGCTACTTTAGCTAGTCAGGATGGGGTTAATGATCCTGTTCCGTTCCAAGAAGCTTGTTTAGAAGCTCCAGGTGTTTCTACTTGGCCAGCCTATATTACTGCTGTTAGAGCAACTAATGAAACAATTACGGTTTCTATTGACTTTGCTGATGTAGTTGGAATAGATAATGATGGTACATCGACTGATTATGGTGATATAGCCGCTGCTTTTGCTGCTGATGCTGCCAATGCAGATGCTACAGCTGACGGACGTGGTGGAGTTTCTTCCACTGTTACCTTCACTGGTGTAATTAGCAACGACGATGAGTTAGCTATAATTTCAGCTACTGCTTGTGACTAGTTAATTATAACAATCACTTAAATATAAACCCTCGCAAAGCGAGGGTTTTTTTTTAAATTTGTATCAAAATATTTTATATGAGTTCCTTAAATATATCGTCACACCATTTGCCTAAATATTTTTTGTTAATCCTATACATTATAACAGGATCTTTATCAAATTTCGGTGCTATTGATATTTTGGCTCCCCAATGGATTTATTTAGGAGCAATTAATATATTAAGTTGTCTTTATTTTTTGTTTTCCCAAAATGCAATAAATAATGCCTTTAGACCTCTTTTTAAAAGTGTATTTATTTACCTCTACCTCTTTTATATCATTTGGAATGCACTTTCTTATTTTTATGCGATTAATCCGGTTGAGACTCTAATTAATCTCCCTCGTTTAGGGAATACTTTTTTTGCTTTATTCTTCAGCTATTTCCTTATCTATGATTTACCCAACAAATTTTTCTTTGTTAGTCGTTTATTTCTTTTCTTCTTGATTGCAGAATTAGCGGCTTATTATAATGACTTTGCAACCGTATATCCTAAGGAAGGTCTTAGGGTAATTGCAATAAAAGGTTTTGCGGGAAATAAAAACATTACCGCTGCTTCGATTGCATTTAAATTACCTTTTGTGCTTTATTTACTCCATTCCATTCGTCGCCCTCTATATCGTTTTTTTCTTTCTGTTATTATTTTTGGGGGTGTTTTAGCGATTTCGTTGATTGAAGCTAGAGCCGCAATTTTAAGTACTATTATTGTTTTCTTAATGTTCTTATTTTTTCAAATTTATTTATTAACAATTAAATACTATACGCAGAAACAAGGGGTTACGAATATTGCTCTAACGATTGTTCCCTATTTTATTGCCATATTATTTAATATTGGCATTACTAATAAGGCAAACAAAGGGACTATTACTGAAACAGTTGGACGAATTGCTTTTACCGAAGAGTCCTCTAATGGTCGTTTTCAATATTGGGGAGACGCTTTCGATTATATTTTAAAGAATCCCATATTGGCCAGCGGTCTGGGGAATTGGAAAATTGCTTCTATTTCAGAAGGAAAAGATCACATAAGCGGGTATACAGTTCCTTATCATGCACATAATGATTTTATTCATGTCTTTACAGAAACAGGTATTCTAGGTGGCTTGACTTATCTTTCTATTTTTGCCTGTTTAACCTTTTATTTATTTCTGTTACTATATCGAAAGTATAAATTACAAGGTATTCTAGAGCTCCAGTATTTTTTCCTTCTCCTTCCTTTTATTGTTTATAGTCTTGACGCTGGCTTAAACTTCCCTGTTGCACGCCCACTAATGCAGTCCTCGTTGGCAATATTTTCAGGGTTAATTCTTGCATTATACTTAGATCAAAAACATAAACATAACCCTGTTCAGCCTATTAAAGGAAGCTTATACAAATCCTCCTTTTTATTTATACTTGTAGCGCTATTTTTAGGGATATCCGTTCATATCATTTCCTATATATCTTTGACTAAACAGGGACAATTGTTGTACGAATTTAACAACGCTAAATATAATCTGACACGTGCACAGCTAGACGATATCTCACATGATTTTCCTAATCTTACTGAGACGGCCATGCCGATTAAATCGATGAAAGCTCGTTACTATTATCTTCAAGGCAATAAAAAAGAAGCTTATCAGATGATTGATGAGGGTGCAAAAGACAACCCCCAAATTTTCTTTTCAGAAAATCTTAAGGCTCAATTTCTTTTTCAAGAAGGTAAGCTAGATAGCGCCTATGTTTACGCCAAAAAAGCTTTTGAAGGCTTACCTGATAATATGCCTCATTATGATATGTATATGAAAACACTTGTTGCCAAGCGGGATTTAACCTCAATAGATCAAACTTTTGAAAAAATGATTTCTATGGCAGAAAATAAAAAGCTTACCTGGACGATATATATTAGATCTTTGGCGCAAACAAGGAGTTTAGGAGATCCTTTTGCAATGGATAAGGCCGCTTCAGCTTATCAACTGTTTCCACAAGATGAAACTATTTTTTCGTTATATCGTTTATTAACCTATGGGCAACAGCGTATGGTAGAAGCCGAAAATATCAGTAAACAAGCTACAGCAGAATACAATAATAAAGAATATGGTAAAGCAGCAGCTTTATTTCAGCAAGCCTTTGATAAGGATCCATTGCAGCATACTTATTCTCTCAATGCCGGATTAGGCTATTTTGAAGCAAAACAATATGATAAAGCAATCAAATTCTTTGATTTGGCTTTAACATCTAAAAAAGAAAGCACTAAAGAAAAGGCCTTGCGTTATAAAGGTCTTTCCCTGTATTCATTAGGACGAAGTCCGGAAGCTTGTGCGGTATTTTTAGTTTTAAGGAATAAATATCCCAAGCGTATGTATCAGCAGGAATTGCAAAAGTATTGCTTAGGCACAAAATTAGCAAGGGATATGAAAGTAGAAAACTATCTGCTGTATAGGAGCAGGTTATGTAGGTGGGCCTACCATGGCAGTGATTGCACAACAATGTCCATCATCTTATGGTTTTTGTTGTCGATCAAAACCCAGAACGCATTGCAGCTTGGAATAGCGAAGACCTTTCGCAACTCCCCGTTTATGAGCCTGGTTTAAGTGAGTTAATTGCCGCTACTAGAGATAAAAATCTATTTTTTTCTACAAAAATTGATGAAGCCATACAAAAGGCAGAAATGATTTTTATGGCCGTTAATACGCCAACCAAAACAGCTGGTGAAGGAAAAGGAATGGCCGCAGATTTATCCCATGTTGAAAATTGTGCCCGAAGGATCGCTCAAGTTGCAACATCCGATAAAATTGTAGTAGAAAAATCAACTCTCCCTGTTAGAACAGCAGAAAAAATAAAAGAAGTCCTTTCAGAAAATAATACAGGAGTGTCATTTGAAGTATTATCTAATCCAGAGTTTTTAGCCGAAGGAACCGCCATACAAGACCTTTTTAAGTCTGATCGCGTACTAGTAGGGGGTGACTCTACAGAATCTGGTAAAGCGGCCGTAGCGGCTCTTAGTTTCGATTTATGAGAATTGGATTCCACGGGAAAAAATATTGACCACTAATGTTTGGTCTTCAGAATTGTCTAAACTGGCTTCTAACGCTATGTTGGCTCAACGCATCTCCTCCATTAATAGTCTTTCTGCTTTATGTGAAAAGACAGGTGCATCTATTCAAGAAGTTTCAAGAGCCATTGGTATGGATCATCGCATAGGAGATAAATTTTTAAATGCCTCTGTTGGTTTTGGAGGGAGTTGTTTTCAAAAAGACGTACTGAATTTGGTTTATCTCTGTCAAACTTATGGTTTAAATGAAGTAGCAGAATTTTGGCATCAAGTCATCAAAATCAACGATTATCAAAAAAATCGTTTTGCGACTCTAATCGACGATCATTTAAAGAATTCTGAGCCAAAAAGGAACTATTGCCTTTTAGGCTGGGCCTTTAAAAAGAACACCAATGATAGTAGAGAGTCGGCTGCCATCTATGTAGCCGCACAATTACTAGAAAAAGGGTACTCCTTATCGGTTTATGATCCAATGGTAAGCGCAGAACGTATTCATTTAGATTTAAGCATTTTATTTGAGTCGCAAAATAAAGATAAAGAACAAGTAAAAAAGTTACTTGCAAATATTACTATTACAGCACTTAAATGCAGCATTATCGCAAGCAGATGTCGCTGCTATTCTGACAGAATGGGAGGAATTTAAAGCTTTTGAGTGGCAAAATTACCTTGATAATGCACCAAATAGTTTTCGCGTATTTGACGGTAGAAACCTTTTAAACAAAGGGATAAGCCCAAAAATTATAGCATAGGCAATTAAATTTATCAAAAAAAAGTAAAAAAAGTACTCGACTTTAAATTTATTAAGTACTTTTGGTACTAGATAAAATTAATTAATAGTGCTTAATCAACTCATTACCTCTAAAACTCGGTTGCGTCTGTTGATAAAATTCTTTATCAGTCAGGCCAACCGGGGGTATTTGAATGGATTAGCAAACGAGTTCAATGAATCCACCAACTCGATTCGAAAAGAACTCAACCATCTCTCTAGAAGCCGGTTATTAGAAAAATATAAAGACAATAACAAAGTTGGCTATAAAGCAAATGTAATCACCCTATGTTTGAAATTCTACAAAAAGTAGTTTTTAAGCATTTAGGTCTTAGAAGATATCGTAGAGCATGTTTTAGCACAAATGGGGGCAGTACAACAAATCCATTTAATAGGAGATTATGCTAAAGGACTTGATACCGGTACGATAGAAGTAATGGTAGTAGGGAAAAAACTCAATACTGATTATATCACTTCTTTAGAAGATAAAGTAGAAAAATTAATTGATAGAAAATTAAATATTTATACTTCAAACAAGTCGATATCACTTCTTGAAAATATAATTCTATATAAAAATGAAGCTTTATAGTCCCTTTAAAGAGAGCTTTTCTTTTTTTATTAAATTAAATTACTTCTTTAACAAACAGCAAAAGAGAAGTATTATATACTTGCTCATTCTCTTGTTCGTAGGGATGCTACTCGAAATGACGAGTCTTTCAATGGTTATCCCATTGATTTCATCTATTCTAAATCCAGAATTTAGAGAAGTATTACATCAACTTCCCATAGACCCGAGTTATTTTAAACACTGGTCAAATAAAGAATTAATACTAATCTTTTTAGGAATACTAGTTTTTACGTTTTTAGTTAAAACTTTCTTTTTAATTTATTTGAGTTACCGTCAAAATAGATTTATTGGGGGCGTCTCTGCCACTATTTCGACTCGTCTTTTTGAAAAATATCTTGGAGCAGATTACACTTTTCATTTAAATAGGAATTCTGCAGAATTGATGCGTAATTTGCAGCAGGAAGTAGCCTTTTTTATTGCATTTTTTCAATCGTTTATTTCTACTATTGTAGAGGTATTGCTGTTATTTGCAGTTGTTTTAACACTATTAATTATTGAACCGATTGGAGCAGTTTCCCTAGGCATTTTTTTAGGGCTCATCTCTTATCTTTTTTTTCAAATTACAAAAAAAAGATTATCTGAATGGGGAAAAAAAAGACAAGATTTAGATGGATTAATATCTCAAATTATTTTAGAGACTCTTACAGGAATAAAAGAGATAAAAATAAAGGGAAAAGAAGTGTTTTTTCTCAAAAAGTACGCTTCAAATACCTTCTATAAGGCCAATATAAATGCATTGTTTACGACAATAAATTTAGTTCCTAGATATTACCTAGAGTTTATGAGTATTTTTGCCTTAGCAAGTTTTATAACAATGATGTTGCTTCAAGGACGCCCACTTACTTCTTTGATCACAATAGTAGGGGTATTTGTTGCGGCAATATTTAGAATGTTACCCTCTGTCAATAAAATCATTTCAAGCTTTCAAGTTATCAAGTATAAGAAATATGCTTTAGATGTATTGTTGAAAGAATTTAAACAAATTGAATTTGAAGGTTTCCCAAAAACAGTAGCGAGTAATTCCTATCCTATCAAAAAAAACGATAGCTTTAAAAGGATTAAATTTCAATTATAATTCGACATCAAAAGTGCTTAAAAACGCATCATTTGAAATCAAAAAAGGGAGTTTTGTTGGAATTATTGGAGAATCTGGCGCTGGAAAGAGTACACTAGTAGACGTGCTTTTGGGACTCTATCCTGTTAATCATAAAAATATATTTATTGATGAAACCCCTATTTCAGATCAAATAAGATTATTTCAAAACAATATAGGTTATGTAGCCCAAGAAATCTTCTTGCTAGATAATAGTATTAAAAATAATATCGCTTTAGGAATACCCGAAGATGAAATAGATATAAATAGGGTAAATGAAGTGATTCAACTCGCTCAAATTAAATCTTTTGTTGAAACGCTACCAAACGGGATCAATACTATTGTTGGAGAACACGGGGATCAATTATCAGGGGGTCAACGTCAACGTATAGGAATTGCTAGGGCACTATATCAAAACCCAGATGTTTTAATTTTTGACGAAGCTACCTCTGCTCTAGACAATGAAACAGAGAAAGAAATTTTAAAAGTTATTTTCTCTTTAAAAAAGGGGAAGACAATAATAATGATTGCCCATCGCCTTTCTACACTTGAAAAATGTGATGTAGTATTTCAAATAGAGAAGGGGGAAATAAACCCTACAGAATTAAGTCTAAAATCTAGTTAGATGCTTGAAAATAAAACCTTATTAATTACTGGTGGTACCGGATCCTTTGGAAAAACATTTATTCCTTTAACCCTAGAAAAGTACAGTCCTAAAAAAATAATCATCTTCTCAAGGGATGAAATGAAACAATGGGATATGTCTATGGATTATCAAGATGATCCTAGAGTGAAATTCGTGATTGGAGATGTGCGAGATAAAGAGCGTTTGTCTAGAACATTAGATGGTGTAGATTTTGTCGTTCACGCTGCAGCGACAAAGATTGTCCCTACTGCAGAATACAATCCTAACGAGTGTGTTAAAACAAATATTATTGGCGCCATGAATGTTATTGATGCATGCATCGATAAAAAAATTACAAAAGTAGTTGCGCTATCAACAGATAAAGCAAGTAATCCCATTAATCTTTATGGCGCTACAAAACTAGCTTCAGATAAATTATTTGTAGCAGCGAGCTCCATAGATCAAGAGCACAACACGCAATTTTCTGTGGTGCGTTATGGGAATGTGATGGGGTCAAGAGGCTCTGTGATTCCATTCTTTTTAAATAAAAAAGCAGAAGGAACACTTCCCATAACAGATCCGAGGATGACCCGTTTTATGATCTCTTTAGAAGAAGGAGTAAAACTGGTTTGGCATGCCTTTGAAGATATGTTAGGGGGAGAGATCTATGTCAAGAAAATCCCCTCTATGACCATTACAGATATTGCAAAAGCTGTTTCTCCAGAAGCCAAACAAAAAATCATCGGAATTCGACCAGGTGAAAAATTACACGAGCAAATGATTGGGATAGAAGATGCACCTCATACCTATGAGTATGAAGAGCATTTTAAAATTCTTCCTGCTATCCACAATTGGTCTAAAGACCCTAATAGAATTAAGGATGGGCAAGCAGTTTCAGATGATTTTATGTATAGCTCTGATAATAATAAAGAATGGATGAATGCAGAAGATTTATCCCTTTGGATCAAAGAAAATGAACACAAAATAGGTTTGATTTAGCCCATGAAAAAAGTAGTATTTTTTGGTGGTTCAGGTCTTTTAGCCGTGAATTGGGCAAAAAAAATATGCCTTGATTATGAGGTGTATTTAATTATGCACAAAAGAAAAATACAACTCCCTGAGGTTAATGTTATTCATTTTGACGAAAATTTTGAAGCATCATTTAATCATTTTGTTTTAGAATTAAAGCCAGATTTAATCGTTAATTGTGCTGCATTAACAAACGTTGATCTTTGCGAATCAAACCCGTCAATGGCAAATAAGATCAATACAGAATGGCCTAAAAAACTAGCCCTTCTTTCTAAAAAAGTAGGAGCAAAATTTGTGCATATTTCTACTGATCATCTCTTTGATGGGAAAAAGAAAATCTATAATGAAGGGGATCAAATTAGTCCTTTAAATCAATATGCAAAAACAAAAGCAGCAGCAGAAAAAGTAGTATTATTAATAGATGAAAATGCCCTCATCGTTCGAACTAATTTTTATGGTTGGGGACTTAGTTATCGTAAATCATTTAGTGATTTTATTCTTGAGGGCCTAAGAAATAAAACAGATTTACAGCTCTTCAGTGATGTGTTTTATTCTCCTATTTATATAGGTGAGTTGGTACGTCTAATCCATCTAGCATTAGAGAAAAAATGTATAGGAATATATAATTTTGTGGGTACAGAAAATATCAGTAAGTACGACTTTGGAATGGCTATTTCCGAAGTCTTTGATCTTTCAAATGAAAACATATCCTCATCTTTAATAGGTGCAAAAAAAGATTTTGTTCTCCGTCCAAAGAATATGGCACTAAGCAATGAAAAGTTGCTAAAAAAATTGAATCAACCCATCTTAACATTAAAAGAACAATTAATGTCTTTAAAAGAAGATGAAATACAAAAAGCAGTTGTCTAATGAGTTTATCTTTATTACAAAGAACCCAGCCATTACTTGAGCTTGATTTAAAGCTTCATGAAGACCATTTGTATGAGCAAGTTGAAAATGCATCCTTTTTAGTTTTAGGTGGAGCAGGGTCAATTGGGCAAGCAGTGACAAAAGAGATTTTTAAGCGCTCCCCAAAAAAGCTTCATGTAGTCGATATTAGCGAAAACAATCTTGTTGAATTAGTCAGAGATATTCGAAGTAGCTATGGCTATATAAAAGGAGATTTTAAAACCTTTGCCCTTGATATAGGATCAAAAGTGTATGATGCCTTTATCGAGAAAGATGGTCATTATGATTATGTCTTAAATCTGTCTGCTTTAAAACATGTAAGAAGCGAAAAGGACCCGTTTACTTTAATGCGAATGATAGAAGTAAACATTTTAAACACCCTTAAAACCTGTTTACAATCCCAAGCGAAAGGAGTAAAAAAATATTTTTGTGTTTCTACAGACAAGGCAGCAAATCCAGTCAACATGATGGGTGCATCAAAACGAATCATGGAGTTGTTTTTAATGCGAGAGGCTAAAAGGCTCCCTATCTCTACGGCTCGTTTTGCTAATGTTGCTTTTTCTGATGGTTCTTTATTATATGGTTTTCAAAATCGTATGCTTAAGAAACAACCCATAGCAGCACCAGATGATGTAAAAAGATATTTTATTACACAAGAAGAAGCTGGACAACTTTGTCTTATTGCTTGTCTAATGGGAGAGAATAAAGATATTTTTTTTCCTAAACTTAAAGATGAATTACACTTGATTACCTTTAAATCAATTGCACAAAAATTCCTTTTAGATCAAGGGTTTATGCCTATGGAGTGTAGCAGTGAGGAAGAAGCTAGATCCACGATAGAGAAATGTATTGAAGAAAAAAAATGGCCCTGCTATTTTTCACCATCAACAACCACAGGCGAGAAGTCTTTTGAAGAATTTTATAGAGAAGATGAACAACTAGACTTAAAGCGATTTAAGAACTTAGGTATTGTGAAGAGCGAATTAAATGCAGTTGCAGAGCAGTTAGATTTTTTCTTACAAAAGGTCAATGAAATGCGTGATAGAAATCGATGGGATAAAGAAGAAATAGTTACTCTTTTTCAATCATTATTACCAGAGTTTAATCATATCGAAACCATGAGTTCTTTAGATCAAAAAATGTAAAAAAATGGACAAAGTTATTGTTATAGCAGAAGCAGGAGTCAACCATAATGGTGACCTAGACAATGCAATCAAATTGATTGATGTTGCGGCAAAAGCTGGAGCAGACTTTGTTAAATTTCAAACCTTTAAGGCAAAAAACTTAGTTACTAAACAAGCGCAAAAAGCCATTTATCAGCAAGAGAATACCACTAGTTCATCTAGCCAGTTTGATATGCTAAGTCAATTAGAGATTCCAGCAGATTGGTACCCAAAATTGCTTCAACGCTGTAAAGAGAAAGAGATTGGTTTCCTTTCGACAGGATTTGATTTAGAAAGTATTGACTTTTTAGATCAACTGGGACAGAAGTATTTTAAAGTTCCATCAGGAGAGATAACCCATAAATCTTTATTACGCAGAATTGCTCAAAAAAAGAAGTCGGTTATTATCTCAACAGGAATGGCCACTATGCAAGAAATTCATGAAGCAGTAAAGGTGTTTCTTGAAGAGGGATTGACTAAAAATAATATCACTATTTTACATTGTACAACTGCATATCCCACACCATTAAACGAAGTTAATTTAATGGCCATGAAGACTATTGAAAATGAACTTGGAGTAGAGATTGGTTATTCAGACCATACCCTAGGGACTGCTGTTGCCATTGCAGCGGTTGGACTAGGAGCAAAAATAATTGAGAAACATTATACCCTAGATAAAAATTTACCTGGGCCAGATCACAAGGCATCGCTAGAACCGAATGAACTTATCCATATGGTAAAAGCAATTAGAGAAGTTACTCAATCTATTGCAGGCACAGCCAAAAAAACTCCCACACCAACAGAGTTAAACAACAGAAAAGTTACTCGAAAAAGCCTTTGTTATAGCGGTGGATTTGAAAAAGGAAAGCAGCTTAAAGAAGAGGATTTTATTGCATTAAGACCAGAGGGCGAAGTTAGCCCAATGCAGATTGATGATTTTATTGGCAAAAGGTTAAAGGAGTCTGTAGCACAATATCAAACCGTTAATCTAAACCATTTTATATGAAAAAAGTTTGTGTAATTACGGGGACTAGAGCAGAATACGGGTTATTGTATTGGACCCTAAAGGCATTAGAAAAAAGAGCCTAAAATTGACTTGCAAATATGTGTCACAGGAATGCATCTCTCACCAGAGTTTGGTCTTACCTATCAACAAATCGAAGCAGATGGTTTTACGATTGACTATAAAGTAGAAACATTGTTGTCTTCAGATACGGGGACTGCTATTTCAAAAAGCATAGGGCTAGGTACGATTGGTTTTGCAGATGCTTTTCAACAATTACAACCTGATATTATCTTGCTTTTGGGGGATCGATATGAAATACTTGCTGCTGCTACGGCAGCTATGACTCTACGCATACCCATAGCCCATTGTCATGGTGGAGAGGCGACTGAAGGCTTAATTGATGAATCAATTAGACATTCAATTACTAAAATGTCTCACCTGCATTTTACTGCAACAGATTCATTTAAAAAAAGAGTAATACAGATGGGTGAGCAACCTGATAATGTTTTTAATCTTGGTGCACTTGGTATTGAAAATATTAATCGGATTAAATTTTTAAGTAAAAATGAAATAGAGCAAAACTTAAACTTCTCATTTTTATTAAAAAATTATTTGGTGACTTTTCATCCAGAAACGCTTGAAAAAGAAAGTACTGAAGTTAGGTTTGGGAAAGTTTTACTTGCTTTACAAGAATTAATTGATAAGCAAACGCTATTTATTTTTACTATGCCTAATGCCGATAATGACGGTAGAGTTATAATTAAAATGATCAATGAGTTTGTGAGAAATCACCCAAAAAATTCTGTTGTTTTCACATCAATGGGGCAAATTAATTATTTGTCAACCCTAAAATACCTAGATGCTGTAATAGGAAATTCCTCAAGCGGTTTAATTGAAGTCCCCAGTTTTCATATCCCAACAATAAATATAGGTGATCGCCAAAGAGGAAGAATAATGGCTGAGAGTGTAATCAACTGTTCAGTAGATAAAAATCAAATTAAATCTGCAATACAAAAAGCAAGCGAAAAGCAATTTAACCCAAAAGCATATAAACTAAACAACCCTTATGGGACAAAAAATGTCTCAGATAAAATTGTTGATATTCTTAAAAATGCCGCATTAAGTGAACTATTGAAAAAGAAATTTTATAATCTATGAAAATGAGAATTATTTTTATTGGATCAGTGTATTTTTCTTATAAAATGTTAGAACATTTGATAAAGATGAAAGCAAATGTTGTAGGTGTAGTGTCAAAAAGACAATCAAATTTTAATGCAGACTTTTATGATTTAAATCCACTATGTGAACAGTTTAATTTACCTAATCTTATTACAAGTGATATTAATTCTAAAGAGGTTATTGAATGGATTGATGATTTACATCCAGATGTGATATACTGTTTTGGATGGTCAAATATTATTAAAAAGCAAGTTCTAAGTCTACCGAATAAAGGAGTAGTAGGTTTTCATCCAACTTTACTTCCATTCAATAGAGGGAGACATCCGCTTATCTGGGCAAAAGTTTTGGGGTTTAAAAGAAAGTGGGACAAACATTTTTTTATAATGGATGAGGGAGCAGATTCGGGTCCCATAATTAGTCAAAAATCTTTTTTAATTAATGAAAATGATACAGCACATTCGCTCTATCAGAAAATAATTAATAACAGTTTAAAACAAATAGAGACTTTTACTCTTGACCTTGAAAATAATACAGAAAACCGAGTAATACAAAAAATAAAATCTAACTATTGGAGAAAGAGAACTAAAGCTGACGGAAGAATACACTTTTCAATGACAAGTGAAGCTATAATTAACTTAGTTCGTGCATTGACAAAACCCTATCCTGGAGCAACATGCTTTTTCAATGAGGAAGAAGTGATTATTTGGAGTATAAGAAAGGGAAATAATAAACAACCCTATCTTGAACCAGGAAAAGTTATTAAAGTTAATCAAAATGAAATTGAAGTTAAAACAGGTGATGGGTCAGTTATTTTAACTGAACATGAATTCAATGATATGCCAGTTAGCAATCAATATTTAATGTAGATATGAGTAATATTTTAGTAATAGGCGCACATCCTGATGATGAAACACTCGGTGTTGGAGGAACTCTTTTAAAGCACAAATTAAAAGGGGATAGCATAGTTTGGCTTAATGCCACTAAAATGGATATATCCAATCCAATTTTGAGCAGCATCATTAAAGAAAGAGAAAAAGAAATTGAGAAAGTTATTGATCATTATGGTATAGAAGAATTTATTCAATTAGATTATTTAACAAACTCAATTAACTAGTGAGTCAAAATTAAAGATGATACCAGAGTTGTCTAAAGTTTTCACTCGTATAAAACCAGAAATTATTTATGTTGTTAACAGGTCTGACGCACATTCAGATCACCGCTACTTATTTGAAGCAGTTTATAGTGCAACTAAATCCTTTCGTCAACCCTCTATTAAGAAAATTTTAATGTATGAATGTCTCTCAGAAACCGAATTTGGTTTTCCAATAAGCGAACATCTTTTTCTTCCAAATTATTTTGTTGACATTACTCCATATTTAGATCAAAAAATAGAAATAATGAAAGTTTATGCATCTGAAATATCAGAGCCGCCATTTCCTAGAAGCGAACAAAACATTAGAGCTTTAGCTACTTTAAGAGGATCTACTGCTGGTGTTCTTGCAGCCGAAGCATTTCAAGTATTAAAAATAATGGATAAAGAATGAATTTTGAAAAGCATATAATACGAAAAGGTACATCTTTAAACGATGCTTTGTTTCAGCTCAATCAAATTGTTGGAGAAAAAATACTATTCATTGTTGACGATGAATCAAGATATAATAGGATCAATAACTGATGGTGATATAAGGAGAGGGTTAATATATAATAGTTCATTAGAACAGAAAATTGAATCTTTTCATCCAGAGAAGTCAAAGTTTTTATCTGAAAATAAATTTGATTTAGAACAATTAATTGAATTACGAGATAATGGATTTAAGGTTATCCCAATAGTAGATAATCAAAAAAAACTAAAGCAATTAATTGATTTTAACCATCTTAAATCCTATTTAAAAATAGATTCAATCACCATGGCTGGCGGTCGTGGAAGTCGTTTATCTCCTTTAACAGATAAAATTCCAAAGCCCTTGCTTAAAATTGGAGAAAAAACCCATCATGGAACATAACATTGATCGTTTGATCTCTTTTGGGATTAAGGATTTTTGGTTTTCGGTAAAACTATTTAAAAGAGCAAATTAAGGAGTATTTTGACGAAAGTAAAAAAGAGATCAAGATTCGCTATATAGAGGAAGACCAACCTATGGGGACCATTGGGGCATTATCAAAGGTAGAAGCTTTTCAAAATGAGCATGTGCTGATAACAAATTCTGATTTATTGACAAATCTTAATTATGAAGATTTTTATCTAGACTTTTTAAAAATGATGCGGATATTTCTATAGTAACAATTCCATATGAAGTTGTTATCCCTTATGGTGTTGTTAAAACTAAAGCAAAATCAAGTTCAAGGGTTACAGGAAAAACCCACCTATACTTATTACTCTAACGCGGGTATTTATTTAATGAAAAGAGAGGTGTTAGCTTCAATTCACAAAATACTTTTTGCAATGCGACAGATTTAATCACGGATGAGCTGTCTAAAAACAAGAAAGTAATTAGTTATCCTTTTTCTGGTTATTGGTTAGATATTGGGAAGCCAGAGGATTATAAACGTGCCCAAATGGATATAAAGCATATAAAAATTTTAATGAAAATATTAATCACATTATGCGCTAGAGGAGGGTCTAAAGGAATCCCAGGAAAAAACATTATTGATATTAATGGGAGACCATTAATTGCCTATTCTATTGAATTAGCTAGACAATTTACTTCCTAAACATCAAGTAGATATTGCTCTTTCAACAGATGCTAAAGAGATAAAAAATGTCGCCAAAGAATGGGGTTTAAGCACCATTTATAATCGTCCCATTAGAATTAGCAAGTGATAAGGCCGGAAAAGTTCAAACTATACATGATCTCCTTGCTTTGAAGAAAAGCGACAAAAACAAGGGCTATGATTATATTTTAGATTTAGATGTTTCTTCTCCATTAAGGACTATAGAAGATGTCGAAAATGCATTTGAATTAATTCATTCAGACAAAAATGCACTAAGTTTATTTTCTGTCAACCCATCCCATAGAAATCCCTATTTCAATATGGTTGAACAAAATGAAGAGGGGTATTTTGACTTAGTTAAAAAAATTGTCTAAAAGTGTTTTATCGAGACAAACCTCACCTCTTGTATATGATTTAAATGCTTCTTTTTTATTGGTATAGAAGATCCTTTTTTGACAAAGGTTTAACTACTCCAATTACGCCAAAATCTTTGGTTTACGAAATGGATCATATTTGTTTTGATTTAGATCATCAAGACGATTTATTGTATTTAAAGTTTTTAATAAAAGAACAAAGGCTAAGCGGGATATTATGAGGATAGCATTTTATAGGCTTAGGATCAATTGCACAAAAGCATATCACTGCCATCAAGAAAATTGATGCAAACGCAATCCTTTTTGCTGTGAGACATAACACTAATGCTCCTTCAGTCAAAGGAATCAAAAATATCCCTTTTGCTAGTTTAGCAAGCTTAAATTTGGATGCAATTATCCTTAGTAATCCTTCTGTTTACCATGAACAATTTATTATCGATCTAGTGCCATTAGGAATACCATTAATGGTTGAAAAGCCCATTTGTGTATCTCAAGAACAATGGGAATCATTAGGTCGTTTAAGCAAAGAAAAGCTTCCACTCATATATACAGCGTGTAATTTGCGTTTTCATCCACTTATTGCATTTTAAAAAATTATCTCAAAGAAAAGCCCGAACAGATATACGAAGTCTCCGCTTATTGTGGAAGTTATCTACCTTCATGGAGACCACAGCTAGATTATCAAGATTCTTATAGTGCAAAATCTTCTATGGGGGGTGGAGTTCAATTTGATCTAATTCACGAGATTGACTATCTAAACTATTTGTTTGGAGAACCGTTAGCACTTGAAAAGCAGTATAGAAGGGTTTCTCATTTAGAAATTGACAGTTGTGATTACGCTCATTATAGCGCAACTTATCAAAAATTTTCTGCTAATATTACTTTAAATTATTTTAGAAGAGATGCTAAGCGGACACTTGAAATTGTTAGAGAAAAGGACACACTTCTTTAAATTTCATCGAGGGGAATATCATCAATTTAATGACTGGTCAAACACTTTTAAATATCGATAAAGAAGGATTATCTTTATCATATTTAAATCAAATGAAATACTTTCTCTCGGCGGCTAAAAAACAAGAAGCATCCTATGAACTCTTTAGAAGAATCGCTGCGTATAATCAAACATATCTTATGATTTTAAAAGGGACAAAATATCATTGTAACAGGAAGCGAAGGTTTATTAGGCAAAGCCATTGTTGCCGATATTCAAAAAGAAGGAGGCATCGCTATTTGCTTAGATATTTCTCATGAGACAGCTCCAGAATTGCACCGCTATAAAGTTGATTTAACCCATCAAGAGGAGACAGAAAACATTCTAATCAAGCTTTTTGAAGCATACCATCATATAGATGGTTTAGTTAACAATGCCTACCCTAGAACAAAAGACTGGGGAACTAAAATGGAAGAGGTTGCTTTATCCTCTTTCCGTCAAAATGTGGATTGGCAACTCAATAGTGTTTTTCATCTTATCCAACTTATAAGTAACCATATGATTGAATTTAATCAGGGTTCAGTTGTTAATATTGCCTCAATTTATGGCATAGTCGGGAACGATTTTACATTATATGACAATACAAATTTAACTTTCGCCTGTAGCTTATTCAGCTATTAAAGGTGGTTTGATCAATATGAATCGTTATTTAGCTTCTTATTTTGGAGAAAATAATTTGAGATTTAATTGTGTCTCTCCAGGGGGGATCCAAGATCAACAACCTGATGAATTTATCAAAAACTACAATGCAAAGGTACCGATGAAACGAATGGGTACCCCTGAAGATATAGCACCCACAGTGAGCTTTTTATTATCTGAAAAATCTAAATATATAACCGGTCAAAATATCGCCATTGATGGGGGTTGGACCTCAATCTAATTAAATATGAATAAAAATAAGAAACTTACAAAGAGAAGTATAAATCTGGTTATGGATTACAATACCCTGATGGTTATTTTATACGAGTTGTAACTCAAATTTTAGAATACCAAGAAAAGCTTTCAAGCTGTAAGGTATTGGATTATGGATGTGGAAATGGAATACACATGCAATTTTTTGCAATCTAAGATGGCCAAAATCAACTTTTATGGGATTGATATTTCAGATTTAGCTATAGAACAAGCAAAAAAAAGATTACCTGAATATGCAAATAACTTTAAGCAATGCGAACAAGTTCCAAATATTGATTCTTTATATAAAGGGCTGAAATTTGATTTAATTGTTGCTAATCAGTCTTTATATTATCTTGACGATCCAGATTTAGATAATATTCTTGGTCAAATATATCGTGCCTTAAACCCTGGTGGAATTATATTTATTACATGGATGGGAATTGAAAATTTCTACTACAACATATCTAAGCCAATTGAAGGAAAAAGTTTAAGAAGAGTTGAATTAAATAATCGTTTAAATGAAACAAGTCAAATCAACATTAAAAGTAAAGAGGAATTTTCTTCTCTTTTTCATAACTACAAAAAAACTTCATTTAGGTTATTATGACCAATTAATTAGAGAGGATGAAGGTTCAACAATGCATTATTTTATAGTAGCAAAAAAGCAATAACATAATGAAAAAAAGAATCGCAGATAAAAGTATTTATAATGATGCTACTTATTTTAATAAGCCCAAGGAATATTTTAAATTTATAGATCAGTCAATAAAACAGATTAAAAGCGAAAACTCTGAAAAGCGAATTGATAAAATTATTGATGTAGGTTGTGCAAATGGCGCTTTGTTACATTATTTATCTAAGGAGAATTTGAATACTACCTTTATAGGATATGAGCCCGAATTGTCTTTGATTGAATTAGGAAAAATACTTGCTCCCAATATAGAATTTAACAATTATGGATTATATGATATTTCAAATTTAAAAATCAGAACAGAAAGCTGATGTTGTTATTGCCGCAGGTGTCATAGGAATATTCGATGATCCAGAAAAGTTTTTAATGCATATGGATAAACTTTGCAAGAATGATGGGAGTATTCTTTTATTTTCTCCTTTTAATGAAAATGATATTGATGTTATTCTTCAATACAAACCTTCAAAAGGTAATGAGTGGCAAACGGGGCATAACTTATTTAGTTTAACAACAATAAAATTAATTGCTGAAAAAATGGGGTACAAAATATTCCCTTTTCTTCATTTTCAATGCCATTCCCAATAAAAAAGACTAATGATCCTATGCGATCATGGACAGAAAATTTCAGGGGAGAAGATAATTTTTTAATTTACGGTACCAATATGTTTTCAACAATGAAACTAATTCGTTTAGATAAAATCTTGAAGAATGATTAGAGTCAATACCCCGCCCTTGATATAAAAGGGCCAAATCTTGTTAAAGGGATTCATCTAGAAGGCCTTAGAGTCTTAGGTTCTCCAGAGTTATTTGCACAATACTATTATGAAAACGGAGCAGATGAAATTATTTTTCAAGATGTTGTTGCCTAGTTTATTGGAACGAAATAGTCTCCACGAGATTATTTCTAGAACAGCAAAAAATATTTTTTATTCCTATTACAGTCGGAGGTGGTATAAGAACTATTGAAGACATTCATAATGTATTGAGATCAGGGGCTGATAAAGTTAGTTTGAATA
>CALSLW010000003.1 GCA_943787295.1 uncultured Flavobacteriaceae bacterium | reverse complement strand
TTAAAATCATTAATTACTAAAGTAAAAGATGCTGTTCCTGCGCAAATGCCTTCTGAAGTATATTCTATTGTGTAGGTTGAAACAGCAGATAAATTAGTGTCGATTTCACCCGTAAGAGAATCAATATTTAATCCCGACGGACTGGATGTAAATGTTCCGCCAAATATAGAAAGGGTCGGAGTTACTTTTTCTGTGGTTCCTTGACAATAAGTATTGTCAGGATAAGTAAAAGTAGGATTATCTACTGGTTTAATTATCAGTGTAAAAGTAGATGTTGATGAACACAAACCTGAGGTAGTATGTTCAATGGTATAAGTTCCAACATTAGAACTAGTAGGTGAAACTTCACCAGTAGACACGTTTAAATCCAATCCTGTGGGACTAACACTGAAAGTCCCTCCAATATAATTTAATGTTGGTGTCACTATTTCTGTGGTCGACTTACAATAAAAATTGATAGGATATGAAAATGTGGCATCATCGGGTGCTTTTATTTCAATTGTTGATGAGGATGTAGTTGAGCAAATACCATCAGATGTGAATTCGATTGTATAGGTTCCAGCTGTTGAAATGGAGGGTGAAATAGCACCAGTTGTAGCATTTATTTCCAGGCCTAGTGGACTAGATGTAAAAATTCCACCTGAAGCAGCTATAGTAGGGGTTACAGAGCCAGTGTTCGTTTGACAATAAATAGTATCAGAATAAGTGAAAGTTGAATCGTCCTCCACATTAATAACAATGATAGTTGATGAAACGGATGAGCATAAAGCTGCAGTTGTGTACTCGAGAGTATATGTTCCTTCGCTAGACAACGCTGGATTTATTGCTCCGTTAGATGCATCAAAATAGAGCCCTGTTGGACTGGAACTAAAAGTTCCCCCGATTGTATTTATAGTAGGAGTAATTGTATTGGAGAAACTTTCACAAAAAGAATTTTGAGAGTAATTAAACGTTGGGTCATCATCTGCAGGGTAAACCTCAAACAAAACACTTGTTGCGCCCGGGCATGATCCCGGAGTTGTATAAACAATCGTATAGGTTCCAGTACTAGAACCAAAAGGAGTAATAATCCCGCTACCTGAAAAAATTAATCCTGTTGGGGAAGAAGTAAAAGTCCCTCCTGCTATATTTAAAGTTGGATTAAAATTTAAAGAAGGGTTTGCATTATCACAACCAGTATAACTGGCATATGAAAGTATGGGAGCATCTTGAGCATCTATTTGAATAGATAGAGTTGAAGTTGAAGAACAGTCTCCTGGTGTGCTATATTCTACAATATAAGTTCCAGCTGATGAGGAGTCAATGTCTATTATACCTATTCCATTCATAATCAAACCTCCAGGAGGGGTTGAGGTAAATAAACCTCCAGGATTGGTAACTATTGGATTTATTATATCGGAACTGCCCTGACAGTAATAATTACTGGGATATCTGAAACTCGCATCTGCTAAAAAACCTGTGATTGCTATAGTAAAAGTAGATGTTATAGAGCATGCGCCAGAGATGGCATATTCAACAGTATATGTGTTTACAGAAGATGCGGTTGGAGAAATTACACCAGTCGTAGAATCAATCACCAAACCAGCTGGAGAAGCACTAAAAACACCTCCTGCATCTCCTGTTATTGCGGGAGTAATTTCCGAAAGAGTAGTCTGACAATAATTATTTAAAGGATAACTAAACCCAGCATCTGGGTCTTCAATGGTAATTGTATTGGAAGAAGTGTGAACTTTTCCACTTGTAGGCTCTGTCCATGAAGCGGTAATCTCGTATGTGCCAGAAACAGAAGCTGAAACATCAATTATTCCTGAAGTTGCATTAATTGAAAGTCCACCAGGGGTTGCTGTAAACGAATCAGGTTTGTATCGAAGGGCAAACATGTCATATTCATGTTCAACTTCAGATTGTGTTAATTCGTGTGCAAAAATCCTAATTGGGCCAAATTCTCCTTCAAATTCAAAACCATTGGTATCTGGCGTTCTTTCACCGTTTGAATTTCTACCAAACATAATAGTTCCATCAGCTGGATACTCTAAATTGAAAGTTTCAGTCACAGTACCCGTTAAAACGGTGTCAACATAAAATTTAACAACCCCGGTCTGGTTAACTGATCCAGGACCTCCATCCACATCTCTTGTTATTAATAAGTGATACCACTGATTGTTATTCAGCGTATTATCTGCTATTATAAAATGTCCACCACCAGAGGCAATCGGTAATCCAATTCTATCTCTTGACCCTCCAAATCCAATTCTATATTTCCATTTTCCACCTTGAGACCAAAGAGATGAAATCCCCTGGCTACTCCCACTTGTCCATTCATAGATAATAGTTTTATTATCCCGGTCAGTCCAATCATATTCCTTAACCCATACAGAAATTGATTGTGATTTCCTTGGAAAAAATCCACGATCACCACTGTAATCATTTTCAATTAAATCATCTAAGTCTCCAGGAGCGGTAAATTCCAGGGACATTCCTTCATTATGTTTTATATTTCCATTATTATTTCTTGTCACAAAGTCTGGATGATAAGTTGCATTGTCTGTCCAGACATTAAGACTATTGTCATCTTTGAGCTCCCAATGGGTAAAGGAAGAATTCGTTGTTAAATTCGATAAAATACCAGTAGTTCCACCAGTAACACTACCAACATTGGTCCAACTTGCTGGATTTCCAGGATCCAAGTACACATTAGGAAGTGTTCGATGAGAGTTTGTTGGAATTATTGTAGGGGTAAGCGTTCCACCAGTATTTCTACAAATTGGACTAGACGCATAGCTTAGTTGATACCCTAGATCATTTACTGAGCGAATTGTAATTGAGGTTGTAGCGCTTTCGCAGCCAATTGTATATGTTATGTTATAAACTCCAGCAAGAGAGTTCGATGGGTCAATTACACCTGTATTTGAATCAATATCTAAATAATCTGCTTTACCAGGACCCCATTGATTATTTCTATGAAAAAGTCCTGAAGTTATTGTAGTGGTATAAGTTCCACCAGAATTCGTAGGCGCAGGAGTTATTAACCCGTCATCTTGAGCAATTGTTGAAGAAGGATAACTAAAACTAGGATCAGAGCCTACAATTGTAATTGTATTAGAAGAAGTGTGGACTTTACCACTTGTGGGTTCTGTCCAAGAGGCGGTAATTTCATATGTTCCAGAAACAGAATTTGAAACATCGATTATTCCGGTTGCTGAATTAATTGAAAGTCCACCAGGGGTCGCTGAAAACCCAGCAGGTTTGTATCGAAGAGCAAACATATCATATTCGTATTCAACTTCAGATTGAGTTAATTCAACATGAAAAATTCTAATTGTGCCAAATTCTCCTACAAATACCCCTTTTCCAAAAGTTGCATACCAATGACCCCTCTCATCCAACTGACTCGAAGAGGTTCCTGTCACAGTATAAGTTAAAGCTCCATCAATATAAAGTTTAATAATACCAGTTTTTCCTGTACCCGCAGAGGGCCCTCCATCTTTATCTCTTGTTACTACTATGTGATGCCACTGATTGTCGGTCAGCGTATTATTTCCTATAACTTGATCAGTAGTTTCAGCTCCCCTAATTTTTCTTTTCCATTTCCCACCCGTTGAGTAAAATCGATCTTTAATAGCACCACTTGACCAAGCATTCGAACTCATTTGAAAGACCTCAGTAAAATCAGACCCCTTTATCCACATGGAAATGGAGGATGAATTTCTAGGCCATCCACGTTCGCCATTTTTCCAAATATAATTATCAGGATCTGCTCCAGAAAGTAACTCCCATGAATATCCTGGTTTGTGAATGATTCCATCCCCAGTATTAAATATCCTAAAGTCTGGTCGTAAATTTGGATCATCAGGAAGAACGCCGGCTTCCCAATGAGTAAATTGGGTATTAGTAGTTAAATTCGATATGGCTTGAAGAGATGGAGCATTCCCTATATTAGAATAACTAGCTGGATTTCCAGGATCTATGTACATGCTAGGAACTGTAGCGTGCGAGTTTGTGGGAATTATTGTTGGGGTAAGCGTTCCACCAGCGGATATACAAACTGGACTAGATGCATAGCTTAGTTGATATCCTGGATCATTTACAGAGCGAATTGTAATTGAGGTTGTGAAACTAGAGAAGCAATTTGTATATGTGATATCGTATATACCAGCCAGAGAGTTCGATGGGTCAATCACACCTGTAGTTGCATCAATACTTAAAAAATCTGCATTACCAGAACCCCATTGATTCACTCTATGAACAAGTCCTCCCGTAATTGAAGCGGTAAAAGTCCCGCGTAGACTAACAATAGTTGGAGTTAATGGGGAGTCATCTTGTTCAGCTGTTGAAGCTGTATAACTAATGGATGGGGTATTAGGGTCATTCCATCGAGGAACAAAATCTGGAATTAAAGGGGAGCCAGTACTGAAATCATCATAAATGGGAGCAGGATCCACATCCCAACAAGTTAAATCTTGATTAAAGGCTGATGCATTTTGAAACATTTCCTCCATATTATTGACAATGCTCACATTCCATCCACCTATATCACTATTAAAAACATCTGCGCCTTTAAACATCCTATATGTTTGAATGAGACTACTCGTGTCCCAACTGCTTATATCTGCATTAAAAGCATCAGCATTCACAAACATATTATTAAAATTAGTAACCTTACTAGTATCCCAACTCAAGATTGAAGATGATGCTCCTGCAGATGCCCCATTGTTAAAAACGGTGTTGTTATCAAACATATTATCCATTCTAGTAACATTACTAGTATCCCAACCACTCAAATTTCCATTAAAAGCAGTAGCTCTATTAAATGTACTCTTCATAGTAGTAACACTGCTGGTATTCCAACTCAAGATTGAAGATGATGCTCCTGCAGATGCCCCATTGTTAAAAACATATGCTTTCCAAAACATATTATTCATATCAGTAACAAGACTAGTATCCCAATTGCTAATATTTGCATTAAAATTATCTGCCAGAGCAAACATATAAGCCATAGTTATAACACTGCTAGTATCCCAACTCAAAGTTGTTGATACTCCAGGATCTGCCCCATTATTAAAAAATCTAGCCTCTCTAAACATTGAGTTCATTCGTCTAACATTGCCCACATCCCAATTGCTAATATTTGCATTAAAGTTATCTGCCTCATAAAACATGTTTTCCATACCTACAACACTACTAGTATCCCAATTCAATGTGGTTGATACTCCAGGATCTGCCCCATTATTAAAAAGATCTGCATTGGTAAACATATTATCCATTCTAAAAACTTTACCAGTATCCCAATTACTTAAATTTGCATTAAAAGCATCCGCATTTTGAAATGTGTATTGCATTTGATCTACATTGCCGACATCCCAACTCAAAGTTGTTGATACTCCTGCTGTTGCCCCATTATTAAAGACCTTTGCGCCATTAAAAGCGTACTCAATAGAAGTAACATTTGAAGTATCCCAATCGTTTAGGTCTTGACCACCATTATTAAAATCTTGTGCCCCTCTAAAAATACCAACCATGTTTATAACATTGCTCACATCCCATTTACTTATGTCTTGATTAAAGGAACTCGCATCCCTAAACATTGCACCCATTGCAGTAACGTTTGAAGTGTCCCAGTTTCCAATGTCATCGTTAAATGAAGCATTAGATAAAAAAAGATTATTCAGATTTGTTAACCGTGTGATACAAACACAACTTAAATCGGCGGGAGTAAATGTTGAAGCCCCCACAGAGAAACTTCCACCACTGACAACGTTATCTAATTCAGTATCTCCAACTACATAAATCCTTTTAGTCCCGAAAAGCCGCGAGTCTCCAATATCTGTTGTGCTCGAGGGACATGAGACTACACCATCAACTTCAACAATATTTAAATTGTTATTATTTTGAGCGAATGAGGAAAATCCACAAAAGAAGAACACAACCCAAATCAATGCAATATTAATTTTGGAGACCACTATATAATCCGCATTGTTTTGGTAAGCTTCCATCAGACGTATTAATTAATTTTTTAATGTGATATTTTAAATAAAGTCTGTGTAGATTTTACATACACTCATGTTGTAAAATGACTGAAACAAATTTCATCATTAGAACACTAATTAAACATCAAGTCTGGAATCATTAAGAGTAAGAAATTAATATCTTACTTAGTTTTAACTGGAGAAAATGTACAATTTGTTACTACAACTTTGTTGATGGAAATTCAGGATGATTCCCTGTTGCTATTTGTTTTAACAATAGTTATTGTATCACATTAAAGACTTCTGTCTGACGAAAATAAATTAAATACATCTTTTTTACTCCTAAGAGAACAGATAATAAAGACAATGACTGCTTTAAAAAAAAGTCAAGCAGGTAACATAATAAGACGAAATAGAAGAAGGTTAAGTAGCAGAAAAGATGCTAGAATGCACCAGGCGATTCTTTAAAAAATAACAAATCGAGTAAAGGAATTTTTGGTTAAAGCTATGGAGCCGTTGGACAAGGTATAGAAGAAACAGAAACCCAGAGATTACATAATTAGATATAAAAGTTATTGATTGAATATCAGTTGAAAATTAATATTTTACTAAGCCTTTTTTTTATTACAAAATATAAATGTCAAATATAAATTAAGTTTATGTTTTAATCAGTGATTATGGATAGAAACGAAAAAGCTTTCTTTGAAAATTTAGTAATTCCCAAAGGTGATGTTCAGATGTATTGGAAAAATAAAAGATATACAAAAGTGGAATTATGTGAAATTAAAAATAAGATTAAAGCAACAACAAAACGTTAGTAGCAAGGTGTAAGTAAGAACTATTTTAATCATAATATTAATTTAATGTCTTCAAAGCACCTTAACGCTATTTAGACCAATGACCCCTTTTCTTTAAATAAATATTTTTTGATTCTAATATATATCAAAAATCAAAACAGCAGTTGATTAAAAGTAAATGTGTTCAGTTTAGTGATTGATTAAAATAGTTAGCAGAATAACTACAAGTAATAAAATTTAATATATATATTTTAATATCTCCTTCATTAATGGGAATGTTATTTCGCACACTAATAATATCAAAAGGAAAACAACCATCAATACCTCCCTATAAGATTCTCATAGGATGTGGTATGAGAATTATTTAGTAAAAAAAAAGGATGTGATTGTTGAGGTTTTGAAGAAACTGATCACAGTTGCTGATGCTCATTATAACTATTGTCCATTAAATCATGATTATGTTTCAGGATTCTTTTTGTCAGATGTGATCAAAACCTGGTTCCATAAGAATGAAAACATCACCTTTGACTGTTCCATTGCACATCGAAAGTATTTCCGTTATGGGACCAACCTCATAGGGGCCACACATGGGGACGGGGCAAAACAAAATGACCTTCCATTGCTAATGGCTGAAGAAACTCCAGAAGATTGGGCCAAAACAAAGCATCGACACATATACACCCACCACGTTCACCATAAGACATCGAAAGACATTGGAAAAGTGAACATTGAATCGTTGAGGTCACCATCTGGGACAGACTCTTGGCATGATCGAAATGGCTATCGATCAATAAAAGCAATTGAGGGATTTTTGCATCATCCAGAGCATGGTCAAATCGCTTGGATCAGTCACATCTTTTAAGGCTAAAAAGGACCGAACCACCCACCTGGCCACCCACCAAAAAAAACAAAACCCCGAAAACATTGAGCTTTCGGGGTGTTTGAGCGGTCTGGACGGGACTCGAACATTTATCGGAAATATTGTCATATATAGGTAAATATTGTATTGATGGGAACAATTTACCACTATTTTCCTATATTTACTCATATATTTCGACCCACATATCGACCCACATATCGACCCACATGAGTTTTTTTCTTGATCATCCAAACAGAACAATTGCAACAATTAGGCTTGAAGTTTATATTGCAAACGAAAGATCGCGTTTTAAATACAGCACAGGCAGGTCAATCAAATCTGTCTATTGGGACAAAAAGACCAGGAGACTCAAAACAATGAGGGGGGCTCAAGGTGATCGCAATCGAAAGCTCAACCTAGTTTTGAATGAATATGAGTTTGCAGTGGAAAGGATTCGGGATTTGTATGGAGCAGCACTCACAAAAGACAAATTGAAATCAAAGCTGGATGAGTATTTCCATATCGAGGTGAAAAAGCCTGAGACTTTATTTTTATTCCATCATTAAGGGCTAAAAAAGAGTCCTTTAAAGGCATTAAATCAAATACAATGCCGAAGAATTACCTCTTATTTATTTGATCAACTCATAAAACAGTTTACATATTATAGACACCACCATTAATGTCTAGGGTAGCTCCAGTAATGAATCCATCATATTCGGAAGCAAGATAGGTCACCGCACGTGCTACATCGGCTGCATTACCAGCTCTTCCTATAGGAATACCAGCTGTGGTTGCCGCTGCAGACTCTTTGGTTGTATGTGTATTATGAAATGCTGTTCCTAGGATTAGACCTGGAGCTACTGCGTTTACTTTTACCCCTTCTGGTCCTAATTCAGAGGCAAGGGCTCTTGTAAAGGTAAGAACTGCTCCCTTGCTAGTAGAATAAACCAGTGAACCCGGATGCCCTCCCTTACGGCCAGCAAGCGAAGCCAAATTGACAATACTACTATGCGTGTTTTTTGTTAAGTGAGGCGTTGCAGCTCTTGTCACAAATAACATGGAAGTTAAATTAACGTCCATTACTTTGTGCCAA
The DNA here is from genome assembly GCA_943787295.1 of uncultured Flavobacteriaceae bacterium. Classification (GTDB taxonomy): domain Bacteria; phylum Bacteroidota; class Bacteroidia; order Flavobacteriales; family Flavobacteriaceae; genus Arcticimaribacter. Next base: position 141,223 of record CALSLW010000003.1, on the reverse strand, counting down.
AAGTCAGTTTCCATCTCATTTAACAACTTACGTGCAACTAGAGAACCTGTATTGTTGATGAGTATATCCAAGCCACCAAGGGCTTCAACCGTCTTTTCTACCAAGGCATTGGCATCTACTTCTTTGGTTAAGTCACCTGCTATCGCTATTGCCTTTTGCCCCTTATTATTGGCATCTTTGACTAACTGGTTGGCAACTGTTTCACTAGAAAAGTAGTGAATGGCTACGTTGGCTTCACACTCGATAAAGTGTTGAGTGATTGACGCACCAATACCTTGCGCACCAGCAGTGATGAGAATATTTTTTCCTTTTAATTTATTCATTGTTATTTATGTTGATCGTGTTATTACTGTTTTTTGCACCTAGTTCAGTTTAATTCTTTGACTTATAGGTAGTTCATTAAACCCAAAATTCCGTTATATGAAATCACTAGCGAAAAGAATAACGCCCCATACATTCCAATATACACCCCTGTGCTAGTCTTGTATTCATTCATCACCTTTTTTTGACGAAGCAATAATATGATTCCTAAAACCACAGCAGGAAGAACAAATACGTTAAACACCTGGGAGAGGATTTGAATTTCAATGGGGTTGGCGCCAAATGCTGGGCCAATCAAGGCTACACAACATGCAATAGCAGTGATTAATCTAAATTGACGGGAATTTGTATCTAAGGTTCCCGATTGATAATCTGCAACCAACAAAGGAGCGATCAACAAACAAGGAAAAATTGAGGACAAACCTGCACTCAGTGCCCCAAAGAAAAATAGGGTAACGGCCCATTTTCCTGCAACAGGCTCTAGTGTATTGGCCATATCCAATACGTGGGTCACTTCTTTTCCTTGATGATATAATGCCCCCGCAGCAACAGCCATTATGGTTCCACTAATCACGAAAATCAAGATAGCAGCGGTAATGGAATCTTTCTTTTGTTGGTCTAAATTTTTAATGGTCCATCCCTTTCCTTTAATAAACAATGGTCGAGATAAAAAAGTGGCCGATGCCATTGTTGTTCCGACAAAAGCGGCAACCAACATTTTTCCACCAGTCACTTTTGGAATAGTTGGGATTAATCCATGCACCACATCGATTGGTAATGGCTGAACAAAAAACAGGGAAAGAATAAATGAAAAGCCCATTAGGGACACAAATACAATTAGTATTTTCTCGAAAAATGAATACCTACCCACAAGCATTAATAAATAAAATATAACGATAACCAAAACGGCAATCGTCAAAACAATTTCATATTGATACCCTGCCAAACCTCCAAAATTCAAGGCAAGTATTTCAAAAATAATATTGGCCGAAATCCCCAATATTCCCATCAAAGAATTCCATTGTCCAAAGGTTATCCCTACTATAATTAACAGCGCTAAAAATTTGCCGTATTTCAAATGCTTTCTGAAGCCATATAAGGCTGTTTCGTTTGTGATTAGGGCATAGTTGCCATAGGCAAACATTAAAATGCCCGAAAAAAAACAACTCAATAAAAGCACCCATAGCAATTGCATCCCAAATTTACTTCCTGCGACAATCATTGAGGTAACACTTCCTGTACCAATGGTATAGCCTATGGCAAAAATACCAGGGCCAAAGCCCAATAAAAGAGTAATGATTTTTTTTAATAAAGACTTTTTTTGTTCAGTTACAGCCATTTGGTAATGTTTAATTTTATATTATTCCGACCAATTTGTATGGTGAGATTTTCCCGTTTGGTCATCCGTACGTTGATACGTGTGTGCGCCAAAATAATCGCGTTGAGCTTGAATGATATTTGCCGTTGAAATGGCCACCGCAAAATTATTTAAGAACTGTATCGATTCGCTCAAACACGGTATTGGCAATTCACTCAATACTCCTGCCGCAACCACTTTTTTAATGGATGGTTTTAGCGACAACAATTGCTTTACTAAAGTTGCATTATTAAGTATGTTTTCCTGTTCCTTTAACACTTCTACTAATTCGACCATCAAATCGGACTTTATGATACATCCATTGGTCCAAATTCGAGCAAGCTCACTTAAATTGATGTTCCATCCGTATTTTTTAGAGGCTTCTGCAATAAGCCTAAAGCCTTGGTAATGGTTAATGATTCGAGCAAATTGGTAAGCTTCCATGATCTCTTTTTTTGAAATACTTGGCGCTTGTTTTTTCTTTTGTTCAAAATGCGCACTCGCTGCAACTCTTTCTTCTTTGAAGGCAGAGGCATAGCGAGCAAAGAGTGCAGTGGCTATCATTGTACTGGGTATACCCTTTTGGGCAGTCGCAATCGTAGTCCAGTTACCGGTGCCTTTATTACCAGCCTTATCCAGTATTTTATTCACCAACCAATCGGAACCTTCTTTTTTACGTAGAATATCGATCGATATATCAAGTAAATAACTCGCAGTAGTTTCTTTCCATGAGGCTAATATGTTGGCAATTTCATCTAAATTATACCCCAATGATTTCAGGAGAGCATAGACTTCTGCCAGAAGTTGCATTTCTACATACTCAATACCATTGTGCACCATTTTAACAAAATGCCCACTACCCTCATTGCCTATGTAAGCACAACAAGCGCGATCATCCTTGTCTCTAGCTGCTATCGCTTCCAAAAAAGGACGAACCTCAATATAGGCTTTCTCATCGCCACTTGGCATTATACAGGGACCTTTCAAAGCACCTTCTTCGCCGCCAGACACCCCAGCACCAACAAAATGAATGTGCTTACTTTTTAAATAATCGAAACGTTCTTTTGTTTTAAGATAGTTCGAGTTCCCTCCGTCAATTAAAATGTCATTTGCAGATAAATGAGGAAGCAGATCATCAATAACACGATCAACCGTTTCTCCTGCATTGACCATTAACATAATCTTTCTTGGAACTTGAAGAGACTGCACAAAAGAGGCCAGATCATCGAACGGAAGTGCCGAAGCTAGCTCTTGGTGCTCATTCACCATCTTCAGCGCAACCTTTTCTTCTAAGGTGTCTACATGACGATTAAACAAGGAGAGCTGAAAGCCTTTTTGGGCTAGATTTCTACTCAAACTTTTTCCCATCACGCCCAAACCAAGAACGCCAAACTGTGTTTTTTCCTGCATAGTGTTTTTTAAAACAGTAATTATTTCATCAGGAGTTGAACGTATATCTATTTTAATTGCATTAAGGGGTTCTTCCAAGGTGTCAAATTGAGATTGTAGTAAGGTCTCACCCATAAAATGATTTTTTCGAGCGAGTATTCTTTTTTTGACCGTTTCAAAAGTACCAGACAAAAACACCCATGTTACACTTCCCTGAATATCCTTTTGTAAAATTTGTCGGTAACTTTCCTTGAGTGCAGAACAAGCAATGACGCATCCCTGTATCTTTAATTGATTAGATGCTAAATGATTAAGTTGCTGTAACCAACCGAACCTGTCATCATCTGTTAATGGTTGACCCTTCTCCATTTTTTCAATATTTGCCTTGGGGTGGTAATCATCTCCATCATAAAAAGGCACTCCTAGTGCTTTTGCTAATTGACTTCCAATGGTGCTTTTACCCACACCAGAAACGCCCATGACGAATATTACCTTTGAATCATTAAATCTCAACGTGCTGTTTTTATTCAATCAAATTTCCTACAATTTAGAGTAAAAATGCTTCTAAAAAAAAAGCCCTTGAAATTCAAGAGCTTTATTGGAAATTGCAGAGAGGAAGGGATTCGAACCCTCGATAAAAATGGCTATCGATCGATTAAAGCAATCGAGGGATTTTTGCATCATCCAGAGCATGGTCAAATCGCTCGGATCAGTCACATCTTTTAATGCTAAAAAAAGAGTTTGGACCCACACCCCGACCCACAAAAAAAAACAAAACCCCGTAAGCATTGAGCTTTCGGGGTGTTTGAGCGGTCTGGACGGGACTCGAACCCGCGACCCCCTGCGTGACAGGCAGGTATTCTAACCAACTGAACTACCAGACCTAGAATGGGTGCAAATATACACCCCATTTTGGTTTTCCCAAATAAATCTTCTAAGAAAATAGTAAATAATTTCAGCTTTCGACTGGGAGCTAATTTAACCTAAATAAGGGCAAAAAAAAGCCCCACTATAGAGAAGGGCTATGCAATTTAAAAAAGGAAGACTTATAATAATGTATCTAATGCTTGTGCATAAGTGGTTTTTGGTGCAACACCTACTTGGCGACCCACTACTTCTCCGTCTTTAAAGACTAAAACAGTAGGGATGTTACGCACGCCATATTTTGCGGCGAATTCTTGATTGGCATCTACATCCAATTTCCCAACAACGGCTTTGCCTTCATAGTCAGAACTAATTTCATCGATGATAGGTCCTACCATACGACAAGGTCCACACCAGGCTGCCCAAAAGTCTACCATTACTGGTTTATCTGATTTTAATACTACTTCTTCGAAAGAAGCATCGGTTATTTCTAATGCCATAATATTTATTTTTAACAAATGTATTTAATTTCACAACGTTACAACACAACTTAAATTGCTTTCTTTTATACAATCATCAACTAAGTTAATCTTTAGTTCAATTTATACAATAAGTTTTCACTTTCCAAATGATCTAAAAGTTCGTTGGAAACATCCACTTTTTGCTTTCTACTAGGTAAGGTCAACTTAATTTGTTCTGCATTGTGAAACACATCTACCATCAAGGTTTTATCGCCCTTATGAGATTGAACAATATCGCTAATTTGTTGAACTAGATCTGAATTGAGCTGCTCCAAATCTAATTGAAGGGTCAAACGCTTTACATTTTTAGTTAAAGTATCGTGAAGCATCTCAAAAGCCACAAACTGCATTCGAGGCGCGCCTACTTTCCCCGTTTCGCGATTGCGCCAACCTTCCACTATCTTTACCCTCACGCGAATAAAGCCATTAGGAATTAAAAAATGACGGTACTTTAAATACTCTTCTCCAAAGATTTTAAACTCATACTGCTCATTAAAATCTTCTAATTGGAAAATCGCCCAGCCCTTTCCGTTTTTTGAAATTCGATGATCCACTCCATTGACAATCCCCCCAAAACTCAATTCCCGATTCACTAATGGATCAAGATCACTTAATACCGTTAATGACGCAGAAGAGAAATGTTTCATCTCTCGTTTAAAATCATCTAAAGGATGAGCAGAAAGATAAATTCCCACCACCTCTTTTTCTTGTTTAAGACGTTCTAATGTTCCCCAGCTATCACAGGGAGGGATTCTAATTTCTTCTACCTGCAAGGCACTATCTTCCCCAAATAAATTAGTCTGAGAAGAATTTAAACTCTCTTGGTATTTGGCCCCATAACGTATGGCTTTTTCTAAGAAAGTCACTCCATCTCCATCTGGGTTAAAGTATTGTGCGCGATGGGTGTTCCCAAAGGAATCCATCCCCCCAGCAAGGGTCAAGTTTTCTAAAGCTTTTTTATTCGCTGCGCGTAAGTCGATGCGCTGGGTCAAATCAAAAATCGAACTGTATTTCCCTTCTTTTCGGTGCTCGATAATGGTTTCTACTGCTCCACGTCCAACACCTTTTACAGCGCCCATCCCAAAGCGAATAGCGTGCTCGTCGTTTACCGTAAACTTGTAAAAGGACTCATTGACATCTGGCCCTAAAACATTGAGTCCCATTCGGCGACATTCTTCCATAAAGAAGGTAACCTGCTTAATATCGTTCATATTGTTCGACAGTACCGCTGCCATATATTCTGCAGGATAATGCGCTTTTAAATAAGCTGTTTGATACCCAATCCATGCATAACAAGTAGAGTGCGATTTATTAAAGGCATAGGCTGCAAAGGCTTCCCAGTCTTTCCAGATTTTCTCTAGGACATCTTCGGGGTGGCCATTCGCTTTTCCACCGTCGATAAATTGTGGTTTTAATTTTTGCAGCAGGGCAAAAATCTTTTTCCCCATCGCCTTCCGCAAAACATCTGCATCACCTTTTGAAAAGCCCGCCAACTTCTGCGATAAGAGCATCACTTGCTCTTGATAAACAGTAATTCCATAGGTCTCTTGTAAGTATTCTTCCATGGCTGGAAGGTCATAAGCGATCTCTTCGTTCCCGTTTTTTCGGTCAACGAAACTAGGGATATATTCTAGCGGCCCAGGTCTGTACAAGGCGTTCATCGCGATTAAATCGGCAAAAACGGTGGGCTTTAAATCTTTGAGGTACTTTTGCATTCCCGCAGATTCATATTGGAAAATCCCTACCGTTTCTCCGCGTTGAAAAAGCTCATAAGTCTTGACATCATCTAAGGGAAAACTGTCTGGATCTAAATCAATATTGTGCTTGTATTTGACCAGCTTAACCGTGTCCTTGATCAAAGTCAGGGTTTTTAATCCCAAGAAATCCATCTTTAACAATCCCGCATCTTCTACAACCGAGTTGTCAAATTGGGTGACATATAGGTCAGAATCTTTGGCGGTAGCCACAGGAACAAATTGCGTAATATCGTCTGGGGTAATGATCACCCCACAGGCGTGAATCCCCGTGTTGCGCAATGATCCTTCTAAAACTTTCGCTTGTTGTATGGTTTGCCCAGAGATGGATTCTTCATCGGCCAAGTTTTTGATTTCGTTGACCTTTAGAAGCTCATCGGCGCGCAGGCTCTTTTTCAATTCTTGATCATTTAAACCAAAGATTTTCCCCAGCTTCATATTGGGTAATAATTTAGCAATGCGATCGGCTTCGCCCAAAGGTAAATCCAGCACCCTTGCGGTATCTCGGATGGAAGACTTTGCCGCCATGGTTCCATAGGTAATAATTTGCGCCACTTGATTAGAACCGTATTTTTCAATCACATAATCCATCACCCGACCGCGACCTTCATCGTCAAAGTCAATATCGATATCGGGCATACTCACCCGGTCTGGATTCAAGAAACGCTCAAAAAGTAAGTCGTATTCAATGGGGTCAATATTGGTGATCTTTAAGCAATATGCCACCACAGATCCCGCTGCAGATCCCCGCCCCGGCCCTACCGAAACATCCATGTCGCGGGCCGCTGCAATAAAGTCTTGTACAATCAAAAAGTACCCCGGGTAACCGGTATTGGCAATAACATCTAACTCAAAGTCAATCCGTTCTGTGATCTCTTCCGTTAATTCGCTATAGCGCAGTTTAGCCCCTTCATAGGTCAAATAGCGCAAGTAATTGTTTTCTCCCTTTTTTCCGTCGGGGTCATCGGCTACTTGATAGTCTTCGGGAATGTCAAACTGGGGTAATAAGACATCTCGAGCAAGTTCAAAAGCTTCGATTTTATCGACCAAAGCTTGAATGTTCAAAATGGCTTCTGGCACATCTTGAAACAGCTTTTTCATCTCCTGGCTGTCCTTAAAATAATATTCTTGATTAGGAAATCCATAACGGAAACCTCGCCCTCGACCGATGGGCGTTGCTTGCTTCTCCCCATCTTTTACACAGAGTAAAATATCGTGGGCATTCGCCTCTTCCTTCTTGGTGTAATAGGTGTTATTTGTCGCAATAAGCGGAATGTTATACTTGCGGGAAAATTCGATCAATACCTCATTAGCTCGATCTTCTCCTTCTTCCCCGTGGCGCATCAATTCAATATAAAAGTCTTCGCCAAATTGCCCATGCCACCACTGCAAGGCCTCTTCGGCTTGCCTGTCTCCAACATTTAAAATCTTCGCCGGTACTTCTCCATAGGTGTTTCCACTCAACACGATCAAGTGTTCTTTGTATTGTTCGACGAGCTTGCGGTCAATGCGCGGCACATAATAAAAGCCATCGACATAGGCCGCAGAAGTCAATTTTGCCAGGTTGTGATAGCCCGCTTTATTTTTTGCTAAAAAGACGACTTGATAACCATCATCTCTTCGGGTTTTGTCTTTGTGATCTTCACACACATAAAATTCACAGCCAATAATCGGCTTGATTTTTTGGTCATCCTCTACCTTAGCATTATGCCCTTTAATCGCTTTGATAAAATGAAAAGCGCCCATCAAGTTTCCGTGATCGGTAATGGCAATGGCTTGCATATTATCGTCTGCAGCGGCATCGACCAATTGATTGATGCGCGAAGTCGCTTGCAAGACAGAAAACTGAGAGTGATTGTGTAAATGCACAAAAGGTGCATCGGCGAGAGCATCGCTAACTCCGGCAACTGGTGCAGGTCCCTTTGGCAAAGCCTCTTTCTTAAGCGCTGCAGAAGCTTGCTTAAGGTTTTGATGGGTTAAACCAATTAACCCAAAAGGGCGGCTGCGTTCTCTTAAATCAACTGTTTGCGCTTGTTGGTTATCAAACGCATCGGGATGCAATTGATCTTGACGCAATAATTCTAGGAAAGCGCGAGAAGTGGCCTCTACATCTGCTGTGGCATTGTGCGCTTCTTCAAAACTTTCTTGAAAAAGAAAGTGGTAGAGTTCACTTAGCGTAGGCAATTTAAACTTGCCCCCACGACCGCCGGGGAGTTGACATAAAGTCGCTGTTTCTTCGGTACAGGTATCGACCACGGCTTTTCCTTCTAGTACATCGGACAGCCCGGCACGCAGGTATTCTGCCCCCATGATATTGCGGTCAAAAGACACATTGTGCCCCACCACATACTCCACTTGGTCAAGCGCTGCGTGAAATTTTTCCAGCACTTCTTCTAACGGTATTCCTTGATCCTCTGCTAAGGCAGTTGAAATTCCGTGTACCTGTTCAGAATCAAAGGGAATGGTGAAACCGTCGGGTTGAATCAAATAATCTTCATGGGCGATCACCTCTCCTTTTGCATCGTGAATTTGCCAAGCAATTTGAATACAGCGTGGCCAGTTTTCACTATCGGTTAAAGGCGCGTTCCAGCGCTTAGGCAATCCCGTGGTTTCGGTGTCAAAGATTAAATACATCAAAACGAAATTAACAAATAATTTGAGGGCATAAGAAAGGAGTTATTGGCAGTTATTAACGATAGCCCAATTTAGATTTGAAATAAAAAACATACATTGTTTTTCCCAAATCGATTATACCATGACCCGAAAATTCAAAAATAAATATCGCGTAGACACTGTGCGGGCAAAATGGTGGGATTACACCAATAATGGTTCCTATTTTGTTACGATATGCACCAAAGACCGCCAACATTTTTTTGGAAATATTGTAGAGACCCCCAAATTGGGCGTCACCGCAAAAATGGAATTGAATGAAATTGGGGAATTGGCACAAAAATTCTGGATGGAAATCCCGCAACATTTTCCGTTTGTGGTTTTGGACGAATTTGTGGTGATGCCCAATCATGTGCATGGGATTATTTGTATTTCCAAAACCGTAAACGCGCCCAAATTGGGCGCGTCTACGGATGCCAAAAAAAATTGGTCCCCTGGATCATTGGGGGTTATCATCAACCAATACAAACGGATTTGTACCATCCACGCCCGCAAAATCAACCCCCAATTCGCCTGGCAAACCCGTTTTTATGATGTCATCATTAAAAACGAAAAATCATTAAATAACATCAGGCGATACATCAAAATGAATCCCGCAAAATGGCAACGGGACAGGAATAAACAAAATGGTTTATTCTTCTAAACCAATATTCGTACCTTCCCCTTGAAAAAGAAAAATTAAGCATGCCATTACTGGAATTCACCTCAAAAGGGATTTACTGTAAACAAGCTGACGTCTATCTCGACCCGTGGCGGGGCGTGGATAAGGCGATTATTTCGCATGGCCATTCTGATCATGCGCGTTGGGGCAGCAAACACTACATCACCCACGAAATCAATGTGCCTATTATCCAACATCGTTTAGGGAAGATCTCGGTAACGGGAAAAAAATACGGCGAAACCTTTAGCATTAATGGGGTTCAATTCTCTTTTCATCCGGCTGGACATGTGCCCGGTTCTGCACAAATTCGTGTGGAACACAAAGGTGAAGTCTGGGTCTTTACCGGGGATTATAAAACCCAAATCGATGGGATTTCCACCCCTTTCGAACCCGTGAAATGCAATACTTTTATTACAGAATGTACCTTTGGTTTACCCGTCTTTCAGTGGGAAGACCCTATAAAAGTCCACGACAGCATTAACCATTGGTGGGCGCAGAATCAAGCCGAGAAAACCACCAGTTTATTGATGGGGTATTCTTTAGGGAAAATACAGCGGCTGTTAAAACACCTCGACCCCTCCATTGGGAAAATATACACCCATGGCGCGACAGAGCAAATGACCCAAGTCTTGCGTCAATTCATCGATTTTCCCGAGACAGAATTGATCACCCGCGAGACCACCAAAAAAGCGGTGGAAGGCAATTTAGTGCTCGCACCTCCTGCTGTTTTAGGCAGTGCCTGGGTCAAAAAATTGGGGCAACTTTCAACGGTCTATGCTTCGGGCTGGATGGCCTTTCGCGGTGCGAGAAGAAGACGTGCGGTGGACCGCGCCTTTGTCTTGTCTGATCATGCCGACTGGCAAGGACTTTTATCAGCCATTAAAGCCACCGGCTGTGAAAACGTGATCACCACCCACGGCTACACCGATCTCTTTGCGCAATACCTGCGGGAACAAGGCTGGAATGCCCGTACCGAAAAAACCCAATACGAAGCCGAAACCCTTGAAACTGCCGCTACCGAATGAGACGTTTTGCCGCTTTGATCGAGGAGCTTGACAGCACCAACAAAACCACTAAAAAAGTTGCTGCGCTGACCCAGTATTTTAAGGCTGCGCCAAAGGAGGACGCCCTATGGGCGGTCGCCCTTTTATCCCACCGCAGACCTTCGCGTCCAGTCACTACCACCTTGATGCGTGCCTGGGCAGCAGAACTCGCACAATTACCCGAATGGCTTTTTGAAGAGTCCTATCACATTGTGGGAGACCTGGCCGAAACCATCGCCCTTTTAGTCCAACAGGAAGCCAAAGGAACACCCCCTTCCCTCTCCCAGTGCATCGAAGAAATCATTGCCTTAAAACCCAAAGAGGAGGAAGAGAAAAAAGTCTTTATCCTCAACCGCTGGCAGAGCCTAGACAACTTTGAACGCTTTGTCTTTAATAAAATCCTCACAGGCGGATTTCGTATCGGGGTGAGTCAAAAATTAATGACTCGGGCTTTGTCAAAAGCAGTAGACATAGACGAAAACATCTTAGCCCACCGCTTGATGGGACAGTGGTCCCCTCAGACCACCACCTTTGACGAACTCATCTTAAACCCCAATCCAGAAGACCAAATCTCCCAGCCCTACCCCTTCTTTTTGGCCTATGCCTTAGAAGACGATTTTCAAGAAAAAGAAGCGGTCGAAAACTGGCATATCGAACACAAATGGGACGGCATGCGCGCTCAATTAATCGTTCGAGAGGACAAACATTTTTTATGGAGTCGGGGGGAAGAATTAATCACCGATAAGTTTCCAGAACTGGCTTGTCTCGCTGATCATCTCCCTAACGGGACAGTGGTGGACGGAGAACTACTGCCGTATAAAGACGAACAAATTGGTGATTTCAACGCCTTGCAAAAACGCATCGGTCGAAAGACCGTTTCTCAAAAACTTCAAAAAGACATTCCCATTGTGATCATGCTGTATGACCTTTTAGAATGGGAAGGAAAAGACGTGCGCGCACTTCCATTGGCAGAACGGCAAGACCTTTTGGCGAAGCTCTATCATCAAGTTAAAGCAGATAATGTCCCCCTATTATTATCAGAAGTTTTACACTTTTCCAGCTGGGAAGAAGTCGCCTTAGAACGCGAAAAAGCGAAAGAGAAACGCAGTGAAGGCTTAATGCTCAAGCACAGGGATTCTCCCTATGCCGTGGGGCGAAAAAAAGGGACTTGGTGGAAATGGAAATCTGACCCCAAGACCATCGATGCGGTTTTGACCTATGCCATGCGTGGGCATGGGCGACGCACCAATCTTTATACCGACTACACCTTTGGCCTTTGGCAAGAGGACACTTTGATCACCTTTGCCAAAGCCTATTCTGGTTTAACTGATGCCGAAATCAAAAAAGTGGACCATTTTGTCAAGCAAAATACCCTAGATCGCTTTGGCCCGGTGCGACAAGTCAAACCTGAATTGGTTTTTGAAATTGCCTTTGAAGGCATTGCTGCTTCTCCCCGACATAAAAGCGGCGTTGCCGTGCGTTTCCCCCGAATTTTACGCTGGCGACACGACAAAAAAATAACAGATGCTAACAGTCTCGAAGACCTCAAACAACTGCTCCCATGACAACAGTACGGCAATGGTTTAAAGCACAGGGCTGGACCCCTCAAGCCTTTCAAAAAGACTGCTGGAATTCCTATGGGGAAGGGAAAAACGGTATGCTTCACGCTCCCACGGGTAGCGGAAAAACGTTTGCACTTTGGGGCGGAATTCTACAAGAAGCCCTTAAAATAAAAAAGCATCCCGTGGGGATTCAAGCCCTTTGGATTACGCCTTTACGCGCTTTGGCGGTAGAGATTCAACAGGCTACCCAGCGCATGACTAACGAGTTACATCCCGACCTCAACATTGCACTGCGAACTGGAGATACTTCTCAAAGCGAACGTGCCAAACAGAAACGCAAACCCTCTTTTGGCCTAGTTACTACCCCAGAAAGTTTACATGTTTTATTGAGCACCAAAGACCACCTAAAAAGCTTTCAACACCTCAAGGTAATTGTGGTAGACGAATGGCACGAACTCTTAGGAACAAAACGCGGGGTTCAAGTGGAATTAGCCATTGCTTATTTGCGCTCTTTCCTCCCAGAACTAAAAGTTTGGGGGATTTCAGCTACGCTGGGTAACAAAGATTTAGCGAGAGAAATCTTATTGGGCCCCATCGAGAATTATGTGACGGTCAATGCGCAGATCAAAAAGAAAATAAAGGTCAAATCTATTCTGCCAAAAAACATGGAAAGCTTCCCTTGGCGAGGACATTTAGGAATTCACCTTTTGCCGCAGGTTTTAAAATTGGTAAAAAAGAATAAGACCACTCTCATTTTTACCAATACCCGAGCACAATGTGAAATTTGGTTTCATCGCCTTTTAGAAGCCGATCCTAATCTAGCCGGGAGCATCGCCATGCACCATGGGAGCATCGATAAGAAAATTCGCTTGTGGGTAGAAGGTGCCCTGAGACAGGAACAACTCAAGGTGGTGGTCTGCACCTCCAGTTTAGATTTAGGGGTGGATTTTTCTCCGGTAGAAAACTGTGTGCAAATAGGGAGCCCAAAAGGGGTAGGACGCTTTATTCAGCGAGCGGGACGCAGTGGCCACAGACCAAAAGCTGGCAGCACCATTCACTTTCTCCCCACTCATGCGATGGAGTTGATCGAATCAGTTGCGCTGCAAAGAGGAATCGAACAACAGCAAATCGAAGACCGCATCCCCTTTCTCAATTCTTATGATGTTCTACTGCAATTTTTAATGACCCTTGCTGTAGGAAAAGGCTTTCAGCCAAAGAAACTTTTCCGCATTATTCAAAACACCTTTTGCTTTCAAACCCTAGACGATGAACGCTGGCAGTGGCTTCTTAACTTCTTAGTCAAAGGAAGCCAAAGCCTCGAACACTATGACGAATACAAAAAGGTCAATGTATTAGAAGACGGCAGCTTAAAGGTCCTCAACAAAGGCATCGCCATGCGCCATCGCCTATCGATGGGAACCATAGTAAGCGATGCCAATCTAAAAATAAGGTATCAAAAAGGAGGTTATTTAGGCACCGTAGAAGAATGGTTTGTGGCCAAATTAAAACCGGGGGATGTCTTTACTTTTTCTGGACGCAATCTGGAATTGATTCGCATGCACAATATGGAAGTCATTGTACGTAAGTCGAAATCGAAGAAAAGTCGCATCCCAGCATGGATGGGAGGTCGTATGAGTTTTAGTGCGCACCTGAGTGATTTATTGAAACAAGCTTTGTACGAAGAACGCAATCTCGAAACTCCAGAGTTTAAAGCCCTAGCACCCGTTTTCTATCAGCAGCAACGGGAATCGATTATTCCGCAGTCAAATCAATTTTTGATTGAACGTTTTAAAACCAGAGAGGGTTACCATACCGTCTTTTATCCATTCGAAGGCTATGCCATTCACGAAGCCATGGCCAGCTTAATGGCTTATCGCGTAAGTCTCTTATCACCCATCACCTTTAGTATGTCTTTTAATGATTATGGCTTTGAATTATTGTCCGATCAACCTTTTACTAAAGAGGATTTTTTTGATAATAACCTTTTGACCCTGGATCATTTACACGAGGATTTAGAAAAAAGTATCAATGTGTCAGAAATGGCCAGACGCCGCTTTAGGGATATTGCTGTGATCTCGGGTTTAGTCTTTCAAGGCTTTCCCAATAAACCCATTAAGGCCAAACATTTGCAAAGTGGCTCGCAATTGTTCTATGATGTTTTTAAAGATTATGAACCCGATAATTTGTTGTACCAACAAGCCCTAGAAGAAACCTTTGACCATGGTATGGAACACGGACGCATGACCCAGGTATTTGAAAACATCGCTGATCAAGAAATCATTTGGCGAGACTGCAGCCAGCCCACCCCCTTTTCGTTCCCATTAATCACCGACCGAATCCGTTCTAAACTCTCTTCTGAAAGTGTAGAAGATCGCATCAAGAAAATGTATCTTCAATTGGAAAAAGCAGGACAATGAAGCGGATTAAAGTCAAAGAAAATCATTTTGTGTTACACCCCAGTGGGGCAGTCTTTTGGGAAGAGCAAAAGACCCTTTTGTTAGCTGATGTTCATTTGGGGAAAGTCGCTCACTTTCGCAAAAATGGGATTGCTGTTCCACGGAAAGCAGAGGGTGCTTTTTACCAAAAGATTACCACACTTTTAGCAGAATTTCCCATCGCGCGTTTTTTGTTTTTAGGAGATCTTTTTCACAGCTTTCAAAACAACGAATGGCTCTTATTTACCGCCTGGGTCAAACAACAAAAAGCTTCAATGATTTTAGTCGAAGGCAATCACGATGTGATCCCCGCTGCCCAGTTTGAGCAAATGGGTCTTGAAGTAGTCGATCACCTGATGGAAGAGGGCTTCTACTTTTCGCATTTCCCTACTAAAAAAGAAATGCACTTTGTCTTTTGTGGACATGTCCACCCTGGAGTCAAACTCAAAGGCAATGGTTTACAACAAATGAAAATGCCTTGCTTTTTTCAGTCTCCACAGCAAATGATTCTCCCCGCTTTTGGTGCTTTTACCGGCTTACATATTTTGTCCCCTAAAGAAGGGGATCAAGTTTATGTAACAACGGGGAAAGAAGTGATGGAAATTGAAGGAATTTAACCCCTAAGCCGTTATCTTAGCCAAAAAAAGCGATAGAACCACTCTTTAGCGCCTTTGTTGATTCTCCTTCACAAAAAAGCTTTGAACAAGCCTTTTTGCAGGAAGGCCTGTCCCTAAACTTAAAAGGCGTCGTTGGTTCAGGGCTTAATTTTCGTTTAGCCAATGCTTTTGACCGCCATCAAAAAAGCATCTTACTGGTTTGCGAAGACCGTGAAAAAGCTGCCTATCACCTCAACGATTTAGAGCAATTATTGAGACAAGAAAGCGTCTTGTTCTTTCCTTCTAGTTACCGCAAACCTTATCAAACAGAAACGACAGATAATGCGAATGTACTGCTGCGTTCAGATGTGTTGAACAAGCTGAGCAATTCAAAAAAGCCGCGAATTATCGTTACCTATCCCCAGGCCTTGTTTGAAAAAGTCGTCTCTCAAGCCACCCTGCGTAAAAACACCCTTGAAGTCATTAAGGGGAGCCAACTTTCCCTCGACTTTGTCAATGAGGTCTTGTTTGACTATAACTTTGATCGGGTAGATTTTGTCTCACAACCGGGAGAGTTTTCTGTTCGTGGGGGAATTATCGACGTCTTTTCGTTTGCGAATCAACACCCCTATCGCATCGAGTTTTTTGATGAAGAAGTAGAGAGCTTACGCAGCTTTGATGTGGCGACACAGTTGTCGATCTCCTCTTTGGACAAAATCAAATTATTACCCAATACCAGCGAGGGATTTAAACGCGCAACACGTAAAAGCTTGATTGACTTAATTGCTCCTTCGGGGGTGTTAATCGTTCAAAACATGGACAGTTTAGCAAGCCGTTTAGATAATTATTTTGGCGAAGCCAAAAAAAGCTTTGCGGCGCTAGCTGGCGAAACACAGCATCTGCCGCCAGCCACCCTCTTTTTGTCTAAAGAAGATTTACTTGAAAGCGTGGACAGTCTTTCATGGGTAACCGTCTTACCTTCGGTAGAAAAAAAGACAAAAGAACAGGCCTTTGTCAAGCAAAGTCCGCAACCTGCCTTTAACCGAAAGTTTGATCTCTTGATTGCCTACCTGAACGAGAATCACGAAAAAGGCTATCAAAACTATATCTGCTGTGCCTCTGCAGAACAAGCCCAGCGACTCAATTCCATCTTTGAAGAGATGGAGCAAACGGTGCATTATAAAACCGTTGTCCAACCCCTTTTTGAAGGTTTTGAAGATATCGAGGCTAAAATGGCCATTTTTACCGATCATCAAATCTTTGAACGTTACCACAAATACCAACTCAAATCTGGCTATACTAAAAAACAAGCGCTTACTTTAAAAGAGTTAACCCACCTGGAAGTGGGGGATTATGTCACTCATATTGATCACGGAATAGGGACCTTTGGTGGGCTTCAAAAGATTAATGTGGACGGCAATATGCAAGAAGCCATCAAACTGGTTTATGCCGATCGCGACATCTTATACTTAAGCATTCATTCCCTGCACAAAATTTCTAAGTTTAATGGGAAAGATGGCAAGGTGCCAAAGGTTTATAAACTGGGATCTTCTGCCTGGAAAGCCCTTAAACAAAAAACGAAAAAACGGGTCAAAGAAATTGCCTTTAACCTGATAGAACTCTATGCAAAACGCCGTCAAAAGATTGGGACCGCTTGCGCTCCTGACAGTTATTTACAACTCGAATTAGAGGCCTCTTTTATCTTTGAAGACACGCCAGATCAAAGCTCTGCCACGGCTGCTGTAAAAGAAGACATGGAAAGTGAACGCCCCATGGACAGATTAGTCTGCGGGGATGTAGGTTTTGGAAAAACCGAAGTGGCCATTCGTGCGGCATTTAAAGCTGTAGACAATGGAAGACAGGTCGCGGTTCTAGTCCCTACGACCATTTTAGCATTTCAGCATTTTAAAAACTTTACCAAACGATTAGAAGACTTTCCTGTGACGGTGGACTACCTCAATCGTTTTAGAACGACCAAAGAGAAAAGAATGGTCTTAGAAGATTTGGCCGCAGGCAAAATTGATATTTTAATTGGTACCCACCAATTAGTTGGAAAAGGAGTTGGCTTCAAAAACCTGGGTTTACTCATTGTTGATGAAGAGCAAAAATTTGGAGTATCGGTCAAAGAAAAATTGAGGGCATTAAAGACCAATGTGGATGTATTAACCTTAACAGCAACACCCATTCCAAGAACCTTACAGTTTAGCTTAATGGCCGCAAGAGATTTATCGGTCATCGCCACGGCTCCCCCTAACCGTTATCCTATCGAGAGCGAAGTGATTCGCTTTAATGAAGCAATGATTCGCGACGGGGTGCTCTATGAAATGCAACGCGGGGGACAAGTATATTTTATCCATAACCGTGTCGAAAATATTCAAGAAGTTGCCGGCATGCTTCAACGCCTAGTACCAGATGCACGGATTCGTATCGGTCATGGGCAAATGGACGGGAAGAAACTGGAGAAAAACCTTCTCGAGTTTATGGATGGGAAATACGATATCTTGATCGCGACGACCATCATTGAAAATGGGTTGGATGTGCCAAATGCCAATACCATTTTTATCAATAATGCGCAGAACTTTGGACTGAGTGATTTACACCAAATGCGTGGGCGTGTGGGACGAAGCAACAAAAAAGCCTTCTGTTATTTTATCACGCCACCCTTAAGTGCCATGTCGAGCGATGCCCAAAAACGTATCCAAGCAATAGAACAATATGCTGAACTGGGTTCTGGGATTAAAATTGCCATGAAAGATTTAGAAATTCGCGGAGCTGGAGATTTATTAGGCGGAGAACAAAGCGGATTTATCAACGATATCGGTTTTGAAACCTATCAGAAAATCTTAAAAGAGGCGGTCGAAGAACTCAAAGACAATGAGTTTAAAAACCTCTATACTTCTGAGGAAGAAGAAGGGCCAAAATCCTTTGTCAAAGAAGTTCAAATCGACACCGATTTAGCCATCCTCTTACCCGACGATTATGTCAACTCTGTAAGTGAACGCCTATCCCTTTATAACCGAATTAGTGAACTTAAGAATGAGGAGGAATTGCAACAATTCCAAAAAGACTTAGAAGACCGTTTTGGTCCTATTCCTAGTCAAGCCGAAGATTTACTCAACAGCGTGCGCTTAAAATGGAAAGCGTTGGAGGTAGGATTAGAACGTTTGATCCTAAAAAGAGGACAACTTTCAGGCTACTTTATCGCCGACCAAGAAAATGAATATTATCAAAGCGAACGCTTTAACCATGTGTTGCAATGGGTACAACTAAGTGCTGGAAAGATAGAACTCAAAGAGAAAGAAACCCGTCAAGGTTTACGCCTTCGTCTGGGGATTAAAAAGGTAGATAGTGTTTCTGCTGCCTTAGAACAGCTTCCAGACCTATAAGTCTTTTAATTCTTTGATGGCTTTAAAGGCAGTATTCACCTGGTCTTCACCAACTATAATAGTAAACTCATTTGAGGTAGAAATCACTTCATAAATGTTCACTCCCTCCCAAGACAATCGCTGGAAAATAAAATAATAAATCCCTGGAATGGTCACATTTTCAGTGGGTAATTTAATCGAGATAGACGATAAGTCTTCTGTCTTTTCAATCAAGCGCTCTGATTGAAAATAATTTTCCAACTGAGCCGCAGCATTACTACTCACAATAATATTACTCTCTGTCACCCCACGAGAAGAAGTATAGAAAACATTAGGATTGTCATTGACTTCATTTAAAAACTGTGCTTGTGCATTTAATAGGGTTTCAGAAATTTTAAAACTAAAGTCAACTAAGTTTGATCGTACCGTTATATCTCCTATACCTTTCAAGACTTTGACAATTTTATGCGTTGACAAGAACTCTAAATTATCTGAAATTCTTTTTAAGGCCATGACAATTGCACCACTACGCGCAGGCTTTTGCAAGGTCTTTTCAATCTCAGGTTGAATTTGTCGTGCCAAAGAAGTCAAGTTAATGATGCCTTGAGTCATGGCAGTAGACAAATAAGGTTTAGTCTTAATGTACTGTTCAACAACGGAAGCGATGGTCTTCATGTGAAATATTTTACACAAATATAAGTTATTATACTAAATGTTACAAATAAAACATTTGTTTAAAAAGGATAAAATGCATTAGGGAGGTGCTCCAGTTTCCACTCCCCTCTTTCGAGCACATAACTCATAATGTCAAAACGGACTTCTACTTCTAAATTTCGTTGTTGAATATAAGCGTCGATGGCCATGACTAAGAGTTGAATTTTTTTCTTAGAAACAAAACTTTGTGGATCGCCAAAGTAGGCAGAGCTTCGCGCCTTGACCTCTACCGCGACAAGGAGAGCATCTTTTTGAACAATCAGATCAACCTCGGCTTTACGATAGCGATAATTCCTTTCAAGGATTTGATAGCCTAAAGATCGAAAATAGTCAGCAGCGCGCTTTTCGGCTTCCTGACCAAAGTTGTAGGAAATGGACATAGGAATAGATTTGTGAGAACAGACTAAAAATAACCGAATTAGGGCAGAAAAAATCTTATTTTTGCCTAAAATTTACTTCATGGCGCTCAAGGCGAAAAGATATACAGTTACTGCAGCACTTCCTTACACAAACGGTCCCATCCACATTGGTCACTTAGCTGGTGTTTATGTCCCTGCCGATATTTATGTGCGTTATTTGCGTGCGCAAAACAAGGATGTCGCTTTTATATGTGGAAGTGATGAGCATGGAGTAGCCATCTCTATCAGAGCAAAGAAAGATGGCGTAACGCCAAAGGAAATTATCGACAAGTACGATACAATGATCAGAACTTCCTTTCAACAACTAGGAATTTCTTTTGATAATTATTCGCGTACCTCTGCTGCAATTCATCATGAAACAGCAGGAAATTTCTTTCGACAAATGCATCAAGATGGAAAGTTTATCGAACAAACCACAGAACAATTATACGATGAGGAAGCGAAGCAATACCTTGCTGACCGTTTTGTAACGGGGACTTGTCCTAAATGTGACCATCCAGAAGCCTATGGCGATCAATGCGAAAACTGTGGAAGTTCATTAAATGCCACTGATTTGATTCAACCAAAATCAACCCTCTCTGGAAGTGTTCCAACATTAAAAGCTACCAAACACTGGTTCTTGCCCTTAGATCAATATGAAGGATTTATCAAAGAGTGGATTTTAGAAGGACATAAAAACGACTGGAAACCCAATGTTTATGGCCAAGTCAAATCTTGGGTCGACGACGGGCTAAAGCCTCGCGCCGTGACCCGTGACCTAGATTGGGGGATTCCTGTACCGGTAGAAGGAGCAGACGGAAAAGTATTATATGTCTGGTTTGATGCCCCTATTGGGTATATCTCATCGACCAAAGAATGGGCCGCAAGAGTAGGAAAAGACTGGGAACCTTATTGGAAAGACGAAGGGACAAAACTTGTCCACTTTATTGGGAAAGACAATATCGTCTTTCACTGTATCATTTTCCCTGCGATTTTAAAAGCGGGGAAAGAATATATTTTACCCGAAAATGTTCCGGCAAACGAGTTTCTTAACTTAGAAGGAAATAAAATTTCGACTTCCAAAAATTGGGCAGTTTGGCTACATGAATATCTCAAAGAATTCCCAGGGCAAGAAGATGTTTTGCGTTATGTCTTGACGGCAAATGCGCCAGAGACCAAAGACAATGACTTTACTTGGAAGGATTTCCAAACCCGTAACAACAGTGAACTGGTGGCCATTTTTGGGAACTTTATCAATCGTGCTGTTGTGCTTACCCATAAATACTATGAAGGGGATGTTCCTAGCTGCGGAGAAATTTTAGCCCAAGATCAAGCTGTCTTGGATGAACTCAAACTATTTCCCAAACGCGTGGGAGATTCCATTGAAAAATACCGCTTTCGCGAAGCGAGTCAAGAACTGTTAAACCTTGCAAGATTAGGAAATAAATACCTCGCCGATGAGGAGCCGTGGAAACGCATCAAAGACACTCCCGAACGCGTTCCTACCATCATGCATATTGCCCTGCAAATTGCGGCAGCCCTATCTTCTATATGCGAACCTTTTTTACCGCAAAGCGCGAAAAAATTAAGAACGATTCTTAATATTGACAGCCCGTTTTCGTGGCAAGCTATCGCAGAAGAAAGCAGTTTAATCCCCGTTGGACACACTATTGGAAAACAACAATTGCTGTTTGAAAAAATTGAAGATGCGACCATAGAAGCTCAGTTGGCAAAATTAGAGAAGACCAAGGTGGCTAATGAAAAGGAGACCAAAAGTCTTCCGCCTCAAAAAGAGCTTATCAGTTTTGAGGATTTCACCAAACTCGACCTGCGTGTGGGTACCATTACTGCAGCAGAGAAGGTTAAAAAAACCAAAAAACTTTTACAACTACAAGTTGATTTAGGGGACGAAGTTCGCACCATCGTTTCTGGTATTGCAGAGACTTTTACTCCAGAAGAAGTGGTAGGGAAAAAGGTGACCGTACTCACCAATTTAGCTACGCGAAAAATTAGTGGTGTTGAAAGTCAAGGAATGCTTTTAATGAGCGAAGACACCGAAGGAAATATTGTAATGGTTAGCCCAGACCAGGGCGCCGAAAATGGCTTCCCGATCGCTTAATGCTTTCCATCGCCTTCCATCCTATCTATCAACTCCCCTTACCAGAAGGACATCGTTTTCCCATGGAGAAATACGAGCTCTTGCCTAAACAGTTGTTGCATGAAGGAACCTGTTCGCAAGCAGATTTTTTTGAACCCACAGCAATTGACCAGCGCAGTATTGAACAAGTACATTGTCCTGATTATTTGCAACGCTTGCTAACATTACAGTTAGATCGAAAAGAGATGAGGAAAATTGGTTTCCCTTTAAGTCAACAACTAATTGATCGAGAAATCATCATAGCAGGGGGAACGGTAGAAGGAGCAAAACGCGCTTTAAAAACTGGGATCGCTATGAATATTGCCGGAGGAACCCACCATGCTTTTTCTAAGCGCGGGGAAGCGTTTTGTTTATTAAACGACCAAGCTATAGCGGCACAATATTTATTAGATCACCAACTGGCCAAAAAGATTCTAATTGTTGATCTTGATGTGCATCAAGGCAATGGTACCGCAGAAATTTTTAAAGACAATCCTGCGGTATTCACTTTCTCTATGCACGGGGCAAAGAATTATCCTTTTCAAAAAGAAACAAGTGATCTTGACCTTCCACTAGCCGATGGAATGAAAGATGAAGCCTACCTTAACTTACTCAAAGAAATACTGCCTACTTTGCTAGATCAAGAACAACCCGATTTTGTCTTTTACCTTTGTGGTGTAGATATCGTTGCAACCGATAAATTGGGTCGATTAGGAATGAGTGTCCAAGGTTGTAAAGCCCGAGATGCTTTTGTCTTAGGATTACTCAAAGAAGAAGAAATTCCTGTTCAGTGCAGTATGGGAGGAGGTTATTCAAAGGACATCAAAATTATCCTCGACGCCCATGCGAATACTTTTAGAATAGCGCAAGAGCTCTATAGCTGATGCCAGGTTGCCCCTCTTAAATTTGCGGCTGCGATAACAATATCTTTTCGGCTAATTTGTCCTACTAGATTTCCATTTTCGACCACAGGAAAGCGTCTTCTACCTGATTTATAAAATTTAGAGGCGGCATCAAAGAGGCTCATTGTTGCTGAAAGAGTTTCGACCTCTTTGGTCATGAAATGACCTACAGATTTATCTAAAATAGGCATATTAAAATAACGGCTGTCTGATATTTCTTTCATACAATCCCCTTCTGATATAATGCCGATTAAACTCATGTTTTCATCAATGACTGGCCCTCCAGAAATCTTGTGCTTAATAAAGGCTTTCATCACGTCGTGTATGCTTTGATTGACGGTAAAACAAATAATGTTTTTCGTCATTATATCTCTTACCACCAAGCTGGCGGGTTTTGATTTTTTCTCGGTAGCTCTAGGGCCTTGGAAACTTTTAACTGCCATGATTCTATTATTTTGGTTTTCATTAAGGTACAAAAATTTAAATAAGTAGTTGATTCTGTCTTTAGCTTAAGTATCTTTAAAAAATAAAATGAGCGGACAAAACAATAAAACAATAGGTATTTTAGGTTGTGGGTGGCTAGGTCTTCCGCTGGCAAAACATCTTGTTGAGTTGGGATTTCAAGTGCGTGGCTCGACGACGCAAAACATTAAACTATCTACAATCGAGCAAACGGGTACCCAAGCCTTTATCGTTCATTGCGAAGAAGATGCCTGTAGTGGTTTAGCTCCTTTTTTAACAGGATTATCGACCTTAATTATCAATCTTCCTCCTGGGCTTAGATCAAATCCAAATGGGCGTTTTGACTTAGTCTTGCAACAAATTCAAAAGGAAATTATCGCTTGCGGGGTGGAAGAAGTGGTCTTTATTAGCAGTACTTCTGTTTATGGTCAAAGCTGTGGATTAATCACGGAAGAAACCCCTACTGGGGCAGTGACTGAAAGTGGAAAACAGCTGGTTAGTTGTGAACAGCTTTTGTTAAAAAGCACTGCTTTTAACACAAGTATAATACGTTTTGGTGGGTTAGTAGGGCCTAATCGACACCCTGTATTCAGCCTAGCAAAAAGACCTCAAATCGATAATCCTGAGGGAGAAATTAATTTTATTCATCTGGATGATTGTATCAAAATGATTACGCGCTGTGTCCAGTCTTTTAAAGGGAATAGCCTTTATAATGGTGTGAGTCCTTATCACCCTAGTCGGAAAGAATACTATACAGCGATGGCCAAAAAAGCTGGTATTCAACTTCCTTCGTTTACAAAGCAAAAAGGAGTAAGCCGTATTATTTCTTCTAAAAAGGCAGAAAACGACTTGAAGATGCGATTTATTGTGGAAAACTTGTTGACATTATAATAAGCTTTAGCGTAAAACCAGTTGCTTACTATTGTAAATTAGTAATGGTTAAACTCAATAGTTTTGGCAAAAGAAAAGGACATTATTATTTTACTTGAGCGTCTACTCAATCAAAGTAGACAAGACAAGTTAATGTATCTCAATGCCGCCGATAAGCACAATCTTCCTGCTTATAAAAGATTTTGTAATCAACAAGCACTTTATCGCAACAGCATGTTCAATGATTTTAGCGCGATCCTTTCTGATTTAGCTATCGAGGTAGAAGATGTCCTTTTAAAAAGAACCGATATACGTCAGTTAATGATGACAAGTATCAAAAGAGAA
Source organism: uncultured Flavobacteriaceae bacterium (assembly GCA_943787295.1). Classification (GTDB taxonomy): domain Bacteria; phylum Bacteroidota; class Bacteroidia; order Flavobacteriales; family Flavobacteriaceae; genus Arcticimaribacter. The sequence goes on along the minus strand of CALSLW010000003.1, from coordinate 116,857 downwards.
AAGAGCAATCTTTTTGACAAGTGTTTAACACAGGATCTTGTTTTCAAAGAAAACCTTCAGTCTTTAATTGCGATTGATGTTTCTGAAAGAAATCAAGGACTTTACAGCAAGCAACTACTCAAAATCAATGCATGCATTGAGGACAATGAATTCTTTAGTCAAGAAATGGCGACCAAAGAACTATTCTCTTCTGGCCTTTAATTTTAGGTTGTTCCTACTGTCCTCTACTCCTTCGTTTTGATTTATCATCCCTTCTTGTTGAACATCAAGAGAGAAATCTTCTATCCTCTTTAAATAGGCGGTATAGGCTTGGAATAGACTTTTAAAGCTTTCATCTAGTTCTTGTTGCTGTTCTTGTAGGCTGTAGTAACGTGATTTAAGGAGTTCTGTTTTTACAACCTTAAGTCTACTTTTAATTTCAGGCGTGTCAAAAGGTACTGGAATAGAAGAACCTAACAAGTTATTACATTTAATAATTACCCCAAGCAGAAAAGGACTGATGCCCTCTGGTTTTAATTTAGTCAAACCTTCCATTGATTTAGTAAAGGCAGAAAATTCTTCAATGGGCAACAATAAAGAATCAATCAGTGCATCTTCTTTAAGTTGATAGATGACGATATTATCTTGTTTTATTTGGATAGGTTGTTGTTCAATAACCTCAGGAGTCTTTTTTTCTGTAGTCGTATCTCCACAAGCGGATAATATTGCTAGGACAATAAGAGAGAGAAACTTAAAGCGCATTTTGTAGCGTATTAATTTGTAAAAGAAGGATGGTAAAAAAAATGATTTGTAAAAGGAATAAATGATGGGTAAAATTCCCTTTTAGTTCAATTTTAAGACCATGATAAATGATATGCAAAGGCATAGCAATCGCTAACCAACCGATGTAATTTTGTAGAGGAGCAACGCCCCCTTTAAATTCCCAAAAGTCTAGAATGGGAGCAATAGGTTCTATCACAAAGTCTAACAACAACATTAGCCCAACCCCTAACAATACCTTAGTATAAAAATTCCCAGCTAAATCTGCTGCAATGGCACTACAACAAATCACGAGGATAGACCAGTTTACTCCAATCAGCCATGGAACCCCAGCGACTTTCCAGCCTAAAGCCTCGCCATATTGATAATGCCCAAAAATCAAACCATAATTTACCCCTAGCGCCTCTGCAACCATCCCAACAAGAAAGGCAATAATGGCAATGATAAATACTTTGGTTGACCTTCTACTAGTAATCATTAAAAGAAGGAAGGACAATAAAAGGTTCAAAGGTGTGGCCCCAACAAACCACTGAGAATCTCCATAAAGAATTCCCAAAATACCACATAAATGAAACAACCATATAATCCCTATGGCAATGTCATTAAACTGTAGGTGTAATTTTTTTATCATGATGCGCAGAGAATTCGTCACTTACTATTTTAGCAGACAAAAGACACAATGGAATCCCGCCGCCCGGGTGAACACTTCCTCCACAAAAGTAAAGGTTTTTAAATTGACGAGAAAAATTAGGGTGGCGTAAAAAGGCAGCCATTTTGTTATTGCTTGAAGTGCCGTATAAAGCCCCTAGATAGGACTGGGTTTTTTCTTCGATTAAAGGCGGGCTTAATACTTCTTCTGCTACAATATGAGGCGCTACTTTTTCGCCTAAAGTCCGCTCAATTTTTGCAATTACATATTCTTTTAAAAGCGGAATTTCTTTCTCCCAATCTAAATGTTCTCCTGCCGGAGTGTTGATCATAACAAACCAGTTTTCGTGTCCAGTTGGTGCATCTTGTGGCACATTTTTAGCCGTAATATTGATGTAAATAGTAGGGTCTAGAAATAATTTTTTAGCTTTAAAAATGGTTTCAAACTCTGCTGGATAGTCCTCAGAAAAGAGAATATTGTGTAAATCTAATCCCGGGAAAGATTTATTGATTCCCCAATAAAAAATCAGGGCAGAGCTCGATCGCTCTTGGCTTAAAGTCTTTTCTGGTGCCTTTAGTTGTGGCAATAGTTTTCTATAAGTAGGATGAACATCCATATTAGAAACAACTGCATCTGCCAGATGTTTATGTCCCGCTATCGAGACTCCTTCTACCATATTTTTTGTGTAGAGAATTTCATCCACTTTTTGATTAAATTGAAATTTAACGCCTTGTCTTTGTGCAAGTTCATAGAGGGACTTACTGATACTTACCATCCCCCCTTCTGGAATATACGTCCCATAATGAGACTCTAGGTGTTGAATCAAGGTCATAATACCCGGAGTTTGATAAGGAGAAGAACCGTTATAGGTAGCAAAACGATTGTACATCTGAACTAAATGAGGTTCTTTTAACGCAGCTCTATTAACTGCATCTAGGCTTTTATTGATTTCAAATACAGGTAGTTGACTTAGTGCTTTAAGGGTTTTAAAAGAAAACAAGGTACTCCATCTGTGCAGTGACTTTTCTAAAAATAAGTCAACGGTTAGATCATATTTTTTTTTGGCTTTAGCCAAATAAGCTTTCAAAACTTTAGGGGAAACACCTAATTGTTGCTCCACTTCTTCCAAGTACTTTTCTTGATCACTATAAGCGTTTAAGCGTTTACCATCCTCCCAAAAGTATTTACAAGCAAGGTCTTTTTTTTGATAATTAAAATGAGTCCTGGGATTTTCGCCACACAAGGCAAATAATTCATCGACATAATGGGGCATGGTAAAAAGGGACGGTCCAGCATCAAAGCGATATTGATCTATCGAAAAAGCACTCAACTTCCCACCGGGATAAGGATTTGCTTCAAACACTTCGACAGCATAGCCTTTAGCATTTAATCTAATCGAAGCCGCTATACCCGCTATACCCGCACCTATAATAATGACCTTTTTCTTCATTAAAGTAATTGTTGATCGTTAATAATATTAAAGCGTGCAAAAAGGTCTTCGCTATACCAGCGCTCTTGTTTTGTTTGCTTTACGATCTCTTTGTGCGCTTTATCGCGGTAGGCAAATTGCATTACATCTTCCATAGAATCCCAGATACTAATGGTGGCTTGTTGAATAAATGGCCATTCCCCTATCCCTTTATAAAAATCAACTCCTTTTGCGTTTTCGATGGCTTTGCTTGCCTTCGGCACAGCACGCCAAAATGACCACAGCTTGCCAAATCTAAGGGTAGCTCTTGTGATAATGGCGACTTTATCTACTTTTACCTCATCGGTATCGTTCCCTTTAAAAGGATTTTGTCCACTCCACAAACCGTGACTTGCTCTATTGGTTAGACTTAATCTTCTTATCGCACTTGCCTTAGTTCGATAGGAATTTATCAAAGAATTGCTTTTATAAAAATGATCTGCAGCAGCCTGATTTTCCCAGACCGTTAGCAATGCATAAGTAGAAAAGTCTGGTCTTAAGCTAAATCCCTGACCTGCTCCTGTCCCTAACAATTTAAAAAAGCTTAAACCTTGAATATTTCTTAATGCAGCAAAACCTATCCCCATCTGTTTAAATGCCCAAAATTTATTGTGGCTAAAGGAAAATAAGTAAAGGTGAGTGACTTGTGATTTGATTGTTTCGTTTTGATTCAAATTTACGGATTTTAAAAAAACGCCTCTGCTGATAGGATTTTAGAATTTGACTTTGGAAGTAAATTAGCAGAGGCGCTGAAACCAAATTGAATTAAACTGTTTAAATATAATTGATTTTTGTTACACAAAACAAGTTTTAGTCAATCTTTTTTATGTTTTCATTAAACATTTTGTTTTTTCAATTGCGCTTTTTTCAATAAAATCATTTTAAAAATGAGCTATCCCATGGAAATAGGGTGGGTTTTGATGAGATTTGCTTATTTTTGCTCAACACTAAATATTTTTTTTATGACTACTACTTTTGTTGCTAATATCGTTATCATCACCACCATCCTAGTTTGCTTCTTTATTGGCAAAGACTTACTAAAAAAGTAGTCAGATGAAACTTAAAAAGATACACACTTTTATAGATAAGTTTATTTACATCCTCATTTTCTTAAATGTGGGTGCAATGATACTAGAATCTCACATAAATTTACGAGAAGCTTATGGAGCTTCTTTCTATGTTTTTGAGATAATCTCTATCGCAATTTTTAGTGCAGAATATATTTATCGTATCGTTCATGCGAGTTATAAAGAAGGCTCTAAAGGAGCCTTTGCCTATGTATTTAGTTTTTATGGCTTAATCGACCTAATCTCTATTTTACCATTTTATTTGAACCAATTGGTCAAGATCGATGGAAGGTTCTTTAGAATTTTACGTCTGTTTAGATTGACCCGTATCTTTAAAGTCGGCAGAAAGAGTAAATCCCTTAAGGTGTTTACCCGTGCGCTAATGTCTGTAAAAAGTGAATTAACTTTTACTTTGTTCCTTTCGGTTATTACCATATTATTTTCGGCTTCTGCTATCTATTATTTAGAGAATGAAGCACAGCCAGAAAAATTCTCAAGTATCACAGAATCTATTTGGTGGGCTACCGTTTCACTAGCTACAGTGGGCTATGGAGATGTTTACCCGGTAACCGCAGGAGGGAAGATTTTTGCCTCTTTAATCTCTCTTGTAGGGATTGCAATAGTCGCGATTCCCACTGGGGTAATTAGTGCAGCCTTTGTAGAAGAAATCTATAAAGAACGAATCAAGCGCAAAATGTAAGAAAAGCCTAAAGTGATTTAGAATTATCGCTTATCATTACCATGCTATGAAAAAAATAATTGTTGTAGGGTCTGGATTCTCCTCCCTTTCTGTTGCATCTTATCTGGCTCAAGACGGACACAAAGTCGAAATCTTTGAAAAAAACGAAATGCCCGGTGGCCGTGCACGTCAATTTAAACGCGACGGATTCACCTTTGATATAGGGCCTTCGTGGTACTGGATGCCAGATGTTTTTGATAGCTACTTTGGGGACTTTGGAAAAAAAGTTGCCGACTACTACAAACTCGAAAAGTTGGACCCAGGCTATGAGGTTTATTTTGACAACCAAGAATCGATCAAAATCGGGGATAGCCTTGAGAAGATTTATGCTGCTTTTGAAGAAGAAGAAGCTGGGAGTTCTGTTCCTTTAAAGCGTTTTATCAAAAAAGCCGCAGACAATTATGACATTGCCATTAAGGACTTAGTCTATCGTCCTGGGATTTCTCCTCTTGAATTAGTCACTCCAGCTACCATTAAAAAAGTAGGCTACTTTCTAAGCACCATCAAGAAAGAGGTAATGAAAGAGTTTAACAATCCTCGTTTAGCGCAAATTCTTCAATTCCCTGTTTTATTTCTAGGCGCAAAACCTAGTCAAACACCCGCTTTTTACAACTTTATGAACTTTGCAGATTTTGGCTTAGGGACATGGCATCCAGACAAGGGGATGTATAGTGTTGTTGAGGGAATGGTCAAACTCGCCAAAGAATTGGGAGTAACTTTCCATCTCAATGAAAACGTTGAAGAAATTCTTGTTGAAAATAAAAAGGCCGTGGGGATCATTTCCAATGGCAAAAAACACAAGGCAGATATCGTAATTAGTGGAGCCGACTACCACCACTCTGAAACTTTATTACAACCGCAATACAGAGCGTATAGCGAAGCCTATTGGGACAAGAAAACTTTTGCTCCCTCTTCATTACTCTTCTTTATAGGAATGGATAAAAAAGTAAAGAATGTATCTCATCACACTTTATTTTTTGATGTTGACTTTGATGCCCATGCCGCAGACATTTACGATCATCCCAAATGGCCAACAGAGCCTTTATTCTATGCCAATTTCCCTTCTATTACAGATACTTCTATGGCACCAGAAGGAAAAGAAGCTTGTTTTCTTTTGATCCCTATTGCACCTGGATTAGAAGACACAGAAGAATTAAGGCAAAAGTACTTTGATGTCGTTATTGACCGCTTAGAAACACTTACAGATCAAACGATTAGAGATAGTATTCTTTTTACTGAATCTTTCTGTGTCAATGATTTTGTAGAGCAATACAACTCTTATAAAGGGAATGCTTATGGTATGGCGAATACCCTGCTACAAACCGCTTTTTTAAGACCAAAATTGAAAAGTAAAAAAGTAGAAAATCTATACTTTACTGGTCAATTGACGGTTCCTGGTCCTGGGGTTCCTCCTTCTCTGATTTCTGGGAAGCTTGTAGCCAACTTGGTTTCTCCCCCCACCACCAAATAAGCGTCCACTCATCCTCTTTTTCATTGATGACAGAGTCTAATACTTCTATGTTTTTTGTCAATAGGTCGTTGTAAGTATTCAACTGTTCATTGATTTGCAACCATAATTCAAGTCTTTTAAAAAGATTATATTTAATGAAACGATCTTTTTGAATATATCGCCTATTTTCAACCCAAAAATCATTATCCTCAACATCAATTTTTTCCAAATCAAAAACCCATTGATGAGCTAAACGATGAGTAAATTCTTCAATATAAGTTTTCTCTTCTTTATCTGTATTAATCATTAAATACTTGAGGAATGTACCATCATAATTATCATTAACTAAACGTCCAATCTTAGATCCTAAAAAACGAAAAGTTCCATCTAATTTAATCGCATCATATACTACTCTGGGTGGATTAAATGGATCTCGATTTGTATAATATGCCATTGGAGCAAAATGGAATTCTTGTTCCTCTCCGTAAACTATAAAAATACTGTCATTATCTTGTTCCCATCTATTATATTGTTCTCGGTATAATTCGGTTACCCATTCATTAGTTTCAATATATTCTAGAGTATACTCCTGCATTTCAATAAGCTCATTCCGAAGCCCAACTAGATTATCTATATTATTACCTCGATCATCAAATTCACCCCCCTGTTTCTCAACAGAAAATGACACTAAGACACCAAAAAAAACGATCAAAAATTCAACAAAACCCTTTTTTAATCGATCGTAAAAATCCCTAAGAGAAAATCTTTCTCCTACTGTAAAGAGCCGAATAAACCAATTAAGTTCATTACGTTTTTTGTTTTTTTCAGCCATAAATTATATAGTTCGTGCGCAGAATAATAGACTACTTGTTACTCCAAAGATACAAAAGACTTTTTCTCATCAAAGATTTCACCTACAAGGCTTACTAAATAATCTTCAATGCGCTTTTTAAAGTCTTGATCAACAAGAGCACTATTTGTCCCTTTGGAAATATCTTTACGGTTTAAAGGAAGGACATATGCTTTTGGTTTTTTTAATGAAATAATCCCTACTTCAACCTCTGTAGGAAAATCATATGCCCAAGCATAAAGCAACAATTGAAATAAAGGTTGCCGCTTATAATCCCCCGCAAAACCTTCCCAGTTTGACCAAGCTAATTTACTGCCTAGAACATCGCCCGTTTTGTAATCCACTAATCTAGTAACACCATTCAATTGATCTATACGGTCAATTTTTCCTTTAATATTTACTTCATGATTAAAAGAAGGGTGATTTAACGGGACTTTAAATTCTTTTTCTAATTCTATAATAATAATTTCATTCCCGTTTTTTACAAGCATTTTTTCATGCGTTAGTAATTGCATTATACTCCTCTCATAAGCTTTTAAAGTCAAATAGTTTTCTCCACTAGGAGTAGGCATTTTTGGATAAACTTTTTGATAATGAGACAACAAAGAAGCCGATAGATCTGAAATCATTTTCTCATAATTCGAAACAGTCATGGGCTTTCCAATATTGTCCCCATATAACTCTTCTAAACAGTCGTGAATAATTGTTCCTCTTACTAAACTAGAGATTATTTTTTCTGTTGAAGTATCTGGCTTTACACCTAATAAATAACTGTTGTAAAACGAAATGGGATCATAAAGATAAGCTCCTAAGGAGGTGGGAGAAAATCCACGGGATGCAAGCTCCTTCAGTTTTTCCATCATGTGGGAGGTTTTATCCACTGATTCTTCTTGAGGCTTCATCGCAATGACATTCCCACCGTATTGCTGATCGCTAAATTCGTGTTGAGGAAGATTATTAAAAGCCAATTGACGTATGAATCTGCTTTTCTCTCCAGCGCTTAAACCTTCGCTCTTAGAATTGTACAACAAGTGAATGTTTTTTGCCCTTTGTAATAAGCGATAAAAGTGATAGGTATAAATTGCATCGTTCTCTAAAAAAGTAGGCAAGCCAAATTTTTTCTTCATCGCAAAAGGGAAGAAACTTTGATCGTTTTTACCTACCGGCAAGACGCCTTCATTAACATTCGTTATTAAAATATGGTCAAAGTCTAAGGCCCTTGTTTCTAGCATTCCCATAATTTGAATCCCTTCTATGGGATCTCCACTAAAATCAAGGGTTTGTAGAGCAAGGCTTTCTTGAAATAAATAAGACAACGCTGTGATTTCAATGGGGAAAATCTCCCCTTCTATTTGCACTTTGAGTTGTAAACAAACCTTCTTTAATAAAGCCAAGACAGCACAGCTAAAGTGTTCTTTTTGTCGATAAAAATCGGCTTCAAATAAATCGACTAATTGTATTAATTGATTTAATAAAACCATAGCGTTTTCCTCTACCGAAGAAAAAGTCAAGCTCCCATATTTACTTTCTGTGAGGGGGGCTATTTCTTTTGGGGTTACCCTAACATCAAAATTTTGTTGCAAGACATCTATCGCTAATTTCATTTCAGCAGATTGAAGTAATTGCTTTTTTAAAGGAGGAAAAGACAACAATTGCAGAGTAGCTTTTCTTTCTATTCCTTCTACTGAAGCGTTAGCATGCAGCTCTATCAAAGTCTTGAAAAAATCGCTTATAGGTAGTTGGTGTATCGCATAACCCATGGTAACATTCCATTGAGAAATATCTGCGGGCAATGAAGATAAAACGGGAAGCAATAAGTTTTCATTTCCTAATACTACCGCAACACTACCCGTTATATCTTTATATTGATGAAGGAATTCGTGAACATATTGCGCCTGCTCAATATTCCCGCTAAACCCAATCGCTTTAATATCTTTCTCCTCTAAAAAAGGGGTGTCATTAAAGGTTTGTGGATGCTGTCTATAATATTTCCATTCTTCTTGATAGGATCGAATAAAACGTCCTGCTGCGTGAATTTTATCGTTAAAAAAACTCGCCTCCAAATCCCAGAACACTTCCCCCTTATTCTTCGCTAAAAACTCTTGAATTAAATCTTGCTCTGCTTTATTTAAAGCATTAAAACCAACGAAATAATGGGCTTTAGTTGTATTCGTTAGATAGAATTCTAACTCATCTAGCGCATCTTGATAGAGCATTCCTAGAGTAGCCGACTGAGACTCCATTAAAAGCGCTTGAAAATCTTGATAAATAGGGAAAAGCTTATCCCAAAAAACAACAGGAAAAGACTTTTGATTTTCAGGCAAATTGAATCCATCCAGTTGATAAAACGCTGCTAGGTTTTCTAAACCATCTTTTGCATTGACCCGATAAGCATCTATATCATTGAAATCCTTTAACAGCCTAGCGCCCCATTGCATAAAGATGGTAAAATCATCTTGTGCAGATTCTGGAACATGAATTTTGTAGGCCTTGTAGAGTGTAAAAAGTTGGTGGGTTTGATTTGCCCTTTTCAAATTAGAAAGATGCTCGATAAAAGATTCTATGCTAAAAATATCAGGTGCAAACTGGGCCACATCAATTTCTTGTACTAGATAATGCTGTAAGAATACTCTAGCCCTTTTACTGGGCAATACAATAACGACATCTTGTAGATCACTATTATTGCGCAGAAGGCGTTGTATGATTTGCTTTAAATAAGGCGTCACAATGAAATTGATTTAGGAGGTAAAATAAGAAAAAGACTTAACTCCTTTTGAAATTAGGAGAAAAAAAATGCCTTGGATAACCAAGGCATTTAGATCTTATAGAATAAAAGAAGTCTTATTTCCCAACAGCGAATTGTACGCGTCTATTGACTTTTCTTCCTTTAGCAGTATTGTTGTCACCAATAGGTCTTTCTTCACCAAATGCAATAGTAGAAACACGAGAGGCATCAGCACCAGCAGCAATTAAAGCAGCTTGTACAGCATCTGCACGCTCTTGAGAAAGTTTTTGGTTATACCCTGTACTTCCGTCGCTAGAGGCATGACCTTCAACAACAAAATAATAGGTTGGGTAGCTATCTAGGATCCCTTTAATTTTAGTGATTACTGCAGCAGAGTCATCACCTACGATAACAGCAGATTCAGCTTTAAAGCGAATCATTGAGCCTTCTTCATTAAGGGTTGAAACAACATCTTGTGGTAACTCTGGGCAACCATTGTTTGCTGCAATACCAGCTAATTCTGGACAGGCATCATCTTTATCTGCAACACCGTCACCGTCAGCATCTGGCCAAGGGCATCCATTGTTTTCAGAAGGACCAGCTTGATCTGGACAAGCATCGTCTTTATCGTTGATACCGTCACCGTCTGTATCTGGACATCCACCCATTTCTACAGAACCAGGACGATTAGGACAAGCGTCTTCAATATCAGAAAGACCATCGCCATCTGTATCAGGACATCCATTCATTTCTATAGAACCAGCACGTTTTGGGCATGCATCTTCTGCATCTGTAATCCCGTCTCCGTCTGTGTCAGGGCATCCTTGAAATTCTTCAAGACCTGCGACCTCTGGACATGCATCGAATTTGTCATATATTCCGTCACCATCTGTATCAACGCCGCCAAATTTGATGTTAACTCCTAGTTGATGTTGGAAATGAGCAACTCCGTTTAACTCAAAAGCATCTTTATAATTCACTTGGTAAGATAAACCGATGTTTTCGTTTGCCCAATATGCAAGACCAGCACCAAGGGTAAAGTGGAAAGATTCACCATCTCCCAATACAATATATCCACCACCAGCTTCGGTGAAAGGCTCCCAAGTTGAACTTTTCCCTACAAGTGAATTTCTCAGTACTAAATCAAAGGAATTATAAACTAAATTATCCCCCGTTTTTTCACCACCAAAATTAGTTAGTTCGTTAAAACTAAAACGTCCAGCTAAAGAAAAGCCTTCGGTAAAATTTCTACTTACTCCTAATGTTGTGATTGCAGATAAATAATTCCAGTTGTCTGTGTTATAAAAGTCTTGGAAAAGATTTCCAGTATTTCCTATAACCTGACTACCAGTTTTACCCGTTGGATAGGTATCAATGGCATTTGTTGCTATACTTACAACCCATGGATTGTTTTCGTCTTGGGCAAAAGCCAGATTCGAAATAACCATTGCAAAAGCAATGATTAAACATCTACTTATTATTTTCATCTTACGCTATTAGTTTTAGCAAAAATAACAGATATTAGCGAAGATTCAAAGTATTTTTGGGCCTAATCTTACAACTTATACTTTAGGAAATTGGTACCACATCAAAGCAATTATCTGCTTCTATATCTAAGTAAACTAAAAACACACTTACTTTTTTTTGTGTGACTTTTTTTATCCACTCAGCATAAGCTAAAACTTGAGTAGTATGTTCTGGTTTTGGTTTTCCAGTTTTATAATCAATTACATAGGCCTCTTTTTCTCCCACACCTACCCTGTCTGGACGAAGTACTTTTTGTTGTGGAACCAAAATAGCTTTTTCATTAAAGACCTTATAATCCCTTGAATAAAAGCGATTTATTTTATCATTTTGCATTAGTTGTACAAATAGATCAAAAAGTTTAACCTGCTCTTCTTGAGTAATTTCCCCTTGAAGATAAGCTGCAGCTAGGACGCTTTCTACCTCATCTTGATAATTTATTTTACCCAGTAAATCATGAATACGTAGTCCTAAAAGTCTTGCCTGTTCTCTGGCTTCACTTTGAGGCATTTGCAAAACAAGTTTTTGCTCATAGGGGTAAGCTGTTTGTATCCGCTCAAAAGTGTTTTTCTTTGGCGAAGCCTTATCCTTATTTTTAGAAGAGAGAAAGGTAAGGCTTCCCCATTCGTGCATTATACCTTGATCGCATTCTACTTGTTTATTAGGAATGGAATCATTTAAGACCTTGACATAGCTGTCCTTTTCTTTGTTTTTTTCATTGGCATAAAGATACAGTTGCTGACTTGCTCTTGTGGTAGCAACATAGAAAACATTCCATGCATCCATCTCTACTTCTTGCCTTTTTTTATGGTAGGCGTGTTCTCCTTCTGGCCCATAATTTAATAGCTTTTTAGAATATCCCACCCATGCGAGTGATAACTGATCTCCTAAAATAGACTGAGTCGATAACCAGACTTTTTCTTGATGATTTGTTTGAATTAAACTGTCTGCATATGGAAAGAAAACAATGGGGTATTCTAAGCCTTTGGCTTGATGGATTGTAAGGATTTTCACTCCTATACTATCTTCTGGAATGGAGAGTTTATGCGCCTCTTTTTTCTTGTTCCAAAAATTTAAAAACGACAATGAATCGGCTTGTTCTTTTTGACTGAAGTCAAATACTAAATCTAAGAATGCCTTTACATATGGGTTTTCAATTTCTATTCGAGGAAATAAAAAACATGCTTTTTGCAAGACAGTATTGAGATTGCGATGATCAAAAAAACTAAAATTAAATGCAATCCCCTCTTCTTGCCATATTTCTTCTAAACGACGTGGAATTCTCTCAAAAAGAAATTGATGTAAATCTTCTTCTCTTTCTTTATGTGGATACAAAAATGTTAGATGCTCTTTTTTGCATTCTAAATCCCTAGGGTTAAAGTTTAGCTGTAGTAATGAGGCCAAAAACTTTACTTGATCATTCTCCTCTAACTGCAGCGAACTGCTTGTAATTGTCGGGATATTTGCAGCAGATAAATCTTTTGCGACACGCTCTGCTTGTTTTTTCTTTCGCACAAGGACTACCATATCATTAAGTGAATAGCCTTGTTTCTCACATTGTTTTATGTCTGCAATAATGCGTTTAGTGTAGGGGTTTTCTTCAAAGGGATTTTCGTCTGGAAAAAATGTCAATTTGACATAGCCTTCTTCCTCTGAAAAAAAATCTTGTTGCGCAAATTTCCCAAACAACTTTTTATTCTCTGGATATTCTAAATGTTGTGTCAAACATTGATACAAAGCGTTATTAAAAGCAACCACACTTTTTGAACTTCGATAATTTGTTTTTAAAGCATTGACCTTTTTTTTAATCTGGAAAGGGGGCTTTAGATTAATCAAATCGATGAATTGGTTGACATCCCCTCCTCGCCAGCGATAAATAGATTGTTTTGGGTCACCTACTAACAACAGGCTTCCTGTGCGATCATCTTCATTTAAACTGGTTAAAGCTGTTTCAATAAGTGGGATTAAATTTTTCCATTGTAAGGAAGAGGTGTCTTGGAATTCATCTAAAAAATAGTGACGGTAGTTTTCTCCTAGTCGTTCATAAATATAAGGGGTGGGTTGCAGTAAAATTTCTTTGGCAATACGTTCGTTAAAGGTAGAGAGCAAAACCTTATTGGTTTCATTTTGGTAAGCATCCAACTCTTTTGACAAGGTGGTTAAAAGATTTAATGGAATCCACTGCTTTTTAATGTCCTTGATTAATTGCAATTTGAAAAAGAAGCCCAATGCTTTTTCAAAGTTTTCTTTGATTGTATCTGACAAACCATCGATACATCTTTGTATATCTGCAGGAACTTTTTTTGGATAGAGAGGCTTTCCACCCAATATGTTTTGATACAACTGCCCTTTGTCAAAATCCTTAAACTCTCCTTTGGCTAAATTCGAAAAACGATTGAAAAGAGTTCCCCTATTAAAGTGAGAAGCATTTAAACCATTTTCTTGAAATAATAAAAGCATTTGTTTCCCAATACTGGTCAAAGAAAGGATTAGCTCATTATGCTTTTGCTTTAAAAATGCTTGTTGGCTTTTTCTTTCAAGCGAAGACATTGCTGCTATTTTTTGAACCTGAATTCTATCGTTTTCATTCAGCAGCAATTCTGCAGCATTCAATAAATTTTGTCTTAACTCCCAGCTAGATGTACCATCGTCATCCATTTTTTCAAAAGTAAATTCTACTAGTGTTTGTGTAAGTTCAGGTTGCTTTCCCACTCGATCTAAAACACGATCAACGATTTGTTCTAAAAAATCTTGAACCTCTAAAACAACATCAAAGTTATAGGCTAAGCCTAAATCTTTTGCGAAAGTTCTAATGACCCTATGGGTAAAACTATCTAGTGTAATTACATCAAATGCAGCATAATCATGTAGAATAACTTTTAGGCTTCTTTCTGCTCTTTGTTTTAACTCTTTAGGACTAATGGATAATTTTTCCAGCAAAGTTTTCACCATGGGATCATCATCTAGTTTAAGATCAGAAAAAGCGAACTCGTGCAATTGTAATAAGATTCGATACTTCATCTCAAAGACCGCCTTATTCGTAAAGGTCAAGGCTAGCATACGATTAAAATATTCGTCAGAACGGCCACTTAAAAGTCTCAGTAGATACTTTTGAACCAATAAGAAAGTTTTTCCTGATCCTGCAGAGGCGTTATAAATTTGAAATGGTGCTGGAATGTCCTTAGTCATGATGATGCATTAAATGTAATTAATCTTTAGATTTGTACCATTAATGAATTAAAAAAAAAGATATGGCTTTTGAATTACCACAACTTCCTTATTCACATGATGCACTAGAACCGCATATTGATGCACGTACAATGGAAATCCATCACGGGAAACACCACAATGGATACACTACTAATCTAAATAATGCGATAGCAGGAACAGATTTAGAAGGAAAATCAATTGAGGACATTTTAACAGGACTCGATTTAAACAACGGCGCTGTACGCAATAATGGTGGCGGATTTTACAATCACTCTCTTTTCTGGTCAACAATGGCACCTAATGCTGGTGGAGCACCTACAGGTGACTTAGCTGCAGCAATTGATGCGGCCTTTGGATCATTTGACTCTTTTAAAGATGCTTTTAGTAAAGCAGCAGCAACGCGTTTTGGTTCTGGATGGGCATGGCTATGTGTTCACAAAGGAGGAAAAGTAGAAGTTTGCTCAACTCCTAATCAAGACAATCCATTAATGCCAGGTGTTGCATGCGACGGTACTCCTATTTTAGGTTTAGATGTATGGGAACACGCTTACTACTTAAACTATCAAAATAGACGTCCAGATTATATCAATGCATTTTTTAATGTAGTGAACTGGGAAGCTGTTAGTGCCCTTTATGCTAAACATGCATAAAACATCACAATTATAAATTAAGAGAGGGCCTAGCGCCCTCTTTTTTTTGCTTCAAACTGAAGTAAAATAAAAAAGGAGGAATAAATTCCTCCTTTTTTGCCCCAAATCTTACCATGAACTTAACCTACTTATGTTCTGGTGATGTAAAAGTGCAATTTCTGGTTCGTCTTATCTGAAAAAATCGATGAAATGCATTTTTAACCGATTAAATGCTAATAGGCTCTTTCTGATTTTCCTTCATAAAAGTTCATAAATGCCCTGTTTACAACGCGATTACCACCTGGTGTCGGATAATCCCCTGTAAAATACCAATCACCCTTATTTTCTGGACAAGATTGATGTAATCCTTCTACCGTTTGGTAGATGATCTTTACTTCACATGATATGGATTCATGGGTTAGTAATGCCGCAATTTTAGCGGAAACTTCTTCTTGGGTAAAAGGTCTATACAAGGCTTTAACATGATTTACCGCCTCTGAAGCTTTATTCTCTACACTCTCTCTACAGTTTTTATAAATAGCATCTAAGGTTGCATCTAAGGTTCCTTTGTCCTTATGTAAATCGATCGCCGCTTGAAAGGCAATAAAATCTTCGAGCTTTGCCATATCGATTCCATAACAGTCTGGATATCGAATTTGTGGAGCACTAGAAACAACAATGATCTTTTTAGGAGAAAGACGATTAAGCATCGTTAATATACTTTGCTTTAGTGTTGTTCCTCGAACAATACTATCGTCGACTATAACTAAATTATCTGATGGTTTTACAACACCATAGGTAATATCATATACGTGTGCGACTAAATCATCTCGACTATTATCTGCCGTAATAAAGGTTCTTAGTTTTGCGTCTTTGATCGCAATTTTTTCTATACGTGGGCTTAAATTAAGTAGATCTTTAAGCTTTGCTTTATCAAATACTTCCTGATCAAGTTCTTGACTTATTTGGGTCTGTAAATGCTTTTGCGCAGCACCAACTAAACCATAAAAAGAGGTTTCTGCCGTATTAGGGATATAAGAGAAAACCGTGTTTTTAAGGTCGTGTGAAATACTACTAAGCACTTGTGGAAATAGACGCTCTCCTAAATTCTTTCGTTCAGTATAGATGGCAGCATCACTTCCTCTGGAGAAATAAATGCGTTCAAAAGAACAGGCCTTCTTTTCGAGGGGTTCTAAAACTGGGTCAATAGATACTTTCCCTGATTTTTTAATAATAATTGCATTTCCTGGCGTGAGTTCTTTAATGGTTTCTTGCGGTACATTAAAGACAGTTTGTATCACAGGACGTTCTGATGCAACCACAACCATTTCATCGTTTTCACAATAATAGGCTGGTCTAATCCCTGCAGGATCTCTTAAAACAAAAGCATCTCCGTGACCTATCATACCTGCCATGGCATAGCCGCCATCCCAGTTTTTTGCAGCTTTCCTTAAAATTTTGGCAATGTTTAAACGCTCTGCAATTTGAGGAGAAGCTTCAAATTTATTAAAGCCTTCTTTTTTAAGCTTCTTGTATATTTTAGCCACCGCGTCATCTAGAAAGTGACCTATCTTTTCCATTACAGTAATGGTATCGGCTTTTTCTTTAGGGTGCTGACCTAGCTCAATAAGGTTTTGAAACAACTCATTGACATTTGTCATGTTAAAGTTCCCCGCCACAATTAGATTGCGGTGCATCCAATTGTTTTGTCTTAAAAATGGATGAACACTTTCAATACTGTTTTTTCCGAAGGTTCCATAACGCACATGTCCTAACATCAATTCTCCGACATAAGGAACATTGTTCTTGAGTAATTCTGCATCATCGTTAAGTTCTGGACGCTGTTCAATGCCTTCTTGAATACGAGAGCTAATTTGATTAAATACGTCTTGTATGGGTTGTTGCGCACTAGATCGAACCCGACTAATATATCTTTCTCCAGGGGCCATATTGTATTTAATGCTCGCAAAACCGGCGCCATCTTGCCCACGGTTGTGCTGTTTTTCCATCATTAAATACATCTTATTAATCCCATAAAGAGCTGTTCCATATTTCTCTTTGTAATAGGACAATGGTTTTTTCAACCTTATAAGGGCAATTCCACATTCGTGTTTTATGGCATCACTCATAGACTTAAAGTTTTATCAGTCCAGTCAAAACTGGTTAGTTCTCTAAAACGATGAATTCTTTCGTTCAAGGCTTCAGCTTTTACTTCTTCAATGGCTTTAACGCCAAATGCTTCTACTGTAAAAGAAGCAAAAACAGAGCCCACAACTAGGGCTTGCTTAATGGTGTCAAAGTTAATTTCTTTGGCTTGCGCCAAAAAACCTGCAAGACCACCCGCAAAACTATCTCCAGCTCCCGTGGGGTCAACCACTTGATCGATAGGGTAAGCAGGGGCAATAAATACTTTTCCGTCGCCATAGAGCTGTGCTCCGTGCTCTCCTTTTTTGATGATCACATAACGCGGTCCCATCTCATGGATTTTTTTGGCTGCTTTGGTCAGAGAAAATTCCCCTGTTAGAATTCTTGCTTCTTCATCATTAATGGAGATCAAGTTTACCTCAGCAATCACTTCATCTAAAATATCTCTAAAGTGCTCCATCCAAAAATTCATTGAATCGAGAAGGGTAAAATTATCGGGGTTTGTCAATTGATCTAGGGCCATTTTTTGCACCCCAGGGTGCAGATTACCTATCACAACGACTTCACTGTCTTTAAACTCTTCAGGGATCTGTGGCGAAAAGCTTTCTAATACATTCAATTGAGTATCTAGGGTTGTTCTGGTATTCATATCGTCGTGATAACGACCACTCCAGAAAAATGTTTTTCCACCTTCAACTCTTTCAACGCCATCAGCATTCACCCCTAGTGAAGTTAATTTCTCCATATCAGACTGTGCAAAATCATCTCCTATCACAGAGACCAAACCACAATGGGCAGAAAATTTAGAAGATGCTAAAGCAATATATGTTGCCGCACCCCCCAGAATGCGATCTACTTTATGGTAAGGGGTTTCTATAGCGTCATAGGCCATGGTACCTATGACAAGTAATTTTTTACTCATATGCGAAAATAAACTTCTTTCTGCTTCCTAAAAAAAATTTGACTGCATTTCTATGCTTTTTGTGACAATTGTTCATAATAAGCGTCATGTTCAATGGCCATATCCTTTGCCGCGGTAACTGCTAACTGGTCGCAGCGTTCGTTTTGAGGGTGATCGTTATGTCCTTTTACCCACTGAAATTGAATGTTATGCTGGGGGTAAATCTTAAGAAATCGCTTCCATAAATCTGGATTTTTTTTGCCTTTAAAGTTTTTCTTTTCCCAGCCAAAAACCCATTTTTTATCAATGGCCTCAATGACATATTTAGAATCAGAAATAACCAATACATCCATGGGTTTCTTTTTGAGTTTTTCTAGTGCTTCAATCACTGCCCACAATTCCATTCTATTATTTGTAGTGTGTTTAAACCCTCTGGAAAATTCTTTGATGTATCCTTTCCCAACCCACTCTATAATAATACCATAACCCCCTGGACCCGGATTTCCTAAGGCAGAACCATCGGTATAAATGTGTATTTCTGCCATTTAACTTAGGAGTTGTTTGATTACTTCAGGAAAGTACTCATATTCCAGTTGCTGCACTTTAGCCGCAATTTCGCTAGGGCTATCTTGAGGGTCAAGGGAAACTGCTTTTTGTAAAATCACTCCCCCTTTGTCATAATGTTGGTTTACATAGTGAATGGTTATTCCACTTTGGGTTTCCCCTGCAGTTTTTACAGCATTGTGAACATGCATCCCATACATTCCTTTTCCGCCATACTTGGGTAATAATGCTGGATGAATATTGATTATTTTATTGGAATAAAGCTCGACTAATTCATTGGGAATCTTTTTAAGATAACCCGCTAGAACAATTAAATCTGGTTGGTGTTCTTCCATATAGTCCAGCAAAAAGACTTCACTGTTGGCATCAAACCATTGAGAGTGTACTCCTAACGCTTTTACCCTCTCATACACTCCAGCTTCTTTTCTATTACACAAAACACTGTGTACGTTAATCTCGCTGTCTTGATCAAAATACCGAATAATATTTTGTGCATTTGTTCCTCCTCCAGAGGCTAAAATGATGATTTTTTTGCCCATATCTTTAAAAATCAAAAATAGTGCTAAATCCTATAAATAAAAAGCAATCAGAGAGGATTAAGCAATTTAATCTATGTGCAAAAAAGCATTTTAACTTCTTTAAAACATTCTATGCTATAAAGTTTTTATACTTTTGCTGTCAAACAAAACTAAAACCATTTGTAATATGTCTGACATTGCATCAAGAGTTAAAGCTATAATCGTTGATAAATTAGGTGTTGACGAAAACGAAGTTGTAACAGAAGCAAGCTTTACCAACGATCTAGGGGCTGACTCTCTAGACACAGTTGAATTAATTATGGAGTTCGAAAAAGAATTCGATATCCAAATCCCAGATGACCAAGCAGAGAACATTGCCACTGTAGGTCAAGCTATCCAATACATAGAACAAGCCAATTAAAATTTGGTAAGATGAGTCCAAGACGTGTAGTAGTTACCGGATTGGGTGCATTAACTCCTATCGGAAATTCAGTCCCTGCCTACTGGGAGGGACTTATTTCTGGGAAAAGCGGAGCTGCCCCTATCACCTATTTTGATGCAACTGATTTCAAAACCCAGTTCGCATGCGAGTTAAAAGGATTTAATGCTTTAGATCACTTTGACCGTAAAGAAGCTAGAAAACAAGATCGCTTTACGCAATATGCGCTAGTATCTTCTGACGAAGCCATTCTAGATGCTGGAATTACATCTGAAAATGTAGATCAAGACCGCGTAGGGGTTATTTGGGGTGCTGGAATTGGCGGTTTAGAGACTTTTCAAAACGAAGTACTCAACTTTGCCGACAATGACCGCAAACCACGATTTAATCCTTTCTTTATTCCAAAATTAATCGCAGACATCGCTCCGGGGATGATCTCGATCAAACACGGATTTAGAGGACCTAACTTTGCAACAGTTTCTGCTTGTGCTTCTTCTTCAAATGCTTTGATAGATGCCTTGAACTACATTCGTTTAGATCATGCAGATATTATTGTAGCTGGTGGATCTGAAGCGGGTGTAACTTATGCCGGCATCGGTGGATTCAATGCAATGCATGCGCTTTCTACCCGTAATGATGATCCCGCAACAGCTTCTCGCCCATTTGACAAAGACCGCGACGGTTTTGTTTTAGGCGAAGGTGCTGGAGCAATTATTCTAGAAGAATACGAACACGCTAAAGCAAGAGGAGCAAAAATTTACTGTGAATTAGCTGGAGGAGGACTTTCTGCAGATGCTCACCACATGACTGCTCCACATCCAGAAGGTTTAGGAGCTAAGAATGTAATGATTAACTGCTTGAGAAATGCGAATCTTCAACCTACAGATGTTGATACCATCAATATGCATGGAACCTCAACACCACTGGGTGATATCGCTGAATCAAAAGCAATCCAAGAAGTTTTTGGCGATCACGCCTACAATATCAATATCAATTCAACTAAATCGATGACAGGTCACCTGTTAGGTGCTGCTGGTGCGGTTGAAGCGATTGCCTCTATTTTAGCAATCAAAGAAAACATTGTCCCCCCAACAATCAATCATCAAACACCAGATGAGAATATTGATTCAAAGCTAAATTTTACTTTTGGCCAAGCCCAAAAAAGAGCAGTAAAAGTAGCGCTTTCCAATACATTTGGATTTGGAGGTCATAATGCTTGTGTTGTTTTTAAAGAAATTGATTAAATTGCTTTGTGCAATTTTTTCCTAAAATTTGGTCAAAAGAAAAAGGGAATCCACCTTTGGATGAAGTCTTAAAAGGAATTATAGGCTATACCCCTAAAAACAAGGCCCTTTTTAAAACTGCATTTACGCATCGTTCTGTCAACAGTAAAAATGAAGATGGTGTTTATGTAAATTTTGAACGCCTTGAATTCTTAGGAGATACCGTAATTGATACCGTTGTGGCACATTTTCTCTACTGCGAACTCGATCAAGATAATGAGGGAGAACTCACAAAGATGAAATCTAAGATTGTGAGCCGTGAAAAACTCAATTTCATCGGAAAAGAATTAGGCCTACTCGACCACTTATTTTGCACGGGGGGCAAAGACAACTTTGGCGAGGACATCAATGGGAATATACTCGAAGCGCTGATAGGGGCTGTCTTTGTTGACAAAGGCTATGAACGCTGCAAAAAAATAGTTTTTAAAGTAATCTTAGACCCTTACATTTCTCTAAACGATGTAAAAAAAGAAATCATATCCTACAAAAGTGTTTTGATTGAATGGGGGCAAAAAGAAAAGCAAAACATTCAATTCTTAACCGAAAAAGAAGATAGTAAGGATGCCACGATCAACTATTACTGCAAACTAATGTTGAACGATGAACTATTGATTAAAACCCGTGAAGTGTCAAAGAAAAAAGCCGAAGAAAAAGCTGCGAAAAGAGCCTATAAAGTAATGAGAATCAAAGATCAAATTTAGGTTAATTCTTAATTTGTCCACTATTTTGTTGTAAATTTGCATTGAATTAAACAGCTCTTTTTAGGAGAAGAGTATGCGACAGAAAAAATTTGTTTTAGCTGCTGATTTTGAAGATCAAGATAACATCGATCTTTATGCTATACATAGCCCGTCAGAAGATTTTTTTCTAGCTTTTCAATTAAACAAGACTTTGGGAACTAAATTTAAAAACGTAACGGAAAAAATTGAGCCAGATATAAAGGTTCCGTTTTTTAGCCGCTTTATTAGCGAACTAAGTTCCATCGATGCCCCTTGGGAATTAATTGCTAATCATTACAATTATCCTTCAATGATAAAAGATGAAAATCAATTATTTACCACTCAAATTGAAAAGCAAGTTAGTTTAATTCCTAGTGTATCAAAAGTGGATTACTTCTTGAAAGTTCCAAAGAATAATTTCACCTCAGATCATTTATCCCAATTGCAAAACCTTAATGAAATTCAAATGGTTTATCCCATTTTTGAAACCAAAATAAAACAAAATCCAAATTTAATTTTTGACTAATGCCAAAAGGAAAAAAAACAAAAATTGTTGCCACATTAGGACCTGCCTCTTCCAGTAAAGAAGTCATCGAGAAAATGATGCATGCAGGCGTAAATGTATTTCGCATCAATTTTTCACATGCCGATCATGAGGATGTTGCAAAACGCATTAATATCATTCGCTCTTTAAGTGAAAAACACCAAACATACACCTCTATTTTAGCCGATCTTCAAGGGCCTAAATTAAGGGTGGGTGTCATTGAAGAAGGAGCTATTGTTGAACCAGGAGATACTGTTGAATTTATCACAACAGAACCATTTGTAGGGAATGCAAAGCAAGCCTACATGACCTATCAACGTTTCCCAAAAGACGTAACTGCTGGAGAGAAAATTCTTCTCGACGACGGGAAGCTTATTTTTGAAGTTGTCTCAACAGATAAAAAAGAAAAAGTCACCACAAAAGTTTTACAAGGGGGACCTTTTAAATCAAAGAAAGGTGTTAACCTTCCAAATACAAATATTTCGCTCCCGGCCTTGACAGAAAAAGATGTAGAAGATGCCATCTTTGCCATTAAACAGCAAGTAGACTGGATCGCCCTTTCTTTTGTGCGCAATAGTGACGATTTAATTGGTTTACAAAAATTGATTGAAGAGCACAGTGACCATAAAATTCCTATTATTTCTAAAATAGAAAAACCAGAGGCATTAGAAAATATCGATAAAATTATTGCTTATTCTGACGGTTTAATGGTTGCTAGAGGAGATTTAGGGGTAGAAGTTCCTGCTGCAGAAGTTCCTTTGATCCAAAAGCAATTAGTCAACAAAGCTAAACAAGCTAGAATACCCGTAATCATTGCTACACAAATGATGGAAACCATGATCGATAGCCTTACTGCTACAAGAGCAGAGGTGAACGATGTGGCCAACTCTGTTATGGATGGTGCAGATGCAGTGATGTTATCTGGGGAGACCTCTGTGGGGAAATACCCGGTACAAGTCATTGAAACAATGACCTCTATTTTGAAAAGTGTAGAAAACTCTGATTTAATTCAAGTACCACAATCACCTCCATCGATACGTACGAAACGATTCATTACAAAATCAATTTGCTATCATGCCGCATTTATGGCAAATGAAATTGATGCAGCTGCTATTTGTACTTTGACAAATAGTGGGTATACCGCTTTCCAAATCTCTGCATGGCGCCCTAAAGCGCATGTATTGGTATTTACCTCAAATAAAATGATCCTTTCACAACTCAACCTGTTGTGGGGGGTAAAAGCCTTTTATTATGATAAGTTTGAAAGCACCGATAAAACTGTAGAGCAAGTCAATGCTATCGCACTTGAAAATGGCTGGGTCAAAAAAGGAGAGATGTTAATCAATCTTGCTGCAATGCCGATTATTGAAAAAGGAATGGTGAATACTTTAAGGGTGTCTCAAATCTAAAAGGGAAGGGCGAGTTGAACGTCTAAATCGTTTTTAACGATTTCCTTTTTTGGAGAATTCTTTTGATTGTTTAGATTAGAAATGGTCAATCCAATTAGCCGAACAGAATTCTTTAGTTTTTCTTGATACAGCAATTGTTTCCCATATTCAACAATCATGCTTTTATCAGAGATGTAGAAAGGGACAGTTTTACTGCGGGTCTGGATCACAAAATCACTGTACTTTATTTTTAAAGTTATGGTTTTTCCAGAGGTTTTATGTCGCTTGATCCGTTTATCAAGTTCTTCAGCTACGGCAATAATTTTTTTTTCTAAAAACAATTCACTCGTCAAGTTTTCACTAAAGGTTCTTTCAGCCCCCATTGACTTTGGGATACGAGAAGGTTTGACTTCACTGGTATGAATTCCTCTTACTGCATTGTAATAATAAACCCCTGTCTTACCAAAGTGGGTTGTTAAAAATTCCTGACTTTGCCCTTTCAGCTCTTTCCCTGTAAAGATGCCTAAGGCGTACATCTTCTTTGTAGTGACCTTTCCTATACCGTGATATTTGCGAATGTCTAGGTCTTCTAAAAAAGCAATAACCTCTTCTGGAGGAACTGTTTTTTGCCCATTGGGTTTGTTGTAGTCACTGGCAATTTTAGCGACTAACTTATTAATGGAAATACCCGCTGAAGCCGTCAACCCGGTCTTCTCAAATATTTTTGCTCTAATCTCTTCGGCCATTTTAGTGGCAGAAAATAATTGCTTTTTATTATGTGTTACATCTAGGTAGGCCTCATCAAGTGACAAGGGTTCGACTAAATCTGTATAACTAAAAAAAATCTCTCTGATTTGT
Source organism: uncultured Flavobacteriaceae bacterium (assembly GCA_943787295.1). GTDB lineage: Bacteria > Bacteroidota > Bacteroidia > Flavobacteriales > Flavobacteriaceae > Arcticimaribacter. Next base: position 92,428 of record CALSLW010000003.1, on the reverse strand, counting down.
GTGGACACCTCTTTATATCGATCAAAGCGAGGTTTAACGAAAATCAGCTCTGGACAATTGCGCTGCGCGATGATTCCGCTCATGGCACTCCTCACTCCGTATTTACGGGCTTCATAACTCGCCGCCGCAACAACTCCTCTAGATACTCCACCTCCTACTGCAACAGGCTTATTCCTTAATTCAGGATTATCCAGTTGCTCCACAGAGGCAAAAAAAGCATCCATGTCAACGTGAATTATTTTTCGCCATTTTAATTGATCATCCATTGCTTAAAAATACATATCTTCCGTGGGTAGAAAAAACACTGCATGATTGAAATTGAAAGAAAGTTTCTGGTTAGTTCAACAGAGTTTTTTGCTCTAGCAGATTCAAAAGTCTATATTAAGCAAGGTTATTTATCAAAAGACCCACATAGAACAGTACGTGTTCGCATTAAAGACGAACGAGCCTTTTTAACCATTAAAGGAATTTCATCAGAGAGTGGGATGAGTCGTTTTGAATGGGAAAAAGAAATTGCTTTGGAAGAAGGAGAAACCTTAATGAGACTTTGCCTTCCTACCATAATCGAAAAGACCAGATTTATTGTACCACAGGGAACACTCACATTTGAGGTAGATGTATTTGAGAGAGAACACAAAGGATTAATCCTCGCTGAAATTGAACTGCCAAGTGAAAAAACTACAATTAATTTACCCCCTTGGATTGGAAAAGAGGTTACTGGAGACAAACGTTATTACAACAGTTATTTATCTTCTAAAGAATCGAAGAACTCTTTATAAGTTAAGTTGTGAATTTTAAGGACTTTAAACAAACTTTTCAGGGTACAGTTTGTTCCTTTTTCCATTTTCCAATATTGAATTCTACTTAAATTATTTTCCCAAGCAAAAACTTCATAGCTTTTATAACCTGCATCAATTCTCAAAGATTTTAATCTTTGACCAATAGAATTGGTTATTGAGTTTAATTCGTCAGAGTAGTCGTCACTCATATAAAGCCTGTTTTGATAAGATTTTACATGCAAATTACAATATAAAACGTAAAAATAATTACTCCATTTAATATGTATATTAAAAGAAGCTATTTGATAACCTTACTTATTTTTATATTGTAAGAGCTGTACCACTTTGTTTTACCTAAGTGTTTTGCTTCTTGATGAAATTTATTATTCCTCCATAAGTCAATAGACTCAAGCGAATCCCAGTAGCTTATGGTAATTCCTATTTCATCTCTGGCACTGTCCATGCCTAAAAATCCAGGTTGATGCTTTACAAGGGCTTCCATTTCCTGGGCCATCAAATGATACTCTGTAAAATCATCTTTTAAAGTTGAAGTAAAGATAACCGCATAATAAGGAGGAATAAGTTCACTCATTTTTATAAATTTTCACCTCTAATTTTCCTTGAGCATTCATATGGGCACGGTACATTCCTGCGGTGTTAAATTCTAAGGCAACGTTTCCTTTGGTATCCATAACAATAACGCCTCCATTACCGCCTAAATCGGCTACTTTTTGAAGGACTTGCTTTGATGCAGTGACAATGTCTAGCCCTTTGTATTCGACAAGTGCAGCAATATCATGGGCAACGACTGATCGAATAAAAAACTCTCCCCAACCGGTTGCAGAAACGCCACAACTAGCATTGTTAGCATAGGTTCCTGCACCAATAATAGGTGCATCCCCAATGCGATCCCATTTTTTATTGGTCATTCCACCCGTCGATGTTCCCGCAGCTAAATCCCCGTTTTTATCTAAGGCGACACAACCTACCGTCCCAAACTTACTGTCTTTGATAAAAGGATCATAAAATGACACTTCCTTTTGTTCACTTTGTTGTACTCGTTTTAAGGCATTTTTTCTGCGTTCAGTGATAAAGTAACTATTGGGTACAGTATCCATTCCTAAACTAGCGGCAAATTGATCTGCACCAACTCCAGACAACATCACATGTGGAGACTTTTCCATCACTGCAATGGCTGTGCTTATAGGATTTTTAATATGGCTTACGCCAGAAATTGAACCGGCGTTTAGGGTATTCCCGTCCATAAAAGACGCATCTAAAGAAGCCTTTCCATTTGCTGTTAAAACGGCGCCTTTTCCCGCATTAAACAATGGGGAGTTTTCCATCACATGAATGGTTTTCTCGACGGCCTCTTGACTTGTACCACCTTCTTTTAAAATAGCATGTCCCACCGCAATAGCTTCTGCGAGTATAGCGCGGTAGGCTTGATCCATTTCTGCAGTCATGTTTTCTTTTAAAATAGTCCCTGCTCCACCATGGATAACAAGACCAAAGTTTTCATTTGGTAAGCTTTGCTGACCAAATGAAATTTGAACCAATAATAAACAGAAAGATAAAATAGGATACTTGAACATTCGCTGTGATTTTAATACTAAGTTATAAAAATATGGCTACAGAAAAGAAGTTCTTATTCTTTGGAGGTAAAAGGGTTTCAACGTACATTTAAAAAAATGAAAAAAACATGATAGAAACAACTCTTGAAAAATTAGGTATAGCGCAAGATGCGCAAGGAGGATCAACAGGAGAAAATTGGTTTGGTCAAGGAGTTACAATCACCACTATTTCACCCGTAGATGGAAAAATAATTGGTACTGTTTCGACTGTTACAGTAGAAGAATATAATCAAACAATGGATCAAGCTCAAATCGCATTTCAAGCATTTAGAAAAATCCCAGCTCCTAAAAGGGGAGAAATGGTTCGGCAATTAGGAGATGCACTACGAGAAAAGAAAGAAGCATTAGGCCAACTGGTTTCTTATGAAATGGGGAAATCCCTACAAGAAGGTTTAGGTGAGGTTCAAGAAATGATTGATATCTGTGATTTTGCCGTGGGGCTGTCTCGACAATTACATGGTTTTACCATGCATTCTGAAAGACCATTGCATCGCATGTATGAACAATATCATCCATTAGGGGTGGTAGGAATTATTTCTGCCTTTAACTTTCCAGTGGCAGTATGGAGTTGGAACACAGCCCTTGCCTGGATTTGTGGAGATGTTACCCTTTGGAAACCCAGTGAGAAAACTCCGTTCTGCGCCCTAGCATGCCAAAAGATTGCGGAAGATGTTTTTTCGGCCAACGGCCTGCCAAATGGAATAAGCAATCTCATTATCGGGGATGCCGAAGTTGGGAAATGGATGGCTGCAGATCATCGCATTCCTTTGCTTTCTGCTACGGGCTCCACGCGCATGGGACGCAGTGTAGCGCAAACTGTTGCTGCCCGTTTAGGGAAATCACTACTAGAATTAGGGGGAAATAACGCTATCATTGTAACGCCTTCTGCGAATATAAAAACAACGATTATCGGAACTGTTTTTGGTGCTGTAGGAACCGCTGGGCAACGCTGTACCTCAACAAGACGCCTTATCGTTCATGAAGATATTTATGAGCAAATCAAAAATGGACTCAAAAAAGCCTATAGTCAATTAAATATAGGCAATCCCCTCGATGCAAATAATCATATGGGGCCCTTAATTGATGAACTTGCTGTAAATCAATATCTTGCAGCGCAAGAGGCCGTCGAAAGAGAAAATGGTCAGTGGCTTATTAAAGGCGAAAAACTCAAAGGAGAAGCCTATGAAAGCGGTTGCTATGTCTCCCCATCAATTGCAGAAATTTCTCCCGACGCACAAATTGTACAAACAGAAACATTTGCGCCATTATTGTATTTGATTAAATACAGTGGCGCTGTAGAAAATGCCATCGCGATTCAAAACGATGTTAAACAGGGGCTTTCTTCGGCTATTATTTCACAAAACATTCAAGAGTCAGAAGCTTTTTTATCCCATTGGGGAAGCGATTGCGGGATTGCAAATGTTAATATAGGCACCTCTGGTGCCGAAATTGGGGGCGCATTTGGGGGCGAAAAAGAAACCGGTGGAGGGCGAGAAAGCGGTTCAGATGCCTGGAAAGTTTATATGAGACGTCAAACCAATACCATCAATTTTTCTGATGAACTCCCCCTCGCTCAAGGTATAAATTTTGATCTATAATCGAGGATTATTGTATCTTCACAAAAAATAAAAATTATGTATTCAGCGCTTAAAACAGTTCACTCTTATTGGGCATATCTTGTACTAGCAATTTTAATTATCGCCGCTATCAATGCCTTAATTGGAATGAGTACTAAAAAAGACTTTGGTCAAAGAGATCTTCGCATCTCTCTTTTTGGATTAATCTTTTCTCATATCCAGTTATTAATTGGATTGGTCTTGTACTTTGTTTCTCCATGGTTTGCTCAGTGGAGCGCTTTAGGGATGGGTGGTGTGATGAAGGATGCTCAAACACGTTTGTATCTAGTAGAGCACCCTTTTACAAATATTATTGCCATTATCTTGATTACCATGGGATGGTCAATGCATAAACGCCAAACAGAAGAAGGCAAAAAGTTTTCGCGAATTGGTATTTTCTACACCCTTGGCTTATTGTTATTGCTCTCGAGAATCCCTTGGGATGCTTGGTTATAAATAAACAAATCAGATGATTGCACAACCCCAAAGGGCAATCCGCAATCGCATCTTAAAAACAACTAAAAAAGTAGGCGTTTTAGGAGGTGGTAGCTGGGCAACTGCACTGGTTAAATTATTGACTGAAAATAAGCGAAATGTACACTGGTACATGCGCAGCGAATCAGGGAAAGCGCACCTTGAAAGAAATGGAAATAATCTCCATTACTTAACCGGAGTAACTTTACGTAAAAAACGACTTTCTATTAGCACAGATATCAATGAAGTTATCGATAAAGTCGATGTCTTGATTTTGTGTATTCCTGCGGCCTTTTTAGCCGACTCTTTAGCGAACATAAAAGGAGAAATCAACAATAAAATTATTGTATCTGCAGTAAAAGGGGTTGTTCCAGAAACTTTACAGATAGTAGGGCATTATTTAAACGAGAGTTGGCAAGTTCCCTATGATCAAATTGCGGTTATTGCTGGGCCTAGCCATGCAGAAGAAGTGGGTATGGAGAAACTCTCTTATTTGACCATTGCTTGTCAAGATAAAAACAGAGCAGACTTTATCGCTTCATTACTAAAAACAAGCTATGTGCGCACTAAAATCTCTAATGATATCTTTGGGACAGAATATGCTGCAATGCTTAAAAACATTTATGCGATTGCTGCGGGTATTGCCCATGGTTTAAATTATGGCGATAATTTTCAAAGTGTCTTAATGAGTAATGCCATTAGAGAAATGAAACGCTATATAAGAAATGTTCACAAACTCAAGCGTAACATCAATAACTCTGCCTATCTAGGAGATTTATTAGTAACGGGTTATTCTGTATTTAGTCGCAATAGAACCTTTGGGAACTTTATTGGAAAAGGCTATACCGTTACCGCGGCTCAAGCAGAAATGAATATGGTCGCAGAAGGCTATTATGCCACAAAATCTGCTCACTTACTTAGTCGAGATTTCAAGACCCGTACGCCTATTATTGAAGGGGTATACACTATTCTATATGAAGGAAAATCTCCTGCTAAAACCTTTGAAAAGCTAAGTAAGAAACTTAATTAAAGTGTAGACTTAAACTGTTCTAGAAAACGCATGTCGTTTTCGAAAAACATACGAATATCGCCTACTTGATACAACAACATGGCGATTCGCTCAATCCCCATACCAAAGGCAAAGCCAGAATATTCGTCTGGATCAATTCCACAGTTCTTTAAAACATTAGGATCGACCATTCCGCATCCCATGATTTCTAACCAGCCAGTTCCTTTAGTGATGCGGTAATCCACTTCTGTTTCAAGACCCCAGTAAATATCTACTTCGGCACTAGGCTCTGTAAAGGGGAAATAAGAAGGACGCAAACGAATTTTTGACTTCCCAAATAAGGCTTTAGTAAAGTATAAGAGGGTTTGTTTTAAGTCGGCAAAAGAAATATCTTTGTCTATATACAAACCTTCTACTTGATGAAAAATACAATGTGCTCTGGCAGAAATGGCTTCATTTCTAAACACACGCCCTGGAGAAATAGTACGGATAGGAGGTGTATTGTTTTCCATATAGCGCACCTGTACAGAAGAGGTGTGCGTACGCAATAAAATATCAGGATTTGTTTGGATAAAAAAGGTATCCTGCATATCTCTTGCTGGGTGATATTCTGGAAGGTTTAAGGCAGTAAAATTATGCCAATCGTCCTCAATCTCTGGCCCTTCTGAAATATTGTATCCTATTTGATTAAAGATCTCAATAATGCGATTTTTAACTAACGTAAGCGGGTGTTGATTTCCTAAATTAACGGGGTACCCTGGACGGCTTAAGTCAAGACCAATTGCGGTACTATCGCTATTTCCAGTAGTAGATTTTAAGGCTTCTACTTTTTCTGAAACTGCTGTTTTAAGCTGATTTAAAACCTGTCCATAAGCTTTCTTTTCTTCGTTTTTAACTTCGCGAAAAGCAGCAAACAAGTCATTTAAGATTCCTTTTTTACCCGCATATTTAATGCGAAATGCTTCAATTGCTTCTGGACTAGTCTCTGCAAATTGCTCGACCTCTTTTAAATGCGCTTCTACCTTGTCAATCATGGGCGTAAAAATAAGAAATATCCTATTGAATCAACTCTTTTTCTAAGAAGTAATCTACGATTGCTTCTTTCATCAATACAGTTTGTTCTCCAGGTTTTAATACAGGAAGTGTTTCTAGTAATTTAAAGTGGGGCCACCCCTCTTCGTCATAAAAATCAAAGGCATAATAACCAAAGGGTTCTAAAACCGTACATATCCCAATATGAATAATATTGATGTTATCATCTTTCTTAAAGCGTTGATGAATCTTTCCTAATTCTTGCAAACCAATTAAATAAAGTACCCCCTCGATTTCAATTTCTTCGGTTTCAGAAAATTGATCAGTCAATAGTCTAAGTAGTTGCTCCCAGCGCTCTTTTAATTTTTGATCTCTTGCTTTGATTTGCATAAGACAAATATACCGATTCTACTTGCAGCATAAGAAGAGAAAATGATATCTTTAAATAATGAATTATCTAGATATTATAATGGGTGGTCTAATCCTTTATGGAGCAGTAAGAGGCTTCTTTAAAGGCTTTATCATTGAGGCAGCTTCTCTAATTGCTTTGATTGCAGGATTAGTCGGTGCATTGCTTTTTGCTACAGCCGTTAGCGATTTACTCACCAGCTATTTTAACTTTGATACCGTTCCCCCAGCGGGGATTGTTTTTGCCCTTATTTTTATTGTCATAATTATTGCCGTCAACTTACTAGCACGTATGTTAACTAAGATCATTAAGATGGCGGCCTTAGGAATTATTAATCGCATTTTTGGTGCACTTTTTGGCGGTCTTAAGTACGCCTTAGTATTAAGTGCGTTGCTCTTATTACTCGATCAATTTTCCTTTTTATTTCAGTATTTCGACACAACAATTTTAGAAGAGTCAATTCTATACGATCCTGTAAAAATAATAGGAGAAATTGTTTTTGAGTGGCTGTTAGATCGCAAGGAACTATTACCGCAAAAATTAGTGTAAGGTTTTAATAGCGTTATTTTCAATCCAACCTTCAGAGCCATTTGCCAGTTTGATTTTAGACCAACCCTCTAATTGACTTAGCACATTTAATGAGGTCCCTTCATGCAGGAGAAAAAGAATGTCTGAACGTTTATTAGGCTCCGCCCAAATTTCAATTTCAGCATTAAAAACAATTGCTTTTTTGAGACTGTCTTCGCTCAATTTAGCTTGCGAAAGAGAAAGAGAACTTAGGGTAAGCAATAAGACGACACAACCTATAACAAAGAATATTCTCTTTAATTGGATAGGCTGATTAAAGCGGTATAAAAGAAAGAGAACAAAACTTAGCCATGCTAAAAATAGTGTGATTTTTGCCCATTGATCAAGCGAGAAACGCACTAATATCCCCTGTTGCAGTGTCTCTAATTGGGTTTCGGGTAATTCTTCTATTGCATCAAGGGTCATATTATTGGCAAACGCAGCATTGTTTCGAATCGTTTTATCTGCTGGTTGTAGGCGTTTTGCTTGCTCAAAATAATATACACTTTCGGCAACATTACCTAAACGATAGTGGGTATTTCCTAGATTAAAATACAATTCGGCACTGTGTTGTTCTTGCGTGAGAATGGCCTCATATTTTTCTACTGCGAGGGCGTAATTTCCCCCATTATAAGCTGCGTTTCCTTGCTCAAATAATGCTGCTGTGTCCTGCGCAAATAAATGACTACTGAATAATATGGCCAAAAGTATTACACTAAATTTCTTCATATTTCACGGTCTAAAAGAGTGATGGTTTGCACAGTAAAATCAAAATCTTCTTGCATGCTCACTGCTGTTGCAGGTGAATATCTGGCTGCCTCGCATTTCTCTAAAATAGAGATGAAATCTGCAATCGTTTCTGGAGAGCTGTTTTTTTGCTGTAATAAAGTGACGATACTTTCTTTGCTAAATTCGGCTGTTTCGATCGATAACTTAGCCTTTAAGTAATTGTGCAAAGCACGTTCTAAAGCGTTGTAGAAATTTTCTTTATCCCCTAAAACTTTTTTGGCGGAGCTCAAATATTTCTTCGCTAAACGAGCTGCACGACGTTGTTTTTGGGTAACAGGATCAACCGTATAATTTTCTGAACGACGCTTGACTAAGACAATAACTACATAAAGTATAAAGGGCAATAGTAGTAAAAGCCAAAAGTTGGCTGATCCATAAAAGTTTGTTTGATCCATGGAGAGCAGTACCGTTTCTAGCTTGATAAAATCAAAATAGGGTGTCGCATTGATATTATTCTTTTGTAGAATATTGGGTGCGGCTGTATTTGAAGAAGCAGTAGGCCCCTCGAACACATCGATCAATTGCTCTTCCGACCGAAGACTCACATATAACGCTTTGACAGGATCAAAATAACTAAAGGACACAGAAGGAATCGGATAATTCCCTTGATATTGAGGTACTACAGTATAGGTGTCTTCTATGTTTCCTTGCATTCCCAGTAAATTAGTCTTGACATTTTCCTTATGCTCTGGCTCATAGACCTCTAAAGAACTAGGGGCGCTTAATTTAGGCAGAGAGAACAGTTTTAAGTTCCCGCGACCGGACACTTTTATCGTTGCTTGAAAAGACTCTGAAGATTTTAATGCGGTCTTATTAAACTTTACATTTAAGTCAAAATCCCCAACGGCTCCGTCAAAATCATTTGGTCTACCTGCCAGTGGTAAGGGGCGAACATCGATGGTTCTTTTTCCTGCCGTAATCATCTTTGGGGTTTTTTGATATACTCGGTTACCAAAAAAGTCTCGACGATTCGTGGGTACATCTACCGAAACATTAAGGGTCAAAGGTGCGATCACTAACTTCCCAGTTTTTTGTGGATAAAGTACGGTCTTGCGCCAGGTCACATAATTATAGGGTTGCCCTTTAAATTCTCCTCTCTTAATCTCAAGTTTAGGGATGGGAATTAAATGACTCCAAAAATCACTGTATTTAGGAGACTCTGTCTCATTGACATTAGAAACACTAATTTCTGATGAAAAGTACAATTTATAAATCACCGTGATGGCCTCGTTGAGATAGGGGTTTCTTTTAGAAATTTCTGCGACAAGATGAAGGTTTTCATCGGCAATGGCATTTGCCCTTGCCTGTGGACTGTTAGGGTTATTGACTGCCTGAGTTACCTCAATTTGAACCGGTGTAGTTTTATATACTTCCCCGTCAATTTCAATGGAAGCCTGCGCAATGGTAATTTTGCCTTTACGGGTTGGCGTGAGAAAATAAGTATAGGATTTCGAAAAACTTCTCACCCCATTGACCCAACTATTACTCACCGACTGGTTAGGTCCACCCACAACGTTAAATCCATTAAAAGAAGGAGGAGTGAAATTATCGCCATTTTGATTCATTTCAAAGCTCACCCGCAAGCGTTCATTTAAGCCCAAACGGTTTTTACTCACCTTTGTCTGAAAGCTAACCTGAGCAATCCCATGACTAAAGCACAGTAGTAAAATACTCCATAAGAGATAAATCTTTTTCATTTATACTTACCAGTCTTTTTTTGTTTTTACAGGAACTCCTTTTACTTTTTCTGCGTTGACCTTGTCTTGTACATTTTTCTCCTGCTGGTTCATTGCCTCTAGGAGACTCTTGACTTGCTCTGGAGAGATTTGACCAGGTTTACGCGGTGGAGGTTTTTTTTGATCCTTCTCATTTCCTTTATCTTCTTTGGGCTTTTTGGGATCATCTTTTTCTTTGCCCTTATCGTCTTTTTCGTCTTGGTCTTTGTTTTCTTGGTCGTCTTTATTCTCTTTTTCGTCTCCCTCTTCCCCCTCGTCTGAAGGCTTCTCCTTTTGATCTCCTTCATTATCGTCTTGATCCTTTTGATCCTGCTGGTCCTGTTGATCGTTTTGATCTTGCTGATCTTGATTCTCTTCTTCCTCTTGCTTTTGCTTCTCTAGTAATTCTTTTGCTAAAGCATAATTGTAGCGCGTTTCATCGTCTGTAGGATTATTGCGTAAAGCATTTTTGTAGGCTTCAACAGCTTTTTCATAATTTTTTTGCTGCATAAAACCATTTCCCATATTGTGAAAGGCCAAATGTTTCTCTGCTTTGTTTAAACTGTTCTTTTGCGTTTGAAAATAGCGTTGATTGGCTTGATCAAAGTCTTTTGAGCGGTAAAGGGTATTCCCAATATTGTGCTGTACTTTTGTGTTTACACTATTGATAGAAAGAGCTTTTCTATAGGCTGCTTCGGCTTCTGTATAAGCCTCGTCCTGATAGACTTGATTTCCATCTGCAATAAGATTCGTCTCTTTTTCACCTTGTGCAAAAAGTTGTACAGCAGAAAGCAGAACACCAAGGCTTAAAATAAAATGTTTTTTCATACTAGGCAGACTCTTTTTCGTTAAACAAATTCAAACGTGCTACCCATTTTGTTCTTGTCTCTAAGAGCAAAATGTCTATCAAAAATAAGAGGAATCCTGCAATCAAAAAAGGTTGAAAACGATCTTTATAGCTGACAAACTTTTTGGCTTCAAATTCTTTTTTCTCCATTTGTTTGAGTTCCTCTCGTACAAAAGCTAATACCGCCTGGGTATCATTTCCATCCATATAGGCTGCCTCTGTTGTACTAGCGATAGATTCTAAAACTGTGGGGGTGCGTTTTGTAATAACCACCTCATTATTCTCATCTTTTTTATAGCTTTCGACTATGCCATTTCTTTTTATGGGAATAGGAGCACCTTTATCTGTTCCTACGCCTAAAGTAAAGATTTTTATCCCCATAGCACTGGCTTGTTGAGCAGCATCAATGGTGCCATCTTCGGCATGATCTTCCCCATCAGAAAGGATAAAAACAACCCGATTAGTTTGCTCTTCATCGTCAAAATAAGTAGAAGCTAATTCAATTGCAGCATCTATCGCTGTTCCTTGAGAAGACAACATGTCTGTATTTAAGGCTTGTAAAAACATTTTTGCAGCACCATAGTCTGTTGTAATAGGTAATTGTGGTACTGCTTGTGCAGCATAGGCGATAATCCCTACTCTATCACTGGCCAGATCATTTAATAAAGCAGATACCAAACGCTTTGCTTTTTCAAGTCGATTAGGGGCAATGTCTTCTGCCAGCATGCTTTTTGATACATCTATCGCAAAAACAATATCGACTCCTTCGCGCTTGACCGTTTCTAATTGTGTCCCAATTTTTGGATTGACCAGGGCAATCACAAAACAGCTAAAACCTAGGGTAACAACCAATAATTTTAATAGAGGCTTAAAGCCTGAACGATCTGGACTTAAAGCATCCAAAATTTTTGATGAAGCTAAATTCGCTTGGGTCTTTTTCTTCCAATTTCTCACCCACAAATACCCTAACCACAATACAGGAAGGATTGCAAAGGCATAAAAGTAAATTGTTTCGTCGAGTTGATACATTAGATAAAGCTTCTGTAAATGGTGTTTTTTAATAACCACTCAATCAATAATAAGGCCACGGCCAAAAAGACCAATGCGCGATATTTTTCTTGATAGTTATAGTATTTAAATTCTTCTATTTCTGTTTTTTCTAGTTTATTAATTTCGTCATAAATGGCCTCTAAACTAGAGTTATCTGTCGCTCTAAAATACAAGCCGCCAGTATCTGTTGCAATAGACTGAAGCAGCTCTTCGTCTATTTCCACTTTGGTGATCCCGTATTGAAATTTCCCGTTGGGCAGTATCCCTATGGGCGCACGAGCATTACCGTTACTCCCCAGACCAATGGTATAGGTTTTAATTTGGAACTCAACCGCTAGTTCTGCGGCGATTTTAGGATCGATAAAGCCAGAATTATTGACCCCATCGGTGAGTAAGATAATCACTTTGCTTTTTGCTCTGCTATCTTTTAATCGGTTAACGGCTGTGGCTAAGCCCATCCCAATGGCTGTCCCGTCATTGATCACCCCGTCATAACGAATTTCCTCTAGTGCATTTTGAACGATGCGTTTGTCACTTGTAATGGGGGTTTTCGTATAGCTTTCTCCTGCATAAATCACAAGACCGATGCGATCGCTACGACGCTGATTGATAAAATCACCCGCAACATTTTTTAAAGCAGCAAGGCGGTTAGGCTTTAAGTCCTGTGCTAACATACTAGAAGAAACATCAATCGCCATTACTATATCAATTCCTTTATTTGTTTTGGTTCTAGTAGAAACATCAACAGTTTGTGGTCTTGCTGCTGCAATGATGATTAAGCACAAGGCGAGAATTCTAAAAACAAAAAGCAATGGATATAGTTTTACCCATAGCGAAGTGGTTCCTTTAAAACCAGCTAAACTAGAGATGGATAAACGGGCTTGTTGCTGCTTTCGGTTAAAAAAATACCAAACCCCTAGAGGGAGAAGAAATAGTAGTCCCCACAGATATGCTGGATTCGCAAATTGAATATTTCCTAACACCTTATAATTCTTTTATTATTTCTAAAGAGGCTAAAATCTTTTCTTCGATTAAAAGACCATAGCGATCATCTTTAGGGTAAATTATTTTTAATTCAACAGTAGTCGCTTCAAAAGGAAAAATCACAGAGACAAATCGACAACGAATGTTTTCGTCTTCTTGAGATAAATCCATCGACCCAAATAGTTGGAAGGCCTGTGTTCCATCTACCGAAGAAAAAGTATCATTTTGCACCAATAAATTTGTTGCTCCCATAGCTTCATATCGTGCAACAGCACTGTCCATTATCGCTCTTGCTTCTTGTTCTTGCTCTTCTTCTGTTTTTTCTTTCTTTTCGGCTGGGGTTCTTTTTTCAAAAAACAACTGAGTGTAAACATCTTTAAATGGATCTCCTGCAGCATAAATTGTCACTGGAGAAGTTGCCGTGACATCCCTTACTAAAACTTTTGGAGTTTCTATTTGAATGGGAGGAGTTCCATATTGACTTCTCACCCAGGAACCGTCCAACAATACTTTTGTTGGATACCTAAAAATGGTATCCTTTACTGGATTAAACCCATAAATAGCAATCGCAATCACGGCGACAGATACGAGCAATCCTAAAACAGATATTCCAATTAATTGAATTTTTTGCTTGCGTCTTTTTCGCTCCAATTCTCTTTGGAAGGCTGCTGTGGCAGCCAATTCCTCTTCCGTTGGAGCAGGCAAAGCCTCTTTGGTTTCAATCACTACTTGCTCTACAATCGTTCGATCTGTTGTCGCAATCCCAATGGCCGGAGCAGAACGAGCAAATTTGACTAAGTCTGCATTTTGCAAAACCTTCTTAAGATTGTTCAAAGTCTCTAAACTCAAATCTAAAGTTCCTGCATCTTTACGCAACTCTAACTTATCCAACAATTCATCTGAAGTGCTTTCCAAAGCATCAATATCTGCTTCTTCTTCTAAATAACGACGCACAACATCAGTTAACTTTGAATAGTACTGCTTGTATTCTTGTTGGCCCTTGGGCAATTCATTTTCAAGGGCTTTTAATTCTTGTATGGCACGATCAAAAGGAGGTATCTCTTCTAATAAAGCCGCTTTCTTCTTTTTGTATTGTCTGTTTAACACAAACAGAATAGCGAGCAATAAGCAAAAAACAAAGAGAAGTAAAATATTTTTAATTAGTTGGTTGTAGGATCTTTCTACTGTTTGAATCGGTTTGATGTCAAAGAGGGGTTGCTGTATGGTGTCAACTTTAACCGTAGCGACTTCTATCTCGATAGAATCAGAGAATTTTGAAAACCCATCAACCACAATTTTTTGCGGTGGAATCCAATAAGCCCCAGAATCAAATTGAATAAGTGCATAACGCTTGGTATAGAGATAATGCTGTTGCGCCCGCAAAGTATCAATGGGGGATTCTTCAATGATTTCAAACGGAAGAAAAAGCGGTTCTGGCGAAAACTCTACCATAGAGAGTGAATCTGTCTTTACTTGTAAAGTGAGGTTGATTTGCTCGCCTATCTTCACTTGAGTACTGTCTACCGCAGTTGTAACCTCTGCACCTAATTGTGCTAAGGCACTTCCTGATAGGAAAATTAATACGACAAAAAAGAGATGACTCAAATTCTTCATTAGCTATATTCTTGCTTTAAAATATCCCAAAAGCTTTTTGACATAACTCTCATCTAAACGACAATCTATGGTTCCCGCACCGTTGAGTTTAAACAATTGTTTAAAGGCTTCTTTTTTCTCATTTTGAAAAGCGGCATATTGTTTTCGCACTTTGGCAGAACTTGTATTAATTAAACGGGTTTGTTTGGTTTCACTATCTACCATGGGAACTATCCCCAGATTGGGCAATTCTTCTTCTAGCTTGTCATACACTCTTATCCCTGTTAAATCGTGCTTCTTAGCAGCAATTCGTAAGGTTTTATCATAACCTTCATCCATAAAATCTGATAGCAGAAATACAATGGCTTTCTTCTTTAGAATTCCAGATAAAAAGGCAAGTGCATTGGCGATATCTGTCGCTTTACTTTTAGGTTCAAATTCTAATAGCTCTCGAATAATACGCAAGATATGAGATTGCCCTTTTTTAGGCGGAATAAACAATTCTAATTGATCAGAAAACAACAGCAAGCCCACTTTATCATTATTTTGCAAAGCCGAAAAAGAAAGTGTTGCCGCGATCTCTGTCAAGACATCTCGCTTGAATTGTTGCGTGGTCCCAAAAAATTCTGAGCCACTTACATCGACCACTAACATCAAAGTTAATTCGCGTTCTTCTTCAAATACTTTTACAAAAGGCTCGTTGTATCGCGCAGTGACATTCCAATCGATGGCGCGAACATCGTCGCCAAATTGATATTGACGCACCTCGCTAAAGGTCATACCACGCCCCTTAAAAGTACTGTGATACTCTCCACCAAAAACATGATCGCTCAAGCGTCGCGTTTTTATCTCAATTTTCCGAACTTTTTTGAGTAGTTCTTTTGTATCCATCTATGAACGGTCCGGGGTTATGTACTGATTAGGGTACTTCTACGTGATTGATAATTTGAGAAATCAAATCTTCGGTGGTGACGTTTTCGGCTTCAGCCTCATAAGTAAGCCCTATTCGGTGTCTTAGAACATCATAAATCACCGCACGTACATCTTCTGGAATTACATAGCCTCTATGCTTTAAGAAAGCATGACATTTTGCAGCCGTGGCAAGATTAATACTCCCCCTAGGTGAAGCACCAAAACTGATCAAGGGCTTAATTTTTTCTAATTGATAATTCTCTGGATAACGGGTCGCAAAGATCAAATCTAAGATATAGCGCTCAATTTTTTCATCCATATATACTTCTCGAACGGTCGCTTGTGCCGTTAAGATTTGCTTAGTGGTTACCACGGGTTTTACCTTTTCATAGGCCGCCTGTAAGTTTTGGCGAACAATTAATTGTTCGTCTTCTAACTTTGGATAATCGATCACTGTTTTTAACATAAATCGATCCACCTGTGCTTCTGGTAAAGGATAAGTCCCTTCTTGTTCTACAGGGTTTTGCGTGGCCATTACTAAAAAGGGCTCTTGCAATTTAAAGGTGGTATCGCCAATGGTCACTTGACGTTCTTGCATGGCTTCAAGCAATGCAGATTGTACCTTAGCTGGTGCACGGTTAATCTCATCTGCTAAAACAAAGTTGGCAAAAATAGGTCCCTTTTTAATCGAGAAATCATTCTCTTTAATGTTGTAAATCATGGTCCCTACCACATCTGCTGGTAAAAGGTCTGGCGTAAATTGTATACGACTAAAACTCCCTTTTACTGCCTGGCTTAAGGTGTTAATAGCTAGGGTTTTTGCTAAGCCTGGAACTCCTTCTAATAAGATATGTCCACGACCTAAAAGACCGATCAACAAACGCTCGATCATATGCTTTTGCCCTACAATCACTTTGTTCATCTCCATGGTTAGCAGATCAACAAAGGCGCTTTCCTTTTCTATCTTCTCGTTAATTTCTTTGATATCAATACCGTTTTGGGTGCTCATAGTATAGTTATTTTAGTGGAACACAAATTTGAACTTTTTTTTTGCGATAGCTTGTTAATAATTGGTTAAAAGTAGTTATTTCATAAGGGGTAAGCTTCACTACTTCCTCCTTAAATTTAAGGTAGATTTAACGGACAAACTAGAAATGAATAGAATAATTGCAGGAACAATGACCTGGGGAGACTGGGGAAGAAAGTTTAAGCCTAAAGATAGCGCTGCTTTAATTACCCAATGCGTTGAAAATGGTCTCTATACTTTTGACCATGCAGACATCTATGGCGGGTATACCACTGAAGAAGATTTTGGGCATGGATTTAAAGAAAGTGGGCTAGAAAGAGAGACTGTCATTTACATTAGTAAATGCGGGATTCAAATGCCCTGTGACAATAGACCAGTACCAGTAAAACACTACAATTACAGTAAAGAGCATATTGTTAATTCAGTAGAAAAGTCCTTAAAAAATCTACAAACAGATTATCTCGACGTCTTACTTTTACATCGTCCCAGTCCATTGCTTGAGGTAGAAGAAGTAGCCGATGCCTTTAACACTCTCGAGACAAGCGGAAAAGTGAAGTCTTTTGGAGTATCGAACTTTACTCCTTCACAGATCGACCTGCTCAACACAGAAGTTACCCTAGACTGGAACCAAATCGAATGCTCTTTAAGTCACAACTCCCCTATGTTTGACGGTAGCCTAGACCACCATATTACTAAAGGAATCGGTACCATGGCTTGGAGCCCCTTAGGGAACTATTTCAAAGAAACAAACGATAGCAACCAGCGTCTTCAACCACTTTTAGCCTCCTTAGGAGAAAAATATAACGCCACAGAGGACCAACTTTTATATGCCTGGTTACTTCAACATCCTGCTAATATTCATCCCGTGTTAGGAACTACAAAAATTGAGCGTTTAAAGGCTGCCAGCGCAGCCGAAGCAATTAAATTCTCTACAGAAGATTGGTTTCTACTTCTAGAAACCCAATGGGGACATGAGATTCCTTAAATTATCATCATGAAAAAGAAAACTATTTTAATCACAGGAGCCAGTAGTGGAATAGGAAAAGCCACAGCAGAACTTTTTGCACAAAAAGGGGAGCGACTTATTCTATGCGGTCGAAGACAAGAAAGACTAACCGAATTAAAAAAAGAATTCAAGTGCGAAACCCACCTCCTCAACTTTGATGTAAGAGACAGGAAAGCAGTATTTGATGCGATCAATTCCCTCCCACAAGACTGGAAACAAATCGATGTTTTAATCAATAATGCCGGAAACGCACACGGCCTAGATACAGTTGAAACTGCAAATCTCGACGACTGGGATGCCATGATAGATGGCAATGTAAAAGGCTTGATGTATGTTACCAAAGCGGTGCTTCCTCAAATGATAGAACTCAAAAGGGGACAGATCATCAATCTAGGCTCTATCGCAGGACTAGAAGTTTACCCAAAAGGGAATGTCTACTGCGCCAGTAAATTTGCAGTAGATGCCTTTACCCAAGGTTTACGCATCGACCTCAACCCTTATGGGGTTAGAGTTTGCGCTGTTCACCCAGGATTGGTTGAAACAGAATTCTCTATGGTGCGTTTTAAAGGAGACGAACAACGCTCTGAAAGTGTATACAATTCTCTTGATGCTTTACAAGCAGAAGATGTGGCTAACGCCATCGCCTACATGGTAGAGGCTCCGCCACATGTTACTGTTGCAGATTTAACCCTGCTCCCCACGGATCAAGCCAATGCAACTGTCATCAATCGCAAAAAATGATCAACAAACGACTTTTAGTCAAGGCTCTATTATCTCACAATGACGAGAATAGCTTCTATGACAAAAAGTTAAAACTAAATCTATCCTCTAAAGAAGGGAAAGCAAAATTCTTAAAACACATTTGTGCCCTTTCTAATTCTAACCCTAAAAACAACGCCTACATCGTTGTTGGGATCGAAGACAAAGCAAATGCCATCGTAGGAGTTGATTTTTTTGATGACAGCAAACTGCAAAACCTCATCAATGCTTATCTGGACAATCCCCCTTTAGTGCTCTATGAAAACATTCCATTTCCACACTTAGACGAAGGGAAAGTTGTAGGACTCGTAACCATTAGACCCATTGATCAGATTACTGCTTTAAGGAAGAATATATGGAAATATTTTGGCGGAGCTGTTTTCTTTAGAGAGGGTAGTATCTCCATGCCTAAGGTTTTTGATATTGCATTAAAAGACAGCAATAGCGAAAGGGTAAAAACCATTGAACAACACGCTCAGAACAATATCAGTCTAACCCTTGATGGGGTGGTAGACTTTTTACAAAATCATCGTGAAGAGCTCACCACCAACTACAGGGTATTTAAAGAAACCTTTGTGGTCTGCTGGTCGGGATTACAAAAAAAAGTCAAAAATAAAACTTACTATTCTAGGGTAGACATAGAATTGATCAATGAGCAAGTCAAACTGTTTTACTCTAATCTAGACGAGGTAGAAATTAACTTTACAGAAGACAAGTTTATCCTGACAGAATATGTCTTACTAGGACTCAACGGACAAAACAAATATTACCCCTTAGAACAAGTCAATATATGTTTTGAAGAAAATGGCAGTTATTCCTTGCAAACAAAACTGCTCTTTGAACCCCCTCAATTAGACAAACGCAGTCTAATGCATTTGCTCAACAACAATAATGTCTTGCTTGAAAAGCTAAAAAACAAAAGCAAATTCAGCTTAAAAGAAGAAGGAGAACTGTTTAACCTTTGTGCTATTTATATGCTGGGTATTTTTAACGACATCCCTAAAGCAATGATCTATTTAGAGCAAGCCAAATTCTTTTTAAAAAGTAGAGATCCAGCACTTTATCAGACCTATAAAGACTGTCAACGTATTTTGCGTAAAGTGAAATACAATTAATTTATTACATTTAAACATTAAACAAAAACCTACTCAAATGCCAAAAATTAATGTAAACAAGTCAATTCTTATTGACGCTGCCCCAGAAAAAATCTTTCCTATCATTAATGACTTAAGCAATTGGGAGCAATGGTCCCCCTGGGTAATTGCAGAACCCACCGCATTAATTAATGTAGCAAAAGATGGGAAATACCACGACTGGGATGGGGACATTATCGGGAGTGGTAACCTTAAAATAGAAGAAGAAGTCAAGAACAAGAAAGTAGTGATGAAACTTCAATTTTTAAAACCATGGAAATCAAAAGCCAACACAACATTTCACCTTAAAGAAACCAAAAAAGGCACCCTTGTTAGCTGGACAATGGAGAGCAGTCTTCCCCTCTTCCTTTTTTGGATGAAAAAGCAAATGGAAGTTTTTGTTGGGATGGATTATGACCGTGGTTTAGCTATGCTAAAAGATTTAGTCGAAACTGGTAACAGCAATTCGAACTTAGAGTTTAGAGGCATCAAAACTTTTCATGCGACAAAATTTATCGGGATTAAAACAGAATGTGCCTTTTCGGCCATTGCAGAAAATATGGGACGCGATTTTGGAGAGCTCATGCCCTACCTTATGCAAAATCATCAAGATATAATTAGCGGGAATGGGATTTCTATTTACCACGATGTTAATGTGGTTAAAGACAAAGTCCACTATACTGCTGGCCACCCTGTAAGTAAAGTGCCAGAGGATTTACCATCCCGTTTTTATGCGGGTGAATTACCTAAGTTTTCAGCCTATGCTATTCGCCATACTGGACCCTATCACCATATTGGCAATACATGGGCCGCTGGGATGATGCATCAAAGGGCTAAAAAGTTTAAATCCTCACGCAAGCAACCTCCTATGGAAGTGATGTATAACAGTCCCATGAATACCCCGCCAAATAAACTAATTTCTGAAATCCTGTTTCCAGTAAAATAATTACTGCTTTGTAAAAACCCGGATATCATCTATTTCATAGGTGCCATCACTAGCCGTTTTTCCGCTACCATTATAGCGAAAAGCCAAATGGAACTTTGAGCCAAAATCTATGGGAACATCCCCAGAATCTATCCACAGGGTGTTATTGTCTTCGTTATTGGCGATACGAGCATTAAGTTCTTCCCAGTTGACTTGTTCTATTGTTGCAGTTTCCCCTGACCAATTTGTCGCATAAAAAACACTCAGTGAACTATTGTCTGCAAAACTTGTTGAAGTGCGAAAGGCTAAATAAGGATTTACCAAAGAGGAGACGTCGAACTTTGGCGTAATCAACCAACTGATTGTCTCACTATCTCCAGATTGATAAGACCCTAAGGCAATGGATTGACCTAGGGAATTTTCATCTTCATAGACCTCCCTGTTGAAAACAGCGGTGTTTAACCCTAGCTTTTTAAGAACTAAGCGCAGTAATTACCACGGTTATCCATTTAGAACAAAAATCCACGGAACAAGATTAGAAGGTTTTTCAGATCATTTTCCAGTTTATACAATCGTTGGACTTAGTTTATAGTCAGAATAAAAATTTAAGGGGACAGACCGCAATTCCTAATTCTAATTGATCATTCATAATTGAAAATTAATATCTTGTTGGGATAAATCAATAGACGATGTCACAACCCAAACGGCTCTTTTTACTAGACGCATTTGCTTTAATTTTTCGCGGCTATTACGCCTTTATTAAAAACCCTCGCATCAACTCACAGGGGGTGGATACCTCAGCTATTTTTGGGTTTATGAACTCCTTATTAGACGTGATCAAGCGGGAACGCCCAGATCATTTAGCAGTCTGTTTTGACAAAGGTGGATCTGTTTCACGAACCGAAATGTTTGAAGCCTATAAGGCTAACCGAGATGAAACTCCAGAAGCGATTAGCATTGCCGTACCTTATATCCAGGCGATTCTAAAAAGCATGCATATCCCCGTGGTAGAAATGGCGGGTTATGAAGCAGATGACATCATCGGGACCCTCGCAAAACAAGCCGAAAAAGAAGGCTTTAAAACCTTTATGGTTACCCCAGATAAAGATTTTGCGCAGCTAGTGTCAGAAAATATATTTATGTACCGCCCCGCCCGTATGGGTAATGGTATCGAAATCTGGGGGATTCCAGAAGTACAAGCAAAGTTTGAAATTGAACGCCCAGAACAGGTCATCGATTATTTAGGGATGATGGGTGATGCCGTCGATAATATTCCTGGATTACCCGGAGTAGGCGATAAAACCGCCAAAAAGTTTCTTAAAGAATACGGAAGTATGGAAGGTCTTTTAGCAAATACCGACCAGTTAAAGGGCAAAATGAAAGAAAAGGTAGAAGCGAATAAAGAATTGGGGATGCTCTCAAAAGAATTGGCCAAGATTCTCTTAGACGTACCCGTGACTTTTGAGGCAGAAGCCTATGAATTATCTGAACCTAACTTCCCCGCTGTAGGAGAGACTTTTGACGAATTAGAGTTCCGTCGTATGAAGGAAAATATTCAGAAAATCTTTGGGCGAGAAGTGAGCCCAGAGACGCAAAATGTTTCGGCAACGCCTACTAAAAAAGGTGCACCAGCTAATAGCGGACAAATGGATTTATTTTCAGCTGGTGGAGGAACAGAAGCCACTGCAGCGAGTTCCTCTAAAAAAGATTTGAGCAATACACCCCACCATTATCAATTTATCAACACCACCTTAGAGATTGATTTATTGGTCAAAAAATTAAACCAACAAACCTCGGTCTGTTTTGATACAGAAACCACTAGTCTCAATGCCTTGCAGGCAGAATTAGTCGGCATCGCTTTTAGTTGGGAAGTAGGCACAGGCTATTATGTTCACGTCCCAGCAGTGGCTGCTCAAGCAGCCAAAGTGATCGACCAACTACGCCCCTTTTTTGAAAACCCCAACATTGAAAAAATAGGACATAATCTCAAATATGACTTAAAGGTTTTATCGAACTATCAACTCAAGGTAGTGGGACCCTTATACGACACCTTGATCGCGCATTATTTGATTAATCCAGATCGTCGTCACAGCATGGACATACTGGCAAGTACTTATTTGCAATACGAGCCACAATCCATCACTGAATTGATTGGTAAAAAAGGGAAAAACCAAGGCTCTATGCGTGATGTCCCTTTAGAAAAACAGACAGAATACGCGGTAGAAGATGCCGATATCACCCTGCAACTCAAGCAATTTTTTGATCAAGAACTCGCCGCGGCAGAAAACGGGAAACTCTTTAATGAGGTTGAACTCCCTTTAGTGGAAGTCTTGACCGCCATGGAGCAAGAAGGCATTAACTTAAACACCGCCTACCTCAAAGAATTTGAAAGCGAACTGGCCAGCGATATCACCCGTTTAGAGAAAAGCATCTTTGAACAAGCGGGCGAGGAGTTTAATTTGGCTTCGCCAAAGCAATTAGGGCCCATCTTATTTGAAAAACTAAAACTGGTGGATAAGCCAAAAAAGACTAAGACAGGGCAGTATTCCACCGCCGAAGATGTGTTGAGTTACCTGGCAAAAGACCATCAAATTGTTGCCGACATTCTCGAATATCGCTCTGTCAACAAACTACAGAGTACCTATGTCAAGGCGCTGCCAGAAGAAATTAACCCTAAAACTGGACGAATTCATACCGTTTACAATCAGGCCGTTGCCGCCACAGGACGCTTGAGCTCAAATCAACCAAACTTGCAAAACATTCCCATTCGAACAGAACGAGGAAAGCAGGTGCGCAAAGCCTTTATCCCTCGAGACAAGGATCACGTGCTTTTAGCGGCAGATTACTCTCAGATTGAACTGCGTATTATCGCCGCCTTAAGTAAGGATCCAGCCATGTTAGAAGCCTTTCAAAATGGGGAAGATATTCACGCCACCACTGCAGCAAAAGTTTTTGGCGTAGCCTTAGAAGAAGTTACCAGAGAGCAACGCTCTAATGCAAAGACAGTCAACTTTGGGATTGTCTACGGGGTATCTGCCTTTGGTTTAAGTCAACAGACCAATTTAAACAGAACAGAGGCCAAAGAACTCATCGAAGCCTATTATGCGACTTATCCTAAGCTCAAAGCCTATATGAGCGATCAAGTCGATCTAGCCCGAGAAAATGGCTATGTAACAACGGTGCTAGGTCGTCGTCGCTATTTAAAAGACATCAATTCTCAAAATGCTATTGTTCGCGGTGCTGCAGAACGCAATGCAGTCAATGCTCCCATTCAAGGTAGTGCCGCAGACATCATTAAAATCG
Organism: uncultured Flavobacteriaceae bacterium; assembly: GCA_943787295.1. Taxonomy (GTDB): domain Bacteria; phylum Bacteroidota; class Bacteroidia; order Flavobacteriales; family Flavobacteriaceae; genus Arcticimaribacter. The sequence continues at coordinate 68,865 of CALSLW010000003.1, read as the reverse complement.
CCATGATCAACATTCATCGTCGCATGGAAAAAGAAAATTGGCAAAGCAAAATGTTATTACAAGTGCATGATGAATTGGTCTTTGATGTGCCTAGAGCAGAGGTCGAAACTTTAAGTGCGATGGTAAAAGAAGAAATGGAAAATGCTTTTTCACTCGAGGTGCCTTTACTGGTTGAAGTCGGGATAGGCGAAAATTGGTTGGAAGCCCATTAAAAAATACAAATATTACTTTAAACCCTACGCTTATTACATAATCTTACCGTTTTTACAACTTTGATTACCACTTTTGAAATTAAATTCAGAAATTTAAGTTTAAGCTATAAGATGTATTTTCTTCAATTTAAAAAACAATATGGAATAAGTTTATTGCCTGAAGCCTTCAATAATGTTACTTTAGGAGATTTATTGTTTGTGGGCTCTCTAGGTAAACGCCCTACATCTATCATTACAAGTCTTCCTACTCATATTTATAATCTTTTTGGGTATCAAGCAGTTATTTCAAGAAAAAAATGGCAAAAGAGAATTAGCGGCTTTAAAAATGAAACTTTATTGGAGACGCCTTTATTAAGTCAACGCCTTGTTGCTAGTCCCGCTCTTATCAAGACGATTAAAAATGATTTTTTAGCCTTGTTATTACTCAACTTTATTGAAGATCCCTCTGTGATAGAAGTTGCCTTTTCACATTTACAACAACAGAATATGTCAATCAAATCTAGAAAGCGTATCCGCAAATTAATCTTAAGATCCCCAAAAGAGGATGGAGAAAATTATAAGAGGAGAATATTGACTGTTAATATGGCTACTCGCTTGTATTTTGGGGATTTATGTATTATTACAGATAAGAAAAACTCCCTAGAAATTGATCGCTTATTATTACACTACCCCATTAAACCCATTAACCTATACCTTGAAGAAGATAAGCACATTTATGAGTTTTCCTTTAAAGAAAACCCTTTTTGCATGATCCTTGAACCCTTGACAGATTTTGGCGCAGGATAAGCGTAAGAAATATCCTACCTTTAGGGCATGCAAAATGCCTTGCTTCCTTTGATCGAATCTCCTTTTGAATTGAGGAAACTATCGCCCAATGAGTTACCTCAATTGGCAGATGAGTTGCGTAGCGAAATCATTCAAGTAGTTGCTGCACAAGAAGGGCACTTAGGAGCGAGTTTAGGTGTAGTTGAGTTAACCCTTGCTCTTCATTATGTATTTAATACTCCCGACGATTTACTGGTTTGGGATGTAGGACATCAGGCCTATGGTCATAAAATGTTAACCGGTCGTCTAAAAGCATTTGATCGTCTAAGACAATGGGACGGATTAAGTGGCTTTCCAAAACGAGAAGAAAGTCCTTATGACCCTTTTGGAACAGGACATTCTTCTACAGCACTTTCAGCTGTTTTAGGGATGGCTATTGCAAATCAAACTACTGGACAAGCCAGACAACATATAGCAGTCATCGGTGATGCTTCTATCGCGAGCGGAATGGCATTTGAAGCCCTTAACCACTTAGGGACAACACAGGCCAATGTACTTATTGTTTTAAATGACAACGCCATGGGGATTGATCCCAGTGTCGGTGCTCTAAAACAGTTTTTTGAAAATATTGATCAGGCTAAAGGACCAAAAGAAAACATTTTTACCCATTTAAACATTCGTTATAGCGGGCCAGTAGATGGGCATGATTTAAATGCTTTAATCAATGCTTTAAAAGATCTTAAAGAAATTCAAGGCCCCAGAATTTTACACATAAGAACCATTAAAGGCAAGGGACTCGCTTCTGCAGAAGCAGACCAAGTACTTTTTCATTCTCCAGGAAAATTTGATCCTTTAACTGGAAAACTTAATAAGAAAGCTCAGCTAGGAAAAACAAAATTTCAAACCGTTGTAGGTAAAACATTGGCTACACTTTTTAAAGAAAACCCCCGTTTAATGGCAATCACGCCTGCCATGCCTACAGGAAGTGGTTTAACACCTTTAATGCAACTTTTTCCAGACCGTTGTTTAGATGTAGGGATTGCAGAACAACACGCCGTTACCCTAGCCGCTGGAATGGCTACCCAGGGGATTTTACCCATTTGTATCATCTATTCTACTTTTTTACAAAGGGCCTATGATCAAATTATACACGATGTAGTCTTGCAAAATCTACCAGTACTTTTTTGTATCGATCGAGCGGGATTAGTTGGTCACGACGGTCCCACCCACCACGGGGTTTTTGATCTAGCTTTTTTAAGAACTTTACCTCATCTGACCCTACTTGCCCCAAGCGATGAAGTACAATTAAGAAATACGCTTTTCACACTTACCCAACAAACTTTAAAAGGACCTGTTGCGCTGCGTTACCCTAGAGGATATGGTACTTTAGAAAGCTGGGAATTAGCTTTTGAAACAATCGATCTTCTAAAAGGCAGTTGCCTTAAAAATGGAAAAAGTGTCGCAGTAATTTCATCGGGTACGATCAAGACAGAGGTAAAAGATGCAATTGCTCAAATGGAAGATCCTTCTCTTGTAGCTCACTACGACTTAGGGCCAATTAAACCCCTAGATCAAAGTATGTTAGAAGATGTTTTTACCAATTTTAATAAAGTACTTACCGTTGAAGACAGTGCTTTAGCAGGAGGAGTTGGAAGTGCAATTATAGAATGGGCTAGTGACCACCATTATAGTGCAAAGGTGAAAAGAATTGGCTTAGCCGATACTTTTATTCCCTATGGTGCTCCAGCTGTTTTAAATGATAAATTTGGACTAAATGCAAAGCATATTGCAACAAGCCTAAGCCTGCTATTAAAAGAATAAATATGCAATTAGACGATCAATATTTTATGCGCAAAGCACTAGATGAAGCCGAAAGAGCCTACGCGATAGACGAGGTACCTGTTGGAGCAGTGATTGTTATCGATCAAAAAATTATCGCAAGAGCACATAACTTAACAGAAAGATTAAACGATGTTACTGCCCATGCAGAAATGCAAGCAATTACCTCTGCCGCGAACTTTTTAGGCGGCAAATACCTGAAAGGCTGCACCATCTATGTTACACTAGAACCCTGTGTGATGTGCATGGGGGGCTTGTATTGGAGTCAGTTAGACCGTATTGTTTATGCTGCTAGTGACCCTAAAAGAGGGGCGCTTTCTCAAGCAGTTCATCCCCATCCTAAAACCACTTGTTTAGGGGGTGTGATGGAAGCAGAAGCAGCAGATTTACTCCTGCGGTTTTTTCAAAAAAAGCGCTAAAAAAAGCACGCCAAAGCGTGCTTAGTACTCAAAATAAAATGTAAATATTTATAGGCGAGAAACTTGTGCTGCCACTTTTCCTTTTTTGCCGTCTTCTTCTTCGTATTCTACTTTGTCACCCTCGTTGAGTTCTTCCCCATTGAGAGATGTTGCGTGGACGAAGATATCTTCGCCTGTTTCGTCATTGGTGATAAATCCATATCCCTTTGACCCAATAAAAAATTTAACTGTACCTGTCATGTTATATATTATAATATCAGCAAAAGTACGTTAAACTTTCTAATTCTACTGTTACGGTATTGTAAATTAATATTAAAAATTATTGATTTTCAGGGTTTTTCTCTTTTTTATCACGCATTTTCGCAAAGTTATTGTCAGTAAGTGTGTAGTCTTCTAATTTTTTTCCTTTCCAGCGATATACTAAAAAAATAGGTAAATAGATGAAAGTGAGCCATAAAACAGAAAAACCAATCCATTTTTCTCCTGCTGTATAGTCCACAACGTTCTTGTGGTAAAAGCCATAAAACAGACTCGCCACCCCTCCCCAAAATAAACTGTTGAGCAAGTAACGCATCACTAATCTTCTTTAGGAATTAAGTTTAAATAGAGTTCTTCTAATTGAGTGGCATCAATCGGAGATGGAGCATCAATCATCAAATCACGGCCGCTGTTGTTTTTAGGGAAAGCGATAAAATCACGAATGGTTTCTTGGCCCCCTAACAGCGCGACTAAGCGATCTAATCCTAATGCAATTCCGCCGTGAGGAGGCGCGCCGTATTGGAAGGCTTCCATCAGGAAGCCAAATTGTGCTTGTGCTTCTTCTTCGCTAAAACCTAATAACGCAAACATTCTTTCTTGGGTAGCTGCATCGTGAATTCGAATAGACCCCCCCCCGATTTCGTTTCCGTTGAGGACTAAATCATAGGCGTTCGCATTGACTGTCCCTGGATCTATCTCAAGCAAATCGATTTGTTCAGGTTTTGGTGCTGTAAAAGGGTGGTGCATGGCGTGGTACCGCTGGCTGTCTTCATCCCACTCTAATAATGGGAAATCAATCACCCAAAGCGGAGCAAATTCATTAGGCTTTCTCAAGCCTAATTGCTCTGCTAATTCCATGCGCAAAGCAGAAAGTTGCGTTCTGGTCTTGTGGGTGTCTCCAGCCATTACTAGAATTAAATCTCCTGCATTGGCGCCACTTGCTTTGGCCCATTTGGCCAAATCTTCTTGCCCATAAAACTTATCGACAGAGGATTTATAGCTACCATCTTCATTGCATTTTACCCAGACTAAACCATTCGCACCAATTTGTGGACGCTTGACCCAATCGATTAATTTATCAATTTGTTTTCTAGTGTAAGTTGCTGCACCGGGCACGGCAATCCCTACAATCAATTCTTGTTGATCAAAGACGTTAAAGCCTTTATTTTTAGCCAAGTCATTCAGCTCTGCAAACTCCATCCCAAAACGGATATCGGGTTTATCGTTCCCGTATTTTGCCATGGCTTCTGCATAGGTCATACGTGGGAAAGTTCCTGTTTCTACTCCTTTAATTTCTTTGAGCAAATGTTGTAATAAGCCTTCAAATTGTTGCAAGATATCTTCTTGCTCTACAAAGGTCATCTCACAATCGATCTGGGTGAATTCTGGTTGACGGTCGGCACGTAAATCTTCATCTCTAAAACATTTTACGATTTGGAAATATTTGTCCATTCCACCTACCATCAACAACTGCTTAAAGGTTTGTGGAGATTGCGGAAGGGCATAGAATTGTCCTTCATTCATGCGAGAAGGTACGACAAAATCTCGTGCTCCCTCTGGAGTAGATTTGATTAAATAAGGGGTTTCTACATCGATAAAATCGTGTGCAGAAAGGTAGTTGCGAATGGCTAAACTAACCTTAGAACGAAAAACTAAATTTTCACGTACTGGGTTTCTTCTAATATCTAGATAGCGGTACTTCATGCGCAGTTCTTCTCCACCATCGGTTTCATTTTCAATGGTAAAAGGAGGCGTTTTCGCTTGATTTAAAACGGTCAAAGATTGGGCTAAAATCTCAATTTCTCCAGTAGGGAGCTTTGGGTTTTTAGATTCTCTTTCAATCACATTTCCAGTTACTTGAATGACAAATTCACGGCCTAGGTCTTGGGCTTGTTCCATGACTGCTTTAGGGCTGCGTTCTTCATCAAAAATGATTTGGGTGATGCCATAGCGATCGCGTAAATCAACCCAAAGCATAAAGCCTTTATTTCTTGTTTTTTGTACCCATCCTGCGAGGGTAACTTCTTCTCCAAGTTGTGCTAGGGTCAATGCCCCGCAATTAGTTGTTCTTAACATAGAAAGTGAATTCTTTCCAAAGGTATTAAGTTCTTTCTTCTTATTTGTTTCTCCAGGCGTTTATCCTCAATTTTAATCGGTAAACGAGGTAAAAACAGGCAGGGACGATCACTAGGGTAAGGAAAGTCGCAAAGGACAATCCAAAGATAACCGTCCAAGCTAATGGACCCCAGAAAATAACATTATCTCCTCCTACATATACATTTGCATCCCAATCTGTAATCAGGGTTAAGAAGTTAATGTTCAAGCCTGTTGCTAGTGGAATTAAACCTAAAATGGTGGTTATGGCGGTTAGTAATACCGGGCGTAAACGCGCTGCTCCTCCCATAACAATGGCTTCTCTTGCTTCTATTCTGGGTAACATTTGTTCAAAGGGAATCCCTAATTCTTCTTTCTTTCGCGCAATTAATAATTGGGTATAGTCAATCAAGACCACCCCATTGTTCACCACAATTCCAGAGAGAGAGATGATTCCCATCATGGTCATCATGATCACAAAAGGCATAGAGAAAACACTAATTCCGTATAATACTCCCGTAAAACTCAAAAAGATAGAAAGTAATATAATAAGTGGATTTGAGATAGAATTAAACTGTATAACCAGTAAGAAAACAATCAAGCCTAAGGCAGTCCCTAAAGCACCTAAAAGGAAGCTCATATTCTTTTCTTGCTCGGCCACTTCTCCGGTGAGTTTATAATCGACATCTCTAGGGAAGCCATCAAAACCACTGATACTTTCTTTAACGTGATCCACAACTTCATTTGCATTGTAGCCTGCTAATACTGCAGAGTAAACGGTTACTACTCTTCTTAAATCTTTGTGTTTAATGGCACTAAAGGAATTCGCGTTTTCAATTTCGACCATTGCACTTACAGGGATTTCTTTGATTCTACCTGTGGCTTGATCTCTAAAGACAATGTACTGATCGAGTAATACGCCAGTGTCGTTTTGGTCTTTTTCATCAAAACGTACATTGATGTCATAATCTTCTCCATTTTTTTTGTAGATCCCTGCTTTTTCTCCAAAGAGGGCACGACGCAATTGCTGCCCAATTTGTCCAGCAGCAATGCCTAAACTCCCAGATTTTCTTCGGTCGATGTTGACCACTAAACCAGGTTTACTTTTGTTGACGTCGACTTTTATCTCTTCGACTCCTGGAATACTTTCGTTATTTAGAAAGTTTTTAAGCTCTTCGGCAATTTGAATGAGCTCGCTATAATCTTCACCGCTTAATTCTATATTGACGGGATATCCCGCTGGAGGGCCCGCGGCTTCTTTTTCAACAGAAATCGCTATTCCAGCGAATTTCCCTTTGAGCTGTTGCTGGATTTCTTGTCGCATAGCCTCACTGGACAAACCACGGCGGTATTTAAATTCTGCCATGGTTAGGGTGATTTTAGCTTTGTGCGGCATATCTTGATCTCCTCCTTTGTCGGTTTCAGGATTTTGGGCGCCTAGCCCTACCATGGTGACATTAGAATCGATCATAAAGTTTTCTCCAGCATCGATATATTTAGGATTGCTAATCACCTTTGCAACCTCAGCCTCGATTAATTTTGAAGTAGCGTTTGTTTTATCGATGGAAGTCCCTTCTGGATACTCTGCATACACAAAAATCTGTTGGGGTTGATTCTCTGGGAAGAATTCCACCTTTGGCGCAGCCAAACCTAAAATAATAAAAGACGAAAAGAGCAAACCGATGGTTCCTAATAGAAAGACATAAGGGGTTCTTCCGGTTAAAGCAAAGCGCAAAACTTTAGTGTAATTTTTTTCTAAACGCACTAGGGAAACATCTTGAAAATAAGTTGCCCATTTCTTGATGAAAAATTTATAGGCCCAGAATAATAAGGTAGTTAAAATCATTAGGGTTCCTAAACCTCTTAAGGTTCCTTGATTAAAGATCAAAAGAATCCCTAGTCCTCCTAAGATAAAGGTCATGCGCCATAAACTTTTTTGACTGATTTCTCTGTCTTTGATTTCCATGAACTTTGACACTAACATAGAGTTAAAGAAGATTGCGACGATTAAAGATGATCCAAGTACAATCGAGAGGGTGATTGGGAAAAAAATCATAAACTCTCCAATGGTTCCAGGCCAAAAACCTAGGGGAACAAAGGCGGCAATTGTAGTGGCTGTAGAAATGATAATAGGATAAGCGATTTCACCGATTCCTTTCTTTGCTGCCTCAATAGAAGTCATGCCTTCTTTTTCCATCAAGCGGTAGGCATTTTCAACGACAACAATCCCATTATCAACCAGCATTCCCAGTCCCATAATCAAGCCAAAGAGCACCATGGTGTTGATGGTTTGACCTAAAAAGCCAAGTATCATAAAGGACATAAACATCGACATAGGAATCGCAAAGCCAACAAAGAGGGCGTTGCGGAAGCCTAAGAAAAACATCAGTACTGTAATCACTAATAACACTCCAAAAACAATGTTGTTCGCTAAGTCACTAACCAAGTTTTTTGTTGCGTTTGATTGGTCGTTAGAAATATCAACTTCTATGGTAGAAGGATAATCGTTAGCTTGAACATCGCTTACAATCGCACGAATTTTCTCAACCGTTCTGATCAAATTTTTTCCGCTGCGTTTTTTAATGTCTAGTACAATCGCTTTTTTACCATCTGAACGCGCAAAAGAATTTTTTTCTTTTTCATGAAAAGAGATGGTGGCTATATCGCCCATATAAACAGTACCGTTTTGGTTTTTTAAGACAAATTTTTCTAAGTCTTCTGGGCGTTCAATTTCCCCTACTACACGTAAGTTTCTTCTTAAGCCATTACCTTCAATATTCCCTGCAGATACCGTACTGTTTCCACGTCTAATAGCGTTAATCACATCGTCAAAAGAGATTGTAGCGGCATTCATTTTAAGCAGGTCTATAGCTACTTCTATTTCAAAATCTTGCACTCCTCTAAGAGCAACCTCTTTGATCTCTGACATTTGCTCAATCTTGTCTTGCAGTAGTTCTCCATAGAATTTCATTTCTTCTATGGGTAAGTCACCGCTTAGCCCAATGTTTAAGATCGGGATTTCTTCAGAAAGACTAAATTCAAAAGCTGTCGGTTCTACTTTTGCATTATTAAAGGTGGGCCAGTCTGCACTAGAAGTTACTGCATCAATTTTATCTTGCACCTTAAGCTTTGCACTTTCTTTGCTTATGCTCTCATCAAACTCTACTGTGATTAAAGAGAAATTTTCTAAGGAGGTAGATTCGATCCCTACTAAATTAGGTACTCCTTTTAATTGTTCCTCTAATGGATCTGTAATAAGTCGCTCCATATCCTCGGCAGTGTTACCGGGGTAAATTGAGCTGACAAAGACTTCATTGGTGTTGATTTCTGGATAATTCTCTCGCGGAAGATTCATATAAGAAGAGATTCCCAAAATAAAAAACAAGCCAATGATAACATAAATCACTGTGCCGTGATCGATGGCCCAGGAAGAGAGTGAAAATTCTTTAAGTTCTGATGATTTTTTCATTGTATGGGGCGATTAAGATTGAATGATTTTCACCATTTGTTGATCTTTAACCAGGCGAATTCCTTCTTCTACTAATTGATCACCCGCAGATAAACCTTCGAGAATTTCGGTTTGATTATTAGAACTTTCACCTGTTTTCACAAAGGTTTTGATGGCTTTGTACATTTCTTTTTGTCCTTCCACAGTTTCGAGAACATAAACATATTTTGCTCCAGCTTGATTCTCTAAAATGTTTTTGGAAGGAATTAAAATTGCTGCATCGTTTTTATAGTCGTTGATATTGAGTAAAACGGTCATATTAGGCTTTAAATCCCCCGTTGAATTGTCTAAAGCAATTTCTACACGAAAAGAGCGATTATTAGGATTGATAAAGTTTCCTACTGCACTAATCTCTGCCGCTAGTTCCTTATTTAATACAGGCACGTTTACCGCTACTTTTGCCGCCTTTTTGATATTGTTTAAGTGGATCTCTGGAATTTGTGCACTCACCTTCATCTCATCTAAATTGATGATTCTAACCACTGGGGTCATACCGGGTGCTAGATTACTTCCCACATCTGCTAAAAGATGATCAACAACACCATCAAAAGGAGCCTTAATGGTTGTTTTAGCGACCTGATCTTTCATTTGAGCAATGCTTTTTTCTAGGCTTAAGTACTGCGTTTCTGCCTGAAGAAATTGCATTTCTGATCCAATCTTTTGTTCCCATAAACGATTTTGGCGTTCATAAGTTGTTTTGGCCAAAGCCAATTGAATTTCAAGCTGTTGCAATTGATCGACTAAACCACTGTCTGAAATAACAGCGAGTACTTCACCTTTTCTTACCTTTTGCCCTTCTTTTACCTTGATCGCTTTTAACTGTCCAGGAATCTCTGGGTACATTACAATATTTTTATCTGTTTCTACAGTTCCTTGAAAACTTACAAAATGCTCATAAGGAGCAACTGCAGCCTCGATACTTGTGATCAATAAAAACTTTTGCTCAATATCGAGTTGCCCGATCGCCTCGTTAAGGCTTTCTAAATCTAGTTTTAAGGTATTCATGGATTTGACTACCTCGGCTTTTTTAGTTTGTATGGCCGCTAAATCTTTACTCGCAATGATTTCTGCCGTAGTATTTTTATCGGAAGATCCACATTGAATGAAAAGGAAGAGACTAAGAAAGTAAATACTATTTTTCATGGCTTGATTTATTGTTCGTTGTTGGTAATGGTGTCTAAGTTGATTTTATCCAGAATGACCTGGCGCATACTTTGGATTAAGTTTTGTTGTGCTTGATACAATTGTAACTGTGCTTGACGCAATTCAAAACTACCTACTAGGCCTTCAAAAAACTTAGTGGTATTTTTTTGTTCAATGCGTTCTGCTAAAGCAACATTGTCTTGAGAACTGGCATAGTTTTCTTTGGCTAAGGCAAAATTATTTTGAGCATTTTGCCACTCGACAAAGACCTGTGCTTTAGTCTCGATGAGTTGGGTTTCTGCTTGCAATAAACTCAATTTAGCTTTTTGTGATCCTGCGGTTCTTCCTAAAGAGCTAAAAATAGGCACTCTTACTCTAAGGCCAAAGGCCGAAGAACCAAACCATTTTTGGCTTTTCTCTGTAAAGGTAAAATCATTGCTGTTTCCCATATACATTCCATTGAGAAATGCGCTAAAGGAAGGAAGTCCTTTTGCTCGTTCTAGACGATACAAAAGACTTTCTGAGGTGACATTGTTTTCTGCTAAGCGAATATCGATATTGTTGCTGTAGTCTGACACAGTATCTTGAGTGAGGAGATGGCGGGTAGTAAGGGTCGCTAAATCTTCTGAGAGGGTTGGAGATTCAGTGATCTCAATGCCCAATAAAAGCATCAATACATTTTCTGCTAAAACCACAGACTTCTTTGCATAGTTGATCTGGATGTTTAAACTAGAGAGGGTTAGTTGTAATTGCTCTACCGTTTCTTCTTCTACAAAACCATTGTCAAATAAAGCTTGGGTTTCTTGAATGTTCTTACTTAACGCATCGGCATTTTTAGTGAGGATAGCCACATTTTCTTGAGCAACAAGCACATTGGTATAAGAAGTTGCCACGGCTTTTTTCACCTCAAGGCTAGTCTTTTCAAGAACATTTGCCGCTGTTTCTATATAATGGCGAATTCCTTGAACCCCTACAATATAGGTACCGTCAAAAAGCAATTGAGAAAGTTCAACCATTCCCATGGCAGTTTGTTTTGTTCCAAAAACGACTTCGGCAAACTCTCCTTGATTTCCACCAAAAAATTGCGCTGGAATTAAGGACACCGGTTGTTCAATATTGTTTTGATAATTCAAATTCGCATTGATTTGCGGGAAACCTATGGAGATGGTTTTCCATTTTTCTTTATGGGCTTTTTGGTATTCAAGCGAAGCGCGTTTGAGCGTTCGGTTGTATTCCACTCCCCATTCAACGGCTTCTTCTAGCGAAAAAGAAGCGGGGATGTCTTGGGCCTTTCCAATGATGAAAAGGGCGCACATTAAGCAGGTTAAGAATAGATTTTTTTTCATTTATTTTTGATCTGTATTTGCAATAAATTCATTTAAAATGCCCAGCCCTTTCGGGGTGACAATCGCTCTTGCGTGATATTCAAGATAGCTTTCAAATAAGCTTTTCATGTCAAATTGTGAAGGGGGAAAAATAGCGATATCTCTAATCCCTCTCATGCCATTTAGATAGAGTCGCGAGACAAAATCAATATTGATGTTTGGCCTAAATAAGCCCGTGCTTACTCCCAGTTTTAAACTAGACTGAACCATAATGCCTAATCGACCGTATTCTTGATCTTTTAATTCGGTATAGATGTCTGGATAATACTTTTGTAATTGATATACCGGCGAAGTGTCTTCGTTTTGATAGTGTTTTAAAACAGCAGACTTAACGGTATATAATTCTTCAATTGGATGTGCTGCTTTGTTTTTGATGAGTTCAATTTCTCTACAAACACTATCAAACACAAAAAATGAACTTTCTCGAACCAGTTGCTCTTTGTTCTCAAAATGCGCGTAAAGGGTTTTTTTTGAAATCGCCAGCGCCTCAGCTAGGTCATCCATGGTAACACTTTTAAATCCTCGAAGACTAAAAAGCGCACTGGCTTTTTCTACAATATTCTTTTTCATCACAATTTGTTGCAAAAATACATCAGGAAACTTTAAAAACCTAATAAGTTTCCAAAGTTTATATTGGAAAAACATTTAGCGCTATATTTTGGTTATTTTTGTGAAAACAATTGGCTGTGATTACATCTTATCAAACTACTTTTCTTGACTACTTATCCCTTCAGTTTAAAGAAGAAAAGCCAGCTGGGCTTTATAACCCCATGCGGTATATATTAGAATTGGGCGGGAAACGCATTCGCCCAGTATTAGCTTTGATTGCAGCAGACGCTGTAGGGGGTGATATTAAAAAAGCCCTTCCTGCAGCACTTGCAGTAGAAGTGTTTCACAACTTTAGTTTGGTACACGATGACATTATGGACGAGGCTCCTTTAAGAAGAGGAAAAGCCACGGTACATGAAAAATGGGATGCGAATACAGGAATTTTATCAGGCGATGTAATGCTTGTCAAAGCCTATCAATGTCTTGATGCGTATCCAGCAGAACTCTTTAAGGAGCTAACACAATTGTTTAGCCAGACGGCAAAAGAGGTTTGTGAAGGCCAGCAATACGATATGGATTTTCCTCAGCAAGACAATGTGAGTCAAGCCGAATATCTCCATATGATTAAAAATAAAACAGCGGTTCTTTTGGGCTGTTCTTTACAAATGGGCGCCATGATTGGGGGGCTAAGCCGAGAGGAGAGTCAGCCTTTTTATGACTTTGGGATAGAATTGGGATTGGCCTTTCAATTACAGGATGATTATTTGGATGCCTTTGGGGATCCTTTGACCTTTGGAAAACAAGTAGGGGGAGATATCATTGAGAATAAAAAGACGCTTTTATATCTCTTAGCCCTTGAAAAAGGGGATAAAGTACAACAAGCAGAATTAGAAGAATTATTTTCTTCTCAGCCACAAGATCCAAGGGATAAAATTGCGACCGTAAAAACATTGTTCAAAGCGACAAAAGCAGATTTAGCCATTCAACAATTGATGGCACAATACACCGATAAAGCATTACTTGAAGTAGAAAAATTCGCCGTTAGTAAGAAGAAGAAAGACCTCTTTAAACAATTTGCTAAAGCTTTGATGGAGCGAAAATTATAAGGATAAAACGCGCTTAAATAATGCCTTGACAAATCGACCTATCGGGAAAGAGCTCATTAATAATACTTCTTGGCCATAACTTGTTTTTTCGTCTAGAAATTGGAAGATTCTTTGTGGGCTGTTGCGTTGAAACATTCGACTAAACAATTGACTTCCTTCACCATTGTATTTTGCCAATACATCTAGAAACAATAAATCGTAAAAGTTGAACTTATTGCGTTGCTGAAATTTATCCAGGGCCTGTCCTTTCTTGAGAAATTCTATTAAAGCGTTGATTTTTTCTTGTGACTTTTTAAAAGTGAAGCCTGTACTCGCTTTGGTCCATCCTCCTGCAGTACCGATATGCATTAGATTAGCACTGTTGTGTTGGTCAAAATGATAAGCTGTCATGGGGATACTCCCCTTTTCTGTTGCTGTGATCTTTACTTTCCCTGCCTTTTTTTGCTTGAGGTATTGTGTGATTTCATCTTCGTATTCTCGATCTTCTAAAAGATCTTTAGAAAATAGGGTGTATTCAACTAAGGCTTCGTTTGGGCTAGAAGGCAGCACATACATAAAGCGGGTGTTGTTTTTTTGTGCCACATCAAAATCCATAAAAACCATCGTTTCTTGATCAAAGATGGGCGCTTCTGTTTTGACAAACCAACCGATAAAGTGCTGTTGTAAAACAGGGTATTTGTCCTGTCGCTTATAATGGTTTTGTACTAAACTTGAAAACACTTTCTTCGCTGTATATGTTGCCAAAGCGGTCATTACTTCGCAGGATTCTTTGAGAGAGGTAATCGAGGTGATTTCTTCGCGAATCAATTGAAAATTAGTCGCTTTTTCTAACAGCGGATAGAGGTAGTTATAAAAATTAATGCCTTCTATCATTTTATATTGATAGGGGGTCATTAAAAAACTTTTAGAAAATGCTTTTGATTTGAAAATTGCTTTATCCCAGCGCCGACTAACTAAATGATCCCATGGTCCTTTTCCTTCTTCCCAAAAACACCAAGTACGATCGTTTTGATCCTTTTGTTCTTTTTCAATTAATGCGATAGAAAGGTGATCAAATGCAGGGTCACTAATTAGTCCATGGGCGAACAATAAACCAGCTGCTCCACCGCCACAAATGATGATGTCAAAATTATTTTCGTTATTCAAAGCAATCAAAAATAAGGAATTGCTTTGGATGCGGGTAGGGATTGTTTTATAAATCCTTAGTTTTGTGCAATAAACCAAATTTGAACGACCTATGGAAGCCATCATTTCCTTTTTTGAAAATACTGATCCGGTTTTGGGAGCATTGTATGCGACCTTATTTACATGGGGGCTTACCGCTTTGGGAGCCTCTTTGGTATTTTTTGTCAAATCCCTTAATCGCGCTTTACTCGATGGGATGTTGGGCTTTACTGGTGGGGTGATGGTCGCAGCGAGTTTTTGGAGCTTACTTGCCCCCGGAATTGAAATGAGTCAAGGAGAAGGTTTTGTCAAGGTGATGCCTGCTGCCATTGGTTTTGGACTAGGGGCATTATTTATTTTTGCCTTAGATAAAATCCTACCTCATGTGCATATTAACTTTAAAGAGAGTGAAGGAATTAAAACCCCTTGGCACAGAACAACGCTTTTAGTACTCGCAATTACACTGCACAATATCCCAGAAGGTTTAGCGGTAGGCGTACTTTTTGGCGGAGTTGCTGCTGGACTTCCAGAAGCATCAATTGCAGGTGCAGTGATACTAGCCATTGGGATTGGAATTCAAAACTTTCCTGAAGGGATTGCCGTTTCTATGCCTTTAAGAAGACAGGGGATAAGTCGTTTTAAGTCATTCTGGTATGGGCAATTGTCAGCCATAGTTGAGCCAGTAGCCGCAATAATTGGGGCGGTAGCAGTGACTTTCTTCACCCCTATTCTACCCTATGCTTTAGCTTTTGCCGCAGGCGCAATGATTTTTGTGGTTGTGGAAGAAGTGATTCCAGAAACCCAGCAAGATAAATACACAGACATAGCCACCTTAGGTTTTATTGGTGGGTTTATTGTGATGATGTGTTTAGATGTTGCCTTAGGTTAAAGCTCTTCTTCTTCAGGATGACTGGTCCATCCTTGTGCCGTTAATTCAATTTGTTGTCCTAATCCTGTCACGAGATTACAGCCAGAAGCTTGATCTGTAATATGCCCAATGATACTCAAAAGAGGATGATTTTTAATGGCCTCAAAATGACTCTGATCAACAGTGAAAAGCAACTCATAATCCTCTCCTCCATTCAATGCGGCGGTAGTATTATTGATCGTAAATTCCTTACAAATTGCTAATACTTGTGGATCAATAGGGATTTTATCTTCATATAATTGACAACCTACTTTTGACGCCTTACTAAGATGAAGCAACTCTGAAGACAGTCCATCGCTTACATCAATCATCGAAGTAGGAACAATTTTTAATTCTTCTAATAGTTCGACGATATCCTTTCTTGCCTCTGGCTTGAGTTGACGTTCCACCGCATAAGCATAAGTCGATAAATCTGGTTGAGACTGCGGATTGACTTTATACACTGCTTTTTCGCGTTCGAGAATTTGTAAACCTGTATAGGCTCCGCCCAAATCGCCCGAAAGAACAATTAAGTCGTTTTCTTTTGCTCCAGAACGATAGCTTATCTTTTCTTTTTTAACTGAACCCATTGCTGTTACAGAAATCACTAGACCTGTTTGAGAACTAGTGGTATCCCCACCTACAAGATCAACTTTATAGCGGGTACAAGCATGACCAATTCCAGCATACAACTCTTCAATAGCCTCTAATGGAAAGCGATTAGAAACTGCAATACTCACGGTGATTTGAGTAGGGTGAGCATTCATCGCATAAATATCAGAAAGATTAACCATCACGGCCTTGTAGCCTAAATGCTTTAAGGGAACATAACTCAAGTCAAAGTGAACACCTTCTACCAGCATATCGGTAGAAACGACCGTTTGATCGGGGTGATGGACAACAGCTGCATCATCACCGATGCCTACTTTTGAGCTAGCTTGAGCGATAGGAAAGCCTTCTTTTATTTTTTCGATTAAGCCAAATTCACCCAAAGAGGAAAGTGGCGTTGTACTAGATTTTTTTTCTTCGAACATGCTGCAAAAATACAGCCTTTTTAGCAGAATTACTCTAGTGATAGCAAGACTCTTTTTTGGTAAGATTTTTGTTATGTTTACAGAGGAATAACTATAGCAAAATGAAAAAAAAAATTACATCCCTTTACTTATTTGCTTTTTTATTGGTGGGATGTACCCCCCTTGATGATGACAGCACAATGGATATTCCTGAAGTGATTGTGCCAGACACTCCTACCCCAACTCCACAAGGGCAACCTATTCCTATCATTACTGCAGAAGTCACTCCATGTGAAAATGGTTTTGCTGGCGAATACCCTTGTTCTAATTACAACTTGATTAACTGGGTTAGCCTACCTAGTCTAGGAAGTGTCTTTGCCAACGACAACTGGGGATGGACAGATCCAGTAACAGGGAAAGAATATGTGCTTCAAGGCTTAAAAAACGGCGTTGCTTTTCTTGATATTTCTGATCCTGCTGCAATACGATATATCGGAAAACTCCCCACAGCTTCTGATGAAAGCACCTGGAGAGACATTAAAGTGTACAGCAATCACGCCTACATAGTAAGTGAAGCTGCAGCTCACGGATTGCAGGTTTTTGACCTAACACGTCTACGGAATCAAACTGAATTTCAAACCTTTTTTGCAGATGCTGTTTTAAACACTTTTAGCAGGGCACACAATATCGCGATCAATGAGGACAGTGGTTTTGCCTATGTGGTTGGGGCGAGAAAAAATAGTGCAGCTTATTATTCTGGAGGGCCCGTTTTTATTGACATTAACACTCCTGCAATGCCGCAAGAAATAGGCGGTTATGAGGGGTCTTCTTATACCCACGATGCCCATATTGTAAGCTATCAAGGACCCGATGTTGACTATCAAGGTCGAGAAATCTTGTTTGGCAGCAACAGCGACGGAGGAGAAAACAATAAGGTTGTTATTGTAGATGTTACGAATAAGGATAACCCACGTCTTATCTCTGAAACAACCTATGGCAACGGAGGCTATACCCATCAAGGCTGGGTCGATCCTGATCAACGCTTCTTTTATTTAGGTGACGAACTCGACGAGATTCGCTATGGAAACAATACCCGCACCCTAGTTTTTGACATGAGTGATTTGGACAACCCTATTTTATATTATACCTATGATGGGGTAACAGCAGCCATTGATCACAATGCCTATGTTAAAGAGAACAGCTTGTTTATTTCAAACTATACCGCAGGTTTTCGCGAGATTGATATCTCTGGCATCGTTGAAAGCCAAATGCAAGAGGTTGGATTTTTCGATACTTATCCAGCAAATAACAATGCAAGTTTTGACGGAGTTTGGAATGTATATCCTTTTTTTGAAAGCGGTTTAATCGCCATTAGCGACAGTAATCGCGGCCTCTTTTTAGTTAAAAAAAGCAATTAGATGAAGTCGAGTTTTTTTTCGTTGATATGCCTTCTTTTTTTTGGCGCTTGCGCTAAATCTAGCTTAGAAAACACGTTTCCACAACAAGAAAACAACGCCCTTCAATCCTTACAGCTTTTTGGCGGAAGTGATGAAGATATTGCCCATGCAATTATCGCTACCCAAGATGGCGGCTTTGCGGTTTTAGGCAATACAAAAAGTATTGATGGAGATCTTAACGGAAAAAATCTTCCCGTTTCAGATCTATTATTGATCAAATATACGGCTGATGCAACCCCAGAATGGCATGCGACATATGGAGGCTCTTTAGACGATCGTGGACACTCACTAGTGCAATTGTCAGATGGGGGCTATGCCCTTTTAGGCTATTCGATGAGCCAAGATGGGGATGCAAGTGTCAATCAAGGGCAGCACGATAATTGGGTCATTAGAACAGATGCTTCTGGACAATTATTATGGGAAAAAAGTTTTGGGTTTTCAGGACATGATCACGCTTATAATATTATCGCTACTCAAGATGGAGGCTTGCTTTTTAATGGTTTTTTAGATGTCACTTCTTCTGCTGGACAAGGCACCAGCTTTCAAAAAGGCAGTAGTAGCGCCCGCCACGGCGTTGGAGAATTTTGGGTGCATAAAATAAATCTAGCAGGTGACATAGAATGGCGACAATACTTTGGAGGGACAAATAATGACCGGTCTTATGACGCCGTTCAAACTAATGCTGGAGATTATATTATAGTTGGCACCTCTGAAAGCGATGATGTTGATATTTCGCAACCTCGTGGAGGCTATGATGTCTGGGTGATTAAATTAAATCAAAGAGGCCAAGTGATCTGGGAGCGCTCTTTCGGCGGAAGTGAATATGACGCTGCAAATGCAGTGGTTTTAGATCAAACAGAAAACATTTATGTATTCGGAAATACCTTTAGTGAAGATCAGGATATTTCTTCTCCGCTAGGCCATTCAGACATGTGGTTGATTTCCCTAAATCAAAACGGAGATTTACTTAGTGAGCGAAACTTTGGCGGCTCTGGTTTTGATGTGGGGCGTGACTTAGCCTTTGCGCCTAATGGTGCTTTATGGTTAGTAGGCTATAGCCAAAGTGAGGACATTGACTTTTCAACAAATGCTGGGGATAATGACATAGCGATCTTACAACTAGATCAAAATTTATTCCCACAACAACATTTCAATTTGGGCGGAAACGCCCTTGACATCGCCCACGCTGTTCTACCGCTTGAGGATGGAAGACTGTTGGTAGTGGGGTCTTCAGAAAGCCAAGACGGGCTTTTTCAAAACAACCAAGGGGGCAAAGATATTTTTGTCGCCTTATGGGATGTTATTTCAGAATAATCCTATTGGCTTTATCTATCGCTAAACACTAGTGTTAATGGGCGAAATGAACTATATTTGTAGCAAAATTAGAAAACGATTATTCACCCATGATTAAGGTTGCATCATCAGCGAAAGAAAAAGTATCTGTTTTAATGCAGGAAGAGGGCTTTGATCCCAGCGCAGCTTATGTTCGTGTTGGCGTAAAAAGCGGGGGTTGTTCTGGCTTGTCCTATGACCTTTCTTTTGACGCAGAAAAACAAGATAACGATCAGCTGTTTGAAGACAACAATGTTAAGATAGTGGTGGATAAGAAAAGTTTACTTTACCTCGTAGGGACGACCCTGGAATATTCTGGCGGTCTCAATGGAAAAGGGTTTGTATTTAACAACCCTAATGCCAACAGAACCTGTGGGTGTGGAGAAAGTTTTTCGCTCTAAATAGAAGGAGGTTATGGCATATACTGAAGAAGAATTAAAAAAAGAGCTCGAAACAAAAGAGTATGAGTACGGTTTCTATACCGATATAGAATCTGATACTTTTCCTGTGGGATTAAACGAAGATATTGTTCGTGCCATCTCTAAACGAAAAGAAGAACCAGAGTGGATGACCCAGTGGCGTCTTGAAGCCTTTGCGGCATGGAAACAAATGGAAGAGCCAGAATGGGCAAATGTACATTATAAAAAACCCGACTTCCAGGCGATTTCTTACTACTCTGCTCCAAAAAAGAAAGACAAATACGAAAGCCTTGACGAGGTGGATCCAGAGTTATTAGAGACTTTTAGTAAACTGGGGATTTCTATCGATGAACAAAAGAAACTCGCAGGAGTTGCAGTAGACATCGTGATGGACTCTGTTTCTGTAGCGACGACTTTTCGCGATACCCTAGCCGAAAAAGGGATTATCTTTTGCTCTATTTCAGAAGCGATCAAAGATTACCCAGAATTGGTTAAAAAGTACATTGGTTCTGTCATCCCAATCAAGGACAACTTTTATGCGGCCTTAAATTCAGCTGTATTTTCAGATGGGTCATTTTGTTATATCCCAAAAGGGGTAAGGTGTCCTATGGAGCTTTCGACTTACTTTAGAATCAATCAAGCAGGAACAGGTCAATTTGAGCGCACCCTTGTGATTGCAGATGAAGGAAGTTATGTTTCTTACCTAGAAGGTTGTACTGCTCCATCAAGAGATGAAAATCAATTGCACGCAGCTTGCGTAGAATTGATTGCACTTGATGATGCTGAAATAAAATATTCAACGGTTCAAAACTGGTTCCCTGGAGATAAAGAAGGAAAAGGTGGCGTCTTCAACTTTGTGACGAAAAGAGGAATTTGTCACACCAACGCGAAGATTTCTTGGACCCAAGTAGAAACAGGCTCTGCTGTAACCTGGAAATACCCTTCTTGTATTTTAAAAGGTGATAATTCTATCGGAGAGTTTTACTCTATCGCAGTAACAAACAACTACCAGCAAGCAGATACAGGAACAAAAATGGTGCACCTAGGGAAGAACACCAGCTCTACCATTATCTCGAAAGGAATCTCTGCCGGAAAATCACAAAACAGCTATCGTGGATTAGTACAAGTTAATCCAAGAGCTAAAAATGCCCGTAATTTCTCTCAGTGTGATTCCCTCTTAATGGGGAACGATTGTGGAGCGCATACTTTCCCTTATATCGAAGCGCGAAATAATTCGGCACAAATAGAACACGAAGCGACCACCAGTAAGATTGGAGAAGATCAAATCTTCTATTGCAATCAACGCGGTATCGATACAGAAAAAGCCATTGCACTTATTGTCAATGGATTTAGTAAGGAAGTTTTAAATAAACTTCCAATGGAATTTGCCGTTGAGGCACAAAAATTATTAGAAATCTCCCTCGAAGGATCAGTAGGGTAATCGATCAACTATATGCTTACAGTAAATGAACTACACGCTAGTGTAGAAGAAAAGGAAATTTTAAAAGGAATTAACCTGCAAGTAAATCCAGGGGAAGTGCATGCGATCATGGGGCCAAATGGTTCTGGGAAAAGCACCCTCTCTACCGTAATTGCCGGTCATGAAGATTATGAAGTTGAAAAAGGAAATATTCTTTTTGACGGGGAAGACTTAGCTGAACTCGACGCGGAAGAACGCGCCCACAAAGGCATCTTTTTATCGTTCCAATATCCCGTGGAAATTCCTGGTGTAACCGTGACTAACTTTATCAAAACAGCGATCAATGCTTCTCGAAAAGCTAAAGGTTTAGAAGATATGCCTGCAAACGAGATGCTCAAGAAGATCAGAGAGAAAGCGGCCTTATTAGAAATCGACTCTAAATTCTTATCCCGCTCTTTAAACGAAGGTTTTTCTGGTGGAGAAAAGAAGCGTAATGAGATTTTTCAGTTAGCAATGCTTGAGCCTAAATTGGCCATCTTAGATGAAACCGATTCTGGTCTTGATATCGATGCATTGAAAATTGTTGCGAATGGGGTCAACAAACTCAAAAGCAAAGACAATGCAGTAGTCGTGATCACACACTACCAGCGTTTATTAGATTATATCGTGCCAGACTTTGTACACGTGTTGTACAATGGTCGTATTGTTAAATCTGGAACAAAAGAATTAGCGCACGAACTAGAAGCAAAAGGATACGACTGGATCAAACAAGAGCTTGCCTAAGATGGAGTTAAAAGAAAAAATGCTATCCTCTTTCATGGTGCTTGAGCAAGACTTAGACTTGAGCTCTCCCGTCCATGATATTCGTTCAGAAAGCCTCAAGACTTTTGAAGATAAAGGCTTTCCAACTAATAAGCTTGAAGCATGGAAATACACCTCTTTGGCGAAGCTATTGAAAAACAACTACAGCCTATTCCCTAAAAAGGAAACTACCCTCGAATTAAAAGACGTCAAGAAATATTTCTTGTACGAGATTGACTCTTATAAAGTGGTGTTTATCGATGGGGTTTACAGTCCGTTTTTATCAGACACTACTCATGATGGGATTGATGTTTGTTTACTTTCAGCCGCCTTATCGAAGCCCAAATACAAAAAGATCATTGACAAATATTTTAATCAAGTCGCCGATAAAGAAGAAAACTTAACGGCCTTGAATACCTCTTTTGCAAAAGAGGGAGCCTATATCTATATCCCTAAATCTGTGGTGGCAGAAAAGCCGATTCAGATCATTCACTTCTCCACTGGGGAGCAAGGAGACTTTATGTTACAACCGCGTTCGCTTGTTGTGGCTGAAGAAAATGCACAAGTGCAAATCATAGAGCGCCATCAAAGTTTAGCAGAGCACGCTGTTTGGACAAATGCTGTGACAGAAATCTTTGCGGATAAAAATGCTATTATCGATTATTACAAGATCCAAAACGATCGTCACGATGCCTCACTTGTGGATAATACTTATATCGCACAACAAGGCAATAGCAACGTTAAAGTCCACACTTTCTCTTTTGGTGGAAAAATAACCCGAAACAATTTGAACTTCTATCAAAAAGGAGAACATATTGATTCAACTATGAAAGGAATTACCATTATAGAAGATCAACAACATGTCGATCACTATACCTTGGTAAATCATGAACAACCCAATTGTGAAAGTCATCAAGACTATAAAGGAATTTATTCTGATAAAGCAGTGGGGGTCTTTAACGGAAAAATCTATGTCGATCAAATCGCACAAAAGACCAATGCCTTTCAACAAAACAACAATATTTTATTAGACGATAAAGCCACGATTAATACCAAGCCACAGCTCGAGATTTTTGCAGATGATGTAAAATGCTCTCACGGTTGTACCATTGGTCAATTAGACGAAGACGCCTTGTTCTATCTTCGCACGCGTGGAATCCCTAAAAAGGAAGCCAAAGGTTTACTCACCTATGCCTTTGCCAATAATGTCTTGGAAAGTGTCGCTATTCCTGCACTTAAAACAAGAATCAACAAATTGATTGCGATGAAATTAGGGGTTGAAATAGGACATGACTTATAAAACCTTAGATATTCAAAAAATCCGTTCGGATTTTCCTATTCTTCAACGTGAGGTAAACGGGCAGCCCTTAGTCTATTTTGACAATGCGGCTACTTCGCAAACGCCACAACAAGTAATTAATGTGATTGTAGATTACTACAGTCAATACAATGCAAACATTCACCGTGGGGTGCACAGCTTGAGTCAAGAAGCCACAGATGCGTATGAGCAGGCACGCCAAAAGGTGCAACAACATTTCAATGCCGCTAAGGCACATGAAATTATTCTTACTTCTGGAACAACACACAGCATTAACATCATCGCTTCGGGTTATGCTTCTCTTTTAAAAGCAGGAGACGAATTGTTAGTCTCTGCAATGGAACACCACTCTAATATCGTTCCCTGGCAAATGTTATGCGAAAAAACAGGCGCGATCTTAAAGGTGATTCCTATGACCCAACAGGGAACACTTGAGATGAACACCTATGACACTTTGTTAAACGAAAAAACAAAACTCGTCTTTGTCAATCATGTTTCAAATGCTTTAGGAACGGTTAATCCCATAGAAGAAATCATTACAAAAGCCCATGCTGTAGGCGCAAAAGTATTGATTGATGGTGCACAAGCGGCACCTCATATCAAAGCAGATGTTCAAGCCCTAGACATTGATTATTATGTGACTTCTGCCCATAAGTTATGTGGCCCAACAGGGGTAGGTATGCTTTATGGGAAAGAAGATTTACTCAATAGTCTTCCGCCCTATCAAGGAGGTGGAGAAATGATTGCAGAGGTGACCTTTAAAAAAACTACCTATGCCGACTTACCGCATAAATTTGAAGCGGGGACACCTAATATCGCCGGCGGTATTGCTTTTGGCGCAGCCTTAGATTATATGAACGCCATTGGATTTGACGCAATCGCGGCTTATGAGCAAGAGCTGCTAGACTATGGAACTGCTCAGCTTAAAGCGGTTGATGGAGTAGCAATTTATGGCGAAGCCAAAGAAAAAACAGCCGTAATTTCTTTTAATGTCAAGGGGATTCACCCTTATGATATCGGGAGTATCTTAGACAAAATGGGAATAGCGGTTCGCACGGGACATCATTGTGCACAACCCATCATGGACTATTACCAGATCCCGGGAACAGTGCGGGCCTCATTTTCTTTTTACAATACCAAAGAAGAAATCAACCTCATGATCGCAGCGCTAAAACGCGCTATGGCGATGTTGCAATAAATCGTATCTTTATAGGGCTATGACCATACAAGAAACCCAACGAGAAATTATCGAAGAATTTAGCCTTTTTGAAGACTGGATGCAACGCTATGAATATATGATTGAGCTAGGGAAATCCCTTCCGCTCATTCCAGAAGAATTTAAAACAGACGACAACATCATTAAAGGTTGTCAAAGCAAAGTCTGGGTGCATGCAGCCTTAGACCAAGATAAATTGCAATTCTCTGCAGACAGTGATGCCATTATCACCAAAGGAATCATTGCGATTTTGATTCGCGCTTTCTCCAATCAACACCCCAAAGATATTCTTGATGCGAATACCGATTTTATCGATGAGATCGGGCTCAAAGAACACTTATCACCCACACGTGCAAATGGTTTGGTCTCAATGATTAAACAAATTAAATTATACGCCATCGCTTTTCAAACGCAACTCAACTAATTATGTCAGAAACAACGATTGATACACACGACTTAGGCGAGAAAATCGTCAAAGTGCTCAAGACCATTTTTGATCCAGAAATCCCAGTAGATATTTATGAGTTGGGATTGATCTATGATGTTTTTGTCAACGAAGATCAGGAGGTGAAAATCTTGATGACCCTTACTACTCCAAACTGCCCAGTAGCAGAAACCCTTCCTGTTGAGGTAGAAGAAAAAGTCAAATCCCTCAATGAAATAAAAGATGCCGAAGTAGAGATTACTTTTGATCCTCCATGGACACAGGAATTGATGAGTGAAGAAGCGAAGCTTGAATTAGGATTCTTATAGGATGGCCCACGAAATTGTCAATCGCGTGGCAAAAAGTTCTCTGGTCACTTTTGATCTTGAAGAACACTATCCAGAAGGAAAGAGAGTCGCTTTAGACCTTAGCCAGTGGCTAGAACAAGGCGTTATTTTACGCGAAAAAGAATTTAGAGCAGCCTTAAAAAACGTTGACTTTTCGGTCTATCAAGACACTTATGTTGCCTTGTATTGTTCCACAGAGGCCCTTTTACCTGCATGGGCAAATCTTTTGGTAACCACCTATCTTCAACCCTTCGCCAAGAAAGTGATTTGGGGTTCTTTAGCAGAATTAGAAAATGCTATTTTTCAAGATTTAGTGCATTCGCTTCCTGTCGAACCTTATAAAGACAAGCCAGTGATCATCAAAGGCTGCGCCGAAAAAGCCATTCCCCCTTCTGCATTTATAGCTTTGGTGGAGAAATTACAACCCCATGTCAAGAGCTTAATGTATGGGGAAGCCTGTTCTTCTGTACCTTTGTATAAAAAGTAAGCTTGTCTGTTTCTAAAAAAGTACTGATTTTAAGTTATTACTGGCCACCTTCTGGTGGGTCTGGAGTACAGCGCTGGATGTATTTTGCGAAGTACCTCAAGCAATTGGGCTGGGAACCTATCGTTATTACGGTAGATGAAAAGCAAGCCGCTTATCCACAGTTAGATAAAAGTCTTTTAAAAGAAGTGGAAAGCATTAGAGTGATCAAAACTTCCACCCAAGAACCCTTGCGTTTATATGCTCGCTTAACCAGTGGAAGTTCGCAAAAAGGAATCCCTCAAGGCGAGGTGAACACCAAAAGTTTTTTTGGGAAGATCGCCGCATATATCCGTGGGAATTATTTTATACCAGATGCACGAAAAGGCTGGGTGCCTTTTGCCGTTAAGGCAGCACAAAAATTACTAAAGGAAGAAAATATCGATCACTTGATCACCACTGGACCACCGCATTCGACTCATTTAGCGGGTTTACAATTGAGTGAATTGTTTCAACTCAATTGGTGGGTAGATTTTCGCGACCCCTGGAACGATATCTTTTACAATAAACAAATGAGGCGTACTCAAAGGAGTCAAGTCAAAGATGCGCAATTAGAAAAGACCGTACTGCAAAAAGCCAGCGGAGTAATCACCACTATAGGGGGGGAACTGCACAACAACTTAAAAGAAAAAGCCCCTCAACAAAGCTTTATTGCACTAGCCAATGGTTTTGATGCAGCGTTGATGGAAACAATAACTGCAAACCCAGTTGAAGATGCGTTTCACATCGTTTATACCGGTTTACTCACCCAACACCAGGCCTATCCCGCTGTCCTTAAAGCTTTAGGACAACTAAAAGGAAACCGACCCATTCGTTTTTCTCTGGCGGGAAATATCCCTGAAAGTATCCTCGTAGAAATTCGTACTGCTTTGCCTAATATTGAGGTGGTTGATCACGGTTATTTAGACCATGCGACCGCTATCGCATTAATGAAAAGTGGTCATTTATTGCTGAATTTTATTTTCACAGGGGCGACTACCCAAATGATTTCTGGGAAGTTATTAGAGTATTTTGCGACCCAAGTTCCCGTGCTTTCTCTAGGCGATCCTCTTTCTGCTGCAGGCGAATTTATCGCCAAAGGGACTTGTGCTAAAATGATCGAAAATGACGATCACCTGACCATAGTTGCCTTTATTCAAAGCTTATTTGAAGCAGATAAAGCACCATTAAATAAGATGGAAAATCTTTCTGAGTGGAGTAGAAAAGCACTCACAGAACGTCTCATCAGGGAAGTTCTTTTTTAAGATTGTTGTTGTTTTCTTATAACCCAGAAAATAGGAGCTAAAAAACCAATCATCGCTGCCGGTAAAAGCCAGCTCCCAATCCATTACTTTTATTGACTGCAACAAAGAAAGTTTGAAGTTGGATATAAGTGAAGATTATAAGAATAAGCAATTGCATCCAATGTAATCGTTGCTTTTCGATTAGTTGGATTCTTGATCTTTTTGGGAGACGATTTAAAAGCGCATAGAGAAGACTTGCAATAATGGGTAAACCCCATAAAAGGACAAATACAGCTCTGCTTATGTATTATAATTTCTTACCCTCTTATTTATAAAAATTCATTTCGTCTATGTATTCCCAACTCTCTTGAGGCAATAGAGGACGAACGTTTTTCCCTGCTTTAATCCATTCTCTTATTTGAGAGGAAGCAACTTCGATTTTAGGGGCGTCGACTAAATGGATACTCTTGTACTTTGCCAATGCTTCAGAAGGAGTTTCAGCTTCATTTCTAGGATAAACATAGAGGGGGTAACGTTCTAAAATAACCTCGTAGTTTTTCCATTTATGAAAAGAAGCCAGATTATCTTCCCCAATGATAAGGGCAAATTTTTTATCGGGGTATTTTTCTTCTAATCGAATAAGGGTATCGCAAGTATAGTTAGGGGTAGGAAGATTAAACTCTATGGTCGAGGGTTGCATTGCGGGGTACTCTTTTGTCGCGCGATAAACCAACTCTAAACGGTGGTTATTCGACAACATACTCTGCTTTTGTTTAAATGGATTTTGCGGGGTCACCACAAACCATATCTGATCTAAGTTAGTGTGCTCTACAAAGTGATTCGCGAGAATTAAATGCCCATTGTGAATAGGGTTAAACGTGCCAAAAAACAAACCAATTTGCTGCATGTTGCAAAGGTAGCGAATTGCTTAAGAACGCAAGAATTCTTTTACTAAACGAACGACTTCTTGTTTTGCTTTAGCAAGATTATCGTTGACTAGAATCACATCAAAATCTTGTGAATAGATTAATTCTGTAGCCGACTTGTCAAGGCGCTGTTGAATTTTCTCTTCTGTCTCTGTATTGCGTTGTCGCAAGCGTTTTTCTAATTCTTCTAAAGAAGGGGGTTGTACAAAGACCGCTAAGGTTTCTTCGGGGTACTGTTCTTTTACATTAAGCCCCCCGATGACATCAATGTCGAATAAAACGTTTTTACCATTTGCCCAGAGCCGCTCTACTTCAGACCGCAAGGTCCCATAAAAAGCACCTTTATAGACTTCTTCATATTCGATGAATGCGTCTTCTTCAATCTTTTGGCGAAACTCTTCTTCACTTAAAAAATAATAATCTTCTCCGTCTTTTTCTTCTCCGCGAGGAGGACGAGAAGTAGCAGAAATGGAGAAGCCTAAAGGAAGATTTTGCAGCAGTAAATGGCGAACTAAGGTGGTTTTTCCACTCCCAGATGGAGCTGAAAATACAAACAGTTTTCCGGTTTCCATTTTTATAAAACGTTAAGTAATTGCTCTTTGATTTTTTCTAATTCGTCTTTCATTTGAACGACAATCTTTTGCAAACCTGCATGATTAGCTTTAGATCCAATGGTGTTGATTTCTCGACCCATTTCTTGTGCGATAAAACCTAATTTTTTCCCATTGGCTTGATCTTGCGCCATGATCTCTTTAAAGTAGGCTATATGATTGGCTAAACGCACTTTTTCTTCGGTGATATCATATTTTTCGAGATAATAAATCAACTCTTGCTCAAGTCTGTTTTGATCTACTTCAATGGCTAACTGTTCAAGAGCAGTGTTAAGTTTTTCGGTGACTTTAGCTTTGCGTTCTGGATCAATCTCTATCGCGTCTTCTAGCAGTTGCGCTAGATTGGTTAGACGTTTATCAAAATCTACCGCTAAGGCCTTTCCCTCGTCTTGACGGTGCTGATTGACTTTGCCCAGGGTGGAAGAAAATAGGGCGAGTAAAGTTTCTTTTTCCGCCTCGCTTAAGGCTTCTTTTTCTGTTTTTAGAGTATCTGGTAAACGCACCGCTATTTTGAGTAATTCGGTTGTGTCACCACTGTGGATTTCTTTTAGTTGCTGGAGATAGTTTTGAACAACCTCTTTATTGAGTACACTAGAATTTTCATTTCCAGAGTTGTCGACAAAGATTGATACATCAATTTTTCCACGGGTCAATTGCTTGTTAATTTGATTCCTCAATTGAGGCTCTAGTTCTCTGTAGCAATGGGGTGTTCTAAAGTTAAGATCAATATTTTTACTGTTAAGTGTTCTTAATTCTATGGTGATTTTTTTGTGTTGAAATTGAGTTTCACCTTTCCCAAAACCCGTCATGGATACTATCATTTCTTTATTTTATAATTCTTTTATTTTAATGTTTCTAAAGGAGACTTTATCATCGTGATCTTGCAATCCTATTTTTCCTGTTTTGAAAGCTCCAAAACCTTTCCATCCTTTAAATTTACTGTTGTTGACAAGCTCGTCCCAAGCTTCTCCACTAAGAGGAAAACGAACGATTTCTGTCCCGTTAAAAACAACATTCCCTTTATTTGCGTTGTGATCAACCGTTAGTAAAACGTGGTTCCATTCTCCCGCTGGATTGCATACATCTGCGGTGGGTTGCACTAAATCATAGAGCGCGCCGGCTTGATGAAATTTTGGATTGGCTTTAGCGTCGGGGTGACGTTCGTTATCTAAGATTTGAATTTCTGGACCAGTAATGTAAGGCTCGCCAAATTCTTCTCCTTCTTGTACACCCCAGAAAATCCCGCTATTTCCTACTTCTGAAACATTCCATTCGATAGAAAGGACAAAGCTGGTAAAGCTTTGATCGGTCACGATGTTTTTACCTCCATCGCCCCATTTTCTATCTTCTTTAGGGTCAAAGGTTAAAACGCCATCTGCAACGCTCCACTCTTCTCCTATTTTGTCACCGTTATACTGATGCCAGCCATTAAGTGTTTCACCATCGAATAGTGAAATCCATTCTTCTTGAACAGTGGTTTTTTCTTCTACAGCAGGCTTTTCTTCCTGTGTTTTTTTCTTTTGGTTAAGGTTTTGGCAAGAACTTAAAATAATTATTCCTGCAAGAAACAGTAGTTGTTTTTTCATGATATTATATGTTTAAAATATCTTTTAAATGGGCTTGGTCAATATCACCCCCTGCAAAGTCATCGAAGGTTTTTTCAGTCGCTTCAATGATATGGTTTTTGATAAAAGCAGCACCTTCACTAGCGCCTTGCTCTGGGCTTTTAATGCAGCATTCCCACTCCATTACTGCCCACACATCACAACCGTATTCTGTTAATTTTGTAAAAATAGTTTTAAAATCGATTTGTCCGTCGCCAGGAGAGCGATAGCGTCCTGCGCGATTTCGCCAGTCACCGTATCCACCAAAGGCCCCTTTTTTCCCATTGGGTTTAAATTCAGAATCCTTGACATGGAAGGCTTTGATAAACTCGTGGTAATGGTCGATATAAGTGATATAGTCAAGTTGTTGTAAAACAAAGTGACTGGGGTCATATAATATATTCGCACGTTTGTGGTTTCCTGTGGCAGCTAAAAAGCGTTCAAAGGTTTCGCCATCGTGCAGATCTTCTCCGGGGTGAATTTCATAGCAAGCATCTACCCC
Source organism: uncultured Flavobacteriaceae bacterium (assembly GCA_943787295.1). Classification (GTDB taxonomy): domain Bacteria; phylum Bacteroidota; class Bacteroidia; order Flavobacteriales; family Flavobacteriaceae; genus Arcticimaribacter. The sequence goes on along the minus strand of CALSLW010000003.1, from coordinate 38,380 downwards.
ATTTTCATCAAAGACATCAAGGATGGGCAGCCAGCGATTCGCGAGTTCTTTAAAGCCCAGATCAATGAGTCCATCGGGTTGTTGTGGCCATGGGTGCCAGTATGGCCAAAGTAAAGATCCTGAAAAGGTCGCGTGAGCACTAATTCCCAATCTGCGACTGGCGATCCCGGCTTTTTTGACTTGGTCCACCGCCCAGTCTGTTCTTGCTTTAGGATTATTTTTCACAGCCTCTGGCGCAAAGTTGTCGAACATCTTGTCATAAGCTGGATGTACTGCCACCAACTGCCCTTGTAAGTGGGTAGACAATTCTGTGATTTCTAAGCCATAGGAGTTGACTTTTCCTTTTAACTCATCACAATAGGTTTGACTTTCTGCAGCAGTATCAAGGTCGATCAACCATTTATCGAGGGTGGGGATTTGTATGCCTTTGTAGCCCAAATCTGCGGCCCATTGACAAAGTCCTTCCAAACTGTTGAACGGTGCTTTTTGATCGATAAACTGTGCCAGAAAAACGGCGGGTCCTTTAATCGTTTTCAATTGTTCCTGTTTTTATAAATTCACCCAAACGTTGCCGTTTTGGTGTGATTCTACTACTTTTTCAATAAATAGCATCCCGCGAACACCTTCTTCCATCTCTGGAAAAGCGCCGTGAATAAATGCTTCACCGCGTATCGCTTTGGCAACGCCATTATAGATATTACCCATGGCATCAAAAAGTCCTTCTGGATGTCCAGGAGGTAGTTTTGTGGCTTCTTGCGCAAATGTACTGTGGAAATCATGACCAGGCTTTAAAACCTGCATGGGTTTTCCCTCTTGTAAATAGGTAAGATAATTGGGGTTTTCTTGCCCCCATTTTAAGCTTCCTTTATGTCCATAGATTTGAACGGTAAAGTTGTTTTCTTCTCCGGTGGCGATTTGTGAGGCCCTTAAAACCCCTTTGCAATAATCAGAAAAACGAACTAAGATGGTTCCGTCAACATCCATTTGGTTATCTGGATAGCGGTAATTGAGGTCGGCTAATAATTGCTTTACCCGCATCCCAGTGACATATTCTAACATGTCAAAAGCGTGGGTGCCTATATCCCCTATGCAGCAGCTTAATCCTCCTTTTTCAGGATCTAGACGCCAGATAGATTTTCTTAAATCTGGCTGATGCATAAAGGGATTGATCCAGCCTTGATAGTATTGTAAATCGACCTTTTGTACGTCTCCAATTACGCCCTCGGCAATCATTTGCTTCATTTGACGAATCATGGGATAGCCCGTATAAGTATAGGTAACAGCAAAAACAACTTGTTGCTTTTTTTGAATGGCCTCTAATTCTAGGGCTTCTCCATGGGTAGTGGTTAAAGGTTTTTCACAGATAACATTAAAGCCATTTTCCAATAACTTTTTGGCCATTGGAAAGTGAAGAAAATTAGGGGTTAGAACAGAAACTACCTCAACGCGTTCCTCTTGAGGAAGCCGCATCTCTGCTTCAACCAAATCTTCAAAGCTATCGTAAACCCGATTTAACGGCAGCCCAATATGTGCTCCAAACTCCTTGTTTTCTGATGGATTAGGATTAAAACATCCCGCTGTAATTTGATAGCGATCAAACATACTCGAGGCGATGCGGTGAACAGCGCCAATAAGAGAATCGCCACCTCCTCCTAAAATTCCTAAACGTATTTTATGACTCAATTTATTCTTCTTGAATTTCTATTTTTTCTTCTTTAAAGATAAGCATAAATAATACGAGTACTCCAATAGCAAAAGCAGCAGGAAGTATCCAAATCATTTCCCAATTGTGGGACCCGTTATCAAGTAAATAAGTATCAGAGATTTTGCCTGCTACCCAAAAGCCCACGAGCATTCCTACCCCATAAGTGGCTAAAGTAATCAAGCCTTGTGCGGCGCTTTTTATTTTTTCCCCAGCTTTAAAGTCAGTATAAATTTGCCCTGAAACAAAAAAGAAGTCATAACATATCCCGTGGAGTGCAATCCCCATGATTAACATAAAAGTCAATTCTCCCGTATTTCCATAGGCAAACAAAGTATAGCGTACTGCCCAGGCAAGCATTCCAACTAGAATTGTTTTTTTGAAACCAAATTTTTTAAAGAAAACCGGAAGAAGTAACATGAATAATACCTCACTAATTTGTCCTAAGGTCATTTTCCCGGTAGGGTTTTCCATACCTAATTCTACTAGAAAAGGATTGGCTTGCTGGTAATAAAAAGCCAAAGGGATACAGATTAAAATAGAAGTAATAAAGAACATTAAGAAGTTGCGGTCTTTCAAAAGTTTTAAAGCGTCAAAGCCCAAAACATGACCGATTGACAAAGCTTCAGCTCCTGTATTTGATGGAGGGGTTTTAGGTAGCGTAAAGCTAAAAAGTCCTAATATAAATGAAGCACCAGACACCATTAGAAAGGTGTTAGCTAATGCTCCTGCAGCAATCGCTTCTAAGGAATCCCAACTAAGGTAACTAATCACTAATCCAGCGACGATCCATCCAATAGTCCCAAAGACACGAATCAAAGAAAACTCTTTAGCGGGATCTTTCATTTGATTAAAGGAGACAGAATTAACTAAAGCTAAAGTTGGCATATAAACTATCATATAACCAAAAACATAAGGATAAAAAGTATCGAAATTTCCTGCTTGTGACATGAGATACATCAAGCCACCCCCAATAAGGTGTAATACGCCTAAGATCCGTTCTGCGTTAAAATAGCGATCGGCGATTAATCCAATAAAAAGCGGAGCGATAATCGCTCCCCATGATTGGGTAGAAAAAGCCATGGCTGTTTCTGCACCACTAGCCCCTAGATTGTTTCCTAAAAAAGTTCCCAAGGTGACAAACCACCCTCCCCAAATAAAAAATTGGAGGAACATCATAAAGGATAATTGAAATTTAGTCGTTGAATTCATTTTTAGTTTATGAGATTGATTAAACGATATGTTTTCCTTTTTCTAGCAATAAGTTTTTTGTCGCGAGTATACCATCAATTTCAGACAGGACTTCCCCTTCATATTCTACCCCGATAAAGCCAGTATATCCAGCAGATTTAACCAGCTTTAACATGGGTAAATAGTCGGTGTGAGTTTCATTGCCTTGCGCATCAAAATCATGGGATTTTGCACTAACGGCAAAAGCGCGGGGCATTAATTCTTCTACCCCTTTATAGCGGTCGTATTCTTTCACGCATTTAGCCCCCCAGCGTTCACCATTTTCTCTTTCTAGGCAAAAATTGCCAAAGTCAGGCAGGGTACCACAGTTGGCTTGATTGACTTCGTCTAACATTTCCATCACTAGAGAAGCATTAGAAGAAAGATATCCGTGATTTTCTACAATAATATTGACCTTATAAGGAGCAGCGAATTCCCCTAACTTGCGCATACTTTCTGCAGATTGAGCTTTCCACGCCTGTGGGTTGCGCTCTCCAAAAAGATTAATGCGAATAGAATGGCAGCCCATAGCCGCTGCGACCTCTACCCATGTTTTGTGATTTTCAATGGCTTTGTTACGTTTGCTTATAGTAGGCACTGCAAGGTCTCCTTCCCCATCAATCATTATCAACACATTTTCTACCCCGTGTTCTATTGCTTTTGTATTTGACTGGGCGATAAATTGTTTTAATGCAGCGTTTTTGTTTTTGGCTTCTGTAACATCTTTGTACAACTGATTAACATATTCAATTCCTTCAAAACCTAATTCTTTTGCTTTAGCAGCAAAATCATAGGGGTTTAGTTCTCCTTCTTGAATGGCTTTGTGTAAAGACCACTGCGCTAGAGAGAGTTTAAAAAAAGGTGAAGCAGAGAGATTTGGGCTGAAATAGTTCCCTACTAATGTTTGGGCTGATAGCGATCCTATTGCTGTTGCTCCAATGCTTAGAGCTAAGCTATTTTGAATAAATTTTCTGCGTTTCATAAGTAAGTTAATTTAATTAAAACAATGTAATAATACTTAAAAGAACTCAAGATGAATGCGATTGGAGTTTATTATTTATTCAAACGAAAACGTTATTAATTGATATTTAATGATAAATAAAGTGGTTTTTTGAGGAAAGCTCAATTCTATGTCCTATTTTAGAAAGAATAAAATTACCCAAATAATGAGCAATGCTAATTTTGAAACCCAGTATGACGCTATCGTTGTAGGGACCGGTATAAGTGGCGGTTGGGCTGCTAAAGAGTTAACAGAGAAAGGACTAAAAACATTGGTCCTAGAACGGGGTAGAATGGTCAAACACATCGAAGACTATCCTACCATGAATAAAGATCCATGGGAGTTCCCCCACGGAAATGTAATTACTAACGAGACAAAAGAAAGACAACCCAAACAAAGTAGAACAGGCTACACTACTAGAGAGGGATCAAAACACTTTTTTGTCGATGACATTAAGCATCCTTATAATGAGGACAAACAATTTGATTGGTGTCGTGGTTATCATGTAGGCGGGCGTTCAATTATGTGGGGAAGACAAAGCTACCGTTTGAGTAATTTTGACTTTGAAGCTAATTTAAAAGATGGCGTTGCAGTCGATTGGCCTATTCGTTACGAAGACATTGCCCCATGGTATTCTTATGTTGAACTACACGCCGGGATTTCTGGAGAGTTATTAGGCCTAGATCACTTTCCTGATGGAGAGTACCTTAAACCAATGGAATTAACCTGTGTTGAAGATCACTTAAAAGAATCCATTGCAGAAAAATACACCGATCGGGTGTTAACCATCGGTCGAGTTGCTCATATCACCGAGGGAACAAAACCCGGAGCCGGTAGAATTAATTGTCAATACAGAAATCGCTGTATGAGAGGATGCCCTTTTGGGGGATATTTTAGTAGTAATTCTTCTACTTTGCCGATGGCAGAAGCGACGGGAAATATGACTTTACGTCCAAATTCTATCGTACATGAGGTAATCTATGATGCTGAAACGAAGAAGGCCTCTGGCGTTCGGGTGATTGATACAGAAACTAAAGAAAGCATGGTGTTTAACGCCAAAGTTGTTTTCTTATGCGCCTCCGCAGTTGCCTCTACCTCTATCCTATTACAATCTAAATCTGAACATTTCCCGAACGGGATGGGGAATGCTTCTGGAGAACTAGGTCACAATATCATGGATCACCACTTCCAAGTTGGTGCTTATGGAGAATTTGATGGATTCGACGATAAATACTTTACTGGAAGAAGACCCAATGGAATCTATATCCCGCGATTTAGAAATATCGGTGGTGATACTGAACGTAAAGATTTCTTACGCGGTTATGGGTATCAAGGTGGCGGTGGTCGCGGCTCTTGGACAGAAAACGTCAAAGAAATGGCCTATGGCCCAGAATTTAAAGAAGCCTTAATGAATCCAGGTGGATGGAATATGGGATTAAACGGTTTTGGCGAAGTATTGCCATATCACGAAAATCGAATGTATTTGGATTATGAAAAGTTAGACGAGTGGGGATTACCTACCGTTACTTTTGATGCTGATATTAAAGACAACGAACTCGCCATGCGAAAAGACATGAAAGAGCAAGCGGTCAAAATGCTAGAAGAAGCCGGATTTAAAAATGTTCAAGGCTATGACAATGAATATCATCTAGGGTTAGGAATTCACGAAATGGGAACCGCTAGAATGGGACGTGATCCTAAAACCTCTGTCCTGAACAAGAATAACCAGTTACACGAAGTGCCTAATGTCTTTGTAACAGATGGTGCTTGTATGACTTCTGCTGGAAATGTAAACCCTTCCTTAACCTATATGGCCCTTACTGCTCGTGCAGTAAACTTTGCCGTTGAAGAATTAAAAAAGAACAATCTGTAAAGTAAAATATTATGCAAAGAAGAACCGCTTTAAAGAATATAGGACTCTCATTTGGAGCACTTACTTTAACTCCTACTGTAGCCAGCTTATTGCAAAGTTGTCAAACAACAGAAGCAGGTTGGGGCCCCTCACTATTGTCTCAAGAAGATGCGAGTTTTGTAACTAAAATTATCGATGTAATGCTACCCACTACTGCAACTGTTCCTGGAGCAAGTGATTTAAACTTAATTCAATTTATCGACGCATATCTAGCAAAAGTGACTAGTCCAGAAGAGCAAAAATTTGCCACAATGGCAACGGGAATTTTTGCGGGGGTAGTACAAGCTGCCGCTGGAAAAGACAATGCTGCCGATCTTACTGCAGAGGACATCGATGTACAATTGAACAAATTTTTACGTGCAACCCCAAAAGACTTAGCCACAAGAGGTAAAGCTTATAACGATTATTTAGCTGGGCTAGAAGATGGCACTGCTGGTGCTCCACCAATTGAGGGAGTGTGTCAAAGCTATTTATTCAACCTGAGATCTTTAGCGGTTCGCGCCTTTGAAGGAAATGCTATTATCGCTACAGAACATCTTGCCTATGCTCCAGTTCCTGGGCAACAAAAAGGCTGCGTTGACTTGCAAGAAGCTACCGGCGGGAAAAAGTGGGCTTTATAAGCTGCGTAAGTATTCTGCAATCGCTCTTGCTTCTTCCTGACTAAGGTTTTGATTGATCATCAATATATTGTTGTACTCTGCTAACAAGGCTTTTGCAATAGGGTCTTCTTTCAACATTTCTGTGGGATTCAACAATATATTCATTACCCAGGCGGGATGACGACGTTCATAAATACCTTTCATCGCCGGGCCGATTAATTTGCCCACTGGTTTGTGACAAGCGGTACATTTTTGTTTAAACGCTTTGGCACCATTCGCAACTAAAGCGTCATCTATAGCGCTGTCAAAGACTAAATCTTTTACAGGGCCTATTCCTTTATTATTTAAATCAATGGGCGTAGCTGTTTTTTCGCTTACAGTCTTTGTCTCTTCTTTTTTAGTGCGATTAAATTTAAATCCATCTTCTTTTTTCTCGTTAGAAGAACCACAAGCAATCAATGTTGAAACGAAGAGAAAGGTCAATATCTTTTTCATAAAAATGCATTTATTCATCTAAATGTAATGGCTTAAAAGGCAGAATTACAAAAATGAGATGAATATCATTTCAATTAGCCTCGAAAACGATTTTAAGACCCCTTTTTATTTTCTAGCTGTTTACTTTCTTGCACTCTTTTGGTAACTAAATACACTCCTGCAAACACAAGTAATGTTGCTGTCGATTTAACAAAATCCATTTGATCATTCCCGGTAAATGTCGCATAAAAAATAGCAATAATCGGCTGTACATAAGTCAAGACGCCAATGGTTGTAGGGGGTACTTCTCTTAAGGCATACATATTCAATAAATAAGCAAAGAAAGTCGTAAACAACAAAACAAAACCAATTCTCCACAGGGCATCCCAAGGCAACAACTGCCATTCAACCGCTAATAATTCTTTTGTACCAAAGGGCAAATTCATTAAGACCCCCAGCGGGAACATCCATTTCATCAGGGTAATGACTTGATACTTTTTTGTGATGGGCTTCATAATGACTAAATAGGCTCCATAACTAAAAGCATTAATCAGCATCATGGCATTCCCTAGCGGGATATTAGGTGCATTTTTAGTAAAGGAACTGCCGTATAATACTAAGATTAAGGCTCCGCCAAAACCTAAGACGATCCCCATGAACTTCATTAAAGTGATTCTTTCTTTTAAAAACATCCAGGAGAGTAACATCACTATAATGGGCATAATGGTGATAATTACTGAGCTGTTAATGGGAGTAGAGAGACTTAAACCACGGATAAAAAAGACCATATTAAGGCACATCCCAAAGGCGGTAGCAGCAAAAATTCTAAGGTAATCTTCTCGCTCAATTTTTTCTGTAGGATAAAACAAACTCAACCCACCAAAAAGGATACTGGCAGTAATAACCCGTAAAAGTACTAAACCATATGGACCAATATAATCTGGCATAATCACCTTCATAATCGTGTGATTAAGCCCATAAATGGTGGTGGCGCCGATTGCCGCAAGCAATGCGAGCAGTCTCTTATCCATCGAGTGCCTCTTTCGCTTTAGCAACAGTTGCCTTTGCATTGCCGATATACAACTTGTCTTTATACAACAAAACTGGTCTTTTTAAAAAGGTATAATGCGAGAGTAATAAGCTTTTTATGGCCGCTTCGTCTAGGCTGCTTTTATCGATTTCTTTTAATTTTTGAGCACGTTTATTTAAGAGTGCTTCATAAGAACCACTATGCTGATAAAGAAGCTCGAGTTGTGCTGCTGTCAAAGGTCTTTTTTTGATGTCAATTTGTCTAACATCGTTACTTAAAGCTAGCGTTTTCATGATCCTTTTGCAGGTATCACAGCTACTTAAATAATAAAATAAATGCATTGATTTTCACCTTTTATGCAAAGTAAATCAAAATTAGTCAAAGCAAAGAGAAATCAAGGGAATCTCTTACCTTTGTAATTCTATTTTTGAAAAGATCACATGAAAAAGAAATTGCGATTTAACAGTGCAACCATCCACGGAGGGCAAGCACCAGACCCAGCTTATGGCGCAGTAATGCCCCCTATTTATCAAACCTCTACCTATGCGCAAACCACGCCCGGTGGACATAAAGGATTTGAATATAGCCGTACCCATAACCCCACCCGTCAAGCCCTAGAAAAATCTTTGGCAAGTATAGAAAATGGGAAACACGGTTTAGCCTTTGCTTCTGGATTAGCTGCTATGGACGCTGTGATGAAGCTTCTTCAACCTGGCGATGAAGTGATTTCAACGAATGACCTTTATGGAGGGTCTTACCGCTTGTTCACTAAAATCTTTGAAGGCTTTGGACTAAAATTTCACTTTGTGGGTATGAATGATTTGGCGAATGTTGAAGCGGCCATCAATAGCAATACTAAATTGATTTGGGTAGAAACCCCTACTAATCCCATGATGAATGTGGTCGATATTGAAGCAGTAGCAAATTTGACTAAAAAGAACAATCTACTATTAGCCGTTGACAATACTTTTGCTTCCCCTTATTTGCAACAACCACTTAATTTTGGAGCAGACATCGTGATGCACTCTGCTACTAAATATCTTGCTGGGCACTCAGATGTTGTCTTAGGGTCTCTTGTGGTCAACGACGATGATTTACATGAACGTTTGGCCTTTATACAAAATGCCAGTGGTGCTGTACCCGGTCCCATGGATAGTTTTTTGACCCTTCGCGGAATTAAAACCTTACACGTTCGCTTGCAACGCCATTGTGAAAATGGTAAAACTGTGGCAGAATATCTAGCCGCCCACCCCAAAATTGAAAAAGTGTACTGGCCTGGTTTTGACACCCATCCTAACCATGCTGTTGCTAAAAAGCAAATGAAAGACTTTGGCGGAATGCTATCTTTTATCCCAAAAGGAGCCGACTATAAAGCAGCCATCAAAATCGTCGAAAACCTTAAACTCTTTACCCTAGCAGAATCACTAGGGGGTGTAGAAAGTTTAGCCGGTCACCCTGCTTCGATGACCCATGCATCTATCCCTAAAGAGGAACGCGAAAAGAGCGGAGTTGTTGATTCTCTTATTCGTTTAAGTGTGGGGATAGAAGATGCACAAGACTTGATTGATGACCTCGCTCATGCCATTGAATAGAAAGATGGTATCTTTAGACTAGAAATTATCGCATGCAACTTCCAGAAGGAAAGAAAATCTATTTTGCCTCTGACAATCATTTAGGGGCTCCTACACCAGAAGAAAGCGCACCCCGGGAGCGAATCTTTGTACAATGGCTTGACCATATCAAAGAAGATGTTGGGGTACTATTCTTATTAGGAGATTTATTTGACTTTTGGTTTGAATATAAAACCGTCGTCCCAAAAGGTTTTGTACGCGTATTAGGAAAGCTAGCAGAGCTAGCCGACGCAGGCGTTCCCATTCACTTTTTTGTGGGAAATCACGACTTGTGGATGTTAGACTATCTCGAAAAAGAAATCGGAATTACTGTGCATCATTCCCCAGCTGAATTCACCTTTAACAACAAAAGCTTTTTTATAGGGCATGGAGACGGTTTAGGCCCTAACGACAAAGGCTTTAAACGCATGAAAAAGGTATTTACTAACTCCTTTTTTCAATGGTGTTTTCGCTGGATACATCCAGATTTTGGCATGCGTATAGGACATCATTTATCGATCAAAAACAAAATGATTTCTGGAGAAGAAGACGCTGTCTTTTTAGGCGAAGAAAAAGAGTGGTTAGCGCAATATGCCAAAAGAAAAAATCAAGAAAAAGCCAGAGACTATTACGTCTTTGGGCATCGCCACATCCCTTTAGATATTCCTATCGATCAAGCCCGATATATCAATTTAGGCGATTGGATTTCCCATTATACCTATGCTGTTTTTGATGGCAAAACACTCGAACTTAAATCGTGGAAGACCTTATAACCCATGCTAGAAAAAAAAACCTTAGCTGTTGAAAACACGGTATTAGTAGGCATCATTAATGCACAACAAGATGAAGATCAATCAAAAGAGTATCTTGACGAATTAGATTTTCTTGCCTTAACAGCTGGAGGGAAAGTGATAAAGCGTTTCACGCAAAAGATTGCTTTACCTAACCCTAAAACCTTTATCGGGAGTGGAAAGTTAGCAGAAGTGGAAACCTTTGTCCATGAGAACGATGTATCTACGGTAGTTTTTGATGACGAATTAACCCCTGCACAACAAAATAATATTGAGAAAACCCTAAAGTGTAAGATCCTTGATCGCACAGGTTTAATCTTAGACATTTTTGCACAACGCGCACAAACAAGTTATGCACGTACCCAGGTCGAATTAGCGCAATACCAATATCTATTGCCCAGATTAAAAGGATTGTGGACACACCTTGAAAGACAAAAAGGAGGGATCGGGATGCGCGGTCCTGGAGAAACAGAGATAGAAACAGACCGTCGTATTGTTCGTGATAAAATCACCCTCTTAAAGAAAAAATTGACTATTATAGATAAGCAGATGGCTACCCAGCGCGGAAACCGTGGAGCCCTTGTTAGGGTCGCTTTAGTCGGCTATACCAATGTGGGGAAATCAACCCTGATGAATGTTTTATCAAAAAGTAAGGTCTTTGCAGAAAACAAACTTTTTGCCACCCTGGATACCACTGTACGCAAAGTAGTGATTGGAAATCTTCCTTTTTTATTAAGTGATACGGTAGGGTTTATTCGCAAATTACCCACCCAATTAGTCGAGTCCTTTAAAAGTACCCTAGACGAAGTGATCGAAGCAGATCTTTTATTGCATGTTGTCGATATTGCTCACCCTAATTTTGAAGAGCACATTGCCTCTGTCAATCAAATCTTACAAGAGATCGACAGCCTGGACAAGCCCACCTTGATGGTCTTTAATAAAATTGACGCTTACGCTCCAGAGGTGATTGAAGAAGACGATCTAGTCACAGAACGAACCTCTAAGCACTATACGCTCGAAGAATGGGAAGACACCTGGATGGCAAAAATGAACGGAAATGCCTTGTTTATTTCAGCGCTAAATAAGTCTAACTTAGAAGATTTTAGAAAACGCGCTTATGCGGCTATTCGCGATATTCACATCACCCGTTTTCCTTATAATCATTTTCTCTACCCCGAGGGGTTAGAAGAATAAGACAAAAAACAATACCTTTAAAAAAAACCTACCTATGAAAAAGTTAATTACACTGCCCTTTATTTTGCTTTTATTAGCATGTGCCAAAAGTGACGATCCCACAACAACTGTTGATCTTGAAAGTATTTTTGGCGTAACCCAAATCGCTTCCCCTATAGGAGAAGGTCGCTTTTTTGAAGACATTAATTATGGAGATCAAGAACGACAACAACTCGACATTCTTCTCCCTGAAAATTCAAACCCTTCAGGCGTCGTTATCTTTTTTCACGGCGGAGGCTTTACTGGGGGAGACAAAGCACAAGCCTTTGACGACCTTTTGTTAGAAACCATGCAGGCTGTTTTTGAAAAAGACATTGCGATCGTTTCTGCAAATTATAGCTTGTTAACTACAACCGGAAACCAAGGGGTAATTTCTGCCCTTGAAGACGGAACAGAAGCGATCAGTTTTATTAAAAATCATTTAAGCCAAATGAATATCCCCTCCAATAAAATCATTCTAGCGGGGGCATCTGCTGGTGCAGGAATCGCCCAGTGGAATGGGTTTAAAAATAACCTCAATGACCAGGTTCAAGGTGTTGTCGCAATTGCCGCGCAAAGTACTTATGACCTCTATGAATGGGAAAATGTTTTCACTGGTTTTAGCTTAGATGGGTTAAGACAAATGAATCCCTTTTTACAAACACTTTTCTTAAGTTTTTATGGAGGAGAACCCACACAAGCAGATTTAGATGCGGTGGATTATCGCGATTTTATGGATGCTACAGATCCATCTTTATATGTCTATAACATTGCTGGGGATCAAGTAATTAATTCGCAAGGCGAAATTGATTTTGATGTCTTGTATCACAGTTATCTTCACGGTGATTACTTAAGAAGAAAAGCGATTGAAGTAGGACAAGCATTTTCTGGGGCGTTTCAAGAATTACCAGACGCTTTTATCATCCGTAAACTTAAGTAGAATAATCCCTGTAGTCACTTCGACATCCTTCGAATACTCCATGGTCACTTCGACCGAAGCCTACCATAGGGAGGCGAAGTGGAGAAGTCTCTAAATCGTATCATTCAAAAAATTCCATTCAGGGTTTTTGGTAGCGATAAGCTTTTCTTTTTTAATACGACTCCATCGTTTTAACTGCTTCTCTCGCTGAATAGCCTTCCTGATACTAAAAAAGTGTTCGTAGTAAATGAGGTAAATCGTTTTGTACCTGCTAGAAAAGGATTTTGAATTAGGCTCAGGGTTTCGATGTTCGTAAATCCTTCTTTTTAGGTTATTGGTCACCCCGATGTAAAGCACCGTTTTGGCCTTGTTTGTAAGGATGTAGATGTAGTAGTTCTTGGTCATAATGGTTAGATTTCTCGGCTTCGGTAGATTTCTCCACTTCGGTAGATTTCTCGACTGCGCTCGAAATGGACAAAGGTGGTCGCCTGCCTGCCGAAGGTATGGCCTGCCTACCGAAGGCAGGAAATGGACGGGGGTGATTGCAATGACCCTACAGTCACTTCGAGCCTTGTCCTGAGCCCCTTGTCCGGAGAGCAATCACTTCACTTGAAGCGAATTGTAGTGCTCCATAAAGGCCAATTTGAGCAAAAGATGATTTAAGTAAAAAAAGGGGAAATCCTGACAGTAAACGAGTCAAACCATAAATTTTAATTATTAAAGTTAAAATTTATTTATTATATTATACATATTTTAATGCATTTTTTGAGTGAAATTTTAGAGCAAAAAAAAATCCGTGCAATGCACGGATTTTAATTGATTGAGAGACTTATATCTCTGCCCAATAAGCGGACTATACTAAGGCTAGGCGAGCAAAGTCTGTTACCGTTAAATCTGCATTAACAGATTGAACATATTGTGTAACGGTTTGTTTGCTATCTTTGATAAACGCTTGGTTTACAAGAGTATTGTCTTTAAAGAAACGCTTGATCTTTCCTTTGGCAATGTTGTCTAACATAGCCTCTGGCTTACCTTCTTGACGCAGTTGGTCTTTGGCAATTTCGATTTCTTTTTCGATTACGGTTGCATCAACACCTTCTTCATTTAAGGCGATAGGATTCATTGCAGCGGCTTGCATGGCAACATTCTTTGCTGCTTCTGCTCCACCTTCTACGTTTGCAGAAAGACCTACGATGGTTGCGATTTTATTTCCAGCGTGGATGTAGTGTCCTACAAAAGGACCTTCGATTCTTTTGAAACCACCGATTTCAATTTTCTCTCCGATTACCCCAGTTTGCTCGGTTAATTTATCAGCTACGCTCATACCACCAAAGTCTGCAGCAAGTAAATCTTCGATTGTTTTTGCTTCTAAAGCTAAATCAAGGATTTGATTGGCTAAGGCTAAGTAACGGTCGTTTTTAGCAACGAAATCTGTTTCACAGTTTACTGACACAACAACACCAGCGGTATTGTCTGCGTTCACTTTAGCTAAAACAGCTCCTTCAGCTGAATCGCGATCAGCGCGATTAGCCGCAACTTTTTGACCTTTTTTACGTAAGTTTTCTACCGCTTTGTCAAAGTCTCCTTCGGCTTCAACTAAAGCTTTTTTACAATCCATCATTCCAGCCCCTGTGGCTTGACGTAATTTATTTACTTCTGATGCAGTAATTTTCATAGTTTATTTGAATTTAAAACGAAAAAGCTATTCCTAAGAAAAGCTTTATTCGCTATGGATAATTTACTCAATATTAAATGTGATGCTTAAGCGTCTTTAGCTGCGTCTGCGCTTTCTGCTGATGGTGCTTCTGGTGCTTCTGGAGTTGCTTCAACTGCTGGAGCTTCCGGTGCTGCTTCTGCTACTGGAGCTTCTGCTGCTGCTTCTGCTACTGGAGCTTCTGCTGCTGGAGCTTCTTTCGCTTCTTCTTGGCCTTTATTCGCCGCATCTTTTTCAGATTGACGCGTAGTTAAGCCTTCGCTTACTGCTTCAGTTACAATGCCTAAAATCTTTTCGATTGACTTAGAAGCATCATCATTTGCAGGGATAACGAAATCTACATCACGAGGATCAGAGTTGGTATCGACCATGGCAAAGATTGGAATGTTTAATTTCTGTGCTTCTTTGATGGCAATGTGCTCACGCTTAATGTCAACAACAAATAATGCCCCCGGAAGACGGGTCATATCTGTAATTGAACCTAAGTTCTTTTCTAGTTTCGCACGCTGACGGTCTACTTGTAACTTTTCTTTCTTCGATAAAGTTTCAAAAGTTCCATCTTTCTTCATGCGATCGATAGAAGCCATTTTCTTAACTGCTTTACGAATGGTAACAAAGTTGGTTAACATTCCACCAGGCCAACGCTCTGTGATGTAAGGCATTTTAGCTGCAGCCGCTTTGGTTGCAACGATATCTTTGGCTTGTTTTTTTGTTGCAACAAAAAGGATCTTACGTCCAGAAGCAGCGATTTTCTTCATTGCTTCTGCCGCTTCGTCTACTTTAGCTGCAGTTTTGTAAAGGTTAATGATGTGGATTCCATTACGCTCCATATAGATATAGGGCGCCATGTTAGGATTCCATTTTCTGGTCAAGTGACCAAAGTGTACGCCTGCGTCAAGCAGGTCTTTAACGTCTGTGTTTGCCATTTTTGGTTAGTTTACGTTCCGTAGTTAGCAATAAGAAAGTGGCTATAATATAGGCCTCTCCTATTTAGATGCTAAACTAAATCTCAGCAAGCTGAGTGGGCAACGGGTTGAAAAATATATGAACAACTCCTTTTTTTGAAAAAGGAGTAAAAAAATATTAACGCTTAGAGAACTGGAATTTCTTACGGGCTTTCTTCTGACCGAATTTCTTACGTTCTACCATTCTAGGATCACGTGTCAAAAGACCTTCTGGCTTTAAAACCAAACGGTGCTCTTCGTTAATTTGACACAAAGCACGAGAGATCGCGAGGCGAACTGCTTCTACTTGTCCATTTGTTCCACCCCCTACAACAGTCACTTTTAAATCATAATTTCCTTCTGTTTCTGTCAAAGCAAAAGGCTGCTGAATCTTATACTGTAAAGTTGGGGTTGGGAAATAGTCTGTGTAGTCTTTTTTGTTGACGGTGATCTTTCCTTTTCCTTTTCCTAAGAAGATACGTGCAACAGAGGTCTTACGACGACCGATAGTATGAATTACATCCATTAGTTAAATTTATTTAATTGAATGGCGGTTGGGTTTAACCCTGCATGAGTATGCTCTGCACCATTAAATACTTTTAGATTTCTATACAACGTGGCACCTAGTTTGTTTTTTGGTAACATTCCACGTACAGCATTTTCTACTAAACGCGAAGGGCTTTTTGCATATAATTGCTCAGCGCTTAAGGCGCGTTGTCCACCTGGGTATCCAGTGTGACGCAAGTAGATTTTTTGCTTCCACTTCTCACCGCTTAACTGAATCTTTTCAGCATTGATCACGATAACATTATCGCCACAGTCAACGTGAGGGGTGTAATTAGGTTTGTGCTTCCCGCGAATTAATTTTGCCACTTCTGAGGCTATTCTTCCTAAAGGCATTCCCGCTACATCAACTACAACCCATTGTTTATCAACGGTGTTGGCATTAGCCGAAATGGTTTTATAACTTAGTGTATCCACAATAAATTGTTTTATCTATTATTTGTTCCCCTGCTATGGGGGTGCAAATGTACTACATTAATTTTTGATTGACAACTGAAATAATTATGAATTAAGAATTTAGCCTTCAAAATACACAGATTAAATCGAGTCGATCTAACAGACCATCTTAGAGCTCTTCTTTAGAATGGTAAATCGTCTTCTACTTCGTTGTCTTTTTCTGGTGCTGCTTCAAAAGCAGAGGCTGGTGGCATAGGAGGCATTTCTTGTGAAGGAGCAGCAGCGCCGGCAGCTTCTATTCTCCATCCTTGAACAGAGTTGAAATACTTTGTTTCTCCCTGTGGATTGACCCATTCGCGACCGCGTAAGTTAATCCCAATCTTCACATTTTGTCCCAATTGGAAATTGTTGAGTAAGTCACATTTATCCTGAACAAATTCTACTAATATGTGCTGCGGGTATTGCTCTTCTGTTGTTACAACAACTTCGCGTTTACGAAAACCGTTGTTTCCGTAGGTTTTGGTTTCATCTAACCACTTGATTTTACCAGATACTTCCATCTTTATACTTAATTAGAAAGCAAAAATAAGTATTCCCATGGGAACTACCCCTTTTCCCTAAACGAAAAATAGCTAGGACTTTGTCTTAGCCCCGAGGTTTCGATAATAATCGGTAATTTAGAGCGTTAAGAATTTCGTGGTGTTCCAATCGTTTAAACATTTATGGAAAAGTTGGGGACTCTATGGCGCATTTGCTATAGTGGTGTTGATTATGTGGAACACCAATGTGCTTTTTAAAATCGTCAAAAAAGAAGAGCGCGTCAAAATGGAACTGTGGGCCATGGCGCAACAAGAGATTGCAGAAAGTTCTGACTTAAGCATAAGCTATGGAAATCTCGCCTTTGATGTTTTACAGAAAATAGGGGTTACTCCTATGATCCAAGTAGATGAACAAGGGAAAATCGTTGACTTTAAAAATATTGAGTGGAGCAAAACAAACGATCCCGATTCTATTGAACTTTTCAAGAAGCTAGCCCATCTAAAATCAGTGAATGCCCCTATCCCGATCGTTTACAAAGACTTGATCAATCAGAATTTATATTATGGTAACGCGCCCTTATTAGTGAAGCTCCAGTATTATCCACTGGCCTTACTTTTAATCCTATTTCTTTTTGGAGGATTGTTGTACTTTTTCTTTCAAACCAATAAAGCTTCAGAACAAAATCGTTTATGGGCAGGGATGGCCAAAGAAACCGCCCACCAAATTGGTACTCCTTTAAGTTCTCTGATGGGGTGGATTGCTTTGCTAAAAGAAGAAAATATTGCTCCTGCCTCGCTAGAAGAAATGCAAAAAGATATCGAACGCCTTGAAGTGATTACAGAGCGTTTTTCAAAAGTAGGGTCACTGCCAGAGTTAATCCCTGCAGATATCGTTAGGGTGAGCAAAGAGACCGTTGCCTATTTACAAAAGCGAACGGGGAAACAGGTAGAATGGACCTTAGAATTCCCCGACAAAGAAATTATCCTTCCGCTCAATGCATCGCTACTGAGTTGGACCTTAGAAAACTTAATTAAAAACGGCCTAGATGCCATGAAGGGAATCGGGCCTCTTAGCGTGCGTATTATCGATAAAAAAGCTGAGGTGCGTATTTTAGTTCGTGACGGTGGGAGTGGGATTACGTCGAAGGCGCTAAAAAAAATATTTCGCCCTGGTTTTACGACCAAGAGTCGCGGCTGGGGCCTAGGGCTTTCGCTTGCAAAACGGATTGTCCACGATTATCACCAAGGATTAATCCACGTTAAAGAAACGAAACTAGGCGTGGGAACAACCTTTGAAATTATGCTGCCCAAAAGCCAAGAGTAACCTATTGACTTAGTGATCTATTTTAGCAGCAATACTAGTGGCTAAACTTTGCATTTCTTCTGGAGTAAGACTTTCTTTTTTACCAAAAGTGGCATCTGCCATTGTTTGCAACGGAATCAAATGAACATGTGCATGTGGGACTTCTAGACCGATCACAGTCATCCCGATACGTTTACAGGGAACGGCTTTTTCAAGACCCAGAGCGACCTTGCGAGAAAATTCCATTAAAGCGTAGTATTCCTCTTGCGATAAATCAAAAAGTTTATCCGTCTTTTTTTTAGGAATACAAAGGGTGTGTCCTTTGGCATTAGGGTTAATGTCTAAAAAGGCGAGATGTTGTTCGTTTTCGGCTACTTTGTATGCGGGTACTTCCCCTGCAATAATTTTAGCGAAAATGCTCATTAGGAACGACTAATAGATAAGACTTCAAATTCAATGGTGCCGTTTGGAACTTGGATTACAGCTGCTTCTCCGACTTTTTTCCCCAATAAACCTTTTCCAATAGGGGAATCAACAGAGATTTTTCCAGAAGCTAAATCGGCTTCGCTTTGTGCGACCAGGGTATAAGTCATTTGCATCCCATTGGCTTTGTTTTTCACCTCTACGGTAGACAAAACCAATACTTTAGAGGTGTCGAGTTCTGCCTCGTTGATAATACGAGCATTAGACAAGGTCTCTTCCTTTTTAGCGATACGCATTTCTAGCATTCCTTGGGCTTCTTTGGCAGCGTCGTATTCGGCGTTTTCACTTAAATCTCCTTTGTCTCGGGCTTCCGCAATTGCCTGAGAAGCTTTAGGGCGTTCTATGTCTTTTAAATGATTGAGTTCCTCGCGCAACTTTTTTAGACCTTCTTCGGTATAATAAGATACTTTACTCATAATCTTTTCGTTTAAATAGAATAAAAAACCCTTCATTTAACGAAGGGTGTCTTACAAATATATAAAAATGCAAAAGAATCTATCGATTGGTTTTAAAAAGAAGTGTCTTTATGGCGTAATGCTATTCATTTTAATCGGATGCAGTAATGATGCTCTTGAGCGCAATCCATTTCTTCCCGCCATGCGTTTTTCGATCCCGATCAATTTGAGTTTGCCACAATATGATAATTTGCGTTTTGCTGGCGGGGCAATACTTTTGCCCAATTATGGACATAAAGGCATCATTGTTTTTAACCTCAACGGGGATAGCTACCTGGCATGGGAAGCTAGTTGCCCCAATCATTTACCCAGTGATTGTTCTCAAACCCAAATTACTGGGGTCTTAGCGCAATGTTCTTGCGAAGATTATCAGTACAGTCTCGCAACTGGGCAGTTACTCAACCCAGCCGAAGGTCAAACTGAGATTTATTCTATGGTGATGTATCAAGCGATTTTGAGAGGAAACACCCTAGAATTGTCAAATTAACCCGTCCAGTTACTCAGACGGGTATTATATACTACAATCTAATGGTTGCTCCTAGCAAGAAGTTAGTCCCCGCTTGTGGATAATACCCCACTCCCTCGATGGTGGTTACTTGGGTAGAACTCGACCAAGTATCATTATAGGTATAAAAGTATCCATTTGATTCAAATTGCACGTTGAATAGATTGTTTACTAGGAGATAAAAGGATATCCCTTTGGCCCAACTTATTGGGCCTAAGTTGTATTGTATGTTTAAATCATTCAAGAAATAAGAGGAGAGTTTAGACAAGTCTGCATCAATATTCCCCATGTATTGCTCCCCGACAAATTTTGACAATAGGCCCACTTGGAACTGAGTCGAAGGCACAAAAACAATATTACTTCCCGCCACTACATTAGGAGAATAAGAAATATTGGTGTCCCCTAGATTGACTAATTGACCATCGCGTTCAAAATTAAAGTCTTTGTTTTTGTTTTGGCTCAGGGTTAAATTGGGTTGCCATAACCATTGATCGTTTAAGGCAATCTTAGCGTCTAGTTCAATCCCTAAACGGTAGCTATCTCCTACATTTTCGCGAATCGGTGCTCCCACATCGTCTATTCCGCCAGTCAAAACCAATTGATCTTTATAACGCATATAGTATAGGTTTGCACTCCATTGCGCACGAGCAGATTTTTTTCGCAGTCCTGCTTCAAAATCGTTTAAGACTTCAGGGCGAGGATTGCCGTTTTCATAGTCGGTACGATTAGGCTCTCTTTGCGCTTTAGCATAAGAAATATAACACTGTGCATTTTCACTTGCGGCATAGGTCAACCCAAACTTTGGATTGAAAAAGTTAAAACTGTCATCAATGTCTATCGTACCTAAATCGTTTACTGTGCCAGTTGCTGTATAGTTGATATTACGGAATTGTAAATCGACATATCCCGATAATTTATTATTGATCTTTTGGGTCAATTTTCCAAAGAAAGAGACCTCTGTCTTCTCTCCTTTATTGCGATAAAACTCATGGTTAGGCTGTGCATTACTGGCAAAGCGCGCCCAGATAAGTTTCCCAAAATGATCCCCATCATAGGTGCTGTACAAGCCCCCTAATACTAAATTTGTTTCAGCGACATTGTATTGTGCATTTGCCGTTAAAACATAAAAGTCGTTATCTAACCACTTGCGAGTAATGTCATCTGTGGCACTTTGTGTTGCCCCACCTAAAACGACATCATCTAGACGTAAATTTGCTAAACTAGCATCGTTGTTATATTCTTCATAATAGCCACGGCCATAGGTGTAATTTAATCCTACAGAAGAAGACCAATTATTGGTATACGTTTGATTCCAGTGCAATTGATAATGATCCTGGCGATAGTTGTCGACCTGATTATCATAATAGCCTGTTAAGTCTCCATTTTCATTGTAAATCTCTCCGGCAAAGTTATAGGTACGATCATTCTCTAAGGTGTAAGGATCTACCCCAAACCAAGATTGATAGGTCACCTCGTGTCCCCCAAAGGTCAGAGCCTTGATTAAAGTGTTTTCGTCCTTATATAAGCCTTGTAAGAAATAGGATTTTAAATCAGAAGACGCGCGGTCAATGTAGCCATCTGAAGCGATTTTCGCTAAACGTCCAGAGAATTCAACGCGATCGTTCAATAAACCGGTAGAAAATTTTAAAGTATTGCGCAGGGTTCCAAAGCTCCCTACCGCATTAGTGATTTCAGCATAAGCTGCAGGTGCAGCAGCATCGGTTAAAATATTAAGGCTAGCGCCAAAGGCACTCGAGCCATTTGTAGAAGTCCCTACCCCTCTTTGTAGTTGAATGCTCTCAACCGAAGAGGCAAAATCAGGTAAATTCACCCAAAAGGTACCTTGTGACTCTGCATCGTTATAGGGAATCCCGTTGATGGTTACATTCACGCGGGTAGCATCACTACCACGTACACGAATGCCTGTATAACCAATTCCAGCTCCAGCATCTGAAGTTGTTACGACAGAAGGTAAAAAGTTAAGCAAAATAGGCAAATCTTGACTCAGGTTACGGCTTTTTAAATCGGCTTTTGTCACTTCAGAAAAAGGAATCGGTTGCTTGTCATTAGCCCTTAGGCCGGCAACACTTACTTCTTCTAGAGAAATAAGGGAAGTGTTAAGCGAATCTTTCGCTTGTTCTTCTTGCGCGCTTAAAGACGATATGCCTAAGGCACAAACACAGAAAAAAACAGTTGTTTTCATTCGAAAAAATTTTACGAATAAAAGGGGTAACTATTCTGGTTACAATTAAATTAAATTATTACTATTTCCCTTGGCAGCATTACCCGCCCAGGTTCATAGGGTCTGATCTCAGCTCTTGTTTTAGAGCACCCCTTTGAGCATGCACAAAAGTACTTCTTTTTAAAGAATCTGCTTGTAATTTAATTGAATTTAATCGAGCAATTGTTCAATTGCAGCAACGGCTTTATCTAAGCGCTGTTGTGGATTTCCTTCCAGCACTAGGTAGGGAAAATTATACGCATTTAATTGTGCTTTAAAATAAGTAAACATGGCTTCGCGATCGTTAGGACGATCTCTTAAGTCATCTTTTTCCCAAGGGACATCTATGGAAGTAAGCAAATACAAATCATAGTGGGTATTCGCTAAAATAGCTTCGAGCTCTGGCGCACAATAGCCGTCAAAATGGGTTTCAGACCACACTTTAGTGACTAAGATATTAGTATCGCAAATGATCAATTTGTTCGCCTGTTTGATGGCCTTATTTTCTGCATCAAGTTGTCCCTGTGCTATGATGGGTAAGTCCTCAAGGGTGCAAACACTTTTTTCCTTCTCCCATTTTTCTTGTAGGTAAGGGCGCGCAAATTCTTCCACCCAGGGTGTTTTATAATGCGCAGCTAAAGCCTTTGCCAAAGTTGTTTTCCCAGTACTCTCTGGACCATACAATACCACCCTTAGGCAGCCAGACGAAGTTTGAGTTCCTGTTTCCATGCTCGGTAGCCATAAATGGCAATAAAAGTGAAAATAATATATTGAAGACTAGTCAAGGTCAAACCTTTATAAAAATACAAGGGTACAGAAATAATATCCCCGATGATCCAAAATATCCAATGCTCCATTTTTCTTCTCGCCATCAACCACATCCCTACAAAAAAGATGGCGGTGGTAAAGGTGTCGATATAGGCAGTCCAACTGGTCCACATCTCAAAATACTGGTAAACTTGATAAACTCCGATAATCGAAAATAAAAATAAGCCAACACTGATGACGGTTTCTTGTTGACTAATACGGGCAATGGGATGCAGGCTTTGTTCTCCTTTTTTTTGGATCCAAAAATACCAGCCATAAACACTCATGATAAAGTAATAAGCATTGATCAACATATCTCCCAGTAAGAGCCACTTCCACAATAAGTAGACAAAAATGGCGGTGGATATCATCCCCGTAGGATAGACAGCAATTTTATTTTCTTTGGCATACCAAACGCTGGCTAAACCCAAGAAAACAGCAGTAACTTCCAGCGCTATGTCTTGAAGACTATAGAGGGCATACTGCCCAAAGAAAAAATCAGATAAAGGGTTGATAATCGCTGCGATCACTTTTTACGATTTTTAAATGAATCATTCCGGCGGTAATTGCATCAAAAGAGTCGGCAATAGCGGGGGTTAAAAAGTTCATTAAAGCGTGATATTCTCCATAGATCTGAGTGCTTAACGGATTCTCTTGAATTTCAAAAGGAGAAGAACGCAACACCCGGATAAAATTCTTAATGGGTGTTTCATACTCCTTTTCTAAGGGAGCTAAGGTAATCTCAATGGATACTTTCATGTTGAATGTTGTGGGCGATAGTTAGTTCGTGTTGATCAAAAGTACAGAATTCCAATTGAACAGTACAAGACTGTTCTGTCAAATACACCTTAGCACTTCCGCTGGTATCGCTTAAGTCAAAGGGCATCAGTTCGATCTGTTGACG
This sequence comes from uncultured Flavobacteriaceae bacterium, assembly GCA_943787295.1. GTDB lineage: Bacteria > Bacteroidota > Bacteroidia > Flavobacteriales > Flavobacteriaceae > Arcticimaribacter. The sequence continues at coordinate 15,066 of CALSLW010000003.1, read as the reverse complement.
CAAGGATAATCCGGCGATTTTTAATGCTTTATAAATCGCCTCTTTGGCAGTCCATAGCCGCGTTAAAGCTTTGACTTCTTCTAGTTGCGGTAAAAAGGCTTGCTCGTTTGGATGGACAAATTTTGAAGCAATTCGTGAAATTTTTGGCCGATAGGCCTCTAGATCAATGCCCACATTATTCTGGGCGAAAACCGCTGCCGCATGCGTATTGGTATGCGATAAGGAGCAATAGCCCTTTGGCAACTGGGGCGCCCCTATCTCATTGACCGATAAGTCCTCTAAAGAAATCCCTAAACTTACCAAAGCAGAACGAACCGCTAAATAGCCTTGCCTCCCATTAACGGTCTTCCTTTCTGTTAGGGCTTGATGTTGTTTAGGGGTTAAAAGCAGCTCATTCTTTAAGCTTTCTTCTGATTCATCAATCTTCCAAACCGCTAAGTTGTAATTATTTACTACTGAAAAATGATTTGTTAACGGCATAGGGATTTGATAAGAAAGATTGTACTTTTGCAGCGTAAAGTTAACAAACCCATTATGAAAGAGAAAACAAACGTTCTTCCTTACAAAGTAAAAGACATTAGTCTAGCCGACTGGGGTCGTAAAGAAATCGAATTAGCCGAAGCAGAAATGCCCGGATTAATGGCCCTTCGCGAAGAGTATGCCGAGGAGCAACCCCTTGCTGGAGCGCGTATTGCAGGTTGTTTACATATGACCATTCAAACAGCCGTATTAATTGAAACCTTAGTCGCTTTAGGGGCAGATGTCACCTGGAGTTCTTGTAATATTTTTTCTACACAAGATCATGCTGCTGCGGCCATTGCTGCTGCAGGTATTCCTGTTTATGCCTGGAAAGGGATGAATGAAGAAGAATTTGATTGGTGTATCGAACAGACGCTTTTCTTTGGAGAAGATCGACAACCTTTAAACATGATTCTTGATGATGGGGGAGATTTAACCAATATGGTGTTAGATCAATTCCCAGAATTAGTAGAAAACATTAATGGTTTGTCTGAAGAGACCACTACAGGGGTTCACCGTTTATATGAGCGTATGCAAAATGGCACATTACCGATGCCTGCGATAAATGTAAATGACTCTGTTACAAAGTCAAAGTTTGACAATAAATACGGGTGTAAAGAAAGTGCGGTGGATGCTGTGCGTCGTGCAACCGATGTAATGTTAGCTGGAAAACGTGTCTTAGTCGCTGGATATGGTGATGTAGGAAAAGGAACTGCCGCCTCTTTTAAAGGAGCTGGCGCCATTGTTACTGTTACTGAAATTGATCCTATCTGTGCACTGCAAGCAGCAATGGACGGCTATGAAGTGAAGAAAATCAATTCTGTCGTTGATAATATGGACATTGTGATTACCGCTACAGGAAATAAAAACATTCTTACTGGGGAGCACTTTTTACAAATGAAAGACAAAGCAATCGTTTGTAACATTGGTCACTTTGATAATGAAATCGATATGGCCTGGTTAAACGACACCTATGGGAATACTAAAGTGGAGATCAAGCCTCAAGTAGATAAATACACCTTAGAAGACGAGAAAGAATTGATCGTTTTAGCAGAAGGTCGTTTAGTCAACTTAGGTTGTGCTACTGGACACCCTAGTTTTGTCATGAGTAACTCTTTTACTAACCAGACCCTTGCGCAAATTGAACTGTGGAATACCCCAGAAAAATATGAAAACAAGGTGTATATGTTGCCAAAACACTTAGATGAAAAAGTAGCTGCTTTGCACTTAAAACACTTAGGAGTTGAGTTAGAAGAGCTGTCTAAAGATCAAGCCGATTATATCGGGGTAACTGTTGAAGGGCCATTCAAACCAGAATATTACAGATACTAAAAGATTCTGATTATAAAATAAAAGCCCGGGCAATTGCTCGGCTTTTTTATTTAATTATATTGTCTTAAAAATACTTTTATGCGACATCTGTCTTTTCTTCTTTTTGGTGTTTTCTTCAGTATTGGAGTAAGTCTTGAAGCGCAAAAACAGTTTGATGTAGATCAACTTTCTGATTTTGAAAACTACCTAAAAACTGAAATTGACGCGGGTCAAATTGCGGGAGCCGAAGTCTTAATTTATCACAGTCAAGAAAAAGTATGGCATAAAGCATTGGGACATAACAGTGTTCAAACAAAGGCACCGCTTGAAAAAAACAGCATCTACTTTATCCAGTCAATGACAAAACCCATCATGAGCGTTGCCATTATGCAACTGATTGAAAAGGGCCTTTTGTCCTTAGATGATTTAGCACAAGATTACCTCCCAGAATTGGCAAAACTTAGGGTAATCGAAGATGTCTCAACCGGGATAGATGGACCAACAGTTGCTGCAAAACAGCCTATTAGCATACAACAGCTATTAACCCACACAGCAGGATTATCCCATGGACTAGGAGAAAGTCTTTTTGATCAACAACTCTTTAAGTTGATGTACAACGACTTGTTTGATCCCGCTGTGTACAAAAAATTAGAAGAACCAGTCGCAAAGTTATTAGAGGTCCCACTCATAAGTCAACCTGGGGAACAGTGGTATTACAGTGCTGCACCAGACATTTTAGCCTTAATCTTGCAAAAGATCACTCAGCAACCTATTAATGAGTATCTAAAGGAAAATATATTGCTTCCTCTTGAGATGACAGAAACAGATTATAATGTAGCGACAGAAAACCTCGACCGTGTTATGCAAGTGCACTTGATTACTGAAGAGAGACAGTTGGTTAATAGTCCTGTTCAAGCTAAAACAAGTGGAAATACCGTTTATGGGGGAACTTATGGTCTTTTTTCTTCTACAGAAGATTATTTACATTTTTGTCAGATGATACTCAATAAAGGAAGTTATAAAGGAAAACGCATTTTGTCAGAAGCCTCTGTAATTGAAATGACAAAAAACCAAGTGGGTCAATTGCTGGGTCCTAGCCGTGGTTTTGGTCTTGGGTTTGGGGTTTTGTATAATGCAACCAAAGATCCTAGTCCAGTCAGCACAGGTCAAATCTACTGGGGTGGTTATTTTAAAACGCATTTTTTTATCGATCCAACCGAAGAACTCATTGCCATTTTTATGACCCAAAAAATTCCTAATACTAACGAATATATTATTGCTTTAAACCGCGCTGTTTATGGTGCGCTAAAAGATTAGGCATAAAAAAACCCACTCAATGAGTGGGTTTAGTTTTTTTTACTTTAAAAGTGTTTAGGCTTCAAAAGGAACAATAGAAACATACGACTTATTGTTCTTCTTTTTAACGAATTGTACCACCCCGTCAACTCTTGCGTGAAGGGTATGATCTTTTCCTAAATACACATTTTCTCCTGGGTTGTGAGCAGTACCGCGTTGACGCACGATAATGTTACCTGCGCGTGCAGCTTGTCCACCAAAGATTTTTACACCTAATCGTTTCGATTCTGATTCTCTACCGTTCTTCGAACTACCTACTCCTTTTTTATGTGCCATGGTTGTATCGTTTTAAATTATTATGCTTGTAAAGCAGCGATTAAATCGGCTTTCTTCATAGAAGAAATACCTGTAATCCCTTTTGCTTTAGCTAATTCTTTTAATTCAGCTACTGTTTTTCCGCTCAGATCCACTTGTGCTTTTGGTGCCTCTTTTTTAGGGGCAGCCTTTTTAGCCGCTGGCTTAGCTTTTACTTTTTCCGCTGTTGCTTTTGGCGCAGCCTTCTTAGCGCCACCTTTAGCAGAGATTCCTTCGATTAGAATTTCTGTTAATGCTTGACGGTGACCGTTTTTCACACGGTATCCTTTTCTTCTTTTCTTTTTAAAGACAATTACTTTGTCTCCTTTCAAGTGCTTTACTACTTTTGCTTCTACCGAAGCTCCAGTTATAGCCGGGGCGCCAAGGGTAACTGCTTTTCCATCGTCTAATAAGAACACTTGATCAAAAGAAACTTTGCTTCCTTCGTCTTGTGCCAAACGGTGTACAAACACTTTCTGGTCTTTTGCAACTTTAAATTGCTGCCCTGCTATCTCTACGATTGCATACATTTTTGTTAATTTTTGGATTGCAAATGTACTTAATTTTTAACATTATACAAGGGAAATTATACAATGATTGCAATACTATAAGTTGTGTTAGCACGTTAATAGGTAAAGGAATGCGTTTTTATTTAATAATGTGTAATGCGTTTTCTTTATCTTTGTAAACTATTTTTATTTTATGAGGCTTAACGTTGCATTTTTTGGTTTTTTAATCGTGGTCTGTTCCTGCACTCCAGAATTTGTTCCTGAATCACTTTTAGAAGAGGATGCTAATGCAATTATACGTCCAACAGAAGATCCTAACGGACGTACCGGAGAGGTGGAAGCTTCTTTTTTATCTTCAGAGCACAGTTTTACAGTGACCAATAGTATGATGCCTGATAATGCTGTTTTTAGGGTATCTTATGTAACCACTTCAAAAAACTTTGACATTTTTAAATGGGTATTTGAAGGGGGAACAACAAGTGTAGGCTCAACTACTACTGTAAGTGGAACCACGACAGTAGAAGGAGATATTAATGACCCACAAACTAATGCTCAAATTGCCGTCTTAGTAGAATACAACAATATTTTTGGTAAATACAACATGCAACACGCCGTCGCGAATGCGAATAGCTTTGATGTTGTTTCTATTAATGACTATGTTACCGCTGAGTATCAGGATGATTTGCAAATGAAAACCGCAAGTGTGACTTGGGGTTGGGAAAATCCGCAAGATGGTTGGTTTGGACCTTCGGAAAATTCAACCGTAACTTTTTCGCCTTGCGAAAATGCTATGGTGGGGTATTATATCGCTAATGGTGCAGGAGAAAATGAAATTACTACTATATCAAAAGAATTTTCCAATTTTGGGACAGCGCCAAAAAATTTAGTATTTGAATACAAAATGGAGTTTTTAGTCCTACCGAATAATCCCGATGAAAATGTAAAAATATCACTAGGCTATGTTCCGATTGTTTCTGGCAGCGGGAGTGTAACCATTGAACCGGGAGAGTTGTGGTCAGATTCTAGTTATAATGTGACAGAATTTAGACAGGTTGTTGTGCCCTTACCTATCATTCCTGATTTTCGCTTAAGCTTTGACAAACATCCTTCTGTATTGAATAGTGCAGGTGTACAGCGTTATCCTTTTAGTGTTTGTATAAGAAATCTTAAAATCGTTCCTGGGGGTAATTAATTGTCAAGAGCGGTATAAGTCGAATTCATCGATTTGTATTCTGGAACGATTGCTTTCATTTGCTTGACAAGAATATCTTCCTTCACCCCTTTAGCAGCACTATCTATTAAAGCGAGAATTTGCTCTTGTTGGTTTGTAGAGAATACTTCCTTTTCAGCGATAAAAATCAACTCATTATGAGAAGGTTTAAGGTTTTCTTTATCGGTGAGTAGTTCTTCATAGAGTTTTTCCCCGGGTCTTAGTCCACTATAAACTAGTTCAATGTCTTGCCCTTCGATTAAACCAGATAAGCGAATCATGCTTGTTGCGAGATCAGCGATTTTCACTGGTTCTCCCATATCAAATACATAAATCTCCCCTCCTTCACCGGTTGCTCCAGCTTCAAGTACCAATTGACAGGCTTCTGTAATGGTCATAAAATAACGGGTGATGTCTGGATGGGTTACCGTTACCGGGCCGCCTTTGGCAATTTGCTCTTTAAAAATAGGGACAACAGAACCGTTTGACCCTAACACATTCCCAAAGCGAGTCGTGATGATTTGTGTGCTTGTGTTTTCTGCGGCCTGCGCGACATACATTTCAGCAATACGTTTAGACGCTCCCATCACATTAGAAGGATTAACCGCCTTATCTGTTGACACCATCACCAAATGGGCAACCTTGTTTTCCAAAGCGACATCAACAACATTTTTAGTGCCTAAAATATTATTGACAATGGCAGCCTTAGGGATCGCCTCTGTCATAAATACATGTTTATAAGCAGCGGCATGAAAAACGACATCGATAGAGAATGCTTTAAAGCATTGTTCTAAAGCAGCTTTGTCTGTGATTGTTTGCAAATAGTAATGTAGTTTTACTTTGGTTCCTTTTTGGGCTAATTCATTTTTTAAATCAAACAAAGGGGTTTCTGCTTGATCGTATAAAATAATTTGCTCTGGTTCAAAGGGAAGTAATTGACGAACGATTTCACTCCCTATAGACCCAGCTGCACCGGTTACTAAAATAGTTTTGTGCTTATATTGGGATTTGTTCTTCTCTAGGTCAATTTTGATTTGATCTCTCCTTAAAAGGTCTTCAATTTTGATAGGCGTAAGATTACTTACAATACCCTCATTACTGGCTAATTTATCAATGGCAGGTACTGTAAATATTTTTACGCCCTTATTCTTGAAAAATTGAAAGAGTTCATTTTTCTTTTTTTGACCAATTTGTTCTGTGGTAATGATGATCTGCTGGACATTTTTGTTCTCAATGAACTTTTCAAGCTTTTCGTCTAAGCGCATTACAGATAAACCTTCAATGCTTCTCCCTACCGTTCCAGGGGCTTCGTCTATAAACGCTAAAACATTGACAGCGTTACTGTCGTCTAAGGCTCTTTTTGTTCTTAAGCCATTTGCGCCAGCGCCAAAAAGTAAAGTGTTTAATAATTTTTCTTCTTTAGTCACTCGTGCATAAAGCAATTTGATCACCAGTCGGTAGAGAGAAAGAAGGGATAAACTGAAATAAAACAATAACAATAAGTAGTTGTAATGCCCACGTGTATCTGCTTTAATATACAAAGCGTATATCGCAATGGTAAGGATGAGTCCAGAGGTTATTTTCCCTATGTCGATAAAGGTGGTAAATCGCAATACCATCTTATAGCCTCGAAAGAGGGTAATACAGCCCAAGGCTAACGCTATAAATACAGGTTTATCTAGTTGTGATCGAATAATCAATACAGAACCGTTGAGGAAAAGGATGGCTTCTAAAGCAATAAAGATGCAAATCGCATCTAGTGCGTAAGCGAATTTATTTGAATAATGATATTTAAAGATTCTTTCAAACATACTAGCACGAAAATACTACTTTCAATTGACTTGAAATTCGCTCTTTTTCTTGTGGTGTTAAATTACTGCCAGAGGGAAGACAGATTCCATCTTGAAAGAGTTTTTCACTAAAGTCTGTTCCATAATAATCACAGCTTTCAAACAAGGGTTGCATGTGCATGGGTTTCCACAATGGTCGACTTTCAATGTTTTCTTTTTCTAAAGCTAGTCGCAGATCTTCTCTACTTACTCCAGTAATAAGTGGGTCAATTGTAATACAACTCAACCAGCGATTACTGAAATAACCTGTGGGTTCTTCTAAAAATTGTATGCCCTTAATGTCCGAAAGTAGCTCGAAATAAAAATCGTGATTGGCTCTTCTAGCTGCTACCCTTTTGTCTAAAACTTTTAATTGTCCTACTCCTATGGCCGCGGCGATATTCGACATGCGATAATTGTAACCCATTTCGAGGTGTTCATAATGGGGGGTGTTTTCTTTGGCCTGTGTGGCCAAAAAACGCGCTTTTTGTAACGCATCGATATTATCAGATAATAAAGCACCTCCGCCAGAAGTGGTGATGATTTTATTTCCGTTAAAACTCAAAATCCCAAAATCTCCAAAAGAACCACACGCCTTACCATCGATATAAGAACCCAGTGCCTCTGCAGCATCTTCTATCACTGGGATATTATAACGATTTGCAATGGCCATAATCTCATTCATCTTTGCAGGCATCCCATAAAGGTGAACGACAATAATGGCTTTAGGGCGTTTTCCCTTTTTCTCTAAATCGACAATGGCTTCTTCTAGTGCTTGAGGACACATATTCCAAGTTGCCGCTTCAGAATCAATAAAAACAGGGGTCGCTTTTTCGTATAAGATAGGATTAGAAGAGCCTATAAAAGTAAAGGATTGGCAAAGAATCAAATCCCCTTGTTGTATGTCCAATAAGCGTAAGGCTAAATGTATAGCAGCTGTTCCTGATTGAACCACAGCAGCCCCTTTAGTTCCGCAATAAGTGGCTAGATCATGTTCAAATTGTGGTATAAATGGCCCTGCGGGGGAAATCCAATTGGTCGCAAAAGCTTCTTGAACATTCAAAAGTTCTTCTTCTCCCATATGGGGGGAAGAGAGGTATATTTTGGATTTATCCATTTGAAATAATTTTACCAGGAACACCTGTTACGATAGCATTATCTGGGATGTTTTTTGTGACTACTGCACCTGCCCCAACAGTAACATTTTGTCCAATAACACATTGCGGTAAAACTGTTGCGTTTGCACCGATTAAAGTCCCTTCGCCCACTGTTACTCCGCCACAAATAGTTGCGCCCGGCGCAATATGGACAAAGTCCCCAATTTTGCAGTCGTGTTCTACCGTAGCATTTGAGTTGATAATGGTGTGTTGACCAATCGCTGTACCGCGGTTAATGACAGCAGCCGGCATAACTTGTACTCCGGGAGATAAGTGCGTCAAACGATCGACTTGAGCTGCCGCATGGATCACTTGTCCAAAGTCATGTGAAACGGTAGCACTAATTTTTTTGCGAACTGAATTGTCGCCAATGGCAATTAAAAGTTTTGCTTCTGGATGAACATCAGCCTTGTAATCTCCCATATTTTCTACCCCATCTAAATCTTTTTTTGTGGGGTCTGGATCAAAGACGGCCACTAGTTTTGCTGCAGTAGATTCTACCGCGCTAGCAAGTACTCTTGAATGACCTCCTGCTCCAAGAAAGATAAGTTTAGTTTTTTCCATTAAACGGTTCCATGGTTAATTGCTCTGTTGCGTTAATATCTTTTGGAAGAAGAACTTTACCAACTGTTTTGATTAAAATCCTAAGGTCTAAAAAAAAGCTTTGGTTTTCCACATAATACACATCATGCTTAAATTTATCCTGCCAGCTCAAAGTATTTCTTCCATTGACCTGAGCCCAGCCAGTTATCCCGGGCTTGACCTCGTGTCTTTTGTTTTGTTCGTTAGAATATAAAGGTAAGTATTCTGGTAATAAAGGACGGGGTCCTACAAAACTCATTTCGCCTTTTAAAACGTTGATCAATTGTGGGAGTTCGTCTAGAGATAATTTACGAATGATTTTCCCTAGGGGAGTAATACGTTCAAAATCGGGTAATAAAGCCCCCTTTTCGTCTGTGGTATCTCGCATGGTTTTAAACTTATAGACAGCAAAAATCTTCTGTTGATAGCCCGGCCGCTTTTGAACAAAAACAGGCCATGCCTTAAGATCAAAAAATAAGATAATCCCAATCAATAGCACAAGCGGAGATAAAACCATTAGAGCAGCTAGCGCAAATACTTTATCGAAAAAATGCTTTAGGATTGGGTAGAACAAAGTTATATCTGTGCTTTTAGTTATCTAAAGTCAAATTTAGAAAATAATTAGCGTTATTAGGTCTAGCGTTTTTTATATTTAAACTTGAAATTCAATCTGTGAAACAACTTCGAATAGGAATTACCGGGGCATTTGGCTTTATTGGACAAGAATTAGTTCGCCTCCTTTCTGCTCAAGGACATGATTTAGTGCTGCTTAGCCGTTCTGCAAAAAAGTTGGAACATCAATCTTCTGTGACCGTTATTGAAGCAGATTTAAGTCAGCCCAAACCAGAAGTTATCGCAAAGTTTACACATGATTTAGATGTATTGTATCACCTTGCGGCAGAATTGAATAACCCTTTATCGATGCACGCCACTAATGTCGTTGGGACACAAGCGATTGTGAATACACTCCCAAAAAAAACCACGTTAGTTTACTTATCGAGTATTGGGATTTTTGACTTTAATCAAGGAAACACTATCCATGAAGACAGTTTATTCAAGCCACAAAATGAGTATGAAAAAAGCAAATTAGCTGCAGAAGAGATTATCCGAAATAAAGCCGGGTTTAAGTCGGTTATTTTACGCCCGTCGATTATTTTAGGACAAAACATGAAATCTGGACTTTTAGAACAGTTGGTTCGACTTTGTCAAAAGAAACTTCGCCTAAGGGTTGCCCCAAAGGTTATGGCTAATTTTGTTCTTGCCACTGATGTTGTTGATGCTTTGTTGCTTTTAGGAAGTACCAAAAAAGCCATTGGCCAACAATATAACTTCTCTCATGATCTGCCTCTATCTCAATTTTTATCTTTCTTAGAAGAAGAATTAAAGGTTAAGAATAGCATTCCAATACCGGCTAGATTGTTCCAACAACTCTTAAAATTCTTTCGCTTTATAAAGCTAATATCAATTAGTGAAGATGGAGTGGCCTTTTTCTCTAACACCACTAAGATCTCGTCGAATAAAATAGTAACAGAACTTGATTTTGAATTTAAAGCAGACTACCGCAGCTTTTTAAAAGAGTATGTAAATTGTACCCGATGAAAAAACTTTGCTTTGTCGTTTCTTCTTCAGCCACAGCCATGGCCTTTTTAAAAGGTCCCATGCAAACTTTATCGAAACATTACGCTTTACACCTTATTGTTAATACCACAGATGTGACGACCCTGCTGGCAGAATTACCTCTTAAAGGAGTTCATGTCCAAGCGATTGAACGCGGGATTAACCCCATCAAAGACCTCAACTGTCTAATTTCGATGGTGCGCTTTTTAAGAAAACAACAATTTGATGCGCTACATAGCGTTTCTCCAAAGGCAGGTTTAATAGCCATGCTAGGAGGCCTTATTGCAAATGTTCCCTTGCGCACCCATACTTTTACAGGACAAGTGTGGGCAAATAAAAAAGGGATATTCCGCTTATTATTGAAATCGATAGATCGCTTGATTGCCCTTTGTGCTACCCAAGTGTTAGTCGATGGTAAATCACAACTGCGATTTTTAAAAGAACATGGCGTGATAGGGCCAGCCGCTCAAGTGCTGGGAAAAGGATCAATCTGCGGGGTTTCGCTTACACGGTTTGCCCCTTCCGCTGTTCTTAGAGAACAGCGAAGAAAAACACTAAAACTAGAAGAAAACGAATGGGTCTTTATGTTTTTAGGAAGGCTTAATAAAGACAAAGGGGTTATTGATCTAATTCAAGCTTTTGCGCAATTAGATCAATCTGAAAAAGCTTCTTCTCTCTTTCTAGTGGGACATGATGAAGACCAAATCAAAGCGCGTTTTCAACATATCTCTTCTAAAATTCACTTTATTCCTTTTGAAAAAAAACCCGAAGAATTACTTCAAGCATGTGACAATTTTTGTTTACCCAGTTACCGGGAAGGTTTTGGGCTATCTGTTATTGAGGCTAGTGCTTTAGAAAAACCCATAATTTGTAGTGATGCTTATGGATTAGCTGATACGATTATACAAGGAGAAACCGGTTTACGACATCGCGTGGGAGATGTAGAACACCTCAAAGATCAGTTGAGCTTTGCGCTAAATCACCCTAAAGAGATGCACGCAATGGGCAAAGCAGGAAGAACCTATGTCGAAGCTAATTTTAGTGAAAAACGATTGTTAGAAGAGTGGGAAAGCTTTTATAAGAAACAGCTTTCTTATAACCGATAAATACGAGGGTGAGCATCAAAATAGGCTTTGATATCATAGCCAAAGCCCTTATCAGTCAATGATTTCAAGGGATCTATTGTTGCAAATTGATCGTGTCCCACGGCTAGAATAATCACATCGAATTTTTCTGTCTTAGAAAGACTGCTGGTTAAAGCTAAGGATGTTGTGAGTGGGTTATTTTTGATTAAATAAGGATCAAAGAGGGTCAGGTGTAAACCTTCTTCTTGTAATTCTTGGGCTAGGGTAATCGCCTTAGAATTACGAATATCTGCTGTGTTTTCTTTAAAGGTAGCACCTAGTAATAAAACTTTTGCTTTTGTTTTGTCTATTTGATGAGTTTCAAGTTTAATTAAAATGTCTTTTACAATAAAACGAGGGAGTGCTTCATTTATTTTTCGAGCAGAAAGGAGTAATTCTGGGGTATAGCCCAAAGCTTGAGATTGATGGGCTAAGTAATAAGGGTCGATCCCTATACAATGTCCTCCTACTAATCCTGGGCAAAAAGGAAGGAAATTCCATTTAGTAGAAGCAGCTGCTAAAACTTCGTTGGTGTCTAATCCCATGGCATTAAACATCATGGCGAGTTCGTTTACAAAAGCAATATTGACATCCCGCTGGGTGTTTTCAATCACTTTAGCCGCTTCGGCTACTTTTATTGAGGGAGCTTTATAAACTTCTGCACTAAGCACAGACTGATAAAGAATATAAAGTGTATCAAGGGCATCTTTATTGGAGGCCGAAACAATCTTTGGAATGGTTTTAAAGGTATTGTGTGGATCACCCACATTAATTCTCTCTGGGCTATATCCCAAAGAAAAATCTATATCAACCTTTAGAGAGAAGGCTTCTAAAAGTGGTAAACAAATCTCTTCTGTAGCACCAGGATAAACGGTAGATTCATAAACCACGATATCCCCTTTTTTTAAGAGTTGAGCAATAACAGTAGAGGCACTTTCTAAATAGCTAAAATCGGGTAAATTGTCTTCTTTTAAAGGGGTGGGAACAGTGACAATATAAATGGAGCATTGTTTTAATGCTTGAGGTTGATCGAAGAATTGAATCGAAACGGCTTGGATTTCTTCGGTAGGAATTTCTTGTGTATTATCTACCCCCCTTTGCAAAGAAGCCACCCGCTCTTTATTGGTGTCATAGCCCAGCACAGTGTGTTTTTCTGCTAAAGCAAGTGCTAATGGGAGTCCAACATAGCCTAATCCAATTATCCCTATTGAAGGTTTCATTCGCTTAAAATTTGGCTTTTACGCCCTTGATTAAATCCTCTAAGATAGTGTAGAAGAAAGTTAATGTTTAAGTGCTTTAAACTTAATATTAGGGCGTTTATTAAGAGGCCCAAAAGTAAAACAATAAAGTCAAGACCTAGCCAATTGTAATTTCCGTTCTTTTTAAAAAGCTTCCACACCTCGATCACATCATTTTGTGTTCTTCTCAACAGAGACTGTCTATTTCCAGCTGCGTGATAATGATATAATTTAGCTTGAGGAACGATAAACATTTGTTTGGGGAAGGTCCGCTCAATTCGAATAGAAAACTCTTTATCCTCATAAGCATGAAAATTGTTTTTTGTGTCGAAGGAAACTTTTTCAAACACTTCTTTTTCCCAGGTAGAGAGTCCTCCACTCAAAGCATCCACCGCTTGAGGCAATTCAGTTTTTGGGGTTAAAGAACGAATCACGCTTTGTCGGTTATCTTTATATAGCCCAAAGTGTGTCAAACGAAAAATAAAGCGTTTTAATAATCCTTCATTGGGCGTATTTAAGATAACACCATTCAATCCTATCATTTCTGGGTGTGCGATTAGGGCATTTTCGACTTCTGCTAGATAGTCGGGCTGATGAACTATATCGTCGTCAAAAAAAGAAATATAATCGCATTGATTGTATTGTATTGAAGCGGCTTTCGCTTTTACTAAACCATTAATGCTTTCGTCGTGAATGTAATCTAATCTAATGTTTGCTTTTTTTGCTTGTGGTGCTAATTGGTCTTTGATGACTTTATCTGGGCTGCTTTGATCAATGATAATGACTTGTTCTGGCAGGCGGCTTTGGGCAAGAATAGCATCAAAGACGGTCGCCAGTTCTATGGGCCTATTTTTTGTGGGTATAACAAAGGAGAAAGTCATCTTCATCTAATGAACAAATATAACGGGTTTCTTAAATCAATTAAACTTCTTTGGGTTTATTCTAGGATTTATATTCCTGAAAATTTGCCTAAATTTAGATTATATTTGTAAAAGACATCTTTCCCAATGAACTTAAATAATCAAATTACTCTTCTTGACTGCTCCCTTCGTGACGGTGGATATTATAACAATTGGGATTTTGAAGAAGGCTTTGTCGAACACTACCGAGACAAAATCAAGAATCTCCCCATCGATTATATCGAGATAGGGTACCGCAATTTGGTTCAAAAAGAATACCGAGGAAAATATTTTTACTGTCCATTACCCATTTTAGATCAATGGGCAGAATTTAGTGATCAACTCGTCTTGATGCTCGATGAAATCAACACTCCCATTGGAGAAGTAGAAGCGATGATACAACCCTGTATAGGGAAAGCAAAAATGTTTCGTATTGCAACAAAACCTAATCGCATCTCCCAGGGAATTGCTCTTGCTAAGAAGATCAAAAAAGCAGGATTTGAAGTAGGTCTTAATATTATGTATCTCTCTGAATGGGATCAATATGATGATTTTTTTGATCAGTTTAAAGGGATTGAAAACCACATCGACTATTTGTATATGGCCGACTCATACGGAGCGGTTTTACCAGATTATATTGTAAAAACGGTAAAGAAGCTTAAATCAATTACTTCTGTAAAGTTAGGTTACCACGGACATAACAACCTAGAAATGGGATTAATCAATGCCCTAAAAGCGATTGAACACGGAGTCGAAATTATCGATGCTTCTATTACTGGGATGGGTAGGGGAGCAGGAAATCTAAAAACCGAATTGCTCCTTACTTATCTTGCTGCAGAGAACTTGAAAGAAGTCAATTTTGAGCATCTCGATGCATTGGTCAATCAATTTGAGGGACTACAAGCCACTTATCAATGGGGAAATAACCTTGCCTATATGGTCTCTGGAGCCAATTCTATTCCGCAAAAAGAAGTGATGAATTTGATTACTAGACGCTATTACAGCATCGATAACGCTATCAAATACCTTGGATTTAAATCAGAAAATGAAGCGACTAAAAAAAGCTACCCTAAATTAAATGCTAAAAATAGTAATGCTTCTATTTTAATTATTGGTGGAGGAAATTCTACACTTAAACATCTGGATTCAATTAAATCGTTTATACATCAAAATAAGGAAATTACCTTATTGTTTTCGAGTGCGCGGTATATTGCAAGCTTTTCTGAATTTAAAGACACATATACGATTTTAGTTGGGGCAGAGGGAAAAAGATTAGAAGAAAATATAATCAAAAATCAATTTAATAACCGCTGTATTCTCCCTCCTCCACCTCATAAGATAACTCCCTATGTTCCGGATGGATTTACCGAAAATTGCATCGAATTAAACGATACGATTTTTTCAAAAGAAAACTGTGATGC
>CALSLW010000002.1 GCA_943787295.1 uncultured Flavobacteriaceae bacterium | reverse complement strand
GAACCAATTGTTCCATCACTAATAGTAAAAGTAAAGCCTCTGTCTGTAACGGATGAGGAGGCAGTCAAGGTAAAAGCTGGATCACCGTAAGTCAATACAATATCATTTGCAGCGATATTCACGCTCTGTTGGTTAATCGTTAGCGTCATATTTGAGCTACCTGAAATACATGAGCCATTATCTTGACTTGCTGTAACAGTTGTAATCCCAGATTTTAAAATAGTAATCTGACCACTAGATGCATTTATTGTCGCAATACTTGTGTCAGCAATCGAATAGGTGATAGGGATTCCTGATTGATTAGATGAAGCTGTTACTGTAAAATTTGAATCCCCAAATGTTTTTGTAACATCATTAATGGAAAGTACTACTGAATTTCCTGTACATGCTGCTCCCCAGGTGGGGTTAGTTCCACCAAGATTACCAAAATTTAGAGGGGAAGGTGCGTAATCTACTGCTGGATCTGTAACTGTAGCAACGCACCAATTAGAAAGATCCTGATTAATTAGGGTCTGATAAAACATATAAGTCATATTTGTCGCACTGGAAGTATCCCAACAACGTAATGATCCACCTCCATTATTGAATTGCCCTGTTTGATCAAACATTTGCCTCAAGTTTGTAGCACTCGAAACGTCCCAGTCGGATAGATCTTGATTAAAAAGACTATTCCTAAACATTGCCCTAAAGTTTTGGACTTTGCCTACATTCCAGTCCCCTATATCTTGATTGAAATCCATCGCATCAGAAAGACTAAAATTTCCCGTAGTACCAAACATAAATTCCATGGTTGTTACGTTAGAAGTATCCCAATTATTTAGAGGCTGATCAAAAATAAATGCTTTATAAAACATATATTCCATGGTTGTTACGTTAGAAGTATCCCAGTTGTTAATGCTGTTACTGCCGTTGTTATTAAAGCTTGTGGCCTCCATAAACATTGAATCCATGGTGGTCACATTAGAAGTAACCCAACTTCCAATATCTTGATTAAAGGCTGATGCACGCATGAACATTTCAGCCATGTTAGTGACATTGCTAACATCCCAATCGCCAATATCTTGATTAAAGCTTGTGGCACCCTTGAACATTTCACCTATGTTAGTGGCATTACTCAAATCCCAATTGCCAATATCTTGATTAAAGCTTGTGGCACCCTCGAACATTCTAATCGTAAATATAACATTACTCATATCCCAAGAACTAATATCTTGATTAAAATCTGTTTCACCACTAAATAAACCCACCGGCGCTGTAACAAGAGTAGTAACTACTCTATTCCAATCGGTATCAGAAATAGGTTTAATACCTAAAGATGAATTATCATGAATAGTGTATATATCCGGACCTATAGCACCAGTATTTAGTGAAGTACAGCCTGAAGTACACTTTACTATACCTTTTGAATCGATAGTTAAAGTAGCGGAAACTTGAGCAGATAAATTAAAGCTCAAAAAGAAAAACAATAATTGAAATGAAACAAAAAACATTAAAAAACTATTTTTTAAATTATTCATTTTCTTGAGTTTCTATATTATTGTCAATCTCAGAGTCTTTACTAACCTCTGATTTTTTTTTACTCTTTAAATCAACACGAAGCATTAGCTCGTGGGTTGAATTTTTAATTGCTTGCATATCACTTGCTGATGAAAACTCGTATCCATAACCAATATGAAATCCTTTTTTACTTTTTAATTTAAAAAAAAGCGCCATGGTGCTGTTATTTGTGAAAACTGACCCCAAGGAAAATCTATCGTTATAATCCATTTCAATAATTGAATTGAATAAATCGGGCTGCCTTGGATTTGATCTGTAGATTAAGGACGGATTAACAGAAAATTTATCAGAAAGGTTTAGATAAATACCTCCACTTATATGAAGGTAGGTGTAATCTCTTGATGTTAATTCCCAGTCTTGGTTTTTGTTAAGTGCTGTACTATTTAATAATCCAGGAACAGCAACGCCTAGAAACCCTTTTTTAGAAATATAACTTATTCCAGCTCCTAAAATTGGTGAGAAATAATTTCCAGGTGCTGAAATTGATTGATTTGCTTCACTAAAAATTCTGGGGACATTATTGAGGTCAACATTAAAAAATCTTCCGCCTGCCTTAAGTCCTAAAGACAAATAACTACTATTAGATAATTGAAGTTTATAGCTATAATCTAGTGTTACCTGCGATTTATTTTCAACAAAAACCCGATCATTTTGAACGGTAAACCCCAAGCTTGCATTTTTTCTCTCAGGTAAATGGATAATTAAATAATTTGTCATAGGGCCGTCTTCAATACCTAACCACTGAACTCTTGTGTTTAAATTAATTGCCGAACCATCTACACCAACGTATGCAGGATTAAAAATGCTAAGATTAAACTTATTGAAAATCAAACTCGATTCTTGAGAAAACAAAGATTGACCAAGTATAATTAGTATGTAAAATAAATATTTTTTCAATTGAAAAAATTTGTTGTTCTATTTGATAAAAAAACCTCCGACTTCGAAATCCCCTTGTGTGTCCAAAATATGAATAGTTCCATCTATCCATATACAAGCATAGCCAGTGTCATTGTTTACTTCTGGTCCATCACCGTATCCGTAATCAATTTGTACTCCATATGAATCTAATATGGGAGCACCTGTCAACATTCCAACTACTACCACTTTTCCATCCACAATTGCTATATCGGTAGCTTTACCTTGATCATATCGTGTACCATTAACTGTTGCCCCTGGAAGAAGGTGTTTGGTTTGATTTTTCCAATAGGTTGGATATTGTCCCACCATATTCATGGTCCAACCAGCCTGATAAACCGTATTTCCATCAAGGGCTAGTCCATGCACGCCAGAGTCTTGCCAGCCTTGGTTAATTGAACCGATACCACACGTTTTTCTTTGAGTTCCCTGCCAATAAGCCGGTTTATTTATTGAGCCTAACATGGCATTATCTTGTGATACAATACCACCAAAAACTGCACTACCATTTGATTTTAATTTCACTGTAACTGCCTCTCCATCTGAATTATTAGGTGATGACAAGTTTGCTTTTGTATTATTTTTCCAATATGCTGGTATCACATAGTGGTGGCCACTTAAAAAATAACCTGCTGTGAGAACATCACCATTAGGTTGGACAGCAATACCAAAAGCTGCATGATCGCCACTTCCTGAATTTTTATATTTAACTCCATCTTTCCAGTAACATCCATAAGCCCCACTCATCCCATCAGCATGAGAATAATATCCACCTACATAAACACTATTGTCTTTTACTAAAATAGATTGACCTTCACCTTCAAATCCTGGAAGATCGTTCTGAATTATATTTTGACCATTTATTTCCCAATATTGGGCTCCTGATCCATAGGCATAACCACTAACAAAAACTTTACCATTATCTACCGTAATATCACTTGCAAAAGAATTTACATTTAATGCGTTTTTTTGTCCATTAACCCAATAAACCGCCCCCTCGGTTTCAGATGTCCCAGCTATAAAAATATCATATCCAGAAATTTTTTGTGGACAATCACTACAAATAATGATTTCAGTATTATCTTCTGTATCATCATCTGTGGAATCATCATCTGTGGTATCATCATCTGAGGTATCACTATTATCTTCTAAATCTACATCTGAAGTATATGTTATATCCATTTGGCCATCACAGTATTCGTCTAAATTAAATTTAGCTGATAAGATTGTACCGCTATCGCTTAAATCTATATTAGTAATTGTTCCAATTACTGTAGTACTAACCGTCAAGCTAATAGTTCCTTCTTCGATTAGAAACGGTGACCTTTCGAAAGAAATAATAAATTTCCCGTCAATCGGGTCTTCGTTTTCAGTATATAACCTAAAGGTTAGGGCATCAGTTTCTTCAATAGAAAATATAATTGAAGTTACAGAACAGCTATTTCTCGAAGTATCTGAAGAAAGAACCCATTCACCAATTACAGCATTAATTTGTTCAGATGATGATCCTCCTGATTCTACTATCCGAACCACATCTGACTGCACATCATCTAATTGTTCTTGGATTAGTTCTATTTCATTTTGAGCAATTACTAAATCTGCTATTAAATCTGCAAGGTCCTCTAAATCGTTATAGTCTTCAAAATCTAGGTCAAGATTATTAATTGCACTCGAAAGATCTGAAGTAATTAAGTCAATTCGAGTAACTTGGTTTAAAAGATTATTCAAATCTCCAGATAAATCTCCAGACTCCTCAATCAAATCCCCAATATAATACGAGATGTTTTCTAAATTATCTTCAATATCAGTTACAGCGCCAGAAACAACATTTACATCATTTATCGCTACTTGCAACAATTCAGAATTTATACTGGCAGCCTCAGTGTTTTCAGCGACTTCCTCGTTTAATTGAGAAACATCTTCAACCAAACTAGAGATGATTGCATTTTGTTTGATTAATTGTTCAGTTAAAAGACTAACCCTGGCGTTAAGACTATCTATTGTACTTCTTTGCAATAAATAATCAGATTGTAAATCACCCATAGTTTGACAACCATGGTTAGAAATCAAAAAAAATGTTATAATTCCAGAAATAAATATATACTTGATGTGTTTATAAATAAAATTCATAGTGCTTGTATTTTAATGTATTTAATCAAATGCAGGTTGAAGATTTCAAATCATTATACTTCTGCTGTTTCAACTAAGGAATAACTACTAAGTACAAATTTATGTTGTCATGCAAAAAAAGAAGAACTAAAACCCAACGACTATATGTCAAATATTAATATAGTTCTTAATTTAAGCCTCTCAAGTCTCTTTTTTGTGGATATTAAAAAAGGTAAATACATAAGTTAGTATTTAATTTATATGATTTTTCCCCTCAAAAAAGACAATTTAAGTTTAAAGTTAATCACTGAATTCCTGTCTTTAAAGATTGTAGTATGAAGTAAATATGACCTACTTGTTCTTATTAAGAATAGAGGCTTTATGCTTTTAATACACTAAAACAAACTATTGATTTTATATAAAAATTCAATACCTAAATTTATATTTGAGAAAATCAGATTGTTTTTAATTTATCTCTTTTTCTTCTGGCAAAGTTTCATCTGAAGATTTCTAACGCCCCCGTGTGTCTAAATGAGTAAAGCGTAACATCGCTGTCAATCTCTTTATATAGCCTCTTAAAACGCTTCCAAACAAGCGAGAAATAGCTTCTGTTATAAGGCTTGCTACTTCCTGAGAATATATTGTCATTGTTGTTGCCTTTTACAAGCTGTTTGCGGACATATAATGGCACAGGCACTACTCTGTTGCGTTTAGACTTTACTCTACCTCCTGAGAGCCTTATATGGCTTAAATCATCACTAAAATCTCCCCACTTTATTAGTCTTATTTCTTGGTGTGGTCTAAGTAAACATCCATAGGTAAGTAAGCAACATATGTGGAGGTTATTATTATATGACTTTACTAATTCTAACACAATACTAACATCACTTATTGGCTTATGTAATACCTCCTCCTGTTTTCTTGTCTTTAGCTTAGACTTATGTATAGGAAAGCCATTATCATACAGATAATTGACAAGTACATTTAAGTGTCTTCTTGTAGTATTATAGCTTGTATTGTTTTTATGCCTTAGTACTATACCATCTAAGAAGCGAGTACTTACCTCTCCTTTACTTACAAGTTCACATTTTAGTTTATCAGCTAAGTCTTTTAAGGTCTTGTAGTATGAAGTACTAAGTGGCTCAGACAGCTTACTACTTATTAGACTATCATATAACTCTGTGCTATTTAGTTTATTTTTAAAGCTATAATTGTTTCTTACTAAGTAATTATACACTTCTTTAGCAAGCAGCTCTGTCTTAGGTCTTTTTAGCTTAGCAAGATACGAGTTAGGACTAAGAGACGAATTTATCTTAGCACCACTAAACATCCTGTAACGCTTATTATTTAACTTAAAATCTATGTAATACAGACCATCATAACGTCTGCATACTTTAGGATAGGAAAGGCTATTATTTGGCAACTATATGGCAATTAACTTAAACATCTATTTCTAAGTTATTGCTAAATATCTAAGGCTCAGTGGCTAGTAAATTGCGAAGCAATTAGGTAGCGCTTGACTGGCAGTCAAGAGGTCGGCGGTTCGAATCCGCTCTTCTCCACGCTTATAATGAAGCACTTACGATTATATGTAGGTGCTTTTTTGTTTTTTAGGGTACAGGATAGGGCACAAAATCTTTAATAATTTGGTTTTCTGATTTTAGTTCAACTTGTTTTTATCATGTGTTAAACATATGATCAACATATGTTTTAATGACCGTGAAATCAATCTTTTTGTGTCTTGCTAAATTATTAGCATATCCATTAGAAGGAATTTGGATTGTATCCTTTGGGGTGAAAGAAAAACCCTCCACTTGGGAGGGTTTATTTATTTACTTTCCATTTTGCATTGGATCCGTATCTTTCATTAATTTATTCAAGGTGAAATAAACAGGACAAAATTTAGTTAAAGGACTAATAACTTGTAATACCCCAACCGCAACGGCAATATAAAGAAAAACTAAATTCCCAGTTTGAAAGGTTAATCCAACGCTTATTAGATATAATACACCACAGATAGCATCATGTGCCCGTACTTTTTTAATGTTTTTAGCTACATTCATTTTAATTGATTTATGGTTAATAATTTCAATAAGATACAAAGAATTAATAAAGAGGAAAAACCCTCCGAAATGGAGGGTTTTTTTAATTAAATAAATGAACTGTCTATTTTAAAGGGGATACTTTAAACTTCATTGTCTGTTCGACAAAATCGACTACCCCACTAACAATCATAATTTTATTATCATCTGTAGTATTATCATAGGAATACATTTTAAATACCTTTCCTTCTTTTCTAAAAACTCCTTGCAGGGTAGCTTTCACAATATTCTCACCCATCTGAGTCCAGGCAAAACCGGTAAATTCTCCATTAGAAGTACTATTATTATAATTAGTGAATACATAAGACAAATAAGCTTTTCCGTAAGGTCCTGCGTCTCCAGATGCAGAGAGTTCATAATTAATTCCATCTCTTGTGTGCACAGCATCGATATCAAAAACAGCTTCAAATGTTGTCTTCGGATCCCATTCAATGTCTTGTGCAAAGCCTAGCGAAGTTGCAAAAAGGAATAAATAAAATAATTTTTTCATTATTAAAATAGTTTATGATTATCTCTAAAAATTACGAAAAAAAATCTAAGTGCATTATTATTAATGTTTTGGTAACATATCTGTCCTCGCTTTAGTAGGAATACGCTAAAATCCGCCTTTCCAATCTTGCCTTTCCGATAACACTTTCAGAAAACTTCGTTTAACATATAAGGGGGAAATACCGTGCCTGACATTCTGGTCAGCGCACTATCACTCCTATATTTTATAAACAAATTTAAAATACTGATTATCAATGAATAAGATTAATTACGCTAATAGTTTGGCTGAGATGATTCCATGGAATATGACTACTGTAATTAGAACACATTATCGGATGAAACCACACGTCATGGATAAAAAGGTTCAAGAACTGATAAAATCACCAAAAGTGAATCATGTATTCTATACTCTTGAAGATGATTTTGAATTAGATTATCAGCAGAATATTCAAAAGATCAATCATGCACATTTATTGATTCAGGGTTCAGGAACTTTATCCCGAGAGGATATGATTAAACATATGAGGATTAATTCAAAAGCATTATTAGAGATTCAACGTATTCGAGGGAAAAAAGCAATCACAAAGTATATCACCAAATACATTGATCATAAAAATGCTCATCATAATTTTTTTTAATCTAAAATAGTAGAAAGTAGATGGAAACAGTTGCAGCAGTAAAATACGGAGGCAGAAAAAAAGGAACTCCAAATCGATTGACTAAAGAAGTCAGAGCGGTATTGAAAGAATTAGTGTTTGATGAAATTTCTCAGGTGCAGTCTCATTTTGAAAAACTTGACCCTAAGGAAAGGATAGAATTATTGATAAAACTTTTACCTTACGTCTGTCCAAAAATTCAATCAGCTAGTCATAGTCTTAATGAACCAATTGATTTTAATTTTTGAATAATATTATTCAAAGAAACATTTGTATCTACATCAGAACAAAATCGCAAGGATCAAGTGGACTTAACCAGAAGAAGTGTGGGGTCTTAAGAGGCTATGACATCACTTTATTTCCAGATCATGGCAATTACGAGATGTGGAAAAAGAAAGCTTCAGAAATAGGCTCTAATCTTTTTTTTCCAATGAAAGTAAGTTATTGTTGAGGTGATTAGCACAATGTTTAAAAAGAATACTTTTTAGCATAAAAGAAATTTTTAGTCCTGTAAGGGGAGTGATAGCTTTCGTCTTGACACCTCATTTAAGGGTTTGTCTAAGGTAATAAAACAATGATTTAACTATCCTTAATTAAATAATAAGAAGTAGCATGAACTATATTAAGCACTTCCTTTTATCCTCATATAATTAATAGAAACCTAGAAAGTTTTGTGAGGTTTACTCAGTTCGTGCATGGGATAGGTTTTAAAATTACCTTAGGATAGTTTTATTTAATCTAAA
The DNA here is from genome assembly GCA_943787295.1 of uncultured Flavobacteriaceae bacterium. Classification (GTDB taxonomy): domain Bacteria; phylum Bacteroidota; class Bacteroidia; order Flavobacteriales; family Flavobacteriaceae; genus Arcticimaribacter. The sequence goes on along the minus strand of CALSLW010000002.1, from coordinate 862,787 downwards.
AACATTATTTTGGATTAACACTAATGCTATTTTATGAGACATAAAAACACCATAAATCACGAATCTCCCGGCAAATTTCAAGAAACCCGTTTTGAAAAAATTCACAATCTAACCTATTCTTCGGCTACCGAAGCTTCTAAATTAGTTGCCAATGAAATAGCCCAGCTTATTAAAACAACTATGGATCGAAAATTTGTGCTTGGGCTCGCCACCGGATCCTCGCCAATTGATGTATACAAAGAATTGGTTTGGCTTCATCAAAACGAGAATTTAAGTTTTAAAAACGTTGTCACTTTTAATCTAGATGAGTATTATCCAATTTCTCCCAAAGAAGCGCAAAGTTATCATCATTTTATGCGGGTTCATTTATTTGATCATATTGATATTCCTAAAGAACAGATAAATATTCCAGAGGGGGACTTAACTCCAGATGATATTAGAGATTATTGCAAAATGTATGGAAATAAAATTGCATCCTTAGGTGGCTTAGATTATCAACTATTAGGGATTGGAAGAACTGCTCATATTGGGTTTAATGAACCAGGCTCCCATAGAAATTCTGTCACACGATTGGTAACCCTTGATCCGCTGACTTTAAATGATGCTGCAGAAGACTTTAATGGAGTTGAAAAAGTTCCTAAGAAAGCAATTACTATGGGAATTGATACCATAATGAATGCCAAAAGAATTGTTTTACTCGCATGGGGAAGCCACAAAGCAAGTGTTGTTGCTACAACAATAGAAGGGCCAATAAGTGAAGTTGCTCCTGCATCCTTTCTCCAAGAACACCCAAATGTAACTTTTATACTTGACAATGAAGCAAGTTCTGATTTAACTAGAATCAATACTCCATGGTTAGTTTTAGATTGTGAGTGGACAGAGGTTTTAACAAAAAAGGCCGTTTTTTGGTTGTGCAAACGAGTTGGAAAATCAATATTAAAACTTACCCCTAGAGATTATTCTGAGAATGGTTTGTCTGGGTTGATAAACTCCTACGGATCTGTCTATGATTTAAATATTTGGATGTTCAACCAAGTACAAAAAACAATAACCGGTTGGCCAGGTGGAAAACCAAAATATTCAGACGAAAATCGTCCCGAGAGGGCAAAGCCTTCATCCAAAAGAAGTTTGATTTTTAGTCCGCATCCTGTTGATGATATAATTAGTATGGGAGGAACTATTTCAAGATTAATAGAGCAAGGACATCAGGTGCATATAGCCTACCAAACCTCTGGAAGTAGAGAAGTTTCAAATGAACATGCTTTGAGATATATTGAAGTTTACTTACAAATTGACCCCGATCAATTAAATTTTCAAAAATTAAAGAATGAGATTTTAAATACCAAAGAAGGCCATACTGATTCTGTCACCTTAAGAGAATTAAAGGGTTTTATTCGTGTAAGTGAATCACTAGAGTCAGCTAGGCTGCTAAACCTACCTAAAGAAAATGTTCATTATTTAAATCTGCCATTCTATGAAAATGGAATCACAAAAAAAAATAATCCCAATAAGAAGGATCTAGAAGTCATTTCTTCACTCATTCAAAATATCAAGCCTCACCAGATTTTTGCCGCAGGAAATTTAGGTGACCCGCATTCTACTCAACGCCTTTGTTGGGAAATTCTTTTATCCTCCATAAATGAACTTCAGTCAGAATCCTTTATGAAAGATTGCTGGATATGGATGTACAAGGGTGGGTTGGAGAATTGGGATCTACAAGATATCGATATGGCCGTACCAATGAGTCTATCTCAAGTCAACCAGAAAATCTCTTTAATTCACAAACATCAATCCCAGATTGACCAATTGCTTGTGTTGGAAGAAGACAATAATAGTATTTTACTAAGAACCTCTGACCTAAACAGGTCAATCGCAAAAGAATATAATTTTTTAGGCATGTCTGAATACGAGGCAATAGAGACCTTTAAGCGATTTTATTTATAGATTAAGAACTCTACTAATTCAATCAATTTGAATTTTATCCCCCTGCTTTAAAATATAATATCGCTTTTTTAGTGCTGGTGAGAGTTTACTCATCACTTCTCGGTGGTATCCTTTAGCCCAAAAGAAAGTACTTTCGTTGACGACAACTGTAGAGTGATGTTGTGGTAAAATATATTTTGGCTTTAATTCATTAATTAAAGTTAGACTGTTTTTAATGTGCATATTATGTTCAGTAGGAGAAAAGAAAAGCACATCAATATTCTTTTCCATAAGATGATCCTCTAAAAGGAAACTGTCTCCTGGCTGAAGAAATCGTTTTCCTCCCAATTCTAATACATAACCACAATCTTCTAGATTAGCCTTATAAAATATGGCGAAGTTTGAATTTCCATGGATGGCTCTAAGTGGATAAACTTTTACCCCTAAAACTTGAAAAGGTTCTCTAGGCTTAGCAATGATGATCCGCTTTGGTGGAATATTCAATTCTTTTGCAATAGCGATACAGCTCTGAGGAATTACAAAAACACAACTTGATTTTTCAAGCAGAGTTTTAGAAATACTTCTGGCAAAATGATCTTTATGGCCATGGGTAATAAAAGAAATGTCCAATATTTCGGCTAATTCTTCTTCGCTAATTGGCGGAGACTGTTTTCTTTTGTCATAGTTTAGAAGGATATCTGTAGAAATAACCAAGCCGTTAGATTTAATGATCCAACCATTGTGACCTGCCCACCATAGTCCCACTCCATCGGTATGGGATACTATTTGTTGTTTAAGAGACGAATCGTTTTGTCCCCATAAGGAAATAGACCACAAAAAGAGAATAATCAGCCCGTTTCTCTTAAATAAGATACGCTTATTTCTTTTCTTCATTTAACCAATATTCTAACCAAGGTATGCTGTAAAAATGTGTCCAACCAAACACACGTAGACCTTGCAATGGATTCCAATTGGAAATAAATCTCCCACTGGGTTTGGTAAGCACACCATTATCTGGAAGTCTAGAAGCCTTCAACAAGGCATCTCCTAGCGATTTTTGTGTGTCATAACTATATAAGTCCTTTTCAACTGAATCAGATTGAAGCAATTCAGAACGGATTTTGGCTACCGTTAAAAAACTCTCGTCTTTTGTAAGCTCATACCCTACTAACAAACTGTGAATGGTGGAGAGTAAAGACTCATATTCATGATTATAGGGTGGATTATCTCTCACAGCTCTAGCGTGTCTAATAAGCCCTTGTTTAACAGAATTATCTTTAGTTAATTGATAATATTTATATAATCCATGAGATACATATACCTGAGAATAACCATAGCGATCAATAACAAAGCTATCGTATTGATCAGCACCATTTTGTAAATAAAGCATTCGCTCTACACGGTCTTCTATATCTTTTAAGTATTTAGGGTCTTTGGTTGCATCCCAAGCCTCTATGAGATTCCATACAGACAAATACAATCTTCTCCCAGTTAATCCATGATTTCCCCATTGTCTGCGTAAGTAGGAATCTGCCGTTAATCGGGCAATTTCCAGACCTCGATGATACCCTGTTAAATAATAAGAAGCTATCCAGCCTTGATTCCAAACATGTGCGCTGAGCAGGGCAGACCAATGTTGAGAAGCATGTCTTCTTCCAATTCCCAAATAAGGGGATGCCTTTGAAGCAGTGGAAGTAGCATTATCGATTTTCCAAAAATCAATCGCATCATTTGTATCACCATAATATTCAGGGTCTTTGGGCCAATGTACGTTATCTACATCCATGGTGTGTCTACTCATTGCTTCTGCAGCGCGATAGTAAACGGGGTCACCTGTACGCATAAATTGAATCCAATACATAAAATCAATTGCTGGTTCGTTATTTTCCCATCGAATCCATTGGTCTTTAAAGAATATATTTTTTTGATCTCCGTAGTCAAACATTCCATACCAAGGCTCCCAATCTTGATTAAAATTTTGCCAATGAAATTTATAATCTATTGAGCGTTCGTAACCGCTATTTGTATCACTTCTGGGAGAAAATTTTCCATACACCTCGCTGTGTGAATAAACAGATGGGGCAGCACTAGCCACAGGAGGATTCAAGAAATAGGCCATGGTAGCCTTCAACTCATTTCTACCAACACTAACTTTGTGAAAGTGATATACCAGTTCACTGGTCTTAGTAATTCCTTCAGCGAAATTGGCAATCATACCTTGGTCTGGGTTTAAGTCTGAGCGTTCAAAACTCATCGGTGATGCATTTGGCGACCACAAATAAGCGATGGCCTCTTGTTCTAAATCATTGTATAGAATTTCTTTTGGATATTCTTTTAGAAAATTCTTTATTCCAATGCTAATTCCCCATTTGTTATCACTTATGTTTGCCCAACCTTCTCCACGTTGAATTTGTTTTTTTAAAATAGGTCCCACATGGATTTTTGCATTAAAACCTGTAATTCTCTTTTCTGGTGAACTATTGTTCTCTCGGGTAAGTTTTGGCCCTTCTTGAAAAATGGAAACACTGCTTTTACTTTTTAAAGTATCGATAAAAATCTGCTCGATCCCTTCATCACTCCAATTTCCGAGTTTGTAAGCAGTAGTAAATTTTTTATTTGCTGAAAGGTTGTATTTTAAAGTTAAACCCATTGATTGAATCTGATCGTTTGGTATAAGCCAACCCTTATCTTCCGTTTTTTTATTGTCATTAAATGAATTTGAATAGCCTGTGGCGATATTATCATAATTGGAGGAAGATTGATCGTGCATATCAGCCACACCAGTATAAGTCATGGTGTGGAGAACTTTGATATACGATTTACCGGCATAGGCATGAACTCGAATTATGAATGGAGAATTTCTATTATCTTTTCTACCATAAGAATACTCGCCTTCAATCCGAATGATCGAATGGAGTGGACCAGACCCTTTTTCTCTAACCGTTCTGTTTACTATCGCTGAAGATGGATCGATACCTTGAGCATCTAAAAGATCCAAAAAAGATCCTCTACCATTAACAGATGTCGCAATTTCATCTGTTTCGCTGAAACCATCACCATCCACATCAAAAAGCACATTGTCAATAAATCCTCCTTTACCTTTTAAAATATTGAACTGTAATGGTCCAGTATTGACTATAGTCGTTTGTCCTTTACGCTGTGCGTTTTTTATTTTTATAATTGGTCCATCTAAAGGTGCTTTAGATACTCCTTCCCCAAATTCTACTTGATAGTTTTGATCACCGGTTGAAAAGAAAAAAACCCATACCCATTTAATACTATCATCGACAGGAGCCCAAGAAGTAACCTCTGTTGTTTGACAAGGAATTTCTTTACCATTCTTATCCAACAAACGAATATTATCCGGTGAAAACAACTCCCCTTGAGCGAAAGGTATGCCAATTATAATTGGAGCTCCTGCAATATTTTTGCTAATTTTTATGGGTTTGATTTCTGCACCATAAATTAGGTTACTTACTAAAAAACAAAAAGCAAAAACTAAAAAAAAGAGGGAAGTTTTAATTAATTTCATAATATTAGAATTAGTTTATTGATAACATAAAGCTGCTGCTCCTTTTACGGCAATATCTGAGTCCTCAGAAACAACAATTTTTAAATTAGATATAGAATTTTGAAAGGCAAATTTTTCAAGACTTGAATAAATGCCATCCTTAAAAAAAGAATAGGCTTTGCTAACTGAACCACCAAGTATAATCAACTCAGGATCATAAGTATATAAAACTTGGGTGATTAAGTTCCCCAGATGCTTTCCGAAATTAGTATACATTGCAAGGGCAGCCAAGTCACCCGAATTCGCTTTTTCAAATGCCTCTTGGCCAGTAATGAAATGAATATTTTCAAAGAACTGACCGCTGCAATAATATTCAAAGTTTTGTTCTAAATATGGTAGCATGCCAAATTCGCCTGCTCCGGTATTAAAGCCATTGTAAAGTTTATTGTTAATGATTATTCCCCCAGCAATACCTGTTCCTATGGTTAAACCAATAAAAGAATTTGCCTCTTTTCCTGCTCCAAAAAATAACTCACCCAATGAAAAACAATTTGCATCGTTGTTAACATAAACCGGACATCCAAAATGGACTTCAAGTAATTCTTTAAGATATACTTTTTTCCAGGAAGGAATATTTTGAACGTTGTAAACTATCCCCAATTGTTGATCAACTATACTAGGTACGCCAATTCCAATGGCAACAACATCCTGATCAATAACTTGTGTAATCGCATCAATGATGACATTCAATACTTCTTGCTCAGTCCCGTTTTTGGGGATTAGTAAACGGCAAGCCTTTTGAGACGATTTTTTATCTATTTTGGCCACGTGAACTTTCGTCCCCCCTAAATCAATACCGATATAAGCCATATATAATTATTTACTTTTCATCTTTCTCGATGAATACTTAAAGGTTTCATTGGTTATAAGTGGCTTTGACCAGAATCCAATGGATAGAATAAATAAAAGTGTTGAAAAAAGAAAAACCATTCCGATGCGAAGGCCATATAAATCCCCTAATACACCAACAATAAAAGGAATGACAGCGCCCCCTACGATACCGGTAACTAAAATCCCTGAAAAAGAGCCATGTGCTTCAGCAACAGAATTTAGTGCTAAAGAAATAATAATTGACCACATGGTCGCAATAAAAAATCCGATGGTAGGAAAAGCAATCAACGCCTGCGAACTATTTCCAAAGAGTCCAATAAAGAGGGCAACAATAGAAGCAACAGAGGTGACAATTAGTACTTTTCTACTGTCCAAAAATTTAAGTAGCACGAGTCCAAGTAATGTTCCTAGCGTCATCATTCCCCAAAAGTTAGATATTGTTTTTGCTCCTTGAGTTTGAGGGTCTATATCGTGGTAAACCGATAAAAACTGTGAAATCCAATTTGCAATCCCTTGTTCTGTACCAACATAACAAAAAATAGCAAAGAAATAAAGCAATACCATGGGTTGTTTGAGCAACATAAGATGGGTTGCTAAAGCTCCAGCTTTTTCATCTTCTTTGCGTTCTACCATAGGAAATTTAACCATCAATAGGACCAACACCATCAATAAAGAAATAATAGCAAAAATCCAATACAAGGAAATCCATTCAAAATTTGGAATTGTAACCTTCTGAAGAAGCTGCGTTATCCAACTTGAATCTTGAACAGAATCAGACGAATTGATGACTACATATGAATAAACCAACGGACTTAAAAAAGAAGCTAACCCAAAAAACAATTGTCCCAACACAGAATTAAAAGCAAAATCTTTCTCGCCTCCAATTGCCCTAAGTAAGGGATTGATCGCTACTTGTAACATCGCCATACCAGTACCAATAAAAAAAAGAGATACCAAGTAAAAAATATAATGTGCGTTTAAAGCAAATAAAAAAGCACCTAGAGAAGAAATCAAAAAGGCAAAAACCATTACTTTTTTCTCACCATACATTTCAATTAGTATTCCCGAGGGAATGGACATAACTCCATAAGCAACAAAAAAAGCAAATGGAAGGAATGCGGCCATTGTTAGGCTTAGACCAAAACTTTGGATGATATCTGGAACAAGTGGTCCTATAATATTTGTCAAAAAAGAAATAACAAAAAAGATAATCAAGATTAAACCAACAAGTATGGTGCTTTTTTTCATGGGGAAAATTATTTTTTCAGCATTGGGAAAAATGCACGCAAATCCTCATCAGAGGGTTGCATTCCATATTCAGCCACTTCAAAAGATTCAACATATTTCACTTTTTTAGCTGCATCTTTTCCGTACCATTTAACGAGGGCTACTAGCTTTTCTGGAGAAATCGACCCTGATCTATTTTTGGTTCGTTCTGCCAACCAAGCCCGTCTTTCTTTTGGTGAAGTAGGGATTTTCGCTACACTGGCATCTCCCCCATTGGTCCAAGGAAGCCATTCGTACATTTGCGATGTATGTGCATGTAGTCCATCTATTTTTAATTCAATCGTTTCATCAATTGCAACAACAACATCTGCTTGGTGTGGATAGGGTTTTTCAAAGCGATCTTGCATATAAAGAAAAAGTGGATTTTTTGATAAAGGTGGAGTGTCGGGGCAGACATTTGGAACAATTACCATGTAGGATGCATCGACAACTACCTTACCCGCATTTCTGTGATCTGGATGGTAATCATTTGGGCGAAGACCCAAAACGATATCTGCATCCCATTCTCGAATTGCACGTATAACTTGGTGTCTTACAGCTAAAGACGGTAACAATTCTCCATCATGATTATCAAGCGTTTGATAGGCTGCAATTCCTAATGCTTTACCCGCATTTTTAGCTTCTTCGCGACGTCTATTGCCCAATGCTCCTCCCCCTTCAGACTGGTGACCAGCATCTCCACTGGTCAAAGCTAAAAACTTTATGTTATGCCCCATTTTTGCAAACAACGCTGCAGTACCTCCAAATTTACTGTCGCAATCATCTGGATGCGCCCCTATGGCAATAATATTTAATTTTCTCTCTTGTGCATTGACCATTGAAAAAGTAATAAGGGTGAACAGTACTAGTGCTATATTTTTCATGATTTATTGTATTAGTATTAATTAAAAAAGGCATCATATAAAAATGATGCCTTAATAAGTATAGGAATTAATATCCTGAATTTTGGAAGAAATTAGAATTCAAGTCTATTTCTCTCTGAGGAATTGCATATAAAAATTTTCCATTGATGTTTTTGCCTTGGGCAGTCATCACTGATTCTGCTTTATTCATTCGAAGTAAATCTGGCCATCTGTGGTTTTCAAAAGCTAGCTCAACTCTTCTTTCATGAAGAAGCTTATCTACAAAAGTTCCTGGAGTAGTTGCGTCTATAGGAGCCAAACCTGCTCTATTTCTAACTTGGTTTATGAATCCATAGGCCTCATCACTTTCTCCAATGGCTTCTGCAAGCATTAGTAAAACATCTGCATATCTAAATACTGGCCAATTATTTGGAGCGTCATCATCATTATAAGAGTTTGTTGTTCCAAACTTGATCGTATAACCAGTATTTACTCCGTTAACCACCCCATCAATAGATGCGGCAAAACGTAAGTCTCCAGTTTCATAAGCATCTATTAAATCTTGCTCTGGTATATTCCGGTGACCTGAAGTAACAGCCTGAGACAGGATACCGTGAAATTGATTCGTAAATTGATTCCCTTGATTACTCAAACCGCCTTGAAAATCAACCTCAAAAATAGACTCGCTATTGTATTCATTTTCAACTCCCCACAGAAGACTATAATCATTTACTAACGTATATCCGTATGTTAATACACGACGTAAAGCTGTCTCTGCATTTGATGCTTCTCCTTTGGTTAAATAAACTTTAGCCAATAAAGTAGCAGCTGCTCCTTTTGTTGCTCTTCCATTTGTTGCCGAAGCTTTGGCAGGAAGACCTGCTTCTGCATCAATCAAATCAGTAACAATTTGGTTATATACTTCAGCGGCCGTAACTTGTCTGTGCTCGTTTCCCTCTGCCACTGATGTTGTTTCGTTTATTATCAAAGGAATATTTCCAAAAAGTACTGCCAAATTATAGTAATAAAAGGATCTTAAAAATAAAGCTTCTCCCTTAAGACGAGACTTTAAAGACGCGTCCATATCTATATTTTCAATACGATTTAAAACAATGTTAGCTCTTGAAATACCTAAATAGGAACTTTCCCATGCATCCTCAGTGATATTACTTGTCGATATGTCGTTAAATCTATCAAAAACGGTTACCTCTTCTGCTAAACCAGTACCATCCCAAAAGGTATTATCTGATCGAAGCTCTTGAAGAATCCAATAACTTTGATTGAATGCTCCATTCGATTTTAAGGTGCCGTAAATTGCATTTACAGCGACTTCCATGTCACTTGCTGTTTTGTAGAAATTATCTGCATTTCTCTCAGATATTGGCGCTAATTCAGTGAATTCTTTCGAACAAGAGACAAAAATGAGTAAAACGAGTATGAATATGTTATGTTGTTTTTTCATGTCTTTATAATTTAAAATTTAGCATTGATTCCAAAAGTAATAACACTCGATAAAGGATATGCTCCATAATCTTCTCCTTGAACGTTGGTATTATCATCTTGGTTGTTAACTTCAGGATTAAACCCTAAGTAATCTGTTTTAGTGAATAAATTTGTGCCAGATAAGTATAGCCTTAGGCGATCCAATTTTCCATTAAAATTACTCTCTGGAAAGGTATATGCTAGCGTAACATTTCTTAGCCTTAAATATGAAGCATCTTCTACTTGATAGTTAGATGGGCGGTTGTTGCTGTTACCAGTCTGTCTGTTTGCTCTTGGAATTAAACCATTTCCAGGCTCTGCTTCTGATCTCCATCGATTAGTCCACTCACTGTATGAATTGTAGTTTGCCTCACCATTACCCATGTGACGTCGGGTTAGGTTCAAGACTTCATTCCCTTCAACTCCCTGCAATAAAAAGCTAAACTCAAAATTGTTGTATTCAAAGCGATTGTTGATTCCATATGTAAAGTCAGGTAAATAATTCCCGATTGTTGTACGGTCAGCAGAATTGATAAAACCATCATTATTGACATCAACCCATTTGAAATCACCAGGTTGGGGTGAAGCAATCTGATCGACTATACCACTATTATCAATTTCAGCCTGATTTTGGTAAATTCCATTGGTCTGATATCCATAATAACTACCGATAGGCTCTCCTACTTTAGTGATGTGCCTGTTCCCGGCGCCACCTCTACTCAAAATAGGGTCTCCAGATGGGCCAAGTTTAGTAACTTCATTTTCTATTGTAGAAAAGTTAAAATCGGTAGTCCAATTCAAGGCTCCAGTTAAATTTCTACTCGTGACACTAATTTCAAATCCTTTGTTTACAACTTCACCAATATTTGTTAATGCATTACTAAACCCTAAAGCTGATGGGATTTGAACTGCTAGTAATAAATCTGTTGTGGTACTTTTAAAGTATTCAAGAGAACCATAGATTCGATCATTTAAAAAGCCAAAATCGAGCCCTATATCAAATGAAGTCGTTTTTTCCCAACTTAAATCTTGATTGCTAATCGTTGAAGGAGCAATTCCATTTGTCAATGACCCATCAAAAGTAGTATTATATGAACTCAGCAAGCCAATCGAAGCATAATTAGGGATTAAAAAGTTTCCTGTTTCACCCCAACTTGCACGCAGTTTTAAATCACTTAACCAGTCAGCGTTAATGTCTTCTGACATTCTATATCCTGCAGATAAGGAGGAAAAGACTCCTGTCTTATTACCTTGACCAAATCTTGAAGATGTATCAGAACGTAATGAAGCGGTTGCTAAAAAGCGATCCTCATAAGAATAATTTACTTTTGCAAGAAGGGATACTAACGACCATTCTTCTTGAACTGCTGAACCAGAGGCAATTTGTCCACCACTTATGGTTTTCACCAAATCATCAGGAAAAGTATCTGCAACCGCAGAGCTAATATCGATTTTTTCCTTTTGAGCAGTATATCCGACTAAGGCATCAATGTTATGACTTCCAATTTCTTTACGGTAATTTAATGTTTGCTCAGCTACCCAACTCAAACTTTCAGAAGAAGCAGTTTGACCAAATGTCTCTCCTGTTGTTGCAGTTCGATATAATAAACTACTAGCTCGATAGAAATTACGCTTATAATTGTTAATATCAACACCAAAATAACTTTTAAAAGTAAGGTTATCCATTAGATCATATTCTGCGAAAATATTCCCAAATGTTCTGTTCTGGTTCAATTGATCATCTACCGCCTCAATGATAGCAAGTGGATTACTTGCAGAAGTGAAAGAAGAACTTTGCCCGTCTGGGGTCAAAATATAACTTTGATTATTCAATTGGTTAATGCTTCCATCTGGATTATATGGATCAATAAAAGGAGCATGTACAATTCCAGAATATACAATTCCAGGTGGTCTAGCAAAATATGGAGACCCTGCTGGAACTTTGTCTGAAACAATATAAGAAGGGGCTAAATTCAAACCGATCCGTGTACGATCGTTAAGGTCAACTTCTAAATTTACACGTAAGCTGTATCGTTTAAAGTTTGACTTTTCTATGATCCCATCCTGATCAAAAAAGTTTCCTGAGATATAATAACTAGAATTATCAGACCCTCCAGAAACAGATAAGTTGTGTGTTTGGACCATGGCAGATCTAAAAACAACATCTTGCCAGTCGACATCAACCCCACTGGGTGAAAGAACATCTTCTGCTAGTCGCCATGCACCGCTAGTTCTAACACTGTTAGGGTCTGATGTATTTGCTCCGGGATTTCTTTGCAAATAAGCATTATTTGTTGCATCTCGGTTATAGTCGATAAGTTCAGCCGAATTCATAAGGTCTAATTTATTGGCGACAGATTGTGACCCAAAGAAAGAGTTATATGAAAAAGAAGGAGCTCCTCCTTTTTTTCCACGCTTAGTCGTAATAATGATTACACCATTAGACCCCCTAGACCCGTATATGGAGGCTGTAGAAGCATCTTTTAATACCTGAATAGATTCAATATCATTAGGATTTAAATTAGCAAGTGGATTTTGAGAAGGAGGACGAAAACTTGATCTTCTTCTAAAATTATCCCCTTGTACCCCTAGGCCAACATTTTTAGAAATGGGGAATCCGTCTATAACATATAGGGGTTCGTTCCCCGCAGAGATAGAACCAACACCGCGGACACGAACAGTAGCTCCTGCTCCTGGTTCTCCAGAGGCCTCAGTAACTTGTACCCCCGCCATTTGTCCTTGTATTGCATTTTCAAAAGTAGCCAGAGGCAAGTCTTCAATTTGTTTCAATGAAATAGATGAAACGGCTCCAGTTATATTTCTCTTGACTTGCCTTCCATATCCCGTAATAACAATTTCGTCCAGGGCTGAAGATGATTCAACTAAAGTTATATTCATACTATCGTCGAAATCAGCAGCACGAATTTCAACTTTATCGAATCCTAAATAAGAAACAATAATTACTGCATCTGAACTCGAAACACTGAGAGTAAATGAACCTTCAAAATCTGAATTTACTCCATTTGATGTTCCCTTCTCAAATACGGATGCTCCTGGAAGTGGAGTACCCATCTCATCTAAAATAACTCCTTTAAGGGTTAACTGAACAGAATCATCTCCCTCTAAACTTTCAAGGGATACTGTTTCAGTAACAGCATATGGACTATTAATCGCATATGCCGATGTAATCGATAAAAATAAACAGACAACCACGCTCAGGACATTCTTGACATAAGAAAACCAGGCACATGAAGTCTTTTTAAATAGAATTAAGGGCTTCTTTTTAATATCCATAATTTACAGTATTAGTTAATATTAATTTTAATTTAAGATTTTTTTAACAAATAATAAAAAATAATCGCATTTTTTATCATAATTGTGTTATTCAGACTGTGTTTTTAGGATACTTTAAAAAAACGTTTCGGCCAATAAATCAGGTACTTTATCGATTTACTCCCTTTGTAAAGCTCTATTTAACAATTTTTATACAATTTTATTATATATAAAATGGATTGCAAACGTGACGAGAAGTTTTCCCTGATGAAGCCTAACCCCAGAGGTCAAAGTAGAGGGTAGCATCTAAAACCGTAAGGGTGGTGAGTGGGTAAACCAGTACAGTCTTGACTAGGTGGAGAGTTTGTTTAGTAAGCTACAAGGGAATGCAACGAGAGTTGTCTATTGACGAATAGGTTTTTGTTTTGGCTTCCTTTGGGTTTTGGCATTATTTTGTGATTTAGGTTAAACTATAAACTAATTCTTATAAAAGTTTTTATTGGAAATAATTGGGGGTGCTTTACTTGCTCAAATTGGCTTAGGTTATATCCTTTATGCGTATTTCACACAAGATGAAATTACAAGTTTTGGTGTTATTTTCTTAGGGATTGGAAACATACTTCTTTTAGGTAAGCTACTATTAAAAACAAATAGCTAATTATTATAATTTAAAAATATCTGCTTGGGGGTGGGACTTTTTGGGTTCTGTAGCATTTTTTTCATTTGGTTGTTTTACAAAGGGTATAAAGCATACAAGAAAAACAGATGAAAGGAGAATTAGTTTTTTGATTTAGAAATATAACACAAAGAGGTTAGCTAACAAATGTTGGTCTGTTTTAACTTGTCCAATATTTACTTCCTTATAAAAAGGTAGTGCACGAAAATAATGAATTATAAAAACGTCAAGTGAACTGCTTTATTAATCAATAATTGATGCTAAATAGAATAACTATAAAAACAATAGGTTTAGAAGAGACAAAATTTTAGAAATAATTAATTGAAGCGCTAAAATCACAACTTATTTGGAATTTACAAAGCGACCATTTTTAGAACGTCTTTGTTCTAATTGTCGTGCTTTTTTAAATTCCGATTGACTATATCTTTTACCGTTAACATAAACTGTTTTAACGCTTTCAATTAATTTAATATGTAATAAACGACTTGACATGTGTCAAACATAAAATTTTATTTATCTATTATGTAGTAGTTATCGCCTTAATTTAAGGTTGAAGTATAAATGTAGTAGAGTAAACCATAAAGATTTGACTAAATGCAGTGCATTTATTGACAATTTAGAATAAGGCGAATCTGTAAACCAATCTATTTAAGTTAGTTTACCCTATAATAAAGTTTAGTAACTTTTTATTTGAGTTTTGAAAACAACCTCCTAATATTAGTTCTCTAAACCATTTGTAGTTGTACTTCTAAAAAAGATGATTCGATTTGCCTAAAAAACTAAAGAGGAAATGCCGATGATTTAGATGGCCCTGTTTTTTGGGTTTTTATCTGGGATTCTACCTTGATTTCCAATGCCGTCAAAGTCGTTTGAATCTACAAAGTTGTTTTCAGTTTTATTGTTTTTTCCAAAATCTCTAATGACAATTCGCATATAAAAAAATAGATATGTGAAAAACACGATTGAACCAATTAAAAACATTTGCTGATTACTCATAGCTTAAAGTTTATTAGTGCAGAATTAAAAAGAGAGAAAGTGCCATTAGCTTAGACATCTTTATCTTTTTTCTCAAAGAATTTTTGTCTTAGGATAATTTTAAAATAAAAGAAAACATAAATAATAAATACTATGCTTCCAATGATAAACATTCCTTTATTCTGCATAATAGTTAATTTTATTTACTTCTTCGTTGTCTAAATGCAATCGCAAATGCAAGTATTGTTACTGGCCAAA
Organism: uncultured Flavobacteriaceae bacterium; assembly: GCA_943787295.1. GTDB lineage: Bacteria > Bacteroidota > Bacteroidia > Flavobacteriales > Flavobacteriaceae > Arcticimaribacter. The sequence continues at coordinate 847,669 of CALSLW010000002.1, read as the reverse complement.
GGCCAACATAAATACCCTCTAACTCGTTTCCTGTAAACCATAAAAAAACAGAATATAGAAAACTTAAAAAGGCTAAAATTAAAGGGTAGTATTTTTCTAGAAATTTCATAATGATAGATTTTAAATTAAGTAACCTTACCCTTCCTTACTCAAAGGAATTTTATTGGTTAAAATCATAAGGACCGCCACCATGGGAAAAATCGCCATTGCTGCATGCAAATAGTAGGTGATTTCTGGCGCCGGAGAAGTATACGGAACTAAGATTCCGACCAGATTTATAATAGAAAGACAGCTGTAAATTTTTACCGCCGCAGACTTTGCTAATGTACTTCCATTATAAGGAATTTTATTAGGGATAGATAAAATAGCTTGTAGTAAAAATAATATGGCAAACAGCAGGTGAGAAAAACTTTGAACATCTAAATATTCGTTTAACTCGGCCACAAAGACAGATATACCATACAAGAAGTATCCCATATTAAAAAACACCCGGTTCTTTTTGACAATACCATAGAGTGTAATTAAAACAAAAAGGATAACGACAATAATCTTTGACTCTAGCATAACTCAAATTTAGTCTCCATAAGATAAGAATTTTATAAAAGACCAACACTAATTTCCACCCTTTTTTATGCTTAAACAAAACAGCCTTCTTCCTTATTTGTCTGTTTTTATAAACAAATTGACTAGATATAAATTTTACACTTAGCCTTACTATAGTTAATTATGATATTGATCTCTTAGGAATCGAGCTGGTAGAAAATATTCGCAATCCCGAAATGTTAAAATCTGTTTTAGGTCCGCTAGGCGAAAAATACAAAGGCTATGGCGCGATTGAAAAACACTATCTTTTAGTGGGCAGTGCATTGATTCACCCCTTAGCAAAATACATAGACGATGAGTGGACAGCAGAGGTTGAAAAGGCCTGAGTTGTCACCCATGGCGCTGTAGTAGACATGATGCTCAAAGGCATCGAAAATAGTCAAGCCCTTATCATTGCCCTTGAAGACCTTTGTGATGAAGAAGTCTCTCAAGAAGAAATCAATCTCGCTGGTGCTAAACTCAATAGGATTGAAATGAATGGCGTTAATATTTCAAGAGCAAATCTAAATAAAGCTCAGCTAGTCAATGCCGAACTTTATTATACCAACCTCAACAACATCAATTTAAGTGAAGTAGATTGTACTGGAGTAACGCTTTACCGTTCAACTATCAGCTTTGCTATTTTGTCAAAAGCCAACTGCAGTAGTGCAAGCTTTTGTAAAGCTAATATGATGTTTGCAGACTTTAGTCATGGGAACTTTAGCGGTACTAATTTAAAAGGCGCCAATGTGATTATAGAAAACCTCGAAAAAGCCTCTTAACAGACGCTATAATGCCTAATGGTCGTATCCCTCAATAAAATTCTTCTATAGACGCAAAAAGATGCACTAATCACTTGCTCAATCTTAACGGATAATCGACCTATTCAAAAAATAAAAACCCTCCTAATAAGGAGGGTTTTTTTAACAATTAATTATTCATATTAGGAGGTGAACTCAAGTCTGGCAAGAACTTCATGTGAATAATTCTTCTTCCCCAAAGCATTTCTAGCGCACCATCAAGTGCTATATTATCTTCTTTATAGGCACCCTCTCCATAAAGTTCATTGTACTTTTCAACCATTTTTGGAAAATCCTCTGTGTTCTTTTTGAATTGGTCTCCGTATCCTTTATGCGAAAAAGAAACTAAGACTACATTACCGTTACAACCCGATCCACAATTCCACACATTCATCTCAAAAGGTAAGTCGGCTGCTTTCATGGTCTTAGCCACTCGCTCTCTAAAGCGCCAGAAATCTTCTCCCCCATTTGCTTTAATGGTGTAAAAAATCATTCTTGATAAAAGATTTACATCTTGAGGATTAGATACATAAGACATATCTTCATTATACCACCAATGTTGTGTATTTGCGCTAGTATGCATACCCCCAACAGTGTTCATCCAATATTGATTTCCTTCTGTATCAACGGTGTCAAAATTGGCCATTTCTTGAGCTACTTGAACACGCCATAATTTTCCAGCATCTGGTCCCGTCTCAATTGAGAAAGTGTAATAAGCGGGTTGTCCCTTTTTACTGTTGAATTTTTGTGTTTTTTCGGCAGCAAGTTCCATGAACTTGGCTTGATTTCCTTCTTTGATGGTAAGGATTCTACTCATGGCTACCTGAGCAATCGCTGAAGTAGCAAATAGAATTGCCACCATAAATAACATAGTTTTTTTCATTTTGAATTAGATTATGATTGATACTAATGTACGAAAATAAAATATCAATTGTTAATTGAAAGTTATCTTTAGGTCGAAAGACAGTCTAATATCCTTTTTTAGGGTCGACCGTATGCACTAAATTATTCTCGTGCTTAACCGCAAAAGCGTTATTGAGAATTTGTGCTACCCCCGCTTCAGGATTGGTAATACTGGCAATATGTGGGGTCGTTTGAACTTTAGGATGTGTCCAAAAAGGATGTTCTTTCGGCAAAGGTTCACTTTCAAAAACATCGAGAAAAGCTCCTGACAAAACATTGTGCTCGAGTGCTTCCAAAATATCTTTTTCTACTTGTACTGCCCCTCTTGCAACATTGATTAAATAAGTAGGTTGAGTCAATTGATCAAAGAGCGGTTTTGACAATAAGCCTCGGGTCTGGGGAGTAGAAGGAACTGTGCAGACCAACACATTGCATTGGGCAAGAAAGTTAGCTAACTCGCCTTCGGAAAAAGTGGAGATCCCATCGATTTGCTTTGGTGAAGGACTATAACCGATTACCTCAAACCCCAATTGATGCAATTTGATTGCCGCATCTGTCCCTAAGGTCCCTAAACCTAAAATCCCTATCCTGATATTTTCTTCTGATATACCGTCGTGATCCCATATTTTATTCTTTCGATCCTTTAAAAACTTATCCCATTTGCGCTGGAAATACAATACCGCAAAAAGAATATAGTTGCTCATAGAGAAAGAAAGTAATGGGTCTACAATACGACAGATAGGCACGTCTGGAAGCAGGTCTTGATCTTTCATTAAATGATCGACTCCTGCCCCAAGCGAATAATATAACTTTATGTTTTTAAAAGGGGCTAGACTTCCTTTAGGATTCTTCCATAATAAAAGGATATCAACCGTTGCTGGGTCAGTGACCTCTGGGCCAACTTCAAGTAGAATCCCTGGTGCTTCTTTTTGAAAAGCTGCGGTCCATTTAATTACCTCTGCTTCTGGTGCAATAATCACCCATCTTAAGGAAGAGATGTCTTGTTGCATAGACTATTACTATTGCATTAAAGTTTTTTCCATAAAGGCGGCAGAAAAAGGCATAGACAACGCTCTAGCGGCAGGGTTTCCACCAATATTTACACCACGCTCAACACAAAATAAAAAGCCTAGTTTTTGCATCAACGGACTATCCATGGGGAGCTTTAAATAATTCATTAAAATGTCTCCCTTTGCGGTTAAATCAAAAAGGCAATCTTTAAAGCTATACGCTTTTTCATTCCGCACCACTGGTGCTTCACTATCAAAGCCGTGATGTGCCTCTGGATAAATGCTAATATCAATATTTGCTTTTCCCGCTAAAGTATTGACAAGATCTTTACATGGACTTGCTGGGGTCCAATTATCTGCTTCCCCAATTAAAATATGAATCGGCGCTTGCGAAAAATCAAGGTTCTCGGGATTGATAAAACAAGGAGGATAAAAGGCCAAATGAGATGCAAAAGCATATTCTGTAGTAATTGCGTTTTTAATGGGTAACCAGGCTGAAAAAAGGGCGACTCCCCCGCCTAAACTCCAGCCTGTGATGGAAACTTTTTCAGAATCAATATTAGGATGCTGGGCTAGTTTTTCGAGCGCACGATAGGCGTCTAAAATAATCCCTGCAATGGTAACTTGATCTTGTGAACCCACTGTTGAAGTAATTCCTCGACTCTTAAAACTATTGAGTTCAAAAGTGGCAAAACCCTTTTCTTGATACATTTTCATATAATCTTTATGGTGCTGGCGCCAACCTAAACTTCCCGCCACCCCAATAATTAAAGGATACTTTTTTTGTGGATTGAGACTGTCAACAGGAAGGGTCAATTGCCCATAAACCGATTGTGTTTCTAATTCGTCTAGATGCACAATTACATCGCTTAGCGAAAAAGGATTGGCGCTTTCAAAACGAATTTCTTCTTGTTGAAATTGTGCTAAAAGTGAAAAGGATAGCAAGAGGGTTAAAAGAGATAATAGTGTTTTCAAAATAATTAAATTTAGTTGGTACATGCCCCTTGTGAAAACTGGACGACGCCCCAGCTTTCTGCAATACAGGCATTTGAATAGGTGATATTATTACAGCCACACACAGGCTCGTATAGCTCGATACAGACTTGTGTTGGATCTTGAGAAGAATTAGCGTGACAGTCTTCTTCTGCTTTTGGACAACCATAAAGCAACAATAGAAAAAAAAGATAAAGGTGTTTTTTAAACATATGACCGATCTTTTATAAATGTAAAGAAAAAATGCCGTTGCAGTCAACTTTTTAGCTACTGGGATAGAAGCGGTTAAGGAATATACTACAAGATCATTTATGGTACAAACGAAATTAACCTTGTTATCTCTATGTTGTAAATAATGACGCTGTAAAAATTGCTATAAATACTGCGTCAATTAAAGAAGAAATAGTAGCGGCTTTATAGCACCGGTAGAAGACACTTATGGAAATCCTTATAAATTATACACCCCTCTAAGGGTAATAAAGCGCGGTTGAATAAAGGTTTGGGCGTTAAATACCGATAAGTTATTTGCGCTATTACGCACTTGTGCGTCGATATTTAAAATATTAGAAGCTTTTAATTCAAACTCCCATTTGGCATCTTTATCCTTGCGGTAAGAAAGCCCCGCATCCCAGTTTTGAAAAGATTGTACTTGGGTCCCTAGATCTTGACGGGTATAGCTATAATTTGAGACTAGGGTGACTTTTTCCCAGATATAAGCGTCAAATTCGATCGAGGGAGATTGCACGATAAATTTAGTCGAACGACTCCCTTGATCATTGTTGATCACACTATAACGATAACGTAAACTCACATTAGGTGCAACCTTAAAGTTAGTGCGAATTCCCGGAGTCAAGGTTTGTGTAAAGCCTTCGTTTAAGGAAGGTGTTCCTTGTATAAACTGATTGATTTTACTGTAATTAAAAGAGGCGTTTAAACTGGCGCGAATCTTTCCAAAAGTGCGCTGTATGCGCCCAAAGGCATTTAAGTTTTCGTCGGCAAAATTAGAGTTAAAAAACGTACTGGTTCGAATAATACTCTCAAAATTGGTTAACCCTCTTATTTGATCGATATTACTGGTATAGGCCACTCGTGCAAAAACATTGGTGTAATTAAACAAGTTAAAACTACTGTACAACAAACTAATGTTATGGGATAAAGCATTTTGTAAATCTGGTTCCCCGTATTGTATGCTGTTATAATTGTTCAAGACTAGACCTTGTGCAAGACGGGTCACATCTGTAAACTGGTTTTGCATGCGGTAATTCAAGGTAAGAGATTCTCCTTTTTTGATTTGAATACGAGTTTCAAAATCGGGGAGAAAACGAATAAAATGGTCTTCGACCAAAGTGTTGTTCTGCCTATTTTTGTTCCCATAAGCATGGATTGAGAAGCCTGGAGTAAAGGTAAACTTCCCCGTTCTAAAGCGAAGATGTGCCCCCAGATAAAGATCGCTAAAATTGTATGCTACATCATTTGACGCTAATCCATTGTTAAAACTTGGTGTCAATTGCCTTGTTCCTCCATCACTTAAAAACTGAAAAATAGTGGAATCAAAATTTTGATGAGATAATATTGTCCCAAGAGTAAGATTAAGGTTACTCTTTGGTGAGATAATATGGTAGTAATCGAGCTTCGCATCTAATTGATTGGAATAAATCTTTCGGTTTTGTCCTAAATCATAAGCGTTCAAGCTCGTATCAAGACCCAAGGCATTTGCAGTAGTATCAAAGGCATCATTCCCGTTTGGGTCATTCACTAGAGTAGCATTATAGAAGGGATCTTCGTTTTTAAGCAAATGCTGCGCTTCAAAAGCAAAGATATTATCCTCATCAAGGGTAAAGTAATAGTTTAAGTTTTGATTAATTGAAAAAGGAGTGACTTCTTCTAGCTGTGCCGTTCTTCCTATCACCGAAGACAAGACATTTTGTTGTTGACTGTCATTTGATGCCCTTACAAGAATATCATAATCTAATTGATTGTTAAAATTGGGTTTATAAGAAGCGCTTAATTTTAATAAAGCTTGATTAGAGCGTTCCTCGCTAGTTTCTTCGGTGGCTTCATCTGGGATTTGTAAACGAGAATCTGTGTATTGAATAAAGCTATTTTCTTTGGCATCTATGATGCTATAATTAAAGATAAGAAAACCTGTAAGGTCTAATTTCTCATTTGGAGAATAGCTAAAGTTTGCTGTGGCTAACTTATTTTCTATTCGCTGAGCATTGCTTTGATTGGTCAAAAAGTTGAGACTGTTATCGCCTAAATTAATGCTGGTTCCGCTTTGTCTACTTGGAGACCTAAAGCCCCCTCCAAAACCGCGAATATCTCGCCTTGATAAGGCCACCTCGCCAATGTTGTTTATGTCCCCAATAAAGTTGATACTGTATTTCGGACTGTAATAAAAAAGTTTGGGTTGAACTAGGTACAATTCTTCTGAGGGGGAATCTCCTGCCCCAGTAGTCACATTCCCAAACCAAAAACTTTCTTTCCCTTTTTTGAGTTTAATGTTGATGGCTACATTGTCTTGATTGTTTCCTACTCCGCGTAGTTGGCCTACTTCCCCATAGTTTTTAAGGACTTGAATTTTATCTACTGTACTCGAAGGGATGTTTTTTGTCGCTATTTTAGTGTCACCATCGAAAAAATCTTTTCCGTTGACCATTAATTTATTGACCACTTTTCCTTCTACTTCAATCTGACCAGTATCATTAATTTCTACCCCGGGAAGTTTATCGATTATGTCTTCAAGTTTTCTTTCTGAACCATTTTTAAAAGAATCTGCATCATAAATTAGGGTGTCCCCTCGAATCAAGACAGGCATTTTAACCACCACCTCATCTAAGACAATATCTGCACGCAGTTCATAGTCTCGACTCAAGTCGCTTTGCGCTGTATTGAGACTGTCATTTATGGTTTGTAAGCCCAGCGCACTCACTTGGATTTTATAGGCTGTATTGGTTTTCAGTTTTAAAGAAAATGCTCCTTTTTCATCTGTTAAAGCATAAGCGTCTAAAGCGTTCGATGCTTTATTGATGGCGACTAGACTAGCTGCTTCTAGGGGTTTCGCTAAACTATCCTGAACGATTCCAGAAAATTTGATTTGTTGCGCTTGTGCAAAAAAAGCTAACGCAATAAAAAGGAAGAAAAGGCGTGTTTTCATACAGTTAGATTAGCTGTTCTAGTGTGATGATTATCCTCTTCTTCTTCTGCCGCGGTTATTGCGCATTTCCATCATTTTACCTACTATGGTGGCACGATAATCTTCCTTATTGATGACTTTCCCTTTATCTGGTGCAACGATTTCTTTGCGCTCTTTAGGATTCATCACAATTTCTGAACACAGTATGGTAGTATCTCCTGCGCTTACCTCTAAAATCAAACCCGGGAGACCCCAGAATTCTGCTGGGCCGTGTTTTACGGGAATCTGTAAGGTATACCAAGCTTCAATTGAGGTGAGCTTTATTTCTTCTTCTGCAGTTGAAGAAGCATTGCTACTTCTTAAATCACTCCAGTTAAAATTGTACCAAGATAATTCTGTCGAGGGTAACACCGCCGTTGCCTTAAAACAGGTATAAGCACCTATTTGTTTAGCCTCTGTCCCCATTTTCCATTCAATGGCTTGCAATTCATCTTTGACTAAAAAACGCTTCCCATAGAACTCTTGGGCTTGAACTAATTGGTTTTCAGTAAGATTTTTATACTGCTTGCCGCGGGCAAAATTGCTCCCCCAAGAGTCTGTCGCGCCAGAGATAGCGTCTACTTTTTCCTCTTCGATAAATAAAGATGATGTTGTATCAAAACTCAATACATAAGTCTTTTCTAGCCTGTTTTTTAATCGCGCTTTCATTTGCTTTTTCTGAGCTTCACTCATACGAGCTCCCCAGCTTCCAAAATCTATTGTAGACTTTGAAAAATAAAATGCTTTCCCTTGAAAGTCTTGCTGCGCTGTGTCAGCATTAGACAATAATAAAGGAAGACTTAATAACAGTAGTAATCGAGAAAATTTTGACATCATAACATTGCTTGTTTAACAAATATAGTGTTTTATTAAACATTATGTTTTGTAGTTAACCTTGAATGTAAATGACTTTTCTAATGTTTGACCTCTAATTGATAAAAACGCACTTTAAAAAATGATCCTTTGTCCCTTGATTGAAAATAGTTCCCCGCTTTAAAATAATTTTCAGAGATCCCTCAGCGTTCCATATGAATCCCTTTATAGACCTTGTATTCGGTTCCGTTTAAGATAATCACCATTTCCCCTTTGGATACTTTTACTTCTAGGGTAAAGATGATAAAATCGACCTTTTGCTCAAAATTAAATCCAGGGTCATTATCCCATGCGTCTTCATGGAGTAATTTTTCATTTGTAGCGTTTTTGATTGTTTTTGCGAAATTTTCTTCCCCAGATTATTGCTTTGCGCAATCAAATTGAAAGAAATCGAAAAGGCTAAAAGAAAATAAATAGGAGATTTAAGCTTGTACATAGATTGGGATTATCCTTACAAACATGTCTTATTGTGAGTGGAATATCAAATCGGCCTCCTTTTATCACAAAAAGGGATGCTCTCGTAGCATTTAAAATGAGTGTGATTTATAGTATCTTGTTAAAGAAAATAATCAAAAAGTTTCGCTTATGATCCCTTCCTTCTTGTATCGTTCATCTTTCTGTTTACTGACATTCAGTAGTTTACTTTGTTTTAGTCAAGCAAAATTTGACATGGAAGACATTTTCTCGCTGCAATATGCTAATGAGATTCAACTGTCTCCAGAAGGAAAAAAAATCGTTTATCAAAAAATGGGCTTTGATATTATGGAAGATCGAAGTGTAGGCTCCCTCTGGATCATGAATGCAGATGGCAGTAACGATCAAAAACTCACTACCCGAGATCAAAATGAATCTAGTCCCAGATGGTCGCCAAAAGGGGATCAGATCGCCTTTGTCAGTGCAGGAAAAAATGGGGTCGAAATATACCTCTACTGGGTCAACAGCGGCAACTTTGCTCGCATCACACAATTGCCAAAGTCTCCTTCTTCTTTAACCTGGTCTCCCGATGGAAAACAATTGGCCTTTAGCATGTTTGTCCCTTCGCCTCCCCCGGTTATTGCAAAAATCCCACAAGCGCCCAAAGGCGCCAAATGGGCTAAAAAACCTCGCATTACAGATCGTCTCAAGCACGAAGCAGATGGTCGCGGCTACCTCGACCCTGGCTTTAATCACCTGTTTGTAATGCCAGCTAATGGAGGAGCAGTACGCCAAGTCACTTCGGGAGATTTTCACCACCGAGGAAAAATAAGCTGGTCAAAAGACAACCGCAGTTTGTACTTTTCTGCCAATCGAAATGCTAACTGGGAATACGACTTTAGAAACAGTGAAATCTACCGTGTTTCCATCGACAACGGAACTATTCAAGCCCTTACCGATCGAGAGGGTCCAGATCGTTCCCCTAGCCTTTCGCCTGACGGAAAAACCCTGGCCTATATAGGCTTTGACGATAAAAAAGAAGCCTATCAAAATACCCTCTTGTATTTAATGAATACAGATGGAACAAATAAACGTGTGCTAAGTTCAAGCCTCGATGCAAGTGTTTCCAACATTCAATGGGATCACAATGGAAAACAACTTTACTTTAGCTATGATGAGCATGGGAATGGAAAAATTGGTCGGATCGATCTGCAAGGAAAGCTTACTAAAATAGCCGATAATCGCGGAGGGACTACCCTAGGTAGACCCTATGGAAGCGGGAGCTATAGTCTTTCTAAAAACGGAAGGGTTGCCTATAATTTTTCACGACCCAGTCATCCATCAGACATCGCCATTCTAGATAGCAATGGGAAAAACTGGAAACGTTTAACCCAATTAAATCAAGCCCTCTTTACACACAAAAAACCTGGTAATGTAGAAGAGATTTGGTACAACTCTAGTGTTGATGGGAGAAAAATTCAAGGCTGGATTGTTTACCCACCACAATATGATCCCAACAAAAAATATCCCTTTATGGTAGAAAATCACGGAGGGCCTATATTAAATTATGGCGATCGTTTCTCGATTGAGATGCAATTGTATGCCTCTGCTGGCTATATTGTTTTTTACCCTAACCCTAGAGGAAGCACTAGCTATGGAGAAGAATTTGCCAACCTTTTGCTCAACAATTATCCCGGAGAAGATTACAACGATGTAATGGATGGGGTAGATGCTTGTATCGCAAAAGGCATTGCCCACGAAGATCAATTATATGTCACCGGTGGAAGCGCAGGTGGAATCATGTCGGCATGGATGATCGGAAAAAACAAGCGCTTTGAAGCCGCTGTGGTCGTTAAACCAGTGATGAACTGGATCTCAAAACTCTTAGTAGCAGATAATTATTATGGCTATGCCAATACTCGTTACCCTGGTCAAGTCTGGGAAAACCCCATGAATTACTGGAAGTTTTCGCCCATCTCTCTTGTAGGAGAGGTAGAAACACCGACCCTAGTTATGGTAGGAATGAACGACTTGCGCACCCCGCCCAGTGAAGCAAAACAATTGTACCACGCATTAAAATTGCGTAAAATCCCCACCGCTTTAGTTGAAATTCCTGAGGCGAGTCACGGGATTGCTAGACGCCCCAGTAACTTAATGACTAAGGTTGCCCACACCATCGCGTGGTTTGAAAAACACAAATGATCCCTTTTAATTAGATGAAAATTCAATACTATAAAATCCTGCTTAAAAAACGTTTCCCGCTTAAAATCAGTAGGGGGGTTAAAGGGAATTCTTACAATGTTTTTATCTCGGTTGAAAAAGATGGAATCACAGGCTGGGGAGAAGCCGCTCCAGGCAAAAACGAAAATGCAGATAGCCCAGAAAGGGTAATTGAAGCGCTTCAACGACTTGTCGCTAGCGGCATAGAAGACTTGAGCATTTATGCCATTGAACAACGGGCCAGGGCCCTTAAGATACCTCCCTGTGCTTATGCTGGTTTGGATATCGCATTATGGGACTGGACTGCAAAAAAAGCACAACTACCGCTTTATCAGCTTTTGGGTTTTCCAAAACCCTCCCAACCTACATCAGTTACTATAGGGATTAATCCGCCAGAAGTGGTCAAAGAACGGGTCCCCTTACTACTCGACGGAACAACAGTCCAATCCCTAAAAATTAAATTAGGTGCACCAGAGGGGATCGAGGCAGATAAAGCCATGTTTGAGCAAGTGGTTAAAAGCTGTGCCAACTTTAACATAAAAGTGAGGGTGGATGCTAATGGTGGATGGGACTTGCCTACGGCCATACACATGAGTCAGTGGCTCGCAGATAGAGGCGTTAGCTATATCGAACAACCCTTAAAAGAAGGCAATGAAGCAGAACTCCCCGATTTGTATAAAGCATCGGTATTACCGATCTATGTAGATGAATCTTGTCGCTTTGCCGAAAATATTCCGGACTGGGCGCATGCCGTTCATGGGGTGAATTTTAAATTAATGAAGTGCGGCGGAATCACCGAAGGACTAAGAATTATTGCAACTGCAAAAGCCTTTGGGTTAAAAACCATGGTGGGATGTATGAGTGAATCTTCTATCTCCATCGCAGCTGCTGCTGCCCTTTCGGGTGTTTTAGACCATGTCGATCTCGACTCCCATTACAATCTGGCACCAGACCCTGCAGAAGGTGCCCCTTTAATCAATGGAATTACTCTCCCGACAGACAATATAGGACACGGGGCGAGCCTAAAAAAAGAAACAAATGTTACTGCCATCTGATAAAATCGCCCTCTTTATGGAAGGGCACCTACAAAGCGATTATGGAAAAATGGGCTTTGGCGTTTTACGCTATGCGAAAAACGAAATTGTTGCCGTTGTCGACACCTATTTCGCTGGGCAAAACTTAGAAGAAATAACTGGGATTCCCCGTCAGGCGCCAATTGTAGCGCAAATTGAAGAAAGTCGCCGCTTAGGAGCGAATGTTTTGGTCTTAGGGATTTCCCCTTCGGGCGGAAGAATCCCACAAGACTGGTTGCTGCTAATCGAAGCTGCCGTTCAAGCAGGCATGTCTATCGTCAACGGGCTGCATGACTTACTCAATGAAAGATTTCAGGGATTATGCCAAGGGAAAAACCAATGGATTTGGGATGTGCGTGTCCCCCAATCAACTCCTCCCATCGCCACGGCTAAAGCCGCTTCTTTGCCCAGCAAACGCATCCTTTTTATCGGGACAGATATGGCTGCAGGTAAGATGACCGCTGCCCTAGAATTACATGAATGGGCACAAAAAGAGAAGATTAATGCTGGTTTTGTGGCCACTGGCCAAATTGGGATTACCCTCACCGGTAGTGGCATCCCGCTAGATGCCTATAAGGTCGATTTAGCCTGTGGAGCGGTTGAGCAAGCCGTTTTAACTCAAACCGAAAAAGAATGGATCTTGATCGAGGGACAAGGCTCCCTTTTACATCCAGGTAGTACCGCCACTTTACCCTTGATACGCGGGAGTTGCCCCACTCACTTGATCTTGTGCCACAGGGCAGAAAAGACCCATTTGAAATTCCCAGAAAACATTAAAATTCCTCCCTTAAAAGACTTTATTGCGCTAAATGAAGCCTTGGTGAATGTTTGTGGTACCTATCCACATGCAAAGGTGGTGGGCATAGCATTAAACACCGCTGCCCTTAGTGAAGTCGAAGCTCTTGAAATGATAAAAAAAATTGAAGCTGAAACGGCTTGTTCCACAACAGACGTTATTCGCTTTGGTTGTGAGAAATTAGGTCGTGCTATCCAAACAATAACCCCTTGATGAAACACATTTTTTTCAATCGTATTGTTAAGTTAATATTTTACTTCAATTTTTGTCTTCTAATACTTGTATTACAGTCTTGTAGTGTACAAAAATATTTGCCAGAATTAAGCGATAATGCACTGTTTTATAGGGTAGAAGGTGAGCAGGTTTTTAAAGAAAATCAACCAGTGTTTTACAAAGGAGTAAATGCTTTGCAAACCTATGGTTTAGGTAATGTAGCCTTTATGAATCAGTGGAATATTGAGCTCGTAAGAGAGTTTATTGGAAATATAAGACAGCCTATTTCCCTTTGGTTAACAAGCATGGAAGACATGGTCGATAACTTACATAATAGCTGCTTTGACAATATCATTCTGGTCCCTAGAAATAAGCAAGGGCAGTCTGAGGCGGCTCTTTTGGCCAAAGGCCTCGAATTAATCAAAACTTGTCCTAATCTCCTCTTTGATTTACACGCCTATGAAAAATGGCTGGTCGATCAAAGCGAAGCAAATGTCTGGCAACGCATTCAGCGGCTACAAAGTCATCCTTTATGCTAAAAAAGACCCTATTCCAACATTGCGCTGACCACCTCAACAACAGCTTAGGTTTGTTCGATCAAAGGAAATCAGACCTTTTAGTTGCCCTTGCATCGGAAAGTAAAAGTAGCGCCGGCGATAAACACGAAACTGGTCGCGCAATGCTACAGCTAGAAAGAGAAAAACTAGGCGAACAACTTAAAGAAACCGAAAGGAAGCTCAAACTACTACTCCCTTTAGAAAACCATGTATCAACAAAAACAATTACTATAGGATCTGTGGTTAAAACAGATCAATTGAGCTATTATATTGCTGTCTCTATCCCAGCACTTGAGATCGATAAAACAACTTATTATTGTATTTCTGCTCAAAGCCCGATTGGCAAGTTACTCCTTGGACAAAAAAAGTTGGGGAGACCATTTCATTCAATCACAAAACAAGTAGCATAACTGAAGTTATTTAGGCTTGATTTTCCTTTTCTCATTTGAGTGCGCTTTTGGGGATTTATAAAAAGTGTAATGGAGGAATAAATATGATAAACAGTACTTTTTACTCAACGAGAGCCCAATAATTTTCCAGAAGGGTAGTCCATTGAGTTTTAGATTTTTTGTGGCACTATCTAGTTTAAAAACAGTGCGGTTTTTTTAATTTCTTCAACTAAATATTTAAGGTGTTCAATTGTTGTTTTTGGATTGAGTAATACAACGCGTAAATACCGCTGCCCATTCATCTCACAAGATGTCAAATAAAATCGCTTTTCATTGATAATGGTGTAGCGCAATAGCTTTTGAAAGTCATCTTCACAACTAAACTTTTCATAACGAAAACACAGTATATTACTTTGAGGAAAATAAGGGGTTGTAAAATCCTCTTCTTCATTTAAAAGGGCGTGGAAGTCTTTGGCTAATTGAAAACTTTGATCGATGAATTCCCCAATTTTGGCTTCGCCTTCTAAAGCAAAGGTCCAAAATAATTTCGTCCCTAAAGCCGATTTAGTGCACTCAATTGTATAAGGCATGGAGTCCATTCCAACCACTTCGGTATCGTGAAAAACATAAGAGCCTTTTTGCTGAAAAGCCGCCGCTTGATCTTTAAAGTCTCTAAACAATACTGCAGTACAAAGCGCGGGAACACGCATCATTTTATGGGCATCCCAAATCAAAGAACGCGCCTTTTCAATCCCTTTGACATATTGTTTACTCTGTGGTCCTGCAAGGGCAGCCGCTCCATGGGCGCCATCGACATGGAACCACAAATTGTTCTCTTGACAAAAATCTCCCATGGCATCAATAGGATCAAAAAGTCCTGTTGATGTTGCGCAGGCATTGGCCACGACGCACATCACTCGTTTTCCATCGGCCATGGCTTTTGCATAGACACGTGGTAAGTCTTCCATTAATAAGACTTCGTTTTCATCAACCGCCACCGGATAAAATGCTTTTTTTCCCAATCCTAAAATCGAAAGCGCACGCGCGATGGAATAATGTGCAGAGGCTGCGCCAATGACCACTAAATCATTTGGATTTCCATCTGTCCATGCATCTGGTGCAATCGCCGCTCTTGCGGCAGCAAGCGCTGTTAAATTCGCAACAGATCCCCCGTGGGTCAATACTCCGCTTGCTTTTCCTGGTGTAAAGTGAAAGTCATAGTCATCACGCCCTTCTAACCAGCCTATTTTTTCAAGCATCCAGTTGATCATAAAACCCTCGCAAGTCCCCCCCGCAGGTCCCATTTCATAAAGTGAACTGGGGTTGTTGATTGTTCCGTGAATCAATTCTGGAATCCCCGATAAGTCATGTGGAACCGCCACTTGATGTCCCATATAATGAGGGTGGCTTAAATGATTGGTGTGGGTTAAATAAGTTTTGACAAAAGCGAGTAAATCGTCCTGCCCTTGAAAGCCCTCTTTTATACGTTCTTTTAAAAGCAGCTCTTGCGCAATGATTTCTGGCGCTTGTTGATTTAATGCAGGAGTTTTTTTAGCCTTGCTGTTTTTTAAATGTTGCTCGAGTAATTGACCTACTTGCGCAATGATGGCTTCTGTCATAAGGCTTACTTATATTTTATAGAATAAAAGGGTGGACCAAATGTTTTTATGTAAATAGTCACTTCCTTTTGCAATTGTATTGCGTTGAAATCCGGTTAATAGACGCATTTTCTTTGTGATGGAGTGCTGAAAGCCAAAGAAGGTCCAGTTTTGATTAAATTGATAAGGGAAATTATCTTTGATATGCATAAACACTTCATTAAACACAACGAGTTTTGGGGAAAAAGCTTTTTCGCCATTGGTTAAAGGAAATTGAAATCCTGTACGGAAACGAATGCGTGCACCATAGCTGCTCTCATTGTTTTTTGATTGCCAGCGTTGTTCAAGTCGAATCCAACCAAAGTAGTTCGAACGATTAATCGGCAATGAAAAGTTAAACTGCTGCCAAAGGTTATTTTCTATAGTGCGATGCTGTGGAGTATTACTAGAGATCAGGGTATAACCTGTTGCAAAAGCAGTGTTGTTCCCCAATTTAAAACTTACCGACGGGCGAAGCAAATACTGATCATTCTCAACAAAAAACTGTCTCGTACGCACATGAGTTTCTAAACGAAGCGTTGTGCTACTGTTTAAACTGTAATCTGTAAATAATGCTTTCCAGGCGTTATCTTGTCGTTCTTGGGCACTACTTTTCCAGGATACAAGGGACAGTGCAATAATTGTAAAGGTGTAAAGGATTTTTTTCATTTGACATTAAAAGGATTTGAGTAATCCCCCATCAATGGGGATGTTTGTTCCAGTAATATAACTGGCTTGTTCAGAGGCTAAAAAGCAGACTAAATTAGCGTATTCTTCGGGTTGGCCAATACGTTGCATGGGCACTTGTGCCTCCATTGCGGCGCGAACCTGCTTTGGTGAAACCTTCATTTTTTTGGCTTTTTGTGCATTGAGTTGCGTAATGCGTTCTGTATCAAAATAGCCTGTAAGAGTATTATTAATGGTGATATTATCTACCGCAATATCCATGGATATACTCTTTGCCCAAGTTACTAAAGCGGCACGTAAACTGTTTGAAAGAGCCAGATAATTAAGCGGTTCTTTTACAGAGACAGAGGCGATATTAACGATGCGACCCCATTGTTGAGATTGCATATGTTTTAAAGCAAGCGAAGTGGTATGCACCGCACATTTAAACAATAAATCAAAAGCTGTTTGATAGTCATCAATTGCTTTTTCTATTGCTCCTCCTGCTGCGGGACCTTGAGTATTGTTGATCAAAATATCAATCTTGTTTGTTTTAAAATACGCTTGCATCTGGGAAGAAAAAGCAGGGAAATTTGAAAAATCAACCACTAAGTATTGGTGTTGCTGTCCCTGGCTAGTATCGAGTTGAGCAATGATGGTTTTCAATAAATCCTCACTCCTTGCCATTAAAGTAACTGAAGCCCCAGAGGTAGCTAAACGTTCTGCGATCGCTCTACCAATTCCTTTACTACTCCCTCCTACTAGGGCGTTTTTTCCTGTTAAGTCTATTCTCATAATTACTTGTAATCTTCGCGAGCGGGACTAAAAACATCCATCAATCTGCATGGGGTTAAGGCTTTTCCGCTATGTGGAACATTGGAAGGAATTGGAACAATGTCTCCGGCGGTGTAAACTTTTGTTTTTCCGTCTAGGGTAAACACAAACTCTCCTTCTACTACATGCATCATTTGTTCGTGTGGGTGATGATGTTCTGGGACGATCGCCCCTTTTTCTACTGTCCAAAAAGCCCAACTTAGTTGTTGTCCATGGACCAATTTCCCGTGCAGGCCAGGTATAATTTCTTTACTAGGGATTGTTGCAAGATTCACGCTTAATTTTTTGCTAAAAATACAATAAATCAAGCAACTTATATATCCCCTTAAAAAGGAGAAAAACGAAAAAAGGCTATCTTGTTATTTTGCTTAAAGAATCGTTTTATGAAAGTCATTAATATCTTAGAAAAATATGCAGCGTTTGATGCCCAGTGGAGCCCCCATGTTATCGCCTAACTCAATGGTCAACAAGTCCTTTTAGCAAAAGTTCAAGGGGAATTTGTATGGCATGCTCACGCAGAAGAAGACGAACTTTTTCATGTGGTAAAAGGGCAACTTCGCATGGAATTTCGCGATCGTGTAGAAGTGATCAATCCTGGAGAAATAATTGTCGTTCCAAAAGGGGTAGAGCACCGTCCCTGCGCAGAAGAAGAAACATGGATTTTACTCTTTGAACCCCTAAGCACCAAGCATACGGGAGAAGTTCAAGATGAAATAACTAAAAGCCATTATCCTAGAATTTAAGCCACAAATGCAATTTTAATTAATGAATTTTTTGTGTGTGGAAGAATCACTCCTTATGAAGTCAATCAATCGTGTTTTTTCATTTTTATTTTTCGTTCTGCTCTTTGCTTGTAGCACAAGCGAACCAACAGCAGAAGAAGTAATCCCAGAAAATTTAACTGTTTCGTCTTTTGCATTATTTACTGCCACCGAAGAAACACGGTCTATAAACATAAGCTCAAACCCTGATTGGCGTGTAAATAACTCCCCTAGATTGGGTTACGGTTAGCCCTACCGCTGGGTCAAATAACGGCGCCCAACCTTACTGTAACTTCAAATCCTACTTCTGCACAGCGGGAAGGAGTTATAAGCCTTACAGGTGGAAGCCTCTCAAGGACGATACAAATTAGATGAAGTGAAAGTCATCAATATGGCAAACAGTAGGTTTAATGTAGGCGGGCAGCATATGTGTTTTAAAGCTGGAGTCTATCATCTTAACAGTACTGGAAATGATGATGATTATGCCCAAGTAACCTTTTATTATTTAAATAAATCTCATACCACTAATTAGATGCTTAGTTGAGAAATTCAATAATAGCGTCCTAGTCATTTAGAAGAAGAATAAAAAAAACCGCCATTAAGGCGGTTTTAAAAAATGTTAACCTATTTATTAAAGCTTCGCCGCTAATTCACTGGCTTCTTTAATAGCCATTTTAGCATCTAGTTGTGCGGCGATATTTGCTCCTCCTATGAGATGCACATTTTGCCCAACACTACTTAAGCCCGCTTCAAGTTCTTTTAAAGAAACTTGTCCTGCACAAATAATCACATGATCAACGTCAAGGATTTGTTGCTCTTCTCCTACTTTGATATGTAACCCTTGGTCATCGACTTTTTCATAACTCACATCTGCCAGCATTTTAACCTCTTTCATCGCTAGACTTGAACGGTGAATCCATCCTGTTGTTTTTCCTAAATTCTTTCCGTGTTTCCCTTTAGAACGCTTAAGCAAATAAATTTCTCTTGGAGAAGCGAGGGGTTGAGGCCCTTCTGCTAAGGCACCGCCTTTGGCATAAGACATATCAACACCCCATTCTTTCATATAATTTTCGGTGTTTAAACTCACCGATTCATGGGACATATCATGGGCGAGATATTCGGCCATATCAAAGCCTATTCCTCCTGCACCTACTATGGCTACTTTGTCCCCTACGGTTTTGTTTTTGTATAACACATCGACATAATTGAGGACTTTGGGGTGATCAATTCCTTCCATCTCTAGGGTTCTGGGGGTTACCCCAGTGGCAAGAATGATTTCATCAAATTTCTGGGCGAGAAGATCAGCTTCTTCTGCTCTAGTATTGAGACGAAGATCCACTCCGTGTTTTTTCAGCATATTGTCATAATAGCGAATGGTTTGCCCGTATTCTTCTTTTCCTGGGATGACTTTGGCCATATTAAACTGGCCTCCAATCTCTTGTTTTTCTTCAAAAAGAACGACTTGATGCCCTCTTTTTGCTGCCACTGTTGCAGCTTCAAGCCCAGCGGGCCCAGCACCTACTACAGCTATTTTTTTAGCTTGTGTTGTGGGTTCATGGACAAGAATTGTTTCGTGACAGGCCCTAGGATTCACTATACAAGAAGACACTTGCATGGTAAAGGTGTGGTCTAAACAGGCTTGATTACAAGCGATACAAGTGTTGATTTCTTCTGGTCTTCCTTCGATAGATTTTAAGACTAAATCTGGATCGGCGAGGAAAGGCCGCGCCATAGAAACCATGTCTGCATTGCCTTCGGCCAAAACTTTTTCGGCTACATCTGGCATATTGATACGATTGGTGGTAATCAATGGAATATTAACTTCGCCCATCATCTTTTTAGTGACCCAAGCAAAACCTGCTTTGGGCACAACAGTCCCAATGGTCGGAACCCTAGATTCGTGCCAGCCTATTCCTGTGTTGATAATGGTAGCACCTGCCGCTTCAATCGCTTTAGCAAGTTGTACCACTTCTTCCCAAGTGCTTCCTCCTTCTACTAGGTCTAACATGGATAGACGATAAATGATAATAAAGTTTTCTCCTACCGCTTCGCGGGTGCGGCGAATGATTTCAATGGGAAACTTGATGCGATTTTCATATTCCCCTCCCCATTCATCTGTTCTAAGGTTGGTTTTTTTCGCAATAAATTGATTGATTAAATACCCCTCAGAACCCATCACCTCAACCCCATCATAGTTGGCATACTGTGCCATTTTTGCACAATGCACATAATCTTGAATGGTTTGTTCGACTTCTTCACTGTTTAATTCTCTAGCCGGAAATGGACTAATTGGTGCTTTTGTATTACTAGCAGATACATTTTCTGGGGTATAGCCATAGCGCCCTACATGCAAGATTTGCATGCAAATTTTTCCGCCTTCATCGTGGACTGCTTTGGTAACTTCTTTGTGTTTTTCGGCTTCTGCCTCATTATCTAAAGGGTGTCCCACGGGCAGGGCTAAACCTTGTTTACTGGGCGCAACTCCCCCCGTAACAATAAGTCCTACTTGTCCTTTAGCGCGTTGGGCATAAAAAGCGGCCAAACGCGGAATACCGCCATCGATGTCTTCCAGCATAGTGTGCATTGAGCCCATTAATACACGGTTTTTTAAGGTAGTAAAGCCTAAATCTAAGGGTTCAAGTAATTTTGGATATGCAGTAGTAGTGCCCATAATATAGTCGAATAGGTGATAACAATTTTTTTATGAAGCTACATTATTTTTTCTGTTCGCCCAATTGAATTGGCGTTAAATTAAATTAGATTGCCCGGGCTTTTGTACCTTCCCATTTAATAAAAGACAAGAGTATAATGAGCGATAAAATTGCTTGGGGGATATTAGGTTTGGGCCGGATCGCCCATAAATTTGCGAGAGATTTAACCTTAGTTAAAGGGGCCGTTTTACAAGCTGTCGCCTCTTCTTCGCAAGAACGGGCAGATGCTTTTGCCAAAGAGCATAAAGCCAATACCGCTTATGGGAAGTACGAAAGTCTATATCTAGATCCCTTAATACAAGTCGTTTACATCGCCAGTGTTCATGTTGATCATGCACCTCAAAGCCTTGCTGCTCTTGAAGCAGGAAAAGCGGTATTGTGCGAAAAGCCCATGGGCATCAATGCGCAAGAGGTAAAGGCTATGATGGCTTTGGCGAAAGCCAAAAAAGTGTTTTTGATGGAGGCTTTTTGGACGCGGTTTAACCCCGCAATGCTTGAGGTAAAAAGACAAATTGAACAGGGAAGAATAGGGGATTTGCGCCATGTACAGGCCTCTTTTGCCATGCCTCGCTGGAATGATGATCCCAGTGGAAGGCTATTAAACCTAACGAAAGGAGGAGGCTCTTTATTAGACATAGGAGTTTATCCCGTCTTTCTTGCCTATTTATTGTTAGGCAAGCCGAATAAAATTTTGGCTACGGCTAATTTTAATGATCAGGGGACAGAAACTCAAAGTAGTATTATTTTTTCTTACCCAAAGACGCAAGCACAACTCTACAGCAGTTTGACCCATCCTTTTACCATGGAAGCAAAAATTTATGGAGAAAAGGGAGAACTTACCATCGCCCCCACTTGGCATGAAAGTGAAGCTTTAAGTTGGAAAATTGGAGATACCATTACCCAAGAGCAGTTTCCTAAAAAAGGGAAAGGTTATGTTCACGAAATAGAAGAAGTGCATCACTGTCTCAACAATAATATGCTAGAAAGTGAACAATGGTCCCTTAAAGACAGTTTGAATCTAATAGAATTGATGGATCAAATTCGAAAAAAAGTGGGGGTTGTTTATTCCCAGGATAAAAGCGTATAAACACTTAGACCGCGCTTAAGAGATTGATTTTGTGCTCACGATAATTCGCAATCATTTCTTTGATCTTGACTTTATCGCTTTTGTGTTTGTTCTTTTCGTTCCACTCGATGGTAAGGGGATCAAGCGCTTTGTCTAGATTATTTTGACTCCATTTCATTATTTCATGCATACTAGGATAAAGATCAATTCCCATATCAGTTAGATAATAATGTTTCACCTTTTGATTGCCTTTTTTAAAAACGAAATCAATAATACCGTTTTCTTTTAACCATTTTAAACGTTGCGCAAGAATGTTTGAAGCAATGCCTTCTGGGCCATCTAAAAAGGCTTTAAAGGTTGAGCGTTCTATAAATAAATCGCGAATAATCACTAGGGACCATTTATCGCCAATGATGTCTAACGCACTCGCTAAAGGACAATCACTTCTATACATAATTAACAATTTAGCCATTTTTCTTTGATTAGACAAAATTAATGCTAACTTTTAAATTAAAAGTGTTATACTTGCAAAAGGAAATTGTTCTTTCGCAAAAAACAGAACCATAAACCAACTTCATCTCTCAAATGATTAGGTTTGAAAACCCCTCTATGTTTTAGAGGGGTTTATTTTTTTTATACATTAGTGAGATGAAAAACCTCCTCTTTTTATTATTACCTCTACTTGTTTTTGCCCAAAGAGGAAAAACAGGAGATTCTACCTTTGCCCACCGCTTACCTGCCGATGTAAAACAAAAGGGGACACGATCTGAACTTCTTATTATCAACCAAACAGACCACGATATTATCGCTTTAGTTCGTGGACAGTATGATGAATATATCCGTCATGTCTACATTCGTACACAAGAAGAATTTACTTTCACAGAAATGCCCATCACGCGTTTTTATGTGCAGTTCAAAGCTCAGGAATTTTATTTTGAAGACTTAGAACGTACCGTGATGAATCCTGGAATAAAACACAGTTTTGAATTCTTTTATGATCCTAAACAACAGGTAAATTATAAAAAAATAACTGAAGCCCAGTTTTTTAAACCCTAACTTGTTTAAATCAGCTTTACTTTTAGGCTTATCCTCCCAATGACACAACTATTCTCTCTCTAAAAATGAAAACATCAAATAATTGGTGGAAAGAAGGAGTAGTGTATCAAATCTACCCTCGCTCTTATAAAGACACTACGGGAAATGGCTTGGGAGACATTGAAGGCATTATCGAAAAACTCGATTATATCAAATCTTTAGGCGTAAATATGGTCTGGATATGTCCCCTCTATGTCTCGCCTAATGACGATAATGGCTATGATATTGGGGACTACAGAAAAATCAGTGAAGACTTTGGCGGTGACAAGGCCTTTGATCGCTTATTGCATGAAATGCATGCCCGCGGCCTTAAACTCATTATGGATCTAGTGGTAAATCACTCATCAGACGAACACCAGTGGTTTGAACAAGCGAAACAAAGCAAAGATAATCCTTATCACGATTATTATATCTGGAAAGAAGGAACTCCTGCTACACCTCCTAACAATTGGCAATCTGTATTTAACGGCAGTGTCTGGGAATGGAACAGCCTTACCCAAGAATACTTTTTACATTATTACACTAAAAAACAGCCCGATCTCAACTGGGAAAATCCCACTGTGCGCAAAGAAATATATGCTATCATAGACTTTTGGCTAGCCAAAGGGGTCGATGGTTTCCGTATGGATGTCATTTCTTTAATCTCGAAACGTTTATCCTTTCAAGATGTGCCCGCAAGCATGTCTTTTATTGATGTAATGGAAAAAGTTTATGCGAATGGGCCTAGGGTACACGAATACCTTCAAGAAATGAATCGCCAGGTATTGTCCAAATATGACGTAGTAACCGTGGGAGAAGGTCCCGGAGTCAATTTAAATCACGGGCCTCGCTATGTCTCGGCCAAAGAAAAAGAACTCAATATGGTCTTTCACTTTGACCATTTAACCATTGATTTTGGCCCTAAAGGAAAATACGATCCTATTCCGGTAGATTTTATTCGCTTCAAAGAGATCTTTAGACAATGGGATGAAGCTTTAGCAGAAGACGGCTGGAACAGCATCTTTTTAGGTAATCACGACTTCTCTCGCATCGTTTCCCGTTTTGGAAATGACACACAATACCACAAAGAATCAGCAAAGCTATTAGTGACCCTCTTAATGAGTTTAAGAGGAACCCCTTATGTTTATCAAGGCGATGAAATAGGCATGACAAATGTCTCTCATCCCAGCATAGATTTATATGATGATATAGAAACCCGAAATGCATGGAAGGCAGCAGAAGCCAAAGGGAAAGACATGGCTGTGTTTTTAAAAGCAGTTCACTGGCAAAGTCGCGATAATGCCCGTACCCCAATTCAATGGGACGCAACAGCACAGGCTGGTTTTACCTCTGGAAAACCATGGATTCCTGTCAATGAAAATTATCCTCAAATCAATGTGGCTGCAGCAGAAAAAGACACAGATTCTATTCTGCATTATTACCGAAAGATGATCGCCTATCGAAAAACAAACCTATGCCTAGTGTATGGTCATTTTGAAGATTTACTACCTCAACATCCCCATTTATATGTTTATAAGCGTTGGGATGAAAATAATACTTATTTAGTCGTACATAATTTTAGGGATAGCAAAACAAATTGGGAACAAAAAGAAGTAGGCTATCTCCTAGAAACAGGAAATTATACCTCCCATTCTTCCCAACACTTATCGCCTTGGGAAAGTAGAATTTACCGTTTAGTTTAACCGTTTTTCATAGCAATAAAAAGGGTGCTTGCTTTTTTGTGCAAAAAATACTTGACCCACTTGCTGGTATTGACGGGCTTGATAAAAACGATTATTTCTAGGGTTTTGACTGAAGGTATCGAGACGCACAGAAAGGCAATTCTTTTCTTTTGCTAAGGCTTCGCCAAAGTCCATAAGCGCTCTTGCAATCCCTTGTCCTTGAGAAGCGGGATGAACCGCAAGGCGATGCACATACAACTGCTTTGCATCAGGAGTTAACCAGTCTACATCGGTATAAAAATCATCCATTACCGTAGAGAACATGACCGTTCCAACAATCTCTTTTTGATCGAGGTAAACATAGACTGTGTTGGCTTTAACATCGCTAGTCAAAACAGCTAAAGAGGGGTAGTTTTCATTCCATTGAAATATCCCTTGAGCAATCATGTGTTGGGCACAGGCTTCTGTGATTTTTTTAATCGATGGAATGTCTTCTAGCATGGCTTTACGAATCATAAGACTAATAGAAATTTGCTATCTTCCATCTAAATTAATCAAACATGAAAAACATCGCTTTACGAATTGTCTTTATTCTCTCTATTTATCTCTTTGTAGGTGGACTAGTTTATGCTGGAACACCAGCTCTAGCGAATACTTTACTCGTCGAAGCAGCCTTGTTGATCTTTGGGATACAAGTCCTTGTTTTTCTTCCTTCCTACTGGGCACAAACAGAACATTTTTATGATCTTACCGGCGGAATCACCTATCTCTCTACCATGGGGTATATGGCCTATCGCCATCAAGCGATTTTTGGTACATGGGACGAACGTTCTTTGGTCTTGACCGCATTGATTGGGATATGGGCGATTCGTTTGAGTAGTTTTCTTTTTACTCGCGTAAAACGTGTGGGAAAAGACGGGCGTTTTGACACCCTAAAAAAGTCTTTCACCCAATTTTTATTGACCTGGATGTTACAAGGTTTATGGGTGTTTATGTGTACGTATCCTGCTTTAATTGCTTTGGCTTCGCCTTCAAAAGAAGAAAACACCTTCTTGGCTATTGGAGCAATTGTCTGGTTAGTGGGATGGATCTATGAAGTAATCGCTGACCGACAAAAAACAGCCTTCAATAAAGACCCGCAAAACGCAGGACAATTTATCAATGTAGGGGTCTGGAAACAATCCCGTCACCCTAACTATGTAGGAGAATTAGTCTTGTGGACAGGGATTACCATCATTGCAGCGCCGGTTTATCAAGGCAGTCAGTGGTTGGCATTAATCACCCCAGTATTTGTCTACTGGCTATTGAATAAAGTAAGCGGTGTCAACCTGCTCGAAGAACGCGCAGACAAGAAATGGGGAGACGATCCCGCCTATCAAGCTTATAAAAAAGATACCCCTATCTTTTTCCCAAAATTCTTTTAACCCCTTTTTACTAGCCATTACAGCTAATTTCATACTCGGTCCAATTTGCCGTCGTATCTTCATTAGGGAAGTAAAAACAACGTTTGGTATCATCTGGAAACTGAATGTTTTTCCAATAGCCTACTGGGATCGTTGCCCCGGTGAGTAAAGTAGTAGCAGTCTCGTTAAATTCCAGCACGATTTCAATATTGAGGGTGCCTAATTGATCTGCCCATTCGCGAATCTGAGTTTCTAGTTCTGCCCATTCTCCACGGTTGAGTTGATCTTTTTGAAGGGTACAATTCAAAAAAGAAAAGGTCGCATAGAGGTTGTCATAACTATCTGTAAAAGCTGCGGCGGGAGCAAGATGTCCTCTGTCCCAAGGATTGCTGTAATAATCCTCATTGTCTGAAGTGATAATAGTGTCAACTTCATAAAACACCATCCCATCTCGATCGACAAGTTTTTCAATAGAACGTACATCATACCGAATCCAGTTAGGTTGTTGTAAAACCTCGTTATAAGAAACGGTAAAAATCGATCCTTCAACTAGTACCTCTGTGCGAGGTTTCAAGTTTTTAATGATCCGCTCTTGGTCTTTTGTTACGGGAACAAGTTCGGGAAGTATACAACATTCTGTTGTTGAACCGAAAGTCGCGACAAAGATTAAAACAAGAAAGCAACAACTGATTTTATTCATCTTGAAAAAATTACTTGCAGTAAAGTTGATTAAACTAATGTACATTTAAGCAAAAAAAATGCTTTTTCATCTATTTATCTATGTTTTACTTATGGCACAGTCTTATCAAACCCAGCCCTATGAAGTACTTTCAACCCTAGATCATATTGAAATTCGCTACTATCCCCCAGCAATGAAAGTTCAAGTGGAAAGTGCGTTTACTAACAACAGCAATTTCAATGCATTGTTTAAGTATATCTCTGGGAATAATGAGGCAGGAGAAAAAATTGCCATGACGACTCCCGTTTATATGGAAAACAAGAAGAATTCACAAAGCATGGCTTTTGTGCTACCAGCGCAATACACCGATACTGCACCACTCCCTAAAGGAGAAGGAGTAGCCGTTTATCAATCTAAAGCAGGGTACTTTGCCGCAATACGTTATGGAGGATATTCCAATGCTGAAAAAGTGCAGCAATACACCCAACAATTAAAAGCCATTTTATCACAAGCGGGGAAAAAGATTGTCGGGCAAGCTTTAATCCTTTCCTATGATGCGCCCTATAAGTTTTACAATCGCAGAAATGAGATTTTACTTGAAATAGAACCCTAAAAAACCTTCGCTTTGCGAGGGTGATTTCTTACTGAACTAAATAATCCAATGCCTTTTCTTTAAAGGCTGTATTAAAAGCAGCAACCTCTTTTTCCATCAAGGAGGTATAAGTGGCTAATTGTTCCTCTATGGCCTTCGTCAATTGATCTCTTACAGCAATATCTTGTGCTGTGGGCGGAAAGTCATTGATTAAAACCAAGTTGTTAATATAGCCTAATTTATTCGTCAAGCGAATAGGAAAATTCAAGGGATCTTGATTCGAGCGATTTTGCGTTTGATATAAGGCCTTTTCAACCTTAGATAAAGCTGCTGCTAATGCTTTTGCTTGAGAACGCAATTCTACTGTTGTATTGTCTTCTGCAAAATTGCCTTGAAACTCTTTTAGCTTTTTATTGACTGCTCTTATTTTTTTAATGGCTTGATGTGCCTTATCAATCGTTTGATTAACACCATTCACAAAATCAAACTGTTCTTGCATTTGGGCTACTGTAGCTTCTGCCAAAGGATTTGGGAGGATCTCAAAATCTTGCGAAAGCGTTTCTCCATTAAGGTGTAGTTGCACTTGATAGATTCCAGGAACCGCTTTTGCTCCTGCTAAAGAAGCGCCCCATAAAATCATGCCTTTTAAACGTTCTGCTCCTTTGTATCGCATGTTCCAAACCAATTGATTTCCACCAACTTTAGCCGTTAATTTGTTCTTCTTGTCGTGATTTGAAAAGCGCTTTATTTCATCGCCATTTGTATCGTGAAAACTTATGGCTAGACTATCTGTTTTTTCATCAAACTCTGGAAGATAATAATGTACAATTGCCCCGTTAGGAAGGTTTGTCCCTTCGGTTAATGAGCTGCGCCCTCCACGACCTGCAACGCGATAAACGTCTTTAGGAGTATAGAGTTTTGGACTATTTTCATTCTTTTGTAATTGGTGTAATACGGTTAAATCATCTAAGATCCACAGACCTCTTCCCTGTGTAGCAACAATCAAACTATTGTCTTTAATCGTTAAATCTGTAATGGGAACTATAGGAAGGTTTTGTTGAAATGCTTCCCATGATTTTCCATCGTTAAAAGAAATATACATCCCCGTTTCTGTCCCTGCATAGAGCAAGCCTTTCTTAGCGGGGTCTGCTCTTAAAACCCGGGTAAAGTGTTCTTTGTTGATGCCTTTATTGATTTGGGTCCAAGTAGCTCCATAATCTGTTGTTTTGTACAAGTAAGGGCTAAAGTCTCCCATTTTATAACGGGTTCCCGCGACATAACATGTTCCTGCCTCAAATGGCGAGGGTTCGATGCTGTTAATCATCATCCACGCTGGCATTCCCTTAGGGGTTACATTCGTCCAGTTTTTACCTCCGTCTTTCGTCAAGTGAATTAAACCGTCGTCGCTTCCTACCCACAAGAGCCCTTCTTGAAGCGGGGACTCGTCTGCAGCAAATATGGTACAATAGTATTCTACTCCGGTATTATCTTGGGTTATGGGTCCCCCAGAAGATTTTAATTTATCTGGATCATTACGAGTGAGGTCTGGACTGATAATGTTCCAGCTTTGTCCTTCATTTTCAGTGACGTGCACATGGTTAGAAAAGGTGTACAAACGTTTAGGGTTGTGCTTGCTAAAGATAATAGGGAAATTCCATTGAAAGCGATATTTCATTCCTTCGGCACCATAGCCCATGGGGTTGTCTGGCCAAACGTTAATTCCTCTTACGGTTTCTTTTTCGTGGTTGACACGTGTTAAAAAACCACCATAACTTCCACCATAAACAATCTCGTTATTTGTGGGGTCAATCGCAATATGCGCCGATTCTCCCCCTGCGGTTGATTCCCAATCGTCTTCTCCTATGCTTCTACCAAAACTGCGGTGTTTTACCCGAATGGTTGAATTGTCTTGCTGGGCCACATAAATGCGGTATGGAAAGGCATTGTCTGTGGTTACGCGATAGAATTGAGCGGTGGGTTGGTTGTAATAAGTACTCCATGTTTTTCCACCGTCATAAGAGACTTGGGCGCCCCCATCGTCTCCTATAATCATGCGTTGGTTGTCTTCTGGAGCGATCCATAAATCGTGGTGATCGCCATGTGGTGCACGCTGTGCTACAAATGTTTTTCCGCCATCGGTTGAGTGATGATAGGCGACATTCATAACATAGACGCCATTGACATCTTGGGTATCGGCATAAATCTTAGTGTAATACCAAGCGCGTTGTCTTAGCGCTCGACTCTCGTTGACGTGTTTCCAGCTTTTTCCACCATCGTCTGAACGATAAACGCCGCCTTTGTCTTTATTTTCTACTATCGCCCACACGCGATCTGCATTGATGGGTGAAACGGTTACTCCAATAATGCCTAAGGTCCCTTTGGCGAAGCCATCATGTTTACTAATCTCTGTCCAGCTCGCGCCACGGTCGGTACTTTTCCATAAGGCAGAGCCTTCTCCTCCACTGCTTAGACTGTAAGGTGTGCGTTGTAAACGCCAAGTAGCCGCATAGAGATTGCGAGGATTAGATGGGTCCATCACTAATTCTACTGCGCCAGAGAGGCTGTTCGCAAACAAGACTTTTTTCCAAGTCTTTCCACCATTGATACTTTTATATACCCCCCGTTCTTGAGTGGGTTTATAGATGTTGCCTAAAACTGCTGCATAGACAATCTCTGGGTTTTGTGGATCGATTACAATACGAGGGATATGACGGGATTGAGGCAAACCGATTGAGGTCCAGGTTTTCCCGGCATCTACAGACTTCCACATGCCATAGCCAGAAGACACATTCCCGCGAACGGTAACTTCTCCACCCCCCACATAGATAACATTAGGGTCACTTTTTGCGACTGCGATGGCGCCAATACTCCCACCAAAATAGCCGTCGGAAATATTCTTATAGGTGATTCCCCCGTCTTCTGTTTTCCAGACGCCCCCTCCGGTTGCGCCAAAGTAAAAGAGCTTAGGTTGTCCGGGAACACCTGTCACTGCTGCAGCACGCCCTCCTCTAAATGGACCAATTTCTCTATATTCTAAAGAACTATACAATTCTGGGCTAAAAGCCTTCTGATCTGCTTTTTTCTTTTTGCGTTGCCCCTGTAGAGGTTGTACAAAAAGAAAAGAGAGAAGAAGAATTAAAATAGGGGCATCACGACGAATAATCATTGACATAATTTTGGTTTTAAACTCCAAAGTACAAAAAATTAAAATTGTACTTTTAGGAGGAATTGTTAAATCAATCATCATGAAAAATCTACGTTTTACACTTTTTTTTACTGCAGCATTACTGCTGATAATCAATGTTTCAGCCCAAAATCTAAAAACCATTAAAAAAGAAATTCAGTCTTCTGTAGAAATGCAAAAAGACAAATTAATTGAAACCAGTGACGCGATTTGGGAGGCGGCAGAAACCTCTCTAGTAGAATACAAATCGGCTAAACAATTAAAAGATTATGCCCGCGCAAATGGTTTTGAAGTCACCGAAAATGTTGCAGATATTCCCACTGCATTTATGGCTAAATATGGCTCAGGAAGTCCAGTTATCGGAATTTTAGGAGAATTTGACGCGAATGCGGGGATTTCTCAAAAGCGTCAACCTACAAGAGAGGCACGTGTAGAAGGAGGAGCTGGTCACGGTTGTGGTCACAATCTCTTTGGCACGGCAAGCCTGGGGGCAGCCGTCGCCATCAAAGAACAAATCGAAAAAGGAAATATCAAAGGAACCGTTATCTTTTATGGTACCCCAGCCGAAGAAACCATCTTTGCAAAAGTATGGATGGCCCGTGCCGGCGTCTTTGATCAACTTGACGTTTGTATGGATTGGCATCCTGGGGCTTCGATCGAAGCAGGAACCCAGAGCAGTAAAGCTTTAGTTGATTTTCGCGTGAAGTTTTATGGTAGTTCTTCTCATGCTTCTTCAGATCCTTGGAATGGAACAAGTGCAGTTGACGCGATGGAATTATACACCACTGGCTTGAATTATTACCGCGAGCATATTTTACCAACTTCAAGAATTCACTATCAAATTGAAAAAGCGGGAGATGTAGTTAATGTGGTACCCGACTTTGCGCAAATATGGACCCGATTACGCGAAAACAATCGTGAAAAAGTAGATGTTTTATACGAACGTGCCTTAAAAATTGCAGAAGGCGCAGCCTTGATGACAGGAACTACGCATGAAGTAAAACTGATCTCTGGGATTTATGAGATTCAAGTCAATAGAACAGGAGCCGAAGCCATGCAGAAAAACCTTGAAAGCCTAGGGAAGATTATCTATACAGAAGAAGAGATTGCTTACGCGAATACCATTCTAAAAGAAACAGGAAAGCCACAAAATGGCATTGACGGTACAGTACATCCTTTAAGAGAAACCTTACCTGCGCAGGGCGGGTCTACAGATGTGGGTGATGTAAGTCAAGTCGTACCCACCATTCGAATGTCGGCAACAGTAGCGTCAAAAGGAGGCCCATGGCACTCTTGGGCTGTAGTTGCTTGTACAGGAATGTCAATAGGTCATAAAGGAATGATCTATGCCTCAAAAGCCTTAGCCATGACCATGGCAGATTTATATAAAAATCCAAAGTTGGTCGAGGCGGTTAAAAAAGACTTTAAAGACAACAAGGTGAATAAAACCTATGAGCCTAGAATCCTACCCGGTCCACCCAGTTTAGACTAATATGAAAAAGTTTTTATTCCTTTTTTTATGGTTGGGAGGGAGCTCCCTTTTTGCGCAAGCGGTCTTACCTTTAAAAGAACGAGCAAAGGCGATAGAGCAAATTCAACAAGAGCGTTTTGAGGTGTTGTTGCCTCAACTCATGCAAGCCCACAATATCGATGCATGGGTGATCATCGCCCGTGAATACAACGAGGATCCGGTGGTCAAAACCATGCTACCTCCCACTTGGCTAAATGCCCGCAGAAGAACCATTTTGGTCTTTACAAAAGACGCAAAAACAGGCGAGGTGAGTCGAGCGGCCATCACTCGTTATCCTTTTGGAAAATTGATTCCATCGGTTTGGAAAAAAGAAGAAGAACCCGATCAAATGAAAGCCCTAGCAGATTATCTCACACAAAAGAATCCAGCTAAAATAGGGATCAATATTTCTGATCATTATGGGATTGCAGATGGTCTGGCTAAGACAGATTATGATTTGTTGGTCGCTGCGCTCCCAAAGCCACTATCAAAAAGATTAGTAAGTGCAACCCCCCTTGCTGTTGCATGGATAGAGAGCAGGATCTCACAAGAGATGGTGGTGTACAACCAACTGGTCGAAATCACCCATAACATCATTGCTGAAGCTTTTTCTACCCAAGTAATCACCCCTGGAATCACCACAACAGACGATGTAGTGTGGTGGATGCGGGAGAAAGTTTTGGCCATGGGCCTAAAAACTTGGTTTCATCCCACCATTGACGTGCAACGCAACGAAAACAGTGATTTGTATGCTTTTGACGGAAAATCAAAATACGATATAATTCAACCGGGGGATTTGGTGCACTGTGATTTTGGGATTACTTATTTAGGGCTTAATACTGATTGTCAAGAACTGGCTTATGTGTTGAAGAGAGGAGAGACCGCTGCACCTGACTATCTTGTCAAGGCTTTGGCCGAAGGCAATAAGGTACAAGATGTTTTCACCAACGAATTTAAGCGGGGAAGAACAGGAAATGAAACCCTTGCTTTGGCCTTAGCCAAAGGACAAAAAGCGGGCTATCGGCCACAAATTTATACCCATCCCTTAGGATCTTATGGGCATTCAGCAGGGACTACTTTTGGGATGTGGGATGCACAAGAAGGGGTTCCGGGATCTGGTGATTGGCCTTTACACGAAAACACAGTCTATGCCATTGAACTCAATACTAAAGTGTATATCGATGCTTGGAAAAAAGATATACGGGTGATGTTAGAAGAAGCAGGATATTTTGGTCCCAAAGGTTTCTCTTATGTCAATAAACGGCAAACAGACTTATTTCTTATCGGAAATTAAGCTGCCTTATTGCGTTTAAAAAAGAGAGAGAAAGAGCTTGTTTTTCCTAACATATTTCGGTTGATGTATAAGATTAATCCTGCCATCAACAAGAAAAAAAGCTGTAAAATAAAAAGTTCAAACGCCATAACAATCGTTTAAAGGATTTATACTACAAAAATAGGGCTAAGCTCCCGTTGATAGGAGTTAGCCCTTATAAAGTTGTAAACAAGTTACTAAGAATGAACTAGTTGACCTTTAAGACCAGTTTTCCGTTCTTTTCTCCCGAGAACAGGCGTAGGAAAGTCTCTCTAAAGTTTTCGATGCCTTCATAGATGTCCTCTCTACTTTTTAGTTTTCCTTCTTGCATCCAGCCGGCCATTTCTTTCATTGCTATCCCATAATCTTGTGCATAATCTAAAACCACCATTCCTTTCATGGAAGCGCGATTGACCAGCAGAGATAAATAATTTTTTGGCCCAGCCACAGCAGAAGTTGCGTTGTATTGAGAAATGGCTCCGCAAATCACAACACGTGCGTTTTTACGCAAGAAAATAAGTGCTGCATCTAAAATATCACCCCCTACATTATCAAAATAAACATCAATCCCTTTTGGGCAATGTTGCTTAATACCAGAAAGGACGTTTTCGTTTTTATAATCTATGGCTCCATCGAAGCCTAGCTCGTTGACGACATAATCGCATTTTTCTTTTCCTCCAGCGATACCAATAACGGTACAGCCTTTGATTTTAGCGATTTGTCCTACAATACTTCCTACTGCTCCAGCAGCACCAGATACTAAAACCGTATCTCCTGCCTTGATTTCTCCTTCTTGAAGGATGCCAAAGTAAGCTGTCATGCCAGGCATCCCTAAGGTTCCAATGTAGGCAGGAAGAGGAGCGCGATTAGGATCCACTTGATAGTATTGTTCTCCGCGAGTAATAAGGTGCGTTTGTACCCCTCCCCAACCGGTGATATAGTCTCCTTCTTTGAATAAGGTTTTTCCTTGGGTCTGAATAACTTTTCCAACTGTCCCTGCACGCATCACTTCCCCAATTTGAACCGGCGGAATATAAGAGCGGCTTTCGTTCATCCAGCCACGCATGGCGGGATCTAAAGAGATATAGTGTTGTTCTACCAGCATTTCTCCATCTTCTAATGCACGAGTCGGAGTTGAGGTAAAGGTCCAGGTTTCTTCATCTGGAACGCCTAAGGGGCGTTTCGCTAAAATTTGTTGTTTGTTTTCCATGCCCTAAAACTAGTGAAAGAATTCGATGTGTCGAAATGTTTATCTTTAAAGAAAACACATGAGACGGTTAGCAATTTTATCAAGCACAGTGATAATGTTAGTGTTGACATTATCAAGTAGCATAATTAGGATGGAAAACACTACAAAAAAAGAAAAACTACAACATATTGTTTTGATTCAATTCAAAGCATCAACTACCCCAGAACAATTGGCTGAAATAGAAAGCGAAGTGATGACCTTAAAAGAGATTAAAGGAGTCAATCATTTAAAAATGAGCGAAAATGTTTCTCCAGAAAACCTCAATCATGGCTACACACATAGTTTAACGATGTGGTTCGAAAATGAAGCAGATCGCGATGAACTGTATTTACCTCATCCCATTCACAAAGCTTTTGTAGACCTTTTTGTTCCCCACACAGAAAAGGTGTTGGTTTTTGATTATTGGGAATAACGTTGATGAAAAAAAGCAGAATACAATGCATTAAAAAACAGCCATCAACAAAAAAAATCAAAGTTGTTCATAACCTCTTATAAGGAGCGTTTTAACAACCAAGAGAATGTCTTATTTTTATGCTCAAACGAAAAAGAAACGATTATGGCCGACGATAAAGCCGCCAAATTAAAGGCACTCCAATTAACTTTAGACAAACTCGACAAAACCTACGGTAAAGGTTCAGTAATGAAGCTGGGCGACGAAGCGGTAGAAGAAGTAGAAGCCATTTCATCTGGCTCAATAGGACTAGATATTGCTTTAGGCGTAGGAGGATATCCTCGCGGGCGTGTCATTGAAATATATGGTCCAGAATCTTCGGGAAAAACAACCTTGACATTGCATGCTATCGCAGAATGTCAAAAACAAGGAGGGATTGCTGCCTTTATCGATGCAGAACATGCCTTTGATCGTTTTTATGCAGAAAAATTAGGGGTAGATATTTCAGAACTTATTATATCGCAACCTGATCATGGAGAGCAAGCGCTCGAAATCGCTGATAATCTTATCCGCTCTGGTGCTGTTGATATT
The DNA here is from genome assembly GCA_943787295.1 of uncultured Flavobacteriaceae bacterium. GTDB lineage: Bacteria > Bacteroidota > Bacteroidia > Flavobacteriales > Flavobacteriaceae > Arcticimaribacter. The sequence goes on along the minus strand of CALSLW010000002.1, from coordinate 812,329 downwards.
GTCGTGATTGACTCTGTTGCTGCATTGACCCCTAAAAGTGAAATTGAAGGAGAAATGGGAGATTCAAAAATGGGACTTCACGCCCGTTTAATGTCTCAAGCCTTGCGTAAACTTACTGGATCAATTTCTCGAACAAATTGTACCGTCTTCTTCATTAACCAGTTGAGAGAAAAAATCGGGGTAATGTTTGGAAACCCAGAAACAACTACTGGTGGAAACGCTTTAAAATTCTATGCTTCTGTTCGATTAGACATTCGTCGATCGACACAAATTAAAAGCACAGATGCAGAGGTGCTAGGAAACAAAACCCGTGTGAAAGTGGTCAAAAACAAAGTAGCACCACCTTTTAAAACTACCGAATTCGATATTATGTACGGAGAAGGTATCTCTAAAATCGGAGAGATCATTGACTTGGGGGTCAACTATGAAATCATCAAAAAATCAGGTTCTTGGTTTAGCTATGGCGACACCAAATTAGGCCAAGGTCGTGATGCGGTCAAAACGCTCTTAAGTGATAATCCAGATTTAATGGATGAACTTGAAGAAAAAATCATGGGCACCCTTAAGGCTGTGAATGAATAATGCTTTTAACATTTAGATTGCATTGCCCCCAAAGAGATTTGGGGGTTTTTTATTTTGAGGCTTTTAGCCCAAAGTAAATCGGCACAGTTGACAAAGCATACATTACTAAAGAATAAATCGCGGCAACTATGGCAAAATCGGGTTGATTTAAAGTAATTACCGCTAAACTAATGGTTAAGGTACCATTTTGAATCCCAGATTCAATCGCAATGGTTAAGCCCTGTTTGAGGTTTAAACCAAAAGCTTTGGCTAAGCCATAGCCCAGCCCCATAGTGATCACATTTAAAACCACAACTATCGCTATAGTATCCCCAACATACTGTTTAAACAAATCAAATTCTCTAGCTAAAAGACCTAAGATCACCACCGCCAAAAAAACAGAAGATGCGATACGAACAGGGCGTTCCATCTTATCTGCAAACTGGGGAGCTCTATTTTTTATCATCATTCCTAGACTAAGCGGAATCGCTAATATAACTATCAAAGTTTTAAAAATATCAGCAGTAGGAGAAGCCATATTCGCTGCTTCGGCTAAATAAGTAGTGTAGGCATAGCCTACCCAAAACGGGATGGTGACAATGGTAATCACACTATTGATCGCCGTCATACTTACAGAAAGTGCCAAATCTCCTTTGGCTAAAAGAGTCACTAAATTAGAAGAAGTTCCCCCTGGACAAGCCGCGAGCAAAATCATCCCTATCGTTATAAAATCAGGCGGTTCAAAAAGATACACTAGGCCTAAAGCAACTAAAGGCAATAAGATAATTTGATTAGTCAAGCCTAAAAGAACCGGCTTTGGGTTTTGTGCTACTCGTTTAAAGTCGACTAGGGTAAGGGTAAGTCCCATTCCCATCATAATAACCATAATAGCAATCGCTAGTATAATTGAAGCAGAAGAATCCATTAAAAATGTTTTAAGCAAAATACCATTTTTCGTCCACTTACTAGATCAGAATTAATATTATGCGATTTGTGAAAGTGCTTTCTCGATCTCCACTGCTTTAAATTGTCGCCTTTTAGGGTCTTCTAACAAGCCTTTTTCAACTACATTACGCACTTTCACTTGAAAGTCTTCTATTTCCTCCATGGTTATAGGAGGATAAATTTCAGGATAAGTTTGTACCCTTAACTCTCCAGGGTAACCAAAGTTAGGATGCCAGGGATGCTTGCGTTTACAGTCATAAAAAACCATAGGCACAACAGGCAATTGATGGTCAATCGCAATTTTAAAAGCCCCGCGTTTAAAAGGGTTTAAAAAGACGGTGTCATCTTCATAAGACACCTCTGGGAAAATACAAATACTATAGCCTAAGGCGAGTTTTTTTTCTGCACGACCATAAACTTCCCAGCGACTTTTTTTATCACTGCGGTTCACCATTATCGCTGCGCGTTTATAGAGGTATCCAAAGATGGGAATCTTGACCAGCTCTTTTTTTCCGACAAAGACAAAAGGATTTTTAGAAACCCGTAACATTACAAAAGGATCGATATAACTGGTGTGATTAGCGACTAAAACATAAGAGGCCCCTTTTGGCAATGGTTTTGCATAACGAATTTTAGTATAAAAACCACTTCCCCCTAAAATAATGGGTGCCCAGATATTACGTGCCACCCAAAAAACAAAAGTATAGCCCTTTGGAAAGAATAAAGCAATCGCTAAAAAGGGAAATAAAAAAGGAACGGGTACACCTGCTAAGATGTAGAACCATATTCGCCATAAGCGCGTAAGTACCTTTTTCACAGTTTCAAAAATAGCAAATTGGAATTAGTTTTAGGGAAATAAAGTACATTTGTGAAAAACATTTTCAATGGCCAGAATCTTAACCGGAGTACAAAGTACCGGCACTCCCCACTTAGGCAATTTATTAGGTGCTGTTTTACCCGCCATCGCCATGGCAGATGAAGAATCGAATGAATCTTTCCTCTTTATTGCCGACTTGCATTCTTTGACACAAATCAAAGATGGAGCAACCTTAAGACAACACACCTTTAATACTGCAGCGGCATGGCTTGCCTGCGGTTTAGATACCGATAAAACGATTTTTTACAAGCAAAGTGATGTAAGTGAAGTAACAGAACTGGCCTGGTACCTCAACTGCTTCTACCCCTATCAACGCCTCACTTTAGCCCACTCTTTTAAAGATAAAGCAGATCGTTTACAAGATGTCAATGCTGGGCTTTTTAGTTATCCTATGTTAATGGCGGCTGACATACTACTCTATGACGCAGACATAGTCCCAGTTGGTAAAGATCAATTGCAGCATTTAGAAATGACCCGCGATGTTGGCTCGCGATTTAACAGCCAACTAGGGGAAACCTTTGTGTTGCCACAGGCAAAAATCCAAGATTCAACCCAGTATGTTCCTGGAACAGATGGTGGAAAAATGTCTAAATCTAAAAACAACATTATTGATGTCTTTCTCCCAGAAAAAAAATTGCGAAAGCAAGTCATGGGCATCAAAACAGATTCTACTCCGCTTCAAGATCCTAAAGATCCAGAAAATTGTAACGTTTTTGCGCTTTATTCGCTTTTGGCCAATCCCGGCCAAATTGAAGAGCTTAGACAACAATACCTTGCTGGCGGAATGGGGTATGGTCACGCAAAACAAGCCTTGTTTGAGTTGATTTTGGCTACATTCGAAGAACCCCGTAAACGCTTTGATTACTATCAAGCTAATCCTGCAGAAGTAACCATTGCTTTAGCCAAAGGGGCTAAAAAAGCACGTGAAGTTGCCCATGAAGTACTCTTAAGAGTACGTGGTAAAATAGGTTACTAACTAACAACGCTCAAACTTTTTACCCGCTATCGAACGAACTATTCCTTTTAGTTCTAACTGGAGTAGTATCGACGCAATTGAGCCAATAGGTTGTTTACATTTTAAGGAGATTTCGTCTATAGAAGAAGCGACTTCTAGTTGTTCTAATATCTTTCGCTCTTCTGGCAAAAGTTCAACGAAAAGGTTTTTTTGGATGTTCTTTTTTGGCGCTTTTTCTTCCCAATTCATCCATTGAATAAAGTCTTTAGCATGACGAATCATTCGCGCTTGATCGTTTTTAATCAAACTTAAACAGCCTGCTCTTTTTTCATCTGACGGTCGCCCAGGAAACGCAAACACTTCTCGATGATAGGCAAGTGCGTGTTGCGCGGTGACAAGGCTGCCTCCTCTTGATCCTGATTCTATTACAACCGTTGCATGAGCTGACCCTGCAATAATGCGATTGCGCTTTAAAAAGTTTGATCGATCAAACGGATCATCTGACCAAAACTCTGAAACAAAAGCCCCGCTTTTTAAAAGAGCAGGAACATGTTTAGTATGTTCTGGGGGATACCATTCCCCAAAAGGATGGCCAAGAACAGCTACTGTTTCTAGGCCTAAATCAAGGGCTTTCTTGTGGGCGACTATATCTATTCCCTGTGCAAAACCACTAATAATTAAGGGTTTGTATGGTGCTAAGTCTATCAAAAGTTGTTCACACAGGCGACAACCCGCAGCAGTAGGACGTCTTGTTCCCACTATACTGATAATCCTAGGGTTCTTCCAGTTGACAGTGCCTTTTTGAAAAAAAACAGTTGGGGGATCGGCTGTATGGGTTAAGGTTAGGGGATAATCCTTTTCCTGATAGATAAAGGGCTTTAAGCCCTGCGATTTTATTCTTTTTTCTTCTTTTTTTAGCTGGGGTAAATGGGCTTTCCAGCCTTCTAAATATTTGATATGTGAAGGCCCTACACCATTAATTTGCAGTAGTTTATCTAATGTGGCTTTAAGAACGTTTTTTGCTCCATCACAATGATCGATTAGTTTTTTAATCCGGCGGGGTCCTAAGTTAGGGATACGGCAAAGCAATAAAGCCGCTTGTTGGGACGTTAAGGTCATAGCTTTGGGTGATTTTTGAGGCCTCTAGCACTAAAATTTCCTTTAAAATAGGAAGAAAATATTATTTGCTATCTTTAGTACATGGTTTTGACACAATACATAAAAGAATTACTCTATCAGCAGGAATGTATCACCTTACCCGGTTTTGGATCTTTTGTAACCCAAAATCATCCGATACAGGTCAACCGTTTTACGGGAGAATTTGTTCCCCCTTCTCGTTCAATATCATTTAATCGATTGATACAAGAGAATGACGGTCTTTTAGCAAGTTATATTGCGAAAAGAGAAAACATTTCTTATGCTAAAGCTCTTGTTAAAATTGAAGAAGACTGCGCCCGCTGGAATAAACGCCTTAAAAATGATGTGTTGATTCTTCCTGGTATTGGAGAGTTTTCTTTTAACGCTGAAAACAAATTGCGCTTTTTACCTCACGGGAAAGTCAATTTTGACGCTAATGCCTTAGGCTTAAAAACCTTCCAAAAAACACCACTGAAGGCTCAAATTAAAGCAGCCTCTATCGTTCCCCCTGTTTCTAATTCAACATCAAATCCCATGCAAGACAATAAAGAATCACTCGCTTTTACACCAGAACAAAAGGAAAATAACAAAACCCCTTTTGTAAAATATGCCGTAATTGGAATCGTTGCTGTAGCCCTATTAGGCGCTGCATACTATTTTGGGAACCAGTATCTTGAAAGTGAACGCCTAAAATCTACTAAACTGGCGCAACAACGCATCACCAAAAATGTGCAAAGCGCTTCTTTTGACTTAGGGTCAATCACCGCTATTTCTTATGATGCTGTCGCAGAAATAGAAACGGTAGACGACAATAGTGTTAGCATAGCTGAAGGACAATTTTATAGTGTAATCGCAGGAAGTTTCCGCGATCAAGAGAATGCAGAACGCAAATTAGCCGTTTTAAAATCGCAAGGATTTGAAGCTGCTTTTGCTGAACAAAGTGCAAACGGACTAATTCGTGTAGCTTATGGTCGTTTTGAAACAAAAAGACAAGCGTTCAGTTTGCTCAATTTTGTTACCCATAGCTTAAAAGAAGAGGCCTGGTATCTCGTCGAAGGTTACTAGTCTAAACTACATTCGATAAACCCAACTCTTTGGGTTGACTGGTGTTGTGTTTTGAAATACAGAAAACTTTAACTCACTTTTCTCTGTTGTCGGATGGGTAAAAACCTCTCCTATGGCTTGTTTTGCATCAATGGTTTGTCCCTTTTTAACATATACAACCGCTAGATTTGAATAGCTGGTGATATAATTTCCATGTTGGATTAACACTCCTGGATTACTACCTTTAAAAGAGAATACCTGCATCACTATCCCTTTAAATACCGCACGCACTTTTGCATTATCTGGCGTGGCAATGGTTACCCCATTGCTTTGAATCTTAGTCGTTTTAACAACAGGGTGAGTTTGTGTTCCAAAGCCCAAGGTCACCACTCCTTGTTCTACCGGCCAGGGGAGTTTTCCTCTATTTGCCGTAAAGTTTTTGCCAATTAATTGCGCTTCTGGAGTTAAAGTAAAAACCGCTTTGTTTTTTCCTGCAGCTGCTTTATTAGAGGCAGCAATGGCCGCTCTAATTAAGCGCTGAATCTCTTTGTCAAAAGCAGCTATTTGACGCTGTTTCTTTTGAATTTGTTTTTCCAGGGAACGTTCTTTATTCTTTAAGCTGCTAATGCGCTCTTTTTGTTCTAATCGTTCTGCTGTAAGTTCATTTTGTGCAATCCTATTTTCTTTCACTAAAACTTCCTTCTTTTGTTTTTGAACTAAAAGAGTTTCATTTAGCGCTTCTAGGGTCTTTGTTTTTTCGGCAATTAGAAGGCCTTGTTTTTTTCTAAATGCAGCGTATTGTTTTAAGTATTGAAAGCGTTTATAGGCTTGTAAAAAGCTTTCAGAAGAGAATAAGAACATCAAGCGGCTTTGGGCAGATTTACTCGCATAAGCAAAGCGAATCATCTCTGCGTATTCACTTTTTAAGTCTTTTAATTCTTTTTCTTGACGTTCAATGGTTTTTTGATTGAGGTTGATTTGCTGGGTCAAGCGGTTGGCCTCTTCATTCGTCACCCTGATCAATCGCTGTCTTAAACTAATTTTAACTGCGAGATCTTCGGCCTGTGTTAGGGCCGTTTTCTCTAGTTTTTTATTAGAAAACAAAAGGCTATTGATTTGTTTAATCTCTACCTGAAGTTGTTTGCGCTGAGCTTCTAGTTTCGCCTGTCTATTGTTTTGTGTCCATGCGAATGTTGCCAAAAGGAAAAAGAAAACACTAAGGCCTTTTTTACTGCGCATTTATAACTCAATTTTCTTGTATCCTGCAGGAATATTAAAAGGAACGGTTAGTCGTTTGGGAAAATCAACCCTTAGATAATCCAGCGATAGTTGTAAAAAGTTCGTTCCGTCAAAGGTGGAGATTTCAATTTTCTTTGGCACTAGTTTTCCTTCTACTTGTTGATATTGGGTGTATTTAATGCTTAAACTTTGGCCTGTGCCTGCTACTAAAAAGCGTTGTTCTTTTAAACGAAAGTTGACTGGGTCATAAAAGTAAGTCGGTCGAAAACGCAGCCCTTTTGCCTTTGGGCTCAAAACGTAATACTGTGGATGAGAAATACGCTCGAATTTTTCGTTTTTAATGTCTGAAATAGGATAGCCTAGAAAAATGTTTTGTATGTCCTTAAAGCTAAAATCTGTTCCTAACTGCTGGTTGATAAAAGCAATATCGCCTTTGTAATAGGTTTTCTGAAACTTTTCATAAAACTGGACCTCTTCTGGGGTAATCAAAACTTTTGCGATGGGGATAAGCATATTTGCGCTCATCCAAAAAGTTTTATTGTCTTCTAAACGAAAATTGACATTGACGCTTTGTTTGCGCTTTTGGTCATTGTATTCTGCTTTAATGCGGGCTCTAAAAGTGTTAATGTTTTCTTCTGCCTTGACGATTTCAGCGGCTAATACTTTTAAATCAACGCGCTTTACTGGGGCTTTATTGGGCAATACACGCACTGTTTTACAGCCGGTCAAAAAGCCTAAAATCAAGAGCAGATAAAAATATTTTATTCCTTTTTCCATTTATTCTAATGCTGAATAATCCCCTATACTTATTGTAGTATACTCCCCATTATAACGCACATGATTCCCAATCATTGCCTTTTCTAAGGTAGCATTTTGCACAATTGAATGGTTTTGAATCATCGATTCTTTTACTGTTGCATTGACAATTTTGCTCCCTTCCCCTATGGATACTCCAGGACCTACTGTACTGTCTTTTAATACAACATTCTTGCCAATAAAGCAGGGGGGAATAATCGTGCTATTTTCTAGTGTCGCACTAGTGTCGACGAGGTTTTTGCCTTCTTCTGCTAAAAAGTGAAGCATTTTTGTGTTGGTTTCTATTGTAATTGCTTTGTTTCCGCAATCCATCCATTCGTTCACTTCTCCTGGGACAAAGCGTTTTCCGTTACGCATCATGCCTTTTATTCCGTCATTGATTTGATATTCTCCCCCGTGGGTGAGTTGTTGATCAATCACGAATTGTAGCTCTGTTTTTAATTCCTCAATGGCCTTAAAATAATAGATGCCTATCACCGCTAGGTCAGAAACAAATTGAGTCGGTTTTTCAACCAGTTCTGTGATGGCGTTTGAGTTGTCGAGTTGCACCACCCCATAAGCCGATGGGTTCTCCACCTTTTTTACCCAGATTTGCGCATCTGCGGCTGGGTCAATATGGAAATCTGCCCTAATAAGGGTGTCTGCATACGCCACCACTGCTGGCCCGCTTAAAGAGGGTGCTGCACACATAATCGCATGCCCAGTCCCCAGTGGGTTCAATTGGCGATAAATACTCGCTTTAGCGCCTAGGTTTTCAGCAACTTTTGTAAGGTGAGCGACGATTTCTTGGCCAAAAAAAGCTGGATCACCTAAAATAAAAGCGACTTCTTCAATCGGTTGATTGACCACCCCAGCAATATCGTTGACCAACTGTTCAACTATAGGCGTTCCTGCAACAGGGACAAGGGGTTTAGGGACAGTTAAAGTATGAGGCCTTAGTCGGGAACCACGACCCGCCATGGGAACAATTATTTTCATGCGATATTGTTATTTTTTACCAGTGCTGCCAAATCCTCCTTCTCCTCGATCGGTGCTGTCGAGAGATTCAACCACTTGCCAATCCACTTGGGTGTATTGGGCAACGACCAATTGAGCGATTCTTTCACCGGGATTAATTTCTACTGCTTCATTAGATAGGTTGACTAGGATCACCCCTATTTCTCCGCGATAATCTGCATCGATTGTTCCTGGTGCATTTAATACCGTAAGTCCGTGTTTTGCCGCTAAGCCAGAACGTGGTCTAACTTGAGCTTCATAGCCTTCAGGAAGAGCGATTTTAAGCCCTGTCCCGATGATTTTACGCTCTAAAGGACGCAGGGTGATCGTCTGGTCTAAAGCCGCTTTGAGATCTAATCCTGCGGAAGATGCCGTAGCATATGCCGGCAATTCATAAGGACTTTCGTTAATTACAGCAAGTTGAATCATATCAAAATTTTCTTGTTTTTAAAAATACAAAATGTGAGGTTAAGAAGAACGAACTTAAAGAGGAGATATCCTTATGTTATCAACGGTTTTGCTCATCTCTAATCACCGCCTTTACCATGTTGATGGCACACATGTTCCCACCAGAAAAAAAGTATTGCAACCAGCGTTCTTTAACCCCTATGCTTTTTAAAATTTGGCGGGGAGATTGCCCTTTTTGGTGATAATAAACCACCGAGCCATAATAGGCCTCTAAATGATCAATTTTTTGTTGCAATAATACTCTTCCTCCTTTTGTAATAGGATTGTGACAACACAATAAAAGATCAAAATCCAGGGCGACCATTTTCTTTAATGACTCGATTTGCTGCGCCATTGACTCTTTTTTCATAAAGTATTTAATCTGTGGACTTACGAAGGCATCCGCCGAAAAAAGCCAGCCTTGATTGGCTTCAAACAAAGCCACTTGATCTTCGGCATGCCCAGGAATAGGAATCAATTCAAAATTGTACTTAGCAGTACTAAGCGCTGTTTTGTTATAGGCCATCACCCGGTCGGTAAACACTGGTGTTCCCCAAAAGAGTTTTTGCGGCAGGCTAGTCCCTACTTTACCTTGAACCAATTCACTGCAGCCTAAAGAACCATAAATGGGTACATCAAATTGGGATGAAATGGGATTGACATTCCCAGAATGATCCTCGTGGTGATGAGTGATAAAGACTTGTTGTAAGGCTTTCTTATCTAGCCATTGAAGTAATTCATTACCCAATTTAGGCGGACCCGTATCAATCAACAAACCATCTATATAAAAACTGTGAACAGAAACGGGAGGTGGCCCAAAATAGCCTACGCCCATTTGCAAACTTTCAATCGGACCAAATTGATGTCTCTTGGTATAATGCATTTATTTTTTAGGAAAGCGTTTTTTTAGTTCTGTTTCCACTTGTAAGAGCATTAATAGTGGGCTAATCGTCACAATGACTAATGCGATCCAAACAGACCAAGAGAACTGAAAATCAATACTCCATGCTAACAAACCTAATGCAGTGATATAAGTGCCCATTTTCATCATTTTTTTGGCAGAGTATTCTTGCGCAAAGTCCCAACTTTCTTGCGACTTCATCGAATTTGACGTGCGATATCCATACAAATGATTGATTTTCTTCGGCGGAAAACGCTGTTGAATAAACCCGGCTAGCAAAAAAATTAGTCCGCTAATGCATAAAATTAAAACCAAAGGATTTGTCATAACATTGCTTAACATTATTCTAGAAAGGTAAGCCTTTTTTGCCCATCTAAGTCTCCGTTTTTCGTTTTGGAGATCAAAAATCAAAAAGTGTTTTTTCTTCATCTGGAGGATTATAGAAAAAAAAACCTCTTAGTTGAAGCAGTCCTTAGGACATTTAATTAACTTTGGCTCAGCAACATGAAAAAAACTGAATTGTATCCTTTGCAGTTTGTTCCACAATATGAGTACCGCTTATGGGGTGGAGACAAACTAAATGCTATTTTAAACCGTGATATCGAAGGAAATAAAATAGGCGAATCTTGGGAAATCTCGGCTGTAGAAGGTGCTCCTTCTATTGTCGCGGACGGGCCTTTTAAAGGACTTAGCCTTCCTGAACTTATTGAACGAAATCCAGAGGCCTTACTGGGGAAAACAGTTGTCGAACAACACGGAAAAAACTTTCCTTTGCTCATTAAATTTATCGATGCTAAAATTCCCCTTTCTGTTCAAGTTCACCCTAACGATGAGCTAGCGAAAGAAAGGCATAATTCTTTAGGGAAAAACGAAATGTGGTATATCATGGAGGCAGAAAAAGAAGCTGAACTTATCTTAGGCTTTAATAAAAAAATTGATCCTGCGAGCTATGCTTCCGCTCTAAACGAAAATCGCATTGAGGAACTTTTACATCGTGTAAACATTCAAAAAGGAGAAGCAGTCTATGTCCCCGCTGGTCTAGTTCACGCCATAGGTGGCGGCATTGTTCTGGCTGAAATCCAACAAACTTCTGATATTACCTACAGGGTCTATGATTACAACCGAATTGATGCAAAAACAGGCACAAAACGAGCATTGCATCAAGACATGGCGATCAAGGCAATCAACTTTGATTTAGAACAGCAAGAGGTTTTACAAATTGAGGAAAAACCAAATCAATCCAATCTTTTCCTAGATACTCCTTTCTTTAAAACGGCTTTCCTTGTCGTCGAGGAGTCAATTAAGCTTGATTATAAAACGCGAGATGCCTTTAGTGTATTAATTTGTGTTGAAGGAGAAGCTAACTTGATGGCCAATGATCATCCCTTGATGATAACCAAAGGCCAAACTGTACTCATTCCTGCTGCCCAAGAAGGAATTCATTTGAAGGGAAAAGCTAAGTTTTTAGAGGTTACGCTCTAATGCTTTCCATTCTTCTTTTAGTATCGCATAAGCGTAATTATCGGTCCATCCTGAAGATAGCGGAAGGATTTTACGGTGGGTTCCTTCCCGGTTCATTCCTGCTTTTTCTAGCACCCGAATAGAGGCGTGATTGTGGACTGCTACCCCAGCTTCTACACGATGTAGCCCTAAATCATTAAAACAATATTGGATGAGTTGCTTTGCAATTTCAGTACCTAGCCCTTTATTCCATTGATCTGGAGCAAGGGAATAACTAATTTCCGCTTTTTGAAAGCGCTGTGGCGCTAGGATTATTCCCGCTTCGCCGATAAAGTTTTTACGAGTGTCATAGAGCGCCCAGCCCAAGGCGCTTTCTTGGTTCTCATCGATTTTGTGGGCCAGGATTTTTGCGGTCGTCTCAAGATCTTTTGGAACACCTATAGTATTGTATCGCGCTACTTCTGGATAAGCATGTAAGGTGTTGACTAAGGCAATGTGCTCTTTTTTTAAAGGCAAAAAATATATGCTGTTCGATCGAAAGCCAGAAGTTGTTTTCATTGAGAAGGTCGGGTGAGCCTATAAACCACAATAATAACGATTAGAGCGATTGTTTCAAAACCCAATTCAAAATAAGTAAAGTGCTGCTCTAATCCATCGATCAAAAGGCCGCCTATTCTTGACGCAACAAACCCAGCGGTCATAATACCAGTCAAAAGCAATAATCGGCGTTGATTAAAGAACAAAACACATGCTGCTAGCCATATGGTGCCCATTACTGCCATAAAGCCCATCATGACCCTTAAAATGGTCCTGCTTTGCGGACTGGGCATTAACACATCGTATTTATGGGTAAAAAACCACTCTGGAGAAGCATAGCCTGCTAGCCCTAACATTAAAAGTAATAGACCCGCAGTAAAATTAATAATGGTGGGTAGGTGTTTCACGGTGGTAAGATGTTTCATTTATTGGGGGCCGTCATTTTGTGTTCCAACTACTTAAATTAACTACAGCCCTCTCCTTCTGTACAGTCGCCTACTTTTTCCCAGCCGTCGTTTTCTCCGGGGATTTCGTTCGGGTTAATGTACCATTTGTTTTGCCAAATTTGACAGTTGTGTACCACTTGAGTTCCTGGATTGGGGTATTGATTGGCGGGGTTGTAAACTGCAATATCGCAAAGAGTAGCTGTACCACCGGCCCCACCCTAGCAGCCTGCTACACCGCCACTATAGGGCTCGAGAGAGAAGATGTTGGCTTGACTCACAGCAGTGCCAACAGGCATTCCATTAAGGACCTTAGAGGCGGTGTTTAAATAAGAATAGCCCGAGCTGTCGCTCCCTTCTAAAAGGAGTTGCCAAATCATGATCCCGTCATTGCGCTCCTCGCGTTCTGGATGACTATAAATATGCTCGCTTAGCATGGCAACGTTTTCATGGGTATAGTCGTAAAAAGGACCCCAGGGTTCTGGAGGATAGTGGACTCCAGCAGCAACAACAAAACCATATTGAGCTGCGTAATAAGCATAAGCATCGTACATAATTGCTCGATTATTACTGCCGCCAGTATTATACCCTTGATAGGCAATCAGGTCGATTTTATCCCCCACGGCTTTAATTACTGGGATCATATGTCCCGTTGAGCCAAAGCCATAGAGGTTGATTCCATTTGTGCTTTGGGTACCTTGAAAAAGTAAATCATCATTTTCGCCCGTTATCGTATTGCGTTGCTCGTATCGAAAGGGAGAATCAGGGTCATCGTTAAATTGCCCGCCTAAGGCGCCTACTCCAGCAGGAGCACAGGCCAATAAATAGCCCTCTTCTTTTGGCATAATGCTTCGGGATTCATTAAAAAAAGTGATAAAACGGTTGACGTTCAATTCGTTTCCTATTTGCTGAAAGGAGCCATCTGGTTCAAAATCCCAATCGATCCCTGCGAAACCAATGTCATCTACAAGGTCTTTAATTTGAGCGTAATCAATCTCATAAGAAGAGGCGTCGCGCCAATAGGTTTCTCCTCCTACCGAGAGGATGACATTGATCCCTTTTGCTTTTAAAGCGCCTATACTTTCTTTTAAGGTGCAGCCGTCATACGGGACTTCTATCCCTGTGCCAGAAAGATCATAACTGCCTTTAAGGTAGCTTAGATTAGGCTTTGCAAAAGCCAAAAAAACATGATTGACAAAAGCGGGTATATCTCTAAGCTTAGACGGCTGTCCCGCCGAAACAAAGTTCTCTGACCATGAAGGGAAGTAAGCTAAAATAACAGGTTCATCTACCGGAAAAGCGTCTCCTCCGGTACTGGTTGAAGTCATAGTCATGCTAGTGGTGTCGGTAGTTCCATCATTAGTGGTGTCAGTGACTACAGTCGTGGGAGGTGGCATAATGGTTTGGGGTGTTTCCTCTTCATCTGCTGTTGTATTATTGTCTTTTTTACACGCAAAGAACACACAACAAAGAAATAAAAATGAATAGGTGCGAAGTGTCTGTTTCATGGCAAGATGGGTTATACACCAAGCCATTAGGGGCAACTTATTGTAGGGTGAAGCTGTCCTAATAAGATCGACTTGGGGTCGTTTATAAAATAAATGTATAAAAAAAGGCCCTAAATCGGGGCCTTTAAAAATGATAATCTAAAAAGTACTAGTTGTTTAAGGCTTCTGCGCCTCCTACAATTTCTAAAATCTCATTTGTAATGGCTGCTTGACGCGCTTTATTGTAGGTCAATTTAAGCTGGTCGCGCAATTCTGTGGCGTTATCTGTTGCTTTGTGCATGGCGGTCATTCGAGCCCCGTGCTCACTGGCAAAAGAATCGCGCAATGCTTTAAAAAGTTGCATCTTGATGCTCTTTGGTAAGAGTTCATTCACGATTTCTTCTTGGCTAGGCTCAAAGATGTAATCTGCTGTGGCAGTGGTACTATCTTCTGTTTCAGCAACAATCGGCAATAAGGTTTCGGTGGTTACGATTTGTGTCGCTGCATTTTTAAAGCGATTGTAGATTACATCTACTCTATCGTATTCCCCTTTGGCGAAAGCCTCCATAAAGCCTTGTGCAATATCACTTGCATTCGCAAAAGTTAGCGCATCATAGATAGCGTTGTTGTTTGCTGTAACATTGTTGTTTTTTGCTAAAATATCATTCCCTTTTTTTCCTAAAGTGATTAAATCAACTTGTTGGTTCGCATGATCGGCAATGTATTTATTGGTCGCCTTGACAATGTTAGCGTTAAATCCACCACATAAACCACGGTTAGAAGTAATGGCAATAAGCAAAACCTTTTTTGCTGGGCGAACCTGCGTATAGGGGTTTGGCGTATCTCCATCAATTGCACCGCTTAAGTTTTGGATTAGCTCGGTTAACTTGTCTGAATACGGACGCATAGCAGTAATCGCATCTTGCGCTTTTTTAAGCTTTGCCGCCGAAACCATTTTCATGGCAGAGGTGATCTGCATGGTCGAGGAGACCGAGGCAATCCGATTACGTATTTCTTTTAAGTTCGCCATAGCGATTTATTCAAATTGAGCAGAAATACTTTTTGCCACTGCGTTAAGTGTGTCAAGTACTTCGTCTGTTAATTTTCCTGTTTTAATCGTATCTAAGGTTCCGCGGTGTTTCGCGTTAAGCTCTTCTAAATAGGCTTTTTCAAAGGCTTTTACTTGATCAACTGGAACGTTTCTCAACAAGTTTTTAGATCCTGCATAGATGATCGCCGTTTGATCTTCTACTGTAAATGGATCGTTCTGTGCTTGCTTTAAGATTTCCACATTACGACGTCCTTTTTCGATCACGTTAAGTGTTGCTGCATCAAGGTCTGAACCAAACTTAGCAAAAGCTTCTAATTCACGGAACTGGGCTTGATCTAACTTTAATGTTCCCGATACTTTCTTCATCGACTTAATTTGCGCCGAACCTCCTACACGTGATACAGAGATCCCCACGTTAATCGCTGGTCGTACCCCAGAGTTAAATAAATCTGATTCTAAAAAAATCTGTCCGTCGGTAATTGAAATTACGTTTGTTGGGATATAGGCAGAAACGTCTCCTGCTTGTGTTTCAATAATCGGTAAAGCAGTTAAAGAACCTCCTCCTTTTACTTTATCTTTTAAAGAGGCCGGAAGATCGTTCATTCCTTTTGCGATATCGTCATCTGCAATCACTTTTGCTGCACGCTCTAATAAACGCGAGTGTAAGTAGAATACATCTCCAGGATAAGCTTCACGTCCCGGTGGGCGACGTAATAATAAGGATACCTCACGGTAAGCTACCGCTTGTTTAGATAAATCATCATAGATGATTAATGCTGGACGACCAGTGTCTCTAAAATACTCTCCGATAGCAGCTCCTGCCATAGGGGCATAAACTTGCATTGGTGCTGGATCTGATGCGTTTGCGGCTACAATTGTTGTATAGGCTAAAGCACCTTTATCTTCTAATGTTTTTGCAATGGCTGCAACGGTAGACGCTTTTTGTCCAATGGCAACATAGATACAGTACACTGGTTCACCTGCATCATAAAATTCTTTTTGATTTAAAATGGTGTCAATACAAACAGTTGTTTTCCCTGTTTGACGGTCACCAATCACCAATTCACGTTGTCCACGCCCTACCGGAATCATCGCGTCAATTGACTTGATTCCTGTTTGCATCGGTTCGTTTACGGGTTGACGGTAGATTACCCCAGGAGCTTTACGCTCAAGAGGCATCTCATTTAGGTCACCTTCAATAGCACCTTTACCATCGATTGGATTTCCTAATGTGTTAACAACACGTCCTACTATCCCTTCTCCTACATTGATAGAAGCAATTGTGTTGGTGCGTTTTACAGTATCTCCTTCTTTAAGTCCTTTTGAAGGACCTAACAATACTACCCCTACATTATCTTCTTCAAGGTTTAAAACCATTCCTTCTAAGCCAGAGTCAAAGCGAACTAATTCTCCGTATTGTGCATTGGATAAACCGTATACACGGGCGATTCCATCTCCAACTTCTAGTACAGTTCCTACTTCGTCTAAAGAAGAAGAAGTATCCATTCCTGCTAATTGGTCTTTTAAGATTGCTGATACTTCAGCGGGTTTAATTGCTGCCATAGTTTTTTATTTATGCGCTATAATTCGTTTGTGTCAATTCTCTTTTAAGTTGTTCCAATTGATGTGCAACACTTGCGTTGTATTGCAAATCCCCGATTCGAAGGATAAAACCTCCCATGATCGATGGATCAACATTGTTTTCTAAGCTAATTTCAGCTGAAGATAATTCTTTTGCTTTCGCTAAGATTGTTTTTTCAAGTTCAGGGGTAAGTGCCACTGCTGTGGTAACAACGGCTGTTTCTTTTCCTTGATGCTTTTCCAACAATGATAAATAAGCTACTGCTACTTGATCTAATAAATCAATGCGATTGTTTGTCGTTAGAAGCGCTATAAGCTGTGAGCTAAGGGGTTGCAAAGCAGAAAACACCTTGCTTAGAGCGTCTTGTTTTACTTTACTTGCCACAACAGGGTTGTCTAGAAATGCGGCTAACTCTTGATTATCTTCAAAAACAGCAACAATTTCTTGCATGTCTGTTGCTACAGCTTCTTCTTTGTTTTGATCTAAAGAAGTGCTTAAAGCTGCTTTAGCATATCGTAATGCGGCACGCGTATTTTTCATCGCTTATTTGATCTCAATATCTTTCACTAGTTTTTCAACCAGTTGTTCTTGTTTCTTTTGATCTGCTAATTCTCCTTGCAACACTTTTTGTGCAATGTCAACAGACAGTCCAGCCACTTGTGCTTTCAAGTCGTTAATCGCAGCATTTTTTTCTTGCTGGATGGCTGCTTGCGCAGCAGCAGCGATTTTATCTGCTTCTGTTTGGGCCGCTTCTTTAGCATCGTTCACGATTTGCGTACTTGTTTTCTTAGCTTCAGCTAAAAGTGCATCGCGTTCTGCTCTGGCTTCTTTTAAGATGCGCTTGTTATCTGCTTGAACGGCTTCCATGTCTGCTTTTGCCTTTTCGGCAGCTTCAAGGGAATCTTTAATGGTATTCTCGCGTTCTTCTACCGCAGATAAAATAGGTTTCCAAGCGTATTTAGCGAGGAGGAATAAAAGACCCACAAACAATAGTGTTTGCCAAAAAAATAGGCCTAACGAAAATTCTTCTAATAATTTTTCCATATCGTGTTAATTTGTTCAATCGAAAAAACAAAGCTACCGCCAACCGCGAGTAGCTTTGCTTTTAAATGATTTAGTTAGACTGCGAATAATGCAGCAAAACCAATTCCTTCAATTAAGGCAGCAGCGATTAACATTGCTGTCTGAATCTTTCCGAAAGCTTCGGGTTGACGTGCAATTGCGTCCATAGCAGATCCACCGATACGACCGATCCCCATTCCGACACCAATTACTACTAAGCCCGCTCCTACCATTACTGGAATTTCCATAGTGTTTGATTTAAATTAAACAATCATTATAACTACACACATGTGTAGTGTTTGGATTAATGATGCTCGTGCTCCACGGCGGCAAAGCCAAAATATAAAGCTGAAAGCATCGTAAATATATAAGCCTGTAATAAGGCCACTAAAACTTCAATTAACGAAATTGCAAAAGCGAGTCCAAAGGAAAGTGGGCTCCCTAACCAGCTTTTGAATATGAACATCAAACCAATTAAACTCATTAACACGATGTGACCTGCTTGCATATTTGCGTACAAACGAATTAATAAGGAGAAAGGTTTAATAAATATACCCAGAACCTCAATAGGAATTAATATAATGTACAAGGGCACTTTAGCATACCACGCCATAGTGCTTCCAAGAGGATCAAAAATGTGTAACCAGTAATCTTTCGTTCCTGTTAAGTTTGTGATTAAAAAGGTTAATAAGGCAAGGCCAAAGGTTACTGCGATATTACCTGTAACATTTACCCCTAACGGAGTCAACCCTAAAATGTTGAGGAACCAAATGAAGAAAAAGATGGTCAACAAAAAGCTCATGTATTTTTTGTGCTTCTTTTCTCCTATGTTAGGGAGGGCAATGTCATCGCGAATGTAAAGCACAATAGGCTCAAAGAAACGTCCTGCTCCAGCAGCAATCCCGCCGTTTTTAGCATAGGATGCTGCCAAACTTTTAAACAAGAAAAACATGATGGCAAATACAAGCATCATGCTCACTACACTTTTCGTGATAGAAAAGTCTAGGGGTTTAACGTTTGTTGGGTGATGAGATTCATCATAGTTGATTGTCCCTGCCGCATCTGTTTTATAAATCTTATTGTGGTAAAGGGCATAATGATTTCCATCTACAGCTGCAACAGTTTCCCCATGGTGAAACTTTGAAGAAGAAAACAATTTTAAGCCATTATCCCATAAAATAATGGGCAATGGTGCACCTATATAAACATGCTCGCCTTGGGCATTTGTATATGAAAACAAGCTAAAGTCATAAGAGTCTAGCAAGTGATGCGCAATGTATTCTTTGATTTCGGTTTTAAGGTCGCCCTCTTTAGCGTCTTCTTTGTTATTCGCAAAAGCAAAACCAACAAACAAGATAGCCAGTAAAGCGACGCTTTTTTTTGCGTTAATTAGAATAGTTGATTTCCTCTTCATTCGAACTAAAATTCGACTGCAAATGTAGTGCTTTAAACGAAAAAGCAAAACTGTTCTGACTTATATTTTATTCAATTTGGAAATTAAGATTCTGGTTTCTAAAACAAGGCTACTACAGTAGGGGATTAAGAAGGTGGTTTTTTCTAAAATACTCACCGCTCCATCTGCGCGAAACACTGGCCAAAGAAAAAGAAAAAACAAGCCAAACTTTAGTCCGCTGGCTGAAAGATATAACCAAGCAACATAATGGCTTAAACCATTAAAAGCGCGCAATAATGCCCATAAAAAAAGAAAAGTGAATCCAAAGATTGCCCCATAAACCTCAACAAAATAGGCTTCTTTAAAGGATATTTCGAGTAAAAACAAGCTTAGCCCATGCAGACTACAAATCCCTAAAAAAAGTAAACTGAAAGAAATTAGGGCAGCACGCAAGGATTATAGTTTTTTAGTTTGATGCACAATTAGGCGGATTACAGCAAGCAGAGCAAAGAGGCACATGCCAAGGGTGAAAAAAGGCTTTGAAGTGCTGTATTTAGTGTCGAAATAATTTCCGGCTTTAACCGCTAGAAACATCGTTAAACCGATTTGAACCGCCAGAGAGAAAAAAACAAGCCAGGAATTAGGCCGTTTTTTCATGTTTACCTGAAATGGATTTAACGTCTTTAGCAGATCTCATTGAACATACTGCATTAAAGCTTGCGCCTGACTCAACAATTAATTTCCCAATAATCGCTTCTCCTTCAACAGAGCTAGTCGATTTTAACGAAAGACATTCTTTTACTTCGATTTTCCCGCTAAACTTACCTTCTACATCTGCAAAAGCACAGTTCGCATTTCCATTGATAAAGCCTTCTTTTCCGATGACTACTTTTCCAGAAGTTGTGATAGATCCCTCTAGGGTTCCATCAATTCTAAAATCTGCTTCAGAGACAATTTCTCCTGTGATTTTAGTACTTCTTTCTATTCTATTAGGTTGACCGTTGAGTTCGTTATTTTTCATTATTGTGATTGATTTGCGATTGTTTCCCAGGTTTTTAAACGCTGAACTTGTTCATATTGAGCCGATAAAAGTACGAAATTATTTGTTCTTTTATCAAAATCAGGGAGTTGACTCCATTTTTCGATAAAATAGGCTTGTTCTGGTTGCTCTCCTCTAGTGTGCACAACAATGAAATCTATCGTATCATTGTAAACATCACGGGTAAGTTTCCATTGTTTTTGTTCCTTTTTTATTGCCGCTTTCATTTTGCTTGCAAGGGAGTCTAGTTCCTTTGGCGTAGCCTCAAAAGAGAATACCCACTTATAGTTTTTAAGGGTTAAACGTTTGTGTTTTAATTGTTCTTCTTGATCTAGACGTTGTACGGCTTGTTTTGCTAATTGGGCTTCGTTAGAATTTGGATAGAGCTCCACTACTTTCCCTAAGGCTTCGATAAAGGCGATTTCTCCTTCTAATCTTCCTTTTGCTAACGCTTG
Organism: uncultured Flavobacteriaceae bacterium; assembly: GCA_943787295.1. Taxonomy (GTDB): domain Bacteria; phylum Bacteroidota; class Bacteroidia; order Flavobacteriales; family Flavobacteriaceae; genus Arcticimaribacter. Next base: position 791,901 of record CALSLW010000002.1, on the reverse strand, counting down.
TAAGTAGGCGACTTTTGGCGATAAGTTTGTCCCGCTTACAACTATTTTTAAGCTTTCGCCTTCGTCAATTACCTTTTTGTATTCTTGTTGTTCAAAGGCTTTATACAATCTTTCATAAACAGAGGCTGGGGTTTGATTTTCTGCTAGCGAAAAATTTGCTGGGTCTCGAATAATTTGGGCAAAGGGAGAGTCGGAGTATTGCTCTAGTAATTTTGTCTTGTACCCGTTTGCTGCTTCGCTATCTGTTTTTTCTAGTAATTTGAAACAATGGTATAATGCGCTTACCTCTTGATTTTCGGTTGGATCTAAAGCGAATACTTTTGACAGCCGATTAAAAGCGAGTTTAGGATTGTTAAATTTCTCTTTGTACAAAATTCCCACATCTAAATAGGCTTGTTTTCTGTCTTTCTCGAGGGAGGCAATGGCTATGCTATCTTTGGGTATTTGTTTTACAAAAAAATCGGGGGATTCAATAAAAAAGTTACTTCCTTTTTCTTCTTCTATTTGGGCAACGGTTTCGTTTTGAGTAATTAGATTTGCGGCAGAAAGTCGGTTCCAGTTATCGGCATTAGGGCGGTTTCCCCAACTGGATAAAAAGGATTGCTTACCCGCAACTAAAAGGCGCTCATTATAGAAATAAAAATTGTTTGCCGCGTTTGAACTAAAGCTAAAAAGACCTTTCTTTTTTTCTTCAATTGCTGCGAGCTCTTTGGCTCTTTTTCGATCGATGTCATCTTGAAAATAAGCGAGTTGTTCTTCTTTTGACAGGGCGGTTAGGGTCAAAATACTATCTGTTGATCGGATAATTGTTTCTAATTCGATCACTTGGTCTAAACCTTTACGCTCTCTTTCAACTGTTTTTCTTAATCTTCCTTCAGCAGGGATAATGCGCAAAAGACTATCTAAGTAAGCGCCCGTATTGAGGTATACGCCGCTTTCAAAATAATAATCGGCTAATTCGCGATAATTCGCCATGCTAGTAGGAATGTCTATTCCTGGACTTTGTAAGGATTTATCATAATAACGAATGGCCAGACTATCCTCTTTTTGCGACAAAAGATAACGGGCATCTTGTTGGTGAATAAGGTGTAAATAGGGCTGGTTTTCAAAAAGTCTTGCTAAACGCTCAAGGGTAGGACGTGGACTTGTGCTATCTAAAATCGCCTTTAGTCGAATGGTTTGAAGTTTTGCTTGCATCCAAAAAATACGCGGTGATTTTCTTTTCCAGCTTACGATGGATTGAAATGCCTGTTTTGCGCTGTCTAATAATTGCGCTTTTTCGAGTAATTGCGCTTCGATGTATCGATAACGCGCTTTGGCCGTTCGGTCTTTTTCTGCTAAGGCTGCACGTGTGATATAAACTCTAGCAGAATCTTCGTTTTTTAAGTTGAGATAAGCTTGTGCCACCGTCGCATTAACTTCTGAATAAAGTGTTTTGCCATAGTGAATGCGTTGCGCAATTGGTTTTAAGTTGTCTATCGCAAGGGCGGCGTTCCCCAAACGTAGGTTTGTTTTTTCCCGCCATAGCTTACCTTCGTAGTATACATTTTCATTGCCAAAATACGCTTCAAGAAGAAAATTAAAGGCTTCTAGCGCAGGTAAAAAACGACGGTCAAAATAACGGGCTTTTCCTAATAATAAGTAGGCGTCTTGAATTTGTCGGTTGCGTTGTTGCCCGGCGATTTTCATCGAGTGCTTTTGAATGGCCTTCACTGCTTTTTCTTCTGCGACCGCAAAACTGGGTATGCTCGCGCGACTCTCCTGATCTTCACCTGACAGCAATATGGGTTCTACTGGGAGAACTTCCAGGAAATTATCTTGATTGTTTTGGTACAAGATCGCTTCGCCTATGGAAAGGGCTTCTTTCCCATTAAAAAGCACATTAAACTTTGTGTTTAATGCGTGATATTCTCTATTGACAAAGTTGTTTTTTTGGGTAGAACAACCCAAGACAATTAGTCCCAAAAAAGAGAAGAGAAAAGAGGCGTGTTGAAGTTTCAAAAAAAAGCTTTTGTATTATAACTAAAAAACACGCCTTTTAGTATGCTATTGCCCCGAAAAATAAGCCTCTAATTCTTTTAAAGTCTTTGGGCTTTTAGGGGTGTCCTTAATGACATTGCCTTTTTCAAGCAAAACAATACGTTCACAAACGTCTGTGACATGATTTAAATCGTGGGAAGAAATCAACAAGGTCTTGTCTTTATTCCCCTCGCTGGCAAGAAAAGACTTTAATCGTATTTGCGAACTAGGGTCAAGATTAGCAAAAGGCTCGTCGAGAATAACAATAGAAGGATCTCCTATAAAAGAAGCCGCTAAGCCTACCTTTTTTTGGTTCCCTTTTGAAAAGTCGCGTAAGTACTTTTTTTGATCTAAAATTTCCCCATTAAAAAAGGCGTCAAACTGTTGAAGAAATTCGTTTAGAGCGGCGCTATCTACTTTGCGCAAATTTGCAATAAACTCAAAATATTCTTCTGGGGTTAAATAATCAATTAAAAAATTATCATCGACAAAAGCGGCGACGTCTTTTTTCCAAGCTTCGCTCTTTGCGACCTCAATAGAATTGATCGTTACATTGCCACTGCTGGCTTGAATAAGGTCTAAGATTAAACTAAAAAGCGTAGTTTTCCCCGCGCCGTTATTCCCCACGAGACCAAAGTGTTCTCCTTTGTCAATTGAAAGCTTATCAACGTTTAAAACGATGGCTTCTTCGTATTTCTTTGAAAGGCTATTGAGTTGTATCATCTGTCTATTTGTTAAAGGCTTCTATGGTTTCGTGTTTTTGTTTGAGGTAAAGTACAGTAACCCAATCGGCCAATTGATTTTTAAATACAATGCCTAGCATTCCTGCTCCTGCCAAAGACAAATACCCCGCTGTTGGTCCCATAAATTTAGCGGGCAGCCAATACAATAAAACCGGCAAAACCATCTTTGGGATAATCAATAAAAATTGGTTTAAAGAAAAGGATTGAGTGTTTTCAAAAGCTTTTGCTTTTACATTTAATTTCATGGGCGTTTTATTCATTAAACCCCCAAAAAGCGTGGTCCAGGTGTTTAGCCCCATATTAAACAATGATCCCGCTATAATAATTCCCATGACATCCCAACCAAAATAAAGGTAAGGGAGCGATAATAGGGTTGAAATCGCGGTGACAAAAACCATTAAATTCCACTTAGAAAGCAGATATTTTTTGTAGGAAATATTCTGAGTCATCAAAAGTTTATAATAACTACTGTCCCAAGCAGGTACATAGTTCCCAAAGGTTAAACAAAACCCTCCCGTAACAAATAAGCCCGCAAAAACCATCACAAAGTCTTGCTTGCGATAAATGTCTTGTGTAAAAAAGATCAAGCCATAAAACAAAAAAAGAAAAGACATCAAAACAACTTGACGTGGGCGAACATTTCGAATAATCATTCGTAAATCGTTCTTTAAAATCAAAGCATCCTCTCCTAAAAAATTGAGGAAAGAATAGTCCCCCGTTTGAACAGCCGTTTTCGTTTTTGCTAAACCGGCATCCATATAAAAACCTCGCTTTAAAAAATAAAATACTAAAGCATAGCTTAAAACTAAAGGAAAGATAAAGAAGCCAACTAATTGAGGCTGTGCAACAACCGCGTCAAATAAAGCGCCAGTCATATGCCCTAAATCAAACTCTGTGTACAAGTATAATGCAACCGTTGCTGCAACAACGGCTAGTAATAGGACAAAATAAAGGTTGTTTTTATTGATAATATAAATCAAAAAATTGAGGCAAAGTGTTGTTAATAGCAGCGCCATCCACCAAGCAACTACCTGCGTCCCTAAATAATCATCTCTATACATTGAAATAGCAAAGGGCAAATAGATAATTAAAGGCGTGGTGTTAAACCCTGAAAAGACTGACCGAAACAAAACATTGTTGATGATCCTTCTTTTTTTAAAGGGAAGTAAAATCAGGGTTTGAATATTCGTAACGGGTAGTTGCTGAAGAAAAAAACGCAAGATTAATTCAAAAAAGAAGATATACAAGATGATGCCGTTAAACACCTCAACGGCTTCCCGGTCTAAAATCTTTTTATTTAAAATTGGGTAAGTCATGCTCGCCCCAAAAACAAATGCGCCTAGAAAGTAAAGCGTCACCAAAACCATGATGACTTTTATCGACATCTTCGCCTCCCATTGTGGCGCCCGAAAAGTTTCTTTCCATTGAAGGGAAAATAAGTTCATATAATAGATCTATGGTTATAAGTCGAATCAAGATACAAATCGTTACACTTAACATCAATTAAATCCTTATTTTTGATCAAAAAAAAATGAGCGCACTCCACCCTCTTAGAGTTGAAAAAATTAATCGCCTTACCCCTTCTTCTGTTGCAATTTCTTTTGAAGTTCCTGCTGCTTTAGCGGCAGACTTTGCCTTTAAAGCTGGACAGTATTTAAGTCTAGAAGCCACCATCGATGGAGTTGCTGTTCGAAGATCCTATTCTTTGTCTTCTGCTCCGCACGAAAATCGTTTAACCGTAGGGATAAAGAAAATTGAGCAAGGAGTCTTTTCTAGTTTTGCCAATGATGCTTTAACCGAAGGGGATACCCTAAATGTTGCTCCCCCAGAAGGGCGTTTTGTTTATGTTCCAAATAGCATAAAACAACATTTACTTTTAATTGCTGCAGGGAGTGGAATCACTCCTGTTCTATCTATTCTTAAAACAGCATTAGAAAAAAGCACAACAACCACTGTTCAGTTGGTCTATGGAAATAAGTCGCCACAAGAAAGCATGTACCGCGATCAGCTTATTGCACTACAAGAACAATTTAGTGATCGTTTAAAAATTCAATGGGTCTATTCTAAAAGCAATGAGCCCGATGCGCTCTTTGGCCGTATCGACGCCTCTATAATTAAATACAGCTTAAATCAAACAAACGCTACTCCAGATGAGGTTTATCTCTGTGGCCCAGAAGCCATGATAAACACTGCTCAAGAAACTTTAGTCAGTGCTAATCTTGCGAAAGAAAACATTCATTTTGAATTGTTTACAGCAACTGAAAGCAAAGCCCCTACAACGACAAAAGCGGAAGATAAAATTTCACTTTCGATCGTCGCAGACGATGAAAACTATACGATCGAATCAAGCGCTGACAAAACCCTTTTAGATGCTGCTTTACAGCAAAAAATAGACGTCCCTTATTCTTGTCAAGGCGGGGTGTGCTGTAGTTGTATCGCTAAGGTTACCGAGGGAAGCGCTAATATGGAAAACAATCAAATCTTAACCGACGATGAAATTAAAGAAGGCCTTGTGCTTACCTGCCAAGCCTTTCCAACTTCTCCCACAGTAACGGTTGACTATGATGATGTTTAAACGCTTTCTCTAAAACCCTTTGGCGCTGTGTTTTTGTAAAATATTAGCTGGTCAAAAAAGAGTTTGATAATTGAGTCCTTAGATTAGGAAAGGCTTAACAACATTAACTTTTTTGCTAAAACGGAAAGCCGTATTTGCTCAGTAAGAGCAGTCCTATAATTCCAAAAAACAACAGTTCTCGTAGCCAGGCTCTTTTCATGTCTTCAAAAAACCGCGTAGACAAGGCCATTAATGCCATGATAAAAATTACCCATGAAAAACTATTTTGTGTTTGAAAGAGTACGGTAAATAATAAGGCTGTAAAAGCCAAAGCGAACAAAGCAATCATCCCTGATCCATAAGAAGCGCTTTTTGTGCCCATGTCGATATAGTGCTTTATAACCGAAAACAACAATAATACCAGCAGTATGCCCCACCACAAATTTAAACGTAAAAGCGATTCCCGTGAAAAAGAAAAAACCAGACTTGATAAACTAATCTCTGGGATTAATCCGCTTTGCGGAAAAATGTAAATAATCATTATTTCTAAAAGGAAAAGCGCTAGTAGCGGTAATAAAGAAATAACGATAACTCTAAGGTTTAAGCCTCCCTTTAGCATCAAAACAAACCATAAAATGGGAAGGAATATTATTCCTTGTGAGAAAAAAAGGCAGCCCGTAAAATAAAAGAAAAAAGCGTTGAACACCTTGGCAATATTCCTCCCAGATTGATCAATAGCAATTAAATACCCAAAGGCAATCCACAAGAAAAAAAAGAAAAATAAAACCCAATTATCCCACAGCTCTAATGGAAGAGCTAGAATAAAAACGGGAAAAAGTAAAAGATGATAGTTTGCTGTTGTTGCCCAATAGTGCTGTTTTACCGTCCAGTCAACCGCTAACATACACAGGCATAAAACAACAAAAGTGACGTTTTTTTTAAAATCAACGCTAATAAAACTCCCTTCGATTTCTCCTTTAGAATAAACGGCAAGGATCAGGATTGCTATCGAGAACAGATAACTAAACACACCAGATTTTTTAAACAAAGAAGATATCACAATTTATGTCGCTTGTTTTTTTGCTAAGATAGACTTGTCTTTTCACTTCTACCAAAAAGGAAATTTCTTTTTCTTTTAAAATTTATTCGCCCGCTTCACATTAATCTCCCGCAAAATTGAGTCTAATCGTATTAATATCAATTAAATCATTCAACGTTTCATTGATAAAAAAAGTTTTGCTAGGTCTCGCTTGTGTTTCAAAAAAACCTTGAAATTTTGACCTCAGACGCTTTCCCTTCTGCTAAGTTTTTCCCTATTTTTGCAAGGTAAATAAAAACTCCACTCAAAATGATAGATTTTTTTAGCGCGATTGCCTGGTTGTTTGAAGAACTTTTATTGGTTCCACATCAGTTTTTAACAAAACTTGAATTAAGCAGTTGGTGGTTAGCTAACGGTGTAAACTTCTTTTTCCTTCTTATCGGTTCTATCGCGATGGTTTACTGGGTTAACCAGTTGAAAATCTTTAACGATAGAGGAGAAGAGAACAAAGATCCTTCTGCCCACTCTTTCTTATAGATCGAATCCTAGATCTTTTCTGTAATTCATTCCATCAAAAGAAATGTTTTTGATGGTTGCATAGGACGTTTTTAATGCGTCACTATATCCTTCTCCATAAGAAGTAACTGCTAGTACTCTTCCACCAGAAGTTTGTACTTGGTCTCGAGCTAATCTCGTTCCTGCATGGAATAAAACGCTTTCTGTTGGGTGATCTAGCCCCTTCATTTCTTTGCCTTTTTCATAGGCTTCTGGATAACCTCCAGAAACAAGCATGACGGTTGTGGCAGAACGTGGATCTTCTTCTAGGCTGATCTGATCTAATGTTCCTTTGGCGGTAGCCTGCAAAACCTCAACAAAATCATTTTTTACTCGGGGTAAAACTACCTCGGTTTCTGGGTCTCCCATTCGAACATTGTATTCGATCACATAAGGATCGTCTCCTACTTTGATCAAGCCGATAAAGACAAAGCCAACAAAAGGTAAGTTTCGTTTTTCAAAGCCTTCTATGGTAGGCAGCACAATGCGTTGATGAATCTTTTCTTCAAATTCAGGCGTGACAAAAGGTACGGGAGAAATGGCGCCCATTCCGCCGGTGTTGAGTCCAGTATCTCCTTCGCCGATTCGCTTGTAATCTTTAGCCATAGGCAGGGTGACAAAGTTTTTCCCATCTGTTAAGACAAAGCAGGATAATTCAATCCCAGCTAAAAACTCTTCAATCACAACGGTTGTAGAGGCTGCGCCAAATTTTTCATCAATCAACATCTCGGTCAACTGGGTCTTTGCATCTTGAAGGTCTTCGAGTATTAGTACCCCTTTTCCTGCTGCAAGGCCGTCTGCTTTTAAAACATAAGGCGCTTTCATCCCTTCTAAAAACCTTAAGCCTTCTGCTAAAGTTGCTGCGGTAAAGCTGGCATATTGTGCCGTAGGAATATTTTGCGCTAACATGAATTCTTTCGCAAATTCTTTACTTCCTTCCAGACGAGCAGCTTCTTTTTGTGGTCCTATTACGGCAACATCCTTCAAGGCCTCATCAGCTAAAAAGAAATCGTGAATTCCATTGACTAAAGGATCTTCTGGCCCTACAACAACCATTTCTATTGAATGTTCTATAACGGCCTTTTTGATTCCTTCAAAATCATTGACTCCTAAGGCTAGGTTTGTCGCAACTGCAGCTGTTCCTGCATTTCCAGGAGCGACAAATAATTCATTACATAATGGGCTTTGTGCGATTTTCCAGGCAAAGGTGTGTTCTCTTCCACCCCCGCCAATAATAAGTATATTCATGAAGCTAATTTTCGCTACAAAGATAAACAACCTCTTGTTTATGGATTGTTTTTTTAAAAGGCATTTATCGATTCTTTATTTGAGCCCATCGATAGGCGCGAATAAATTGGCCTTCTTCTTTTGTGACCAAAAAAGGGGTTGTTGTAAAAACCGCTTTTAAATAGCCCCATAAAAGTCCTACTCCCCAAAGGCCCGATCGCTTTTTTACCGCACTTTTAAGGCTCGCCAAAAAGCTTAACAAAAGACCATAGCGCATTTGAAAGAAGGCATTGCCTTGACGTTGTGCTGCAGAGGTCTTGTACTGGCTTCCTAAGGGTCTTAAGTGTTTTACGTGGAGTTCTGCAATGGTGATGACAGAAAAGCCGTGATAGCGCGCTAAAAGCTCGTCTATAGTGTCCCAGCCCATGGCAGAGCGCAGTCCGCCCATAGCGTCAAAACAACTTTTACGATAGGCTTTAAACGCCCCTCTTATGTGGTCTTGATGCATGGGGTGGTTTTTTTTCCACTCCCCTGCCTCATTCTTTTCATAACAAAAGCCTCCGGCCATGCCTACTTTAGGGTCTTGGAAAGCCCGGGCTATACGCGAAAAATATTCCGTCGGAAGGAGTAAGTCAGCGTCTAATTTGACGATAAAATCATAGTCTGCCTTAATCGCTTTTAACCCAAAATTAAAGGCATTGACCACTTTTGCCCCCGGTAAATGATCGTTAGAAGAGCTGTGATTGAGATAAGACGTGTTTCGATTTAGTTTTACCGCCGCCTGCATAATGGCTTCTGTTTGGTCAGAGGATTGATCGTTGACTAAAATAATTTCTTCGGCAAGAAGGCTTTGCGCATAAAGGCTTTCTAACAAGCCGGGTAAAAACTGCTCTTCGTTATGCGCTGGAATAATCACGACGTATTTCATTCGATGCTTTTTTCGGTTCCTAATGCGCTAAAACGAGGGCGTTGAATTCCGCCGTTAGGCGTAGTTGTCGCCTTAAGCGGAACCTTGAGTTGATGCTCTGCTAAGATTTGTTTGGCAAAGGCATGCCAGGATAAAACTTGTTTTCCGGCACAATGGTACAGACCATAGGGGGGCGCTTTTTTAACTATTTGGATTAAAAAAAGCGCCAGCTGAACTGTCGTTGTGGGTGATCCCACCTGATCGTTCACCACCGATAAACTATCACCTGCCTGTGCTTTACTTAAGATAGAGCGGTAAAAATTGTATCCATGGGTTGTGGCATACAACCATGCGGTGCGAATCACATATCCCTTTTGTGCTTTCGTTAATACCCGCTGTTCGCCTTCGGCTTTTGTTTTTCCATATACATTAATGGGGTTGGGCGTGTCGCTCTCAACATAAGGATGAGCTTGCGCCCCGTCAAAAACATAGTCTGTAGAAAGGTGTAATAAACAAGTGTTGTGTTGATTGCATGCATCAATTAAATGTTGAACCGCGGTGACATTCACTGTTTTGGCTAGAAGAGGGTTTTCTTCGGCTTGATTCACATTTGTATAAGCCGCGGTATTGATACAATAATCGGGCTTATGCTGCACAAAAACAGCCGCTGTGGCCACAGGGTCACAAATATCGAAGGCCTCTTTATCGCAGAACACCCATGCAAAGGCGTCTTCTTCTAATGCCGTCTCTTGCAAGGTTTTTCCCAGTTGACCCATTGCGCCAGTAACTAAAATAAGGGGTTTATGCTTTGACATATTTTGGCCAATTTAAATCCCGATCATTAATCTGTTGTTGTTCTAAAGGGATTTCCCAGTCAAATGAAAATTGGAGGTCGCGGGGGGAAATTCCTCCTTCTGATTTAGGAGCATAAGGCGCATCCACTTTATACAGTACTGTGGCGCACTCTGAAACAACTGCATAACCATGGGCAAATCCCTTTGGCACAAAAAGTTGTTGTTTGTTTTCTGCGCTTAACTCAATTCTAAACTGCTGCATATAAGTAGTAGAAGACGGTCTTAGATCAACAACGATGTCGATAATTCTTCCTTGAAGTACCCGTACTAATTTTGCCTGTGCGCTACTGCCCTCTTGAAAATGTAGACCGCGAATAACACCATAGCTCGACTGCGCTTCGTTGTCTTGTATAAAGTTAACCAATCCTATCTGAGCCGTGAAACTTTCCTTCTGGAAGGCTTCCATAAAAGACCCTCTTTTGTCTTCAATAAGCTGGGGGGTAATCAGCCAACAATCCTTTAAAGGGGTTGCAGTATACTTCATCGTTTTGCGATAGATTGAATGGCTTTTCCATAAGCACTATTATCTGCCTGCGCAGCAAGTACTTTAAATTCTTCTCTAGTTATGGCGCCACTTTTGAGCGCGGCTACCTCTGGTGCGCCCACTAAAATGCCTTGACGAGATTGAATAGCTTGAACATATTGACTCGCCTCCATTAAAGACTCTATAGTGCCTGTGTCTAACCATGCTGCACCACTTTCTAAGGGGCTAATGTTAAGTAGGCCTTCAGCCAAATATTGCTTGTTCAAATCTGTGATTTCAAGCTCCCCTCTTGAAGAAGGTTGTAGGGCTTTTGCCCTTTCAACAACGCTTTGATCATAAACATATATCCCCGGAACAACAAAAGAGGATTTAGGCGCGGCAGGCTTTTCTTCTATCCCAATAACTTTGTTGTTTTGATCAAATTCAACCACCCCATAACGTTGCGGCTCTTTCACCTGATAGGCAAAAATATGTGCTCCTTTTTGCGAAATAATGCTTGAAATATTTTTAAGCTCTTGCGCCCCGTGAAACAAATTGTCCCCTAAAATAAGGGTGACAGGCTGCTTGTCGATAAAGGTTTCGCCGATTAAAAACGCTTCTGCAAGACCATTAGGTTTTGCCTGTTCGGCAAAAGAAAAAGAACAACCCCACTGAGATCCATCTCCTAAAAGACGTCGAAATAACGGTAGATCTTGGGGTGTAGAAATGATTAAAATGTCTCTAATCCCAGCAGCAATCAAAGTGCTTACAGGATAATAGATCATCGGTTTATCATATATGGGTAAGAGCTGTTTGCTCACCGACTGTGTCAAGGGGTGTAAACGGCTGCCTTTGCCTCCAGCTAAAACAATTCCTTTCATTTTATGCTTCTTTTTCTTTGCTGTCTTTCTCTAAGTAATATACAACGGTTTTTTGCAATGCCTGATCAATAGTGTGTTGTGGTTCCCAGCCTAAGCTCTCTTTTATTTTTGTGGCATCTATCGCATAGCGAAAGTCATGACCGGGACGATCTTCTACAAAAGTTATTTGTTCTTGATAAGATAAGCCGTCCTCCTTTGGCTTTATGCCATCTAAAACTTCAAGAATCACTTTGCAAATAGTAAGATTGTCTCGTTCTGCACCGCCACCAATGGTAAAGCTGTCTCCTGGATTTGCCTTTTCAAGCACCCGCATAATTGCATTGCAGTGATCCTCGACATAGAGCCAGTCTCTTTTGTTTTTCCCATCGCCATAAATGGGGATTTCGCGGCCGCTTAAAGCGGTTCTTATTACCGTAGGAATTAATTTTTCCTGGTGTTGATGCGGACCATAATTATTTGAACATTGAGAAATAAGGGTCGGCAAGCCATAGGTGTGAAAATAGCTTCTCACCCAGTGATCTGCTGAAGCTTTTGACGCGCTATAAGGACTGTTAGGGGCGTAATTAGAATTTTCAGAAAAATGGCCTTCTTCGTCTAAGGAACCAAACACCTCATCTGTGGAGATTTGATAAAAGCGCGCTTCGTTAAATTCTTTTCTTAGCTGGTGTGGCTTTTCTAACCACAATCCTCTAGCTGCTTCGAGTAAATTAAATGTTCCTGTAACGTTTGTAGTTAAGAAAGGAGCAGGCCCAGAGATAGAGTTGTCGACATGAGATTCTGCTGCAAAATTGATGACCAAAGTGGGTTCGTGCTGCTGGAACAGCGCCTTCATTTTTTTGGCATCGGAGATGTCTGCTTCTACAAAAACAAAATTATCTTGTCCTTCAAAGGGAGCAATTCTATTTCGATCTGCCGCATATGTGTTCTTGTCTACCACTAACATTTTAATCTCAGGGTGTTTCTGGCGATACTGATGAACAAAATGTCCCCCAATAAAACCTAAGCCTCCTGTGATTAAAATTGTCTTAGCCTCCATTTTGATTGATTTGATGCAATGTGTCGGCGATTTTGCGATCATTTGAGAGCCGCGGAACCTTGTTTTGCCCTCCTAATTTTCCGATGGATTTCATATAAGTCTGAAAACCATTTTTGACGACTGGCGTAACTTTTAATTTTCGCAAAACATTGCCTTGTATAAGATCTTGATAGTAGATGTTTTGAGCTTCCATTTGAGCATCAAGTGTTTCTTCGAAAGCAGCCTGATCTTGTGGGGGAACATCAAACTCTATCAGCCACTCGTGATAGGGTAGCCCTTCTGATGGATTAACCTGTGGCGCCACAGTGAATTCTTTTATTTGGATCTCGCTATTTGCCGTCGCTTCTTTTAAAGCTGTTTCTACTTCTTTCCCTATCACGTGTTCGCCGAAGGCAGAAATAAAATGCTTCACTCTCCCAGTCACTACCAAGCGATAGGGGTCTTTTGACACAAAGCGAACAGTATCACCAATGTTGTAGGCCCATAAACCAGCAGTGGTAGATAAGATTAAAACATAGTTGACTCCTGTCTCCACTTCTGCTAAAGAATAACGCGGTGGACTTTCTTCCCCAAATTGATCAACTGGAATAAACTCATAGAAAATCCCGTTGTTGAGCAAGAGCAATAAGCCCTCTTGATTTTGCTGATCTTGATACGCAAAAAAGCCTTCTGACGCAGGGAAAAGCTCGATGGTGTCGACTTGTTTTCCAATAAGTTTTTTAAAAACTGATCGATAAGGCTCAAAGTTTACCCCTCCATAAACAAAGAGGGAGAAGTCTGGAAAAACGTCACTTACCGTTGTCCCTTTTAAAGCGTTAATTTTTTCAAAGTACATCTGAACCCAGGAAGGAATTCCTCCAATCAAGGTCATTTTTTCTGGTAAGGTTTCTTTGACGACTGCGTCTACTTTTTCTTCCCAGTCTTCGATACAATTCGTTTCCCAACTAGGCATTCTACTCGCCTGTAAATACGACGGTACATAGTGAGCTACTATTCCAGATAATCGACCTAAAGCAATTCCGCCTTTTTCTTCTAAAGTGGGGTTTCCTTGTAAAAAGATTTGTTTCCCAGAAAGAAAGTCTGCCTTTCCTGTTTGGTGTACATAGGTAAGGAGCGCGTCCCTTGCCGCATTGATATGTGTTGGCATGGATTCCTTACTTATCGGGATATGTTTTGCTCCAGAGGTGGTGCCGCTGGTTTTAGACAAATAAAGGGGAACGCCTGGCCAAAGCACGTCTTTTTCTCCAGCAATAATTTGTTCTACATAAGGACGATGTCCTTCATAGTCGCGAACGGGGACCTTTGCCTTAAAACTTTCATAGCTGTTTATTTGATCAAAATCATGGTCTTGTCCAAAGCGGGTATTACGCGCCTTTTCAACTAACAATTTAAACGTTTGCTCTTGGGCTGCAATGGGATTGTCTTTCCATCGCTTATTTTTATTGACGATATATCGAGCAAAGAGTTTTGCGGCAAATTGTTTCATGCTTAGTTTTGTGAAAAGTCAATAAAATTCTCTGGATTCATCGGGAAACCGTCGCTCCACAATTCAAAATGTAGGTGGTATCCGGTAGAATATTTTCCTGTGTTTCCTGCTGTGGCAATCACTTCTCCTGCTGCAACGGTCTCTCCTTGGAACTTGCTTAAACTAGCATTGTGTTTATAGGCTGATAACAAACCATAGGGGTGTTCAATAATAATCACATAGCCCGTATCGGCGGTCCACTCTGAGAAAATCACCGTGCCTTCTGCCACTGCTTTTACAGGAGCGTTTTCATTTAATACTATATCAACGGCATAGTGCTTATCTACAGGGTCATATGCTTGAGAAAGGTTTCCTATCGCCGGTGGATATAAGACAAAGTCGACCTTGCTACCGCTGGTTAAAGCGACAGAATACTTGTCTTCTTGTTCCACTAAAGAACGCAAGAGCGAATCTTGTTTGCTGCGTTTTAAATTAGAAAGATTAACGATGTTTTGTGTATCGAGATTAATCGCGTATTCTTTAATTTCTGCAATATCGACCTCTCCGATTAAAACCTTTCGAATCGCGCTTAACTGTTGGTTTGATTGACGATAAGCATCTAATAAAGAGTCTAATCTAAAGGCGTTTTCAGCCGCTTGTTTTCGCATTTTAGTCGAGGCATATCCTGGAATAATTTCTTTGATTGGAGTGTATGACACAAGCGCAATCGTTCCGGTAAACAACAGCGCAAAGAGGAAGGTGCAAATGATGATAACATTTAAGCGGGTAAGGCGAAAATATAACTGCTCCTCAAAGGTCTGTTCGTTTAAAATAACTAAACGATATCTGCTCAGTAACTTTTTCTTTATTCTCTTGCTTCGACTGGTTTCTTTTTTCATTACCCACAAATATAGAAATTCCTTATGGGAATAAATCTGCCTTTATCCCTCCAAATCACTTTAGAGGCGTTAAAATATTGTTTACATTTGTCCAAAAGCATCCTTTATGATAAGTGCAACGATTTTTTTCGGGGCAATCGGCCCACAACAAGTCATCTTAATCTTGATTATTGTCTTACTCCTTTTTGGGGGTAGAAAAATTCCTGAGTTAATGCGTGGCTTAGGAAGCGGAATCAAAGAATTCAAGAAAGCAACTAAAGAAGAGGAGGAAGAGCAAGCCAAAAAAGAGGAATAATTTATTCTCCTCTCTTGAACTTTAAGGTGGATAAGATACTGTTAAGTTCAAACATATAGTCTCGCTTTGAGACCGAAGGCGCAAAAGCAAATCCCTCTACAACAATCCAATCTTTGGATATGCTGTCTTGTAGCATATAATTGACAAATGGTCCTGCCATAAAATCTTTTTTTACTTCCCACATTCCCTTGGTCAAATAGGCTTCTTGGCCGGCTAATTTTGTTCTGTAAAAATACGGTAAATATGCCGCCTCTGTAATCATGTGCGTATTAGGTAAGCGCCCAGGGATGTGCTCTTTTCCAATAGAATCCCTAATAGCAATCACCCTTTTTAAAGAAGGCTTTTCAAAAGCCGCAGCGGGTAAGGTGTAAGCAATCAAATTCATGCTTCCTTTTTGAATAGGCTTTTCAATCCAAATAAAATTCAAGCTGTCTTTGACCGTTGAATAGGCCGAGGGGTAACTCAATTCTAGCCCAAATTTTTCTTGTAAGTCCATGTTTTTTGTTAGTGATTTACGTATTCTTCTAATCTTTTCTTTGCGCTCGTTTTCTTGAAAAGTCCCGATCAAAAGGGCGGCATTTTCTTTGATATATTCTGCCATCACTTCATCATCTTCGCCTTGAGAAATCGCTAATATTTGTGGTCTAGCAAATTGATTTTGAACTAATTGGAAGTTATTGATCGTGTCTTTTCTAAACCAAATAATGTTTCTCCCATGACGACCAAAGCCTGTAAATGCCGCAGGGACAAGATGACGAATAGAAAAACGGGGCTCATCTAAAGGAAGCCCCTCATAAACCGTTGCGATTTCATTTCTTACTGTCTCTCCTAAAGCACCATTCCATTGGTTTTTTTTCATCACCACAGTAAGGTGGTTAATGTTCCCGCTAGAATCGGGAACAAAAGCTTTTTGCTTTTTTGTTTCGCAGGAAAGCAACAAAAGAATACTAAAAAGAAAGAGTAGTTTTTTCATGATTTAAGCTTTTAAAGCAGCAATTCCTGGAAGGGTTTTTCCTTCTAGGCTTTCGAGCATTGCGCCTCCTCCAGTAGAAACATAGCTTACTTTTTCGGCGAAGCCAAATTGTTTTACCGCGGCAACAGAATCTCCACCACCAACAAGAGAGAATGATCCAGCTGCAGTACTTTCAGCAATAAATGTGCCTAATTCAATTGTTCCGTTCGCAAAATTAGAGAACTCAAATACCCCTAATGGCCCGTTCCACAAGATTGTTTTAGATTTTAAAACAACCTCTTTAAACAGAGAAAGAGATTTCGGACCAGCATCTAAGCCTTCCCATCCGTCTTCTATTTCGTTAGCTTTTAATGTTTTACGCTCTTTTTCGTTAGAAAATTCTGTAGTTGCAATTACATCCACTGGTAGGTGAATCTGTACCTTTTTGGCTTTAGCCTTCTTTAATAATTCAAGGGTATAATCTAAATAATCATCTTCGCAGATTGAATTCCCGACCGTTCCCCCTTGAGCTTTTATAAAGGTATAGGCCATTCCTCCACCGATGATTAGATGATCTACTTTATCTAAAATGTTTTCAATAATGGTAATTTTTGAGGAAACTTTAGACCCTCCTAAAATCGCTAAAACCGGTTTTTCGCCTGTTTTTAAAACTTTGTCGATGGCAACAATTTCTTGCTCAAGTAATTTCCCTACCGCTTTATTTTCATCAAAGTATTGTGCAATTATGGTCGTAGAAGCATGAGCACGATGTGCTGTGCCAAATGCGTCGTTGATATAAACATCGGCCAATTGGGCTAACTCTTTCGCAAAGTTTTCATGTCCTGCAGTTTCTTCTGCGTGAAAACGCAAGTTTTCTAATAAAAGGATTTCTCCTGCCTTAAGTTGAGCTGCTTTTGTTTTAGCATCTTCTCCTGTAGAATCTTTTGCAAAAATAACTTTTTGACCTAGTACATCTTCAACCTCAGAAAGAATGTGTTCTAATGAGAGATCGGGGGTGATGCCTTTTGGGCGTCCTAGGTGAGACATTAAGATACAACTTCCTCCTGCAGATAGCACAGCATCTATCGTGGGTTTCGCTGCTAAAATTCTTGTGTTATCGGTTACTTTTTTCTCCTCGTTTAAAGGAACATTGAAGTCTACCCTAATAATGGCTTTTTTCTCGTTAAGATCTAGTTGGCTTACAGTTGTCATAAAATTAAATTTTGGCAAAGGTAGCCATATTAATTTTTTGAGAGCGGTTTAATTTTCGTCCTACAAAAATTTAACTGCGGAAAGAATTATCTTTGGGCATGCGATTTACACA
Organism: uncultured Flavobacteriaceae bacterium; assembly: GCA_943787295.1. Classification (GTDB taxonomy): domain Bacteria; phylum Bacteroidota; class Bacteroidia; order Flavobacteriales; family Flavobacteriaceae; genus Arcticimaribacter. Next base: position 774,688 of record CALSLW010000002.1, on the reverse strand, counting down.
TAGTTTAGGTCAAGAAAGCATAAAATCTGCTCTTTTGAACGCTTTTGAAAAGGGTCAAGTTCCTCATGCTCAATGTTTTATCGATCAAGAGGGAAGGGGTGGTCTCGCTGTTGCGCTTGAATGCGCACTTTCCTTACTATGGGACGAAATACCCGATTCTCGCGAAAAAGCATTACAACATCCTGATTTACAGTGGATTTACCCAGTAAGTGCTTCAGCAAATGTAAAAACAAAGCCGCTTTGTAAAGATTATAGAGAAGAATGGTTTGATTTTCTTCAAGAAGAAATATATCATCCTCTTTCGGATTGGTTGTATAAAATTGGCTCTGAGAATAAGCAAGGAAATATTGGAGTAGAGGAAACCGAAGCGCTTTTTAAAAAATTATCGCTAAAAGCTTTTATGGGGAAAAATAAAGTTTGTGTGATTTGGGGAGTAGAGCGACTCAACATTCAGGCAGCAAATAAATTGTTGAAGCTTATTGAAGAACCTCCTGCCAACACTTATTTTATTTTAGTGGCACAAAGTGCCGAAGATCTTATCAGCACGATTCGATCTAGGTGCCAAATGGTTCCTTTTCCGCCAATAAAGCCATCGATAATTGAAAATGCCTTAATCGAAAAAGGTGTTTCTGGACAAGAAGCAAAAAACATGGCGGTAGAAGCCGAAGGAAACTGGGCAACAGCTTTGTCTTTATTGTCTTCTTCTACACACACCCAAGAAATTGAAGCTTTATTGATCGAATGTTTGCGTTGTGCTTTTCGTGCGAGTGGAAATAAAGCAATCGGGGTTGAACTTATGCAATGGGCCAATAAATTAGGCCAAATGGGACGACCACTACAAAAACAGTTTTTACACTTTGGACTAGGGTTTATTCGCCAAGCCATGTTAGTTTCTTATCAAAGTCCGAATATTGTAACCTATCAACCAAAGAACAGCTTCTCTTTAGAAAAATTTGCGCCTTATGTAAACAGCAAAAACATAGCGGCGCTAATCCAGCTATTCAATGACTCCATTTATGCGATTGAAAGAAACGCAAATGGGAAAATCTTGTTTTCAGATTTTTGTTTAGAACTAAGCCGTCAATTAAACGTAAAAGAATCTTAAGTGTTCTTTTTAAAGACATAAAGTTTTGAAGAATACTCCTGGGTAAACAAGGCCAAAAGATTTGACCAACAACCCACTATCATTCCTTTGATAAACGCAACTTTGTTTTTTTGGTGCCGTTCTGATAAATAGCTAACGTAAAATGCATCAAACCCTAAGCCTTTACTTTCGACAAACTCAAAGCCGTTTTCTTCACACAATCCAATTATTCCTTTGGTTGAAAAATGCCAGAGATGTCTGGGCACATCATAAGCAGCCCAAAAATTTTCATAATACTTCGCGTCATAAGAATTAAAGTTAGGCAAGGCTAAAAACAAATGGCCTTGATGATCTAAGCGATCATAAAATGCCTTGAGAGATTTAGCAGGGTCTGATAGATGTTCCAAAACGTGCCATAGCGCAATAACATCAAAATCTTTTTGAGGAAGTTCTTCTAGACTAGGGTAGAGCCGTTCTTTTACTATCGAAAAATTGCGCGCTTTTTCGCTTGGCTCGACACCATAGGCTTCCCAGTTTTTTTGAATAAGGTGTTGCACAAGCGCGGCTGTTCCACAGCCAAAATCTAAATAGCGTTTGTTTTGTTTGCTGTGTTTTGTAAGCCATTGTTCCTTTTGCTTTAGCATAATCTTTTGTGCTATAGCATAAACGCGTTCTATGACAGAGCGTTTTTTATTCCCGTGAGAAATGTATTCTTCTGATGCGTAATACTTCCCTAGTTCGTCCTCGCTTGGTTGGGGGTAGGTGTGGGCAATTTGTGTTTGCTGATCCAGTCGCACTTCGAAAGAGCTTCCTGTAACCAAATAATCTTTGGTTTTTGCTATAAGGGTAAAGGAGTGTTTTGGTTCCACGTGAAACATTATCGGCCAAGTTTTACCAACAGAACGGATATATCACTCGGGTTAATCCCGCTAATCCGCGATGCTTGAGAGATTGTTTGTGGCTGTATATTACTCAGCTTTTCCTTGGCTTCGTGTGACAAGGAGGCTAAGCAATGATAGTCAAAGTCAGCCGGGATCTTGACCGCTTCTAGTCGGTTAAGTTTGTCAGCATTTAGCTTTTCCTTCTCGATATAACCTGCATATTTGATTTGTATTTCAACTTGCTCTTGCACAGCTTTTGAAAAGTCATTCTCTTCAATGTATGCAGCAACCTTAGGGACAGAAGTCATTTCTGCACTGGTAATATTTGGACGAGAATAAATCTTCGCCATCTTATCTGATTGCTTAATCAGGGAAGAGTTTTTGGCCTCTAAAAAGCCATTGGCTTCTTCTGGGCTAATGCTGGTCTTTTCATAATACGCTTTTAGTGTACGCGTCTGCTCTTCTTTTTGATGTACCGCTTGCAGACGATCTTCTTTGGCTAAGCCTAAATGATATGCTTTTTCAGTTAATCTAAAGTCTGCATTGTCTTGTCTTAAGAGGGTTCGGTATTCTGCACGGCTGGTAAACATACGATAGGGCTCTTCTGTTCCTTTGGTGATTAAGTCATCAATCAAAACGCCTATATAAGCTTCGTTCCGCTGTAAAATAAAACGGTCTTCTCCTTTATGATAAAGGTGAGCGTTGATCCCTGCCATCATTCCTTGGGCAGCGGCTTCTTCATAACCAGTAGTTCCGTTGATTTGACCTGCAAAGAACAAGCCTTTAACTAACTTTGTTTCTAAACTGTGGGTCAACTGAGTGGGAGGAAAGTAATCGTATTCAATAGCGTAACCCGCACGAAAGAACTTAACCTGTTCGAAGCCTTTTACTTTTTTTAACGCTTCAAACTGTACGTCTTGTGGAAGTGAAGTAGAAAAACCATTAATATAATATTCAATGGTGTTCCATCCTTCTGGTTCTACAAATATTTGGTGTCGATTTTTATCCGCGAAGCGGTTAATCTTGTCCTCGATAGAGGGACAATAACGCGGCCCCGTACTTTTGATCGCGCCATTAAACATAGGGGAACGATCGAATCCCGTTCTCAAAGCGTCATGAACTTCGTCAGAGGTATAGGTGATATGACAAGAACGTTGATTGGTTAATGGTTTTGTTAAGTTTGAATAGGAAAACTTATCTGGTTTTTCATCCCCAGGTTGTTCTTCCATTTTAGAGAAATCTAAAGATCTTCCGTCTACTCTAGGCGGAGTCCCTGTCTTCATTCTTCCAGATTCAAAACCACGGTTTTGCAAAGTTGCGGTTAGGCCCGTTGCAGCGCTTTCTCCTGCGCGACCCCCTCCAAAATTCTTTTCTCCGATATGAATTAATCCGTTCAAGAAAGTGCCGTTGGTTAAGACAACTGTTTTAGCATGAATGTTAATCCCAGTACTCGTCACTACCCCCGCGATAACATCTTTATCAAAAATAAGGTCGGTGACCATCTCTTGATAGAAGTCTAAAAGAGGAGTTTGCTCTAGCATATCACGCCAGGTTTGCGCAAACATCATACGATCGGATTGTACTCTAGGGCTCCACATGGCTGGGCCTTTAGAGCGGTTCAACATCTTGAATTGAATCGCTGATTTATCTGAAACAATTCCACTATAGCCACCCATGGCATCAATTTCACAAATAATTTGTCCTTTTGCAATTCCGCCCATAGCAGGGTTACAAGACATCTGTGCAATATTCTGCAGGTTCATGGTAACCAATAAAGTTTTACTTCCCATATTGGCAGCTGCAGCTGCAGCTTCAGCACCAGCATGACCACCTCCTACAACAACAACATCATATACATTATCAAACATTCTTCATTTGTTTCACGTGGAACATCTCTATACAACGATTTTCTTGGGTTCTCATAGCTGATTTTTCCTCTTCTGTGTGGTCATTGTGGCCAATACAGTGTAGAAAACCATGTGATAGAAGCCTAAGAAGTTCATTTTCAACTGTTTCATGATTTAATTTGGCGTTTTCAAGCATGCGGTCAATAGAAATATAGATCTCGGCCTCAATAGCAGCAGCATCTCTGTATGAAAAAGTAATGATATCAGTATGGGTGTCATGTTTCAAAAATTCTTGATTCATTTTTAAGAGACTGTTCTCGTCTACAAAATTGTATTGGAGTTGGTCAATTGAAACATTAAATTCAATCGCAAGACGATTAAGCCAACTAATTAAATCAGATTGGATTAAGGAGAGCTTTGGTATGTCGTTAAAATAAATCATAAGCTGATGCAAATATAGCCAAACTAGAAGTATGCAGAAGTGGGGTATAGCATGTATCTTTGCAGAAAATATTTTTTGATGGAAAGAGTACGATTTGCACCTAGTCCAACTGGACCACTACATATCGGAGGTTTAAGAACTGCGCTGTTTAATTATTTATATGCTAGAAAACATAATGGAGTGTTTATCCTTAGGGTGGAGGATACCGATCAAACCAGAAAAGTAGAAGGAAGTGAAGAATATATTCATCAAAGCTTAGCCTGGTGTAATATAACCCCTGATGAAGATCCTACTAAAGGAGGCGAATTTGGTCCTTATCGCCAAAGCGAACGAAAAGAAATATATGCCGATTATATTCAAAAATTGATTGATAATGACAAGGCCTATTATGCTTTTGATTCGAGTGAAGAACTTGCGACAGCCAGAGATATAGCAGAGAAAGAAAAAGGGGGATTCAAATATAATGCTGAAAACAGAAATGCTTTTAAAAATAGTTTGGGTTTAACACAGCAGGAAACAGCTCAATTAATTGAAGAGGGCAACTACGTTATTCGTCTTAAAACAGAAAGCGATATCGATGTTCTTACATCAGACTTAGTAAGAGGCACTGTTAGAGTCAACTCAAATGAATTAGAAGATAAAATACTAATGAAAAAAGATGGGATGCCAACCTATCACTTTGCTAATGTGGTGGACGATCATTTGATGAAGATTACCACTGTTATTCGTGGTGAGGAATGGTTACCGTCCTTGCCTATCCATCAATTGTTATATGATGCCTTTGGATGGGATGCACCCAAATTCATGCATCTACCCCTAATTCTTAACCCTTCTGGAAAGGGGAAATTAAGCAAACGCGATGGGGATAAAAATGGTTATCCTGTATTTCCAATGGCTTGGAACGAATCTACGGGATATAAAGAAAATGGTTTTCTCCCTCAGGCACATCTGAACTATATTGCTCAGCTAGGATGGAGTTTAGGAGAAAAGGAAATCATGTCCTTAGAGGAAATGGAGAAGACTTTTGACGTTAAGGCCATTCAGAAAGGTGGAGCTCGCTTTGATTATGAGAAAGCAAAGTGGGTCAATCAACAACACTTAGCCGCTTTTGGCGAATCCATATTAATCGAAACTTATCCCAACTATTTTGATAAACTGAAAGAAGCCGTAGGGGATAAATTAATTGATGCTGTTGGTTTAATCAAAGAACGTCTGGTCTTATTAAATGATGTCGATGCAGAAAGCGATTGTTTTATTAACGACCCAAACGAATATGACGCTAAATCAATTAAACGAATTGCCAAAATTGATGTTGCAAATGTTGGAGCACTTCTAAAAAAAGGAATTCTAAAGAATGAATTAAGCGAACTTAAAGACTTTATGCAACAGTGTGGTGAGGAAAATGAAATAGGAATGGGTGCATTTATGCAAGTCCTACGCGTTGCTGTTGTTGGATCGCTGTCTGGCCCTAATTTAATACCCTTGTTGACAATTCTAGGAAAAGATGTAACTTTAAGAAGATTAGAACGTCTAATTAGTGAACAATCTTAAAACATTACCCAAATGAGTATTACTTCTTATATCCTAATATTTTTCTTAGTCCTGATCATTTTGTCTGGACTATTTATCGTCAAGCAACAGACTTCTGCGATAATAGAACGCTTTGGTAGATTCTTGGCAATTCGTCAGTCTGGACTCCATATTAAAATTCCACTGATTGATCGTGTCGCTGGGAGAATGAGTCTAAAAATATTACAATTAGATGTTATTGTAGAAACAAAAACGAAAGATGATGTCTTCGTTAAACTGAAGGTTTCTGTGCAGTATAAAGTCTTAGCAGATAAAGTATATGATGCTTTCTATAAGTTAGACTTTCCACAAGACCAAATCACCTCTTATGTCTTTGATGTGGTTAGAGCAGAGGTTCCCAAAATGAAATTGGACGATGTCTTTGAAAAGAAAGATGATATTGCCAATGCGGTTAAAAGAGAATTAAATGATGCCATGATTAATTATGGGTATGATATCATCAAAGCCTTAGTAACAGACATTGATCCTGACCAACAAGTAAAGGAAGCGATGAATCGTATCAATGCTGCAGAACGCGAAAAAGTTGCAGCGCAATATGAAGGAGACGCTGCGCGTATCCTAATCGTTGAGAAAGCAAAAGCTGAAGCTGAAAGCAAAAGATTACAAGGACAAGGGATCGCAGATCAACGTAGAGAAATCGCTAGAGGGCTTGAAGAATCTGTGGACGTTTTGAACGGGGTTGGGATTAACTCGCAAGAAGCCTCTGCTTTGATTGTAGTAACGCAACATTATGACACACTCCAATCTATAGGAGAAGAAACCAATAGTAATCTTATTTTACTCCCTAATTCTCCTCAAGCGGGAAGTGATATGCTGAATAATATGGTTGCTTCTTTTACTGCAAGTAATCAAATAGGCGAGGCAATGAAACAACAAAATCAAAAAAATAAGGGCGGTAATAAACCTACTGCTTCTTAGCCCAGGTATCTCTTAAACCAACGATTTTATTGAACACTAAATTAGATGCTGTTGCATCTGTATCAAGTGTATAATAACCTAAACGCTGAAATTGAATTCTTTTTCCCATAGCCAATACAGCTAATGAAGGTTCAACTTTAGCGTTTTGTATGGTTAAAGAATCAGGATTGACAAAATCTAAAAAAGATTGCTCTTTATGTTGATCTGGACTTTCGTCGCTAAACAAACGATCGTAATTTCTTACCTCAGCATCGACTGCATGATCAACACTAACCCAATGGATTGTTCCTTTCACTTTTCGCATACTAGCTTCTGAGCCAGATCCGCTTTTACTTTCTGGATCATAAGTACAATGGATTTCAATAATATTACCTTCAGAGTCTTTTATAACAGACTCACCCTTAACTATATAGGCGTTTTTTAAACGAACTTCTTTCCCTAATGTAAGACGGAAAAATTTACGATTTGCTTCTTCTTTAAAGTCTTCTCTTTCAATGTATAATTCCTTAGAAAAAGGAAGTGTTCTTGAACCTTGAGATTCGTCTTCTGGATTATTAATCGCGGACAGTTCTTCTGTCTGTCCTTCAGGATAATTTGTAATAATTAATTTGACAGGATTAACAACAGCCATAACTCTGGCAGAAGTTTTATTGAGCTCTTCGCGTACACAATATTCGAGTAAAGATACGTCAATAACATTTTCACGTTTAGAAATTCCTGCAGTAGTTACAAAATTAATGAGTGCTTGCGGAGGGTAGCCTCTACGGCGCATCCCAGAAATGGTTGGCATTCTAGGATCATCCCAACCACTAACATGTTGCTCATCGACTAATTGGGCAAGCTTACGTTTTGATGTTACCGTATAAGATAAGTTTAAACGGGCAAATTCACGCTGATAAGGACGTAAGTCGTCTGAAGAGGGGAGTTGGTCTAAAAACCAGTCATACAGCTCTCTGTGGGGCTTGAATTCGAGCGTACACAAAGAATGAGATACTTGCTCAATAAAATCTGATTCACCGTGTGTCCAATCATACATTGGATAAATGCACCAAGCATCACCAGTTCTATGATGGTGCTTAAAGAGAATACGATACATGACTGGATCACGCATTAACATATTTGGCGAAGCCATATCAATTTTAGCACGTAATACATGAGATCCTTCTGGATGCTTTCCTGCCTTCATTTCTTCGAAAAGTGCAAGGTTTTCATCTGCCGGCCGATCACGAAAAGGACTGTTTACTCCGGCTTGGGTTGGTGTTCCTTTTTGCTCGGCAATGGTGGTAGAATCTTGTGGATCGATATAAGCCTTCCCTTCTTTGATAAGGAAAACCGCCCATTGGTAAAGTTGTTCGAAGTAATCAGAAGCATAACATTCTTTGTCCCATTGATAACCTAACCATTCAATATTTTCTTTGATCGCGTCGACAAAAACTTGATTTTCTTTAACAGGGTTAGTGTCATCAAATCTTAAATTTACTGGAGCATTATAACGCTTCCCTAAATTGAAATTTAATGCGATTGCTTTTAAATGTCCTACATGAAGATAACCATTAGGTTCTGGCGGAAATCTAAAGCGAATTTGATTTTGATCAAATCCATTCGCTAGATCTTCTTCGATGATATGTTCGATAAAGTGTAAAGTTGCTTTCTCTTCAGACATAAAAAAACTTTTGGCAAAGATATTAAAAAGGCTGGGGTGCTTGAGATTAATAGATGAATTATATCTTTAACAAAAAAATAAATGGGCATTATTAAGGTTCACGATATAAAAATCCATACCAATCACGGCTGTATGGAGGAAGAAGCAAAAATTGGAAATGATTATATTGTTAATGCTGTTGTAAAAACAGACTTAGATCTATCTGCTCAGACCGATGATTTAAAGGATACCGTTGATTATGTAGCGATTTATAACATCGTTTTTGAAGAGATGAAAATAAGGGCTAAATTATTAGAAACAGTTGTGCAAAGAATTATCGATCGCATCTTAAAAGAACATAAAAGCGTAGAAGAAGTAACGATTGAGGTACAAAAATTAAACCCTCCTATAGGTGGAAATGTAGGTTATGTTAGTGTAGAAAGAAAAGGTAAAAGAGCTTCTTGATAAAAAAATAAAAAACGTATTTTTGCAGCATGGCACCGTGGCCGAGTGGCTAGGCAGAGCTCTGCAAAAGCTTGTACAGCGGTTCGAATCCGCTCGGTGCCTCTTTAAAAACCCTTCTTTTTGAGGGGTTTTTTATTTTAATTCATTTCTACAATTGTCCCACCGATCACTTTTTTACGAATCAATTTTGTGGGTTTCCCGTGTATACGAACTGTACCACCAACACTAACGGTTGCTTCTAATAATTCAGAAGCGTGTAGATAAGCTAGACCGCCAGCAGTTACTTTAACCGTTGTTTGTTCGGTTAAAAGTTTTTCACCTTCGCAAATCCCTCCGCCCAGAATTGACACTCGATGTGAAGTAGCTTTCCCAGAAATATTTAAAAAGCCTCCCGATTTTACGCGAGAATCTATTTTTTCTGAAGTAATATTTAAGGTTTGTCTCGAACCTTCATGGGCTTTTAAAATAATACTGGTCGTATTAATTTCTGCTGTGGATTCTAGGGTACTTCCTTGGTAAGTGTGCAAAGCATCTAGATCTTCTGTAAAATATAATTCAACATAAGTTGTTGAGGGGTTTAGAAGTTGATCGATACTGTGTCGAATTTTTAGAACGTCTTTCTTTAAGGTAAATACTACTGTTTCTATGTTATCACCAAAAATAACCATCTTATTGGTGTCTGATGGAATTAGTTTTACATGAATTCCTGAATAAACTTTTACGCCATTAAATGGAGAAATAGAGACCTCTTTAGATTTTTGTGCCAAAGTTGTTACCGAGATTAAAAAGAAAAGAAAGAAAAGCTTTTTCATATCGTGAAAGATTGAGTTTAAATATAATAATTATTGGTCTTCTTGAACCATGGTAAAATCTAAATGTCGTTTTATCAAATCTGCTTTTGCAACAGTTACAGTTACAGTGTCTCCTAGTTGGTAAATCTTTTTTGTTCTTTCTCCTACAAGGGCATGATTTCTATCATCGAAGAAAAAATAATCACCAGGAACATCTTTGATCCGCACCATACCTTCACATTTATTTTCAATAATTTCTACATAAATCCCGCGATCAGTTACCCCAGATATTACTCCTGCAAATTCTTCGCCAATATGGTTTTCCATAAATTTAATTTGCATAAACTTAATGGAATCACGTTCTGCTTTTGTAGCTAATTGTTCTCGCTGAGAAGAATGTGTACTCGCTTCTTCAAGTTGGTCAATTGAGGGCCATTTTTCTTTGTTTAGATGCTGTGCTAATAAGCGATGCACCATAACATCTGGATAACGACGAATAGGAGAGGTAAAATGTGCATAATAGTCAAAAGCTAATCCGTAATGACCAATATTTTGTGTCGTATATTCTGCCTTACTCATACATCGTATGGTTAAGGTATCGATCATATTTTGCTCTTGTTTCCCTTGGGTATCCAAAAGAAGCTTATTAATCGACTGACTAACGTTTTTGGTTTTTAAATTCAATTGATAACCAAAACCAGCTACAACCGTTTGTAAGTTATTGAGCTTTTCAGGATCTGGCTCGTCGTGAATTCTATAAACCATCGGTAGGGGTTTATCTCTTTTTCCAGCAAAGCGAGCCACTTGCTTATTCGCTAAAAGCATAAATTCTTCAATTAACTTATTAGCATCTTTTGAAGGTTTTAAAAAAAACACTTTCTGGAGTATTATCTTCTTTTAAATTGAAATTAACTTCGACACGATCGAAAGAAAGTGCTCCACTTTTCATGCGATCTTTTCTCAAATTTCTAGCGATTTTATCTAAGGTAATAACAGCAGTAAAAGTGGCATCATCAACGGTATAAGATCCATTGCGTAAAGAGTGCTTTTCTGAAACGATAGGTGTTTGGGACTCAATCATGTCCTGTGCCTCTTCGTAAGCAAATCGATGATCAGAATAAATTACTGTTCTCCCAAACCACTCCTTCTTTATCTCACCTTTACCATTGATTTGGAAAACAGCAGAGAAAGGTGTATTTTTCTTCATGGGGGCGTAAAGAACAAACCCCATTAGATAAAACTTCCGGTAACATGGGGACAACTCGATCCACTAAATAAACAGAGGTTGCTCTGTCCAATGCCTCTTGATCAAGGATACTCCCGGGCTGGACGTAATGGGAAACATCGGCAATATGAATTCCAACTTCATATAAATCTTCTCCTAAAACTTCAAACGATAAAGCATCGTCAAAATCTTTGGCTGTTTTAGGATCTATCGTAAAAGTAAGTACATCTCTAAAGTCCCTTCTTTTTTTAATTTCTTCCGCTGTGATACGTTGATCTATCTCTGCAGCAGCGGCTTCTACTTCTTCAGGGAAGCGCAAGGGCAATCCATAATCCGATAAAATGGCGTGCATTTCTGTCGCTGTTTCGCCAGGAGGACCAAAGTTTTCAATTAATGTTCCAAAAGGAGATTCGGCGCGTTTTGGCCATTCATCAAAACGAACCAAAACTTTATCCCCATCATTATAGTCTGGGGTGATTTGCTTTTTATCAATAAAAAAGTCGGTATACATTCTCGCCCCTCTCGTTAAAACAAAGGCATAATTTTTATCAATTTGTAAAGTCCCAACAAAGGTGGTTTTCTTTCGTTCGATGATATTGACTATCTCGCCTTCTAGACTTCCATTCTTTTTACGTTTATAACAATAGACTTCTACTAGATCTCCATTAAACGCTTTATTAATTCCGTTTTTTGGAATACTAATATCCTGTTCTAATTCTTCACAAATCACAAAGCCTCTTCCAGAAGAGGTGACATCTAAAATTCCTTGATGATATTGCTTTTTTGTGACGGCTAAAGCATACTTCCCTCTACTAGGACTCAACAATTGCTTACTGGCTACATTGAGGTTGAGGAATTTAATGAGTTCATTTCTTCCTCTAGTATCTCGCAGATTTAGTACTGCTGCTATTTGCTTGTAGTTATATTCTTTGCCTGGATTTTCTCGAAAGAAAGAAAGCATCTTTTTTTCAATGTGGCGGTACTTGTTTTTTGCTTTTCCCATCTCTTTTACAAAGCTACTTCTTTAAAATAACAACAAGACCGCTTTTATTCACAACTATATTATAATTAATTATTATTTTTTAAAATTAAATAAAATCATGATGCTTATTATTGCTTGTTAATAGCGGTATTACTTTTAAAGAGAAGCTTTGGTTAAGATAAATAAATATATTTTTAAACTTTTTATTTTGAGTTATCAATAGTTTAAACCGTTCTATGGATGAGAGTTAATCTATTTATTAACCCTTGTTCACAATTTCAATTGCGCATAAGTTCACGCTTCTAATTTATATTTAGCCGTTAACAAACTAGACCCTTTTCGTCAATAAAAAGTGAATGGATAACAACAACTTCTTTTGTTTTATCCGGTAATTTTTACAAGCAAAAACAGCGATCAATTAAGCCCTCAACCTTATGAGAACTTATTAACATTTTCTTCAATTCATTTGGGCACTTATTCACATACTTATTGGCAATGCTTACCTTTGTTAAAAACACAGCAAATGACATTTTCTATCGGAAACGACCACGCAGGAGTAGATTATAAAAACGCTATCATAGATTTTCTTCAATCTAAAGGGCACAACGTTTTAAATCACGGAACAGATGCACCAGATAGTGTGGATTATCCAGACTTTATCCATCCAGTTGCAGAAGATGTTTCAGAACAAAAGGTTGATCTAGGGATCATTATTTGTGGCAGTGGAAATGGAGCTGCTATGACAGCAAACAAACACCAAAAAGTTCGCGCTGCTTTGTGTTGGACAAAAGAAATTGTTGCGTTAGCGAGAGAACACAATAATGCTAATATTTTAAGTTTACCTGCTCGCTTTATTTCAATCCCACAAGCTTTAGCAATGGTAGAAACTTATATAAGTACAGACTTTGAAGGAGGTCGTCATCAAGGCCGTATTGATAAAATGCTTTGTAGCTAATGATTGCTTTTAGCAGCAAAAACTTCCAAGAATTAACAACTCAAGAGTTGTATCAAGTTTTGGCGCTTCGCGCCGAAGTATTTGTGGTAGAACAAAACTGTCCTTATCAAGATGTCGACGGTAAAGACCCTAAAAGTATTCACGTCTTAGGCTATTTAGACAATCAATTGGTCGCCTACGCTCGCTTGTTGGAGCAAGGCATCTCTTATAAAGACTACGCTTCAATCGGTAGAGTAGTAACTTCTCCATCTGTTCGCGGAAAAAGCTACGGCCATGCCTTAGTTGACTTTTCTATAGCTGTATGTAAAAAAAATTTTCCTGGCCAGGCCGTCAAAATATCGGCGCAGGCTCATTTAGAAAAGTTTTATAATGAGCACGGTTTTAAGGCCACCGGCGAAAGTTATTTAGAAGACGACATCCCTCATATTGGGATGATTTTAGCGTAAATTATTTTTGAATCTCTTTTTCTAAGACAGCTATTTTTTCTTTTATTTTTTTGTTTTCGGGATCAAGCTCGAGTGCTTTCTTATAGTTATTAATGGCTTTTTCTTTGTCATTATTAATCTGAAAAGCTTCTGCCATACTCGCATGTACATAAGCCTCGTTTTTAAAATAGTGACGATTAAAGTTAAAGGTTAAAAACGCTTTTTCAATTTCCCCTGCGCGTAAAAAAACAAATCCTAGCGTATTTAATTCTCGGCTTTTACAAACAAGATCATAGCACTCTGAAAAGTAATGGTTAACATCTTTATAGATTTCTTCTGGTGTCATATTTTCTAATACATCGATCAGATAGCTTGCGCCTCTATAATTGGGTTCAGAGGAAACTCCTAAGGCGATTTGTTGGAGATCGGTTTTTAAATCATTTCTCGGCGATTCAACAATACGCGCAAACTCTGTTCCGTCTCTTTTAAAAATAAAGGTGGGTACACGGTGAATTTTCTTTCCTTTTTCCTCTCCGTTTGGCCCTTGCTTGTATTTTTCATCTGTATCATACAGCGCAGTAAATTGAAGCTTTGATCGGTCGAGACCATAAGCATCCCACAGCTTTAAAAAGCGAGGCACCCACTTTTTACTGTCTCCGCACCAGGTACCCATATAAATTTCAACGGTGGTGTCATCTAGTTTTTCTACCCATTTAGGGATGTTTGAAGGGGCTTCGATAGCAGTGTAGTTTTTTTGAAACCATGACGCATAGAGACTGTTCTTTTCAATGGCTTCAATTTGAAAAGGTCCACACAGGTGACCTTCATTACGATCATTGAGATAATTTGAAGGACTTTGTGCAAAGGCAAATGCACCAAAAAACAGTAAGGAAAAAGCGAATTTCATAGGTTAAGATTTAAGGTTATAACAATAATAGGGACAATCAATTGTTTAGATGGGGATAAACAATCAATATAAAAGTAATAAAAAAGGAGTTAGCTTTTAAAACGAAGGAGACTAGTGGTCGTCTTTCAATTGCCCAATATCTGCGATCAATTGATTGACAGAGGCTTTATTCAGCCCATTATAGATTCCCCTGATATGACCATTAAAGTCGATCAACACGAAGTTTTCGGTGTGAATAAAATCATCTTCCTTTTTATCCAACCCTAAATCTTCTTCGACAAAATAATCCTCTCTTCCTAAGCGATAGATCTCTGCACGGTTTCCCGTAACCAAATGCCATTTTCCACTTAGCACTCCTTTCGCCTTAGCATATTTTTTAAGCACTTCTACACTGTCTTGATTTGGCGTAACAGAATGCGATATTAAAAGCACCTCTGGATCGTCAAGAAATGCCGCTTGCACAAGGGACATATTTTCGGTCATTTTTGGACATATTCCGGGGCAACGTGTAAAAAAGAAATCTGCGACATAAATCTTGTTGGCAAAGGTGGAATTGGTCACCGCATCACCCGCTTGATTGAGCAGAGAAAAAGGCGCAATGCGGTGAAAAGTATCGAGTTGTTTATCGTCTTTTGAAATCCATTGTGGCGTAAAAAAAGGATCGTTATAATAAGGCAAAGCAGTGTTTTTTTGAGGCTGGCAAGCAGCCAAAAAAACAAAGTATATCCCAAAACTAATTTGCTGTAATCTGTTCATCTTGTAATTCAAAGCACAAGTTTGATCGCTTTAGTCCATAGATGCGACCCTCTTTTGCTTCATAGTTATTATACAGTTTTCCGTTTTCTCTCCACGCTTGTTGCAGGCCTTCTTCTTGTCCCTTGACTAAGGTATATTGTTTAAATATTTGTCCGCTTTTGTACCATTCTTGTTGGATGCCATGAGCAATGCCATTTTCATACTGCGCTAAAGAACGCAGCTGACCATTGCTCCACCAGCTTTTCACCTCCCCAGATCGCTGTCCGTTTTGATAGTAGGCTGAGTAACTTTGGTTCCCTCCAGGGAACCATTTTAACATTAGACCCTGCTTAATTCCATTGACATAGTGGGTTGCTTCTGCTAGTGTTCCTGTGGGATAATGGCGTTGGGCTTTCCCAGTAAAGGGGGTCTGATTATTGAAGAGAACGCCTGTTTTTGCATCCCGCTTTAAAGAAGATTTTTCTACAGTGATTACAGCTGCATCTTGCGGCTTTTCTTTACACGCAGAAAAGCAGTAGAGGAGAAATAAAAGACTAACGAATCGCAGTTGCATTGCCTTGATAATTTCCTGGGAATAAAACGTAATATTGATTTAGATAACGCTCGTTCATGATATGGTAATGGTATTCTTTTTCGCTGTTGTAAGCGGTTGTACTGCTATGCCCTCCAGAAGTATCTAAGTCTGTAGGATAGCCTCCTGTTGAAGTACATTTTCTGCCATAGATAAAGAAGCCATCTGCGATAATACCGATCAATGCATCGTCATCATTTGAAAAGGCTTTTGGTTCAAGGTGGTAGTGATAACTTTGCGGACCAGTATGTGCTGCAGAATAATCAAAAGAGCCAATGGCATTGTCTAGCGGGACATTAGGTCCTTCTTGATCGTTATAGATCACCGCACCACTTACCGCCATTCCTATTGCACCAAGACCCGTTCTAGAAGAGGAGCTGGCTTTTGATGGATTAGCAGAGACCGTAAGGCTGTAAGAGCCGTTAAAATCATCAATATTTCCGGGAGACATGCGTTGATAGTCTGTTGCAATAGGCGGAACAAATAGGGGGTGGTTTTGTGCAGCAGCTGGTGTAACTAACGCTCCACCATTAGGTCCGTTAGAGCTTCGCGCGGTTGTATTTGACCAATAAGGAGAAGTGTGATTAGGCAAGCCGTTGGTCTCTATGGTGACTTGATTTCCGTTTAAGACAATATCAAAACTGTCTTGATCAAAAGCAGCAAACGCAGGGTGCAAAGCTGCAGGAGAATCGTCTAAAGGATCATTGTTGTTTTCTTCACCACAAGAGAGGAGTAATAGACAAAACAATTGTGCTGATAAAAGCAAGGAAGAGAAAGGTGTTTTCATATAGCGCAAAGAAAACAGATATTCTCCTTATATCAAACCGTTTAACGTTTTCTTCTAAAAAACACAGAACACCTTATTTCTGTTCAACAAAAACAGCATCATAGTCTTCTCTTAAGGTTCCCATCCATCGATCCCAAAACAAAAAGTACAAACCATAGTTGCCGTTAAACTTTTCGTGGTGATGGTTGTGGGCGACAGAGGTATTTACCCAGCGCCCCAAGGCAGAGCGAAGAAAGTTTTTAGAATACAATTCATAGCCCAGATGCCCATAGGCATTGTAAAAAGTCATAAAAATTAAAAAAGCCAATAAAGCCGTTCCATGGAAAGGCAGTATAAAGGCGATTACAAAAACAATCCCTGCTTCAACCACCGCTTCTAGCGGGTGGAAAGCAAAGGCCGCCCAGGGAGAGGGATTACGCGATTGATGATGTACCAAATGCACAAAGCGATACAGTTTGGGATGATGCATTGCTCGATGGGTCCAGTAGAAATAAGTATCGTGGATAAAGATCATCGCGATCACACTGATCCACCAATAGCCCCAACCCCATTCTGAGATGTTTTCATACCGTAAGATTATAGGCCGACAAAGGAGTCTTAAAGATTAAATAACCAACGCCCACAAAAACACTAAGGGTTAAAATAGAGGAACTAATTTCTCTAAGGTAATCTTTGTTTTCGGGGAATTTTGATTGAAGTTTTTTGTGTTTAATGCGTTTTTTGATCAAGAGGTAAAAAACCAAAAAGAAGCCCCCAGAAATGATGAGGTAGCGACTTATGTTCGCTGTAAAAGCATACAAGATAAATTCTAAGGGAGAAACACTTTCCATCGTTAAAGCTGTTCAAGTAGGCGCTGAGTTTCTGCTATGATCGATGGGGTGGACAATTGTTTTCTTCCCTTAAAGATAAGCATTCCATTTCCAGGGAAAGACAAAAGGTGTTCCTGTGCTTTTAACGCAACCCTTAATTGTCTCTTAATACGGTTGCGGTCCACCGCTTTTTTAAAGTTTCTTTTAGAAACAGAAACCCCAGCATAAAACGCCGACCGCTTCACTTTGCTTTGCGACGCGAAAAATTAAATGCTTTGTACTCAGCACCCTTCCTTCGTAGTGAAAAGGTGCTCAATAGCATATTTACTTTTTAACCGTTTAAGGTTGAAATCACTTTTCGTCTGCGACATAATAGTTGTTACTCTTGTCGATATCGGCCATTAAATTACTAGGGTCTAAAACGATGGCTTCAATGTTTTCTTTCGGTTGATCAATGGTAAAAGAGTATTTAGGATTCGCCCACAGGCCAGTCTTTTTCCTGCGCCCACGCAAGCTCATAGGTGTTTTCTTTTTCCCCTCTCATCAAAGAAATCGGGATGTAATGCAAGGCAGTACTTCCATCTTTAAATTGAATTAACACCTCTTGTGGCATGGGCATTAATTCTTTGCGCTCTAAATGAATTTCGGTCCCGTTTTCTGTCGCATTTACGGCCTCAATGGCATAATCAATTGTATTGGTGGTTTGGGTCCAGTCGGTTAAATACCATTGTAATTGTATGCCAGAAACACGCTCGGCAATTACCCTAAGATCATTGGGTAGCGGGTGTTTGAACTTCCATTGATCATAATAGGTTTGCAGGGTTTCAAACAAGCTTGTCTTGCCCAATGATGTAGCCCAGCTGCCCTAAGAACACCGCCCCTTTGCTATAGGCGGCTGCTTTCATAAGCATAGTTGTGTTCATAACGATTCGCATTAGTTGCTTGAGGCATTTCAACGCCAGAAGTTGCTAACCATAATATCCACGATAAGAACCCGCAAGCGGAAATTCTTTATTCTCTTCTAACACTTCATTTTCCGCAAGGGTAGAAATAAAAGAAGTAAAGCCTTCGTCCATCCATTCGTGTTTGGTTTCATTTGTGGCTAATATATGTTGAAACCATGAGTGGGCTAGCTCGTGTGCAGTTACCCCCACTAAAGAGCCAAACTTTCTGTTTCCTGTAATTAAAGTTAGCATGGCATATTCCATACCGCCGTCTCCACCGTGAACAACAGAATATTGTTTGTAAGGATAGGGACCTATTTTCTCGTTGAAATACTCCATCAACTTAGTCGTGATGGGCTGCAACTTCTTCCAGTTTTCAATAATATCTGGATTGTTTTTATAGAAAAAATGAAGGCTAACATCATTTGGCCCAGGGTAGGTATCATGAATGTAGTCAGTATCAGCGGCCCAAGTAAAATCATGTACATTAGGCGCGATATAATGCCAGGTGATTTTTCCTTTTTTGCTTTTGGCTTTTTTGCGGTCGCTGTAGCCACGTCCTATATCGTCAGCGTTTTGTAAATATCCACTTGCCGCGACAGTAAAGTCTTTATCAAGGGTTATTTTCACATCAAAATCCCCCCATACCCCGTGAAACTCTCTCCCGGTGTAAGGATCAGCGTTCCATCCTTCATAGTCATATTCCGCCATTTTAGGATACCACTGTGCCATAGAAAAAGCGATGCCTTCTTTTGAGTTTTTTCCCGCTCGACGAATCACATCAGGGACTTGTCCTTCAAACGACATTTTAAAAGTGGTACTTTCTCCAGGCGCTAAAGCCTTGGCTAAGCTTACTTCAAGGATGGTTTCGCTATCGACAACCGTTGTCTTTGCACCATCTTGGGTTAGTCCACTTACTTTTAAAAAGCCTTGTTGTTTTGGACTAAGGGAATCAATGTCTACATTAAAACGACCGTTTTTATCACCAGCATTTTTAAGACGAATGGCCATTTCGCTTCCGGGTTTAAAAGCGTTAAAGTATTGGTGAAAGAAAACCTTGTGTAGGGTTTCAGGAGAGTTGTTGGTGTAAACAACGCTTTGGGTACCTTCGTATTGTGCTGTTTCATGATCCAGTTCAACCGCTATGGTATAATCCACGGCCTGTTGCCAGTATTGTGCAGAAACGAGACTAGTATACAGCAGCGTAAGGGCAAAGAACATGTTTTTCATGTGTGAAATGTTTAAAGCATTTAAAGATAAGGAGTTCCTCTTTAATGGAAATAAGAATTTAAGGTAAATGTCTTGTCTAAGCGCACCCCTTTTTCGGTGTTTTTAAGGGAAATAAGTTCGTTGTGAGCATCGTGTTCTAGGAACAAAAGGTAGTCTTTTTCAACCGCGGCTTTTAGAAAACTTTCTTTTTCGGTTAAGGTTAATAATGGCCTAGTATCATATCCCATAACATAGGGAATAGGCAGGTGACCAGCAGTGGGGATAAGGTCTGCTGCAAAGACAATGGTTTTCCCTTTATACTCGATTACTGGGAGCATTTGTTTTTCGGTATGACCATCCATTAACAAGACTTCAAAGCCTAAGGGAGTAGCACTACTATCCAGTAAATTCAATTGTCCACTTTCTTGAATGGGTTGAATATTTTCTGGAAGAAAGGATGCTTTTTCTCTTACATTGGGTTCAGTAGCCCACTGCCAATGATCTTTATGTGACCAAAAGCGTGCATTTTTAAAGGCCGGCTCATAAACGCCCTTTTTATTGCGCACAATGGCGCCACCACAATGATCAAAGTGTAAGTGCGTAAAGACAACATCTGTGATGTCGTCTGGATGAAAGCCCGCTTTGGCGAGAGAACTCACTAAGTCATATCCGCCCCACAAGGCATAGTGAGAAAAGAATTTATCACTTTGTTTATTGCCAAGGCCAGTGTCAATAAGAATCAGTCGATTGCCGTCTTCAATCAACAAAGAGCGCGCAGCCATATCAATGCGATTGTACTCGTCTGCTGGGTTTGTTCTTTCCCAAAGCGCTTTTGGCACCACACCAAACATGGCACCACCATCTAGTTTAAAGTGTCCTGTTTCTATGGCGTGGAGTCGCATTTATTTTTTTAGTTTGATTCTGGTTAAATAACGGTGAGAGGTCATGTACAAGACAGATTCATCTTCATTAAAGGCGCAGTTTGCGGTGCGCTCTTCGGTGAGAATAGTGCCTAAGTGTTTCCCTTCAGGGCTTAAGACAAGTACCCCACCAGGACCAGTAGCAAAGACATAGCCGTTTTTGTTGACTTTCAACCCATCAGCCAGTCCTGGGCGATCAATTGACGTGGCATCAAAAAAGACGCGCTCGTTAAGGAGTTTTCCTTCGACAAGATCAAAAGCCATCCATAGATTGCGTTTTGCGTCAGAGTTGGCTACATATAAAGTTTTTTCATCGGGTGATAGGGCTAGTCCATTGGGTCGGTTGAGTTGGCTATAAAGGAGAGAAAGCTCCCCGTTTTTGCTTAAGCGATATACCCCATTTGTTAGGAGTTCTCTAAGGGGGTCATCATCCCCTTTTAAACCATAAGGTGGATCTGTAAAATAGAGGTCCCCATTGCTGTGTAGAATGAGGTCATTCGGAGAATGAAAGCGCTTTCCTTCAAAACGGTCGACCTCAGTTGTAAAGGCTCCCGGTTGATCAAGCGGCGCCATTACTTTTGCGATTCTTCTATCGCCGTGTTGGGCGATTAATAGGTTCCCCTCTGGATCAAGGATTAATCCATTTCCGCCAGCTTTTTTTTCATTGGGCGCATAGCCGGTATAACCACTTGGGTCCAGATAAATGGTCAAACCATTGGTTTCATCCCATTGGTATAATTTGTTTTTGGGGACATCTGTAAATAAAACAGCATTGAGTTGAGGCACCCAGACAGGTCCCTCTGACCAGCTAAAGCCATCGGCAAGGATTTCTACTTTAGCGGAAGAATCAATTAAGTTGTCTAATAAAGGGTCAAGTCGTTCTACACCACCAATGGTTTTTTGCCCAAAGCTAGTGGTCATTAGTAGGACAAGACCGATAAAAAGAGGTGTTTTCATGATTTATTAATTAGGACAGTTAATTCATTTGTAAAAGCCATTAGTCGCTTTATTTCTTGTAGCGCTGAAAGACGATTTTTACCTTTAATTAAGAGGCTGTTTCCAATAGATTCTACGCGATAATATGGGTGACTTTCAAAGAAGAAAATGAGTTCTGCATTAAAGAATGCACGAATTGTTTCGGGCTTTTTCCCTCCTAAGAAAAAACGGCGTGAAAAATCAGGCGCTGTTTCAAAATCAAGATCTTGATAGCTGGTTTGTTCATTGATACCGCCTAAAATATTTTCTCGGTCAAGGACAAATTGAGGAATCTCTTTATCGAGTTCAACTAAAACAAAGGTGGCTTTAATATCGTCTTTTGCGATAAAAGCTCCTTCAGAATAAGATAAGTCAAAGATGTGTAGATGCTCGTCTTTTGAAACCAATTCGTTGTATTGATAGTTGACGACTTTTGTTTGGAAATAGTCAAATCGTTCTAATGCTTTTGTGTCTGAGGTCAATTCAGATCGATAATCCCACTCAAGGGTATCCGCTAAGCTTTGCAGTGCCATTTGACGCTTTGTCAAGTTACGCCCTAGATTGAAAAAATCATTTGACGGAAGGCTTTTACGGATAGCAAAAGGGTGTTGGGTATCTGCATCATGTGCATCAAGCCCGATTACTTCAAAAGAGCCTCCTTTGCGCTCAAAGCTGCGACTATAGTCCCCTAACCCTTCCATTACTGTGTGGTCTACAAATTGACAAAGACTAAAATCAACAATGGTGTGTTCAGTGGGAGGAATTTCATCTAATTTTCCTTTTAGTTTATACAAATTCAGGAAGGAACAAAAGTTTTTGACACTCACATAATAGTTTCCGCTTTCTTCTTCACGGTACATTAAAACATTCGGTTTTAGCCAGTTTCTAGTAAATAAAAAGAGGTCTTTATTAATCCACACATGAATTAAAAAAGTCGCAAAAATCCCTACAGAGATCCCCGTGATTAGTCCATTGGTCAAGGTGATAAACAAGGTAATACCAAAAATAGCCGCTTGCTCTTTCCCAATGGTAAGAATTCGCAATAGGTTTTGAGGAGCAGCAAGTTTATACCCTGTAAATACTAATATTGCGGCTAAAGCCGGAAGCGCGATACGTTGAATTTGATCTTGAAACAATAAAATAAACGCTAACAAGAAAAGGGCATGTGCCATGTTTGCAGAGCGATTACTACCGCCGTTATTTACATTAACAGAACTACGCGCAATGACCGTCACAACATTTAGCCCTCCGACAAGACCACTAAGAGTTGTAGCGATTCCTAGTGCTCTAAGGTCTTTATTGACATTTGATCGCCTTTTTTCGGGATCGAGTTTATCCACGGCTTTTATACTTAAAAGGGTTTCAATACTTGCGATAAGTGTAATAGAAAGAACTGTACCAATAAAAGGCATGGTAAAGAGTAAGCTAAAATCAGGAAAAGGGAGATTACTCAAAACATTTTCGGGTAATTGAATCATTAATGCAGGAGCAATAGGAAAAGGCGACTGTACAATGATTTCATAATAATACGTTAAACTTATGGCGACTAAAACCACCCACATAGGCGCTGGGACAAGCTGGAAAATCGGACTTCTTAGCTTAGAATAAAAGACCAAAATTAAAAGCGAAAACAACCCTAGTGCAGCGGGCAGAAGGATATTAATGCTGGGGTTGTTGACTAAGTATTGTAGTGTTTTTGGCACTTGTGCCAAAATATCAAGAGGGGCACCACTAATACTTGTAACTCCTAGCATCACATGAACTTGTTTGGCTAAGATACCCACCCCAATCGCTGCCAGCATTCCTTGTAGTGAAGAAGAAGGAAAAAACTCACTTAAAGCACCGAGTCTAAAAACACCAAATAAGAACATTAATGCACCAGAGCAAACAATGGCAGCCAGCGTAAAGAGGTAACCTTGATATAAATCTCCACCCCCCAAGGTAGTAATGGCAGATAATAATACAATGACAAGGCCATTTCCTGGACCAGTAATGGTGAGTTGAGATCCTCCTAAAAGGGCCACAACAGCCCCTCCTACTACAGCAGCAATCACCCCGGAGATAGGAGGAGCTTCAGAAGCGAGGGCTAGTCCTAAGCCCAGTGGTAAAGCGACAAGAGAAACCACAAAACCGGCAAAGAGGTTTTTGGGTAAATCTCCTAAAAACCCTTGAAGAGACGCTTTTCTACTCATGTTTTATTATTTTGAACGATTAATACATCTGTCGGTATTTCAGAGAGGATATGTTCTAAATCTTTGGGGAAGATGCGAGAGAGAAAAGAAGTACGACTTTCTTTTGCATTCATGACTAAGAGATCTGCTCTAGCGATTCGAGCATAATGACCAATAGAATAACCTCTAGTGCCAAAAATACTTTGAGAAGCAATCGTAATGTTTTCTTTAATTTCTGTTGGTACACGCGCTAGGATATCGTTGACACGAGAAATTTCACGCCGTTTGATTTTTTCTTTTTTTAGGGTGGCGCGACGCAGACTGCGGTCATCGTCTACAGCGACGTCAACCTCAGATCGACTAATTTCTTCAACTAAAGTTATTTTTGGGGTACCCAGCGCATAAGCAAATTCAAAGGCAGAGCAAATGGTGTCTTCTGTTTGCGGGTTTTCAAAGGCATTGACAACGATATGTTGAGAGGGGACTCTTTCGACAGAAGGCTTAATCAGTAACAAGACAGAGCAAGGGGCTTTACGGGTAATTTTACGGGCAATCGAACCTAAGTAAAACTTCACCATATTTTCTCGCTGCAGTGCCCCTAACAACAAGAGGTCTATTTGATGTAGTTTACAATGGTTGAGAATGGTGTCTACTGCTTTACCTTCTTCCCACAAAACAGTTATTTTATCAGGATTTTCAGGTGCTTCGCCTAAAATGTCTTGAAAGGTTTTTTCTTTTGCTGCGGTTTTTTCTCCAACGTGAAGAAAATACAGGTTTCCTTTTAAGAATGAAGCCATGCGCATGGCTTCAAACACATTTGCCTTAAGGTTAGGGGAAAACGCAAAACCAACGAGGATGTTTTTAAAATGAGACTGTTTCAATAGTATTTCTTTTATAGAAGAAAGATAATAAAAAAGAAGCAGTTATTTTTTGACAAATTCTGTTCTTAAGACAAGACTCATCTTATTTATACGACAATCAATCTCATTAGCATCATCGGTTAAACGAATGTTTTTTACTGTCGTGCCTCTTTTTAATATTGTTGAGGTTCCCTTGAGTTTTAAATCCTTTATCAATTTAACGGTATCTCCGTCTAGCAGTTTGTTTCCGTTAGCGTCTTTTACATCCATAATGAGCATTTAAGTAAAGATAAGCTCCAGAAAGAGAAAGGGCTTCTTTCTAAAGGGTTTTTTAAAGCAAACAGAATTTTCAATCCCTTTATAGGGAGGAAAGTTAGGGACTACTAGATAGCCTTGTTTAGGATAAAAAGAAAGGGCTTCAATTTGTGCTTTTCCTGTTTCTAAGATGGCTTCGCCAAAGCCAATTTCGGCACTCCACTCTTCTAAGGCTTTTAAAATAGTGGCGGCATAGCCTTTTTTCCGCGAAGCGGGCAAAACATACATGCGTTTGATTTCAATTTGCTCTCTGTTTCGGGCTTTAAAAGCACCACAGCCTATGGCCTTATTGTTTGAATAAGCCACAACAACATGATCCAAAGCATCAATCCCATTGAACTGGTGATAGAAATCGTGATCGTCTCCATCGCGAATCGCCAGCTCTGCGTCTAAAAGCGCTACAAACTGTTGAAAGTTTTTTGAGGTTTGATTGGTCTGAACCAGTTTCATTCTTTAATCTTGATCAAAGTCGAGCAAGTTATCTTCAATAGGGCTGCTTATTTTTGCTTGTGCAGACCCTTCGTCTAAAGAGCTTACATCTTTTAATTTTCTTTCAATGGCGCGGGTTCTTACGCCCATCACATCATCCAGTTGATTTAAACCGGTTTGTATATTCTTTTGTGCTTTTTGCATCATTCCCCCAAAGTTGGTAAACTCTTTTTTCACCTCTCCTAACACGGTCCACACCTCACTAGATCGCTTTTGAATGGCCAGGGTTTTAAAGCCCATTTGCAAACTGTTGAGTATGGCCGCAAGGGTAGTGGGGCCAGTTACGATAATCTTGTAATCGCGTTGTAAGGTTTCCAACAAAGCGGCTTTTCGAACCACCTCTGCATAGATGCCTTCAAAGGGCAAGAACATGATTCCAAAGTCTGTTGTATTGGGTGGGTCTAGATATTTATCCCGAATGTCTTTGGCCATTTTTTTAATGGTATTTTCCAATTCCTTTTGGGCTTGTTCTACAAGCACTGGATTCCCATCATCATAAGCGTTTTGCAGGTGTTCATAGACATCCTTAGGGAACTTAGCATCCACAGGAATCCACACGGTAGAGTTGATGTCGTCTTTCCCGGGTAACTTGATCGCGAATTCGACATTGGCATCGCTACCGGCTTTCGTTTTCACATTCGCTTCATATTGATCTGGGGCTAAAATATTTTCTAATAGCATAGCGAGTTGAACTTCTCCTAAACCACCGCGCATTTTTACATTACTCAGCACTTTTTTAAGGCCACCCACATCTGTGGCCAAAGTTTTCATTTCGCCTAAACCTTCTTGTACAGATTTGAGTTGTTTTCCTACCGTTTCAAAAGATTGGCTTAAACGATCATTAAGGGTCTTTTGCAGCTTTTCATTCACCGTTTTATTGACTTCAGCCAGTTGTTTGCTGTTGTCTTCACGTAATTCTTTTAGTTGTTTTTCTACGATATCCCTTACGTCTTTAATGCGCTTTTCTGCCTCTGCATTAAGTTGGGTTTGTTTTTCATTAAGCGCAGTAAAACGCTCTTTGAGGATTTCATTTAATCGCCTTGAATTGTTTTCAAAACGCTCTTCAAACTGTGCGAGAGACTTGGTTAATTCTTCTCGTTGCAGCTTAAAGGCCCCTTGACTTTCTTCGCGATTGCGTTGCGCATCATCTTTGACCTGTTTTTCAATTTGCGCTAATTGCTGTTCGAATTTAATCAACGCATTAAGCGCATTAGTTCCCTCACCCTTACCTTTTTGTTTGAGCAAAAGAAAGAGGTTAACCCCTACTAAAAGGGCAATGATTCCAAGTAAAATAAGTTCCATAGAGCTGTTTGAGCTTTCCGTCTAAGGTAGGAAAAGTTCTGTTATTTTGTCCAATCCCAGATCACGATATTCCACTCGTCTTGAGCATCTGTAAAGCGATGCAATTGTTTAAAACCTACAGCAGAATGAGCTTGCATCGACCGTAGATTACTGGTTGAAATTTCTGTAATACAGTAGTCGTATTGTTTTGAAAGAATGGTTTTGTGCGCGGTATAGAGTTGCCGAAAAACCCCTTGTCCTCTATAATCTTTGGCTACACAAATCTGTCCCATCACATAATAAGAGAGGTCTTTTACTGCCTTGCCATTGTAGTGCAATGTGTCTAATAGCTCAAACATGGGCTTCAGTACAGGAATGCTTGTTTTTAATTCTCGCGACATCACCAGGGCATATCCTGCAAGGCGATCTTGCTCAACAGCGATAATCTGTGGGATATGTGCTTGCATTTTTTCAAGCTGCGCAAGACTGTGTTCAACCGTTATAAAACCTTGCTGCTCTACTTCTGCTACGGGAACAGCCGTTTTGGTATTCTTTTTTTGAAGCGTGAGAATACGAGTTAAATCAAGCGTAGTTTCGACTAGTCGAATCAACATGATTAGTCATTCAACTTCAATACCGCCATAAAGGCCTGTTGAGGGATCTCTACATTTCCAACTTGGCGCATTTTCTTTTTCCCTTTTTTCTGTTTTTCAAGGAGTTTACGCTTACGCGAAATATCTCCCCCATAACATTTTGCCGTAACATCTTTTCGCAGGGCTTTGATGGTTTCACGCGAAATGATTTTCGCACCAATGGCCGCTTGAATCGGAATATCAAATTGCTGACGCGGAATCAACTCGCGCAGTTTTTCGCACATCTTTTTTCCTATGGTATAGGCATTGTTTGCGTGGATTAATGCCGAAAGCGCATCCACTTGATTGGCGTTTAACAAGATATCGACTTTGACCAGTTTAGAGGCACGCATCCCAATGGGAGAATAATCGAAAGAAGCATAGCCTTTAGAAACCGTTTTTAAACGGTCATAAAAGTCAAAGACAATCTCGGCCAGCGGCATATCAAAAGTCAATTCAACACGCTCTGGCGTTAAATAAGTTTGGTTAGTAATCTGCCCGCGTTTTTCAATACAAAGCGACATTACGTTTCCAACAAAATCTGATTTTGTAATGATGCTTGCACGAATATATGGCTCCTCAACGCGATCCATCCCAGAAGGGTCTGGAAGGTCAGAAGGGTTATTGACCATGATAACAGCATCGGGATCTTTTTTGGTGTAAGCCTTATAAGACACGTTAGGCACGGTTGTGATAACGGTCATATTGAATTCTCGCTCTAGACGCTCTTGAATGATTTCAAGGTGTAACATCCCTAAAAACCCACAACGGAAACCAAAACCTAGGGCCGCAGAACTTTCTGGCAAAAAGACTAAAGACGCATCGTTAAGTTGCAGTTTTTCCATAGAAGCACGCAACTCTTCATAATCCTCTGTGTCCACAGGATAAATTCCAGCAAAGACCATGGGCTTGACTTCTTCAAAACCTTCAATGGCATTTTGTGTGGGGTTATCTGGTGTGGTAATGGTATCTCCTACCTTAACTTCTTTGGCTTCTTTGATTCCAGTGATTAGGTAGCCTACGTCTCCTGCAAAGATTTCTTTTTTGGGTTCTTGATTAAGCTTTAGCGTTCCAATCTCGTCGGCGTTATAGTTTTTTTCGGTGGCAATAAATTGAATCTTCTGTCCCTTTTTAATGGACCCATTAATCACACGGAAATAAGTCTCTACTCCGCGAAAAGGATTGTATACCGAGTCAAAAATCAAGGCTTGAAGCGGTTCGTCTATACTCCCTTTTGGAGCTGGGACACGGTCAATAATTGCGGTTAATATATCTTGAATCCCTAGTCCTGTTTTTGCAGATGCAGGAATCACTTCTTCAGGCTTACAGCCTAATAGATCAACGATGTCGTCTGTTACCTCTTCTGGGTTAGCAGAGGGTAAATCAACTTTATTTAGCACGGGAATAATTTCTAAATCATTGTCTAGGGCTAGATAAAGATTTGAAATGGTTTGCGCTTGTATACTTTGTGCCGCATCAACAATTAATAAAGCACCTTCACAGGCGGCAATAGAACGAGAGACTTCATAAGAAAAGTCCACGTGGCCAGGGGTGTCAATTAAATTGAGTACATATTCTTGCCCTTCGTGGGTGTATTCCATTTGAATGGCATGTGACTTAATGGTAATCCCGCGTTCGCGTTCTAAATCCATATTGTCTAAGAGCTGATCTTGCTTTTCACGATCACTTACTGCTCCTGTAAAATCGAGCAGGCGGTCGGCCAGGGTGCTTTTCCCGTGGTCGATATGTGCGATAATGCAAAAATTTCTAATGTGTTTCATACGGCGCCGTCTTTCATAGCAATGCAAATATAAGGCTTTGAAAGATGGCTTTTTCCTTAAAACTAAAGTTTTGTAGCTTTGAGGTGTAAAACCAAAGACATTATGGGAAAAGTAAGTTTTTTAAGAATCTTATTCGCTCTAAGTTTTCTCTTTTCAGCCTACACAAAATTTATTGCCCCTGGATATTTCGAAATCACCTTGATGGATCAAGGTATAGCCAGTAGCCGAAATTTGGCAGGGCACTTAAGCCGCTTTTTTATCGGCTTAGAATTTGCCCTAGGAGCGGCTTTACTACTCCCTTTTTACACGCGAAAATTACTGTTGTTTTCTCAATTTTTACTCCTGGGTTTTACCGTACATTTAATTTATTTGTGGAGTATAGGAAACACTGAAAACTGTGGTTGTTTTGGCGAAATGATTTCGATGACTCCAGAAGAATCTATCTTCAAAAACATTGCATTAATGCTACTTGCTTTTGGGGTATATATCAAGTCAGGTGTAGACAAGCACAACCCTCGCCTGCTCTTATTTACTCTTCTAATTCCTAGTATGTGGCTCTTCTTACCCATGCCAGATCACGCCAGCATGAGTTTTAGCGAATACACGCATTTTGCAAAAGCAGGGCGAGTAGATCTATCTCAGGGAGAACGCTTAGTCGCGGTTTTTAATCTAGACTGCGAACATTGTCAAGAGGCTGCAAAAGAGTTAGCTGCGTTGCAGCGAAAGAACGAATCGCTTCCCTCCATCTACGTCCTTTTTTTTAGCGAAGGAAGTACTCGCCCAAAAGACTTTGACGCCATGACCAATAGTGACTTTCCTTACCAGATGATTGAGGTAAATACTTTTTTTGATCTTATCGGAGATTCCCCACCGCGATTATATCATTTATCAAACGGAACGGTTGTTAACATCTGGGATAAAGCCATTTTAGAAGCAGTAAAAGAGCGTTTTGAATTAGATTAAAACGATTGAAACGCAATCTTTTAGTTACTTTTGTAAAAATTTTAGCAATGGTTAAAATCGGAAACATAACATTAGAGGACTTTCCTTTATTACTCGCTCCCATGGAGGACGTTAGTGATCCACCTTTTCGCGCCCTGTGCAAAGAAAACGGTGCCGATGTTGTTTATACCGAATTTATCTCGAGTGAAGGCTTGATTCGCGATGCCGCAAAAAGTGTTCAAAAGCTAGATATTTATGAAAAAGAACGCCCCGTAGGGATTCAAATCTTTGGTTCTAATATTGATTCAATGTTGCGTTCTGTTGAGATTGTTGAAGCGACAAAACCAGACATTATCGACATCAACTTTGGCTGCCCAGTAAAGAAGGTGGTTTGTAAAGGTGCCGGCGCAGGTATTCTCAAAGACATCCCTTTAATGGTTGAGCTAACAAAAGCCATGGTCGAACACACCCACTTGCCGGTAACGGTAAAAACGCGTTTAGGCTGGGATCACGATTCCATTAAAATTGTTGAGGTGGCAGAACGCTTACAAGATGTGGGTTGTGCGGCTATATCGATTCACGGGCGCACCCGCGCACAGATGTATAAAGGCGACGCCGACTGGAAACCCATTGCTGCAGTAAAGAACAATCCACGCATGCATATTCCTGTCTTTGGGAATGGAGATGTAAACACCCCAGAACGCGCAGTTGAAATGCGTGATGAATACGGTCTTGACGGCGCTATGATTGGTCGAGCAAGTATAGGAAACCCCTGGTTTTTTAATCAAGTAAAACACTTTTTTAAAACAGGAGAGCATATGCCCACTCCCACCATTCTACAAAGGGTAGAAGCCGCCAGGAGACATCTACAAATGTCGATTGATTGGAAAGGAGAAACCCTGGGAGTCCTTGAAACGAGACGTCATTACACCAACTATTTTAAAGGGATTCCACATTTTAAAGAATACCGTACAAGATTAGTTACCTCTAACGCTTCTGAAGATGTTTTTGCTACTTTAGCAGATGTCGAAAGAGAGTGGGGAGATTATGTAATGGCTTAAATTACACCCACTTTTTTATCCATATTTCTTGTTGCCCAGGCAGTGGTTAAAACCCCTAATACCAAAATGGTAGAGATCACAATGATAAAATTTTTGATCTCAAAAAGTACAGGATAGGCCAGGCTCGTTCCCGGGACATATAAAAAGGGGAAGTAGTATTGAAAGAGGACTAAAATCGTTCCTACTAAGATTCCCAGTAAACCGCCCACCCAGCTAATTAAACCGCCTAGATAAAAGAAGACACGTTGGATCTCTTTGGGCGTTAGCCCCATAGCAAAGAAAATGTTTAGTTGAGGTTTTTTGTCTAAAAACATCATGATTAAAGAGCCCACAACATTGAACAATGCAATGATGATGATTAAACTAAAAATCAGATAAACCGCTAAGTTTTCTGTGTTGAGCATTTTGTACAAAGCGGCGTTGAGTTGTGCTCTGTTAAGGACATTAACCTCTTGTTTTAAGATTGTTTTTATTTTTTGGGACAACAAGCCTAAGTCGGGATTACCAGAAGTTTTAATTTCAATCGCGCTATAGTCTGTAGGGGACCGTTGCAGTAAACGTTGTGCTAGATCAATTTTAGCAAAGAGGTACTTTTTATCCAGCTCTTCATTAGCAAAATAGATCCCAGAAACAAGGGCTGTTTCTTTTTTAAAGGGGTTTTTCCCCAGGCCTAAGCCTCCTTTGCGTTTTGGGGCTGAAAGGGTTAAGAAGGAGGTATAATCATACACCCCAAGGCTTAAATTATTGGCGATACCGCCGCCGACAACGACTTCGTCAAAATCGTTTCTAAACCAATTCCCACTAACGATTAACTCCTCAATTTGAACAACGTCTGTATAGCCTTTATCGACCCCTTTTAAAAGGGCGACTTGATTTTTATTGTTAAACGACAAAAAGACCTTTTCTTCTAAGATAGGAGTCGCGAACATCACATCTTCGAGTTGATTAATCGCATTAAGTTGAAGAGAATCAACAGTTAGTATTTTCCCAAAAGTGGCACTAACACGTATATCTGGGTCAAAGGAATTGCTAAACGAAAGGCCAAAGTCTTTCAAGCCACTAAAGGCACTTAAGACGATAAAGAGAGATGCGGTGGCAACCAGAACGACCCCAATAGAAATGAGGTTAATCAAGTTGATAATACTTTGTTTGCTTTTGGTAAAAAAGTAACGCAATGCAATAAAAAAGGGGACCTGCACTGTTTATTTCTTTTTGCGTTTCGCTAGTTTTTCTCGTTCAATAATGGGGTTTTCTGGGGATTGCAATGCAGCATCAATCCCTTCAATATAGTCTAAGGAGTCATCCATAAAAAAAAGGAGTTCAGGAACGCGCCTCAACTCATTTTTAAGAATCTGAGCAAGGTCGTGCTTTACTTGAAAAGCGTTAGATTGAATTCCTTCAAGCCAAGTTGCGGCGTCTTTAGACGGGAACAGACTTAAATAAACCTTTGCAATTGAAAGGTCAACGGTAACATTCACTTTTGTAACAGAAACCAAAAGATTGCTTACGCCTTCTTTTCGAACGGCTCCCTGTAAAAGTTGAGCGATTTCTTGTTGCAGTAATGCGGCAATCTTTTTTTGTCTTGGACTTTCCATGGCGTGATTATTGTGTAAAATTAAGCATATTTGTTGGACTAATATTTCTATTATGAAAAACCCTTTAATGCATACTGCTTTATTCTTGCTATTGTTGCTTTCTTTTCAAGGGATTGCACAACAAAACACCGAAGAGATATCACGTTTGATTTTTGAAAAAACGAACCGCATTAGGCTTGCTAAAGGGCTTAAACCGTATAAAGCCTTAGATAGCTTAGACCAATTAGCGCAATATCATAGCGATAATATGGTGGCCAAAAGTTTTTACAGTCATGTTGACCCCGACGGCTTAACGCCGGTTACTCGAGCAGAGAAGTTAAAGATCCAGCCCTGGAGAAGAGTAGGGAACAGCTTTATAGGGGTGGCAGAAAACATTGCACAAGTGCCATGGTTTCAAAACGTGTCTACTTGTGGCGACACGCGTTCTTCTGAAGCCTTAGCAGAATGCATGGTAGAAGGCTGGAAAAACAGCCCCCCACATTATAAAAACATGATGGGAGATTATATTTATCTAGGCGTTGGGATACAATTTGACGAAAAAGGGGTGGGTTATGGCACCCAGGTTTTTCGTTAATCTTGACGTTCCCACTTATACTCTCCGTTGAGTCTAAAGGTACCCAAAAACTCCTTGTTCCAGCTATCGGGGGAAATAAGGGATAAAAAGTTTTCTCCATTTTTCCCAGCATAGAGGTGATAACTTTCCCCTACTATGGGTTCAAATTTAAACTTAGCAGAATAGACTTCTTGGGTGTCTGACGCAAGTGTTACAAACTGTTTGATTTTATTTTGTAAGTCTTCAAGTTCTGCCTGGAACTGTTTAGAAACTTTTTCAACCCCTTTTTGTTTAAAAGCATCCACATTAGGAACGCTAATCACGGGGCTACTATTGCTGGTTGCATAAGGAAGAAGTTTAGCGATATACGCTTGGTTTTCTTCGTCCCATGCCACCCCATCGGGTTTTTTGGAAGATTTCATTTTTCTAGCTTTTTTAGCAAAAGTACGGACTTCCTAACGATTATTTCTTTTTGTTACGCATTTCGCGTAAAGCATTATATCCCACAACGACCAAAAAAAAGAGAAAGCCGTAAACCAGTATGTTGCTTAAAAAATATCCCATGACTTTAAATTTACAAAAAATTCACCGTTTATGCTATACGCTCTTCTTGTAGGAAAGCCTTAAAAAGATAAAATTTAACTGTAAATTTGTTCATCAAACACACTAAATGGTTACACTTTCTGCTCTTTTTGCCATCACCCTAGCAATGCTTATTATTTGGCGATCAAGTGACGGCTTTGAAGTCGCCTCTGGATACTTAGGAAGAAACTTAACCGATGGTGTTCGCGGGGCAACCATTAATGCGGTGGGTAGTTCGATCCCAGAACTCTTTACGACCTTATTTAGTTTAATGCTTTTAGGCGAGGTAGACAACTTTGCCTTCGGGATTGGGACAACAGCGGGCAGTGCGATTTTTAACGGAATGATTATTCCTGCCGTAGCCATTTTAGCTGTAATCGGCTATGGGATTGCCCATAAAGTAAATGTGTCTAGAAAGGTCATTCTTAGAGATGGGATAGGATTAATCATTGCAGAATTGATCCTGATCTACATGGTCTCTGGAAACCACCTTACTTGGGTCCATGGTTTAGTGCTCATGTTGACCTATGTGGTTTATGTCGCCTATATGTTTGGCACCATGAAAAAAAAGGAAGAGACCACAGCAGTAGAAGAAGAGCCAGAAGGACTAGAAGAAAAAAACATAGAGCGAAAGCAGTCGGTTTTAAAAGCACTAATGCTGTTAGACTTTGAAGATGTTTTTGTGCGTAAAAAAATCAACACCGCTAACGCCTGGATGCTTTTGCTCTTTTCGATGTTAGTGATCGGTTTAGCCTGTATTGTTTTGATACATTCTTGCGAATTACTTTCAGAAGAGTTGGGGATTGCGCCTTATTTTATTGCGGTTGTTTTAGCCTCTGCGGCCACCTCTGTTCCAGACACCATCTTATCTTATCGCGATGCGGTTGCAGGACAATATGACGACGCTGTGGCGAATGCGCTAGGGAGCAATATCTTTGATATCTGTTTTGCCTTAGGCTTTCCCTTATTTGCGTTTACGCTCTTTAATGGCCCTATCGTCATGACACCAGAGACTGTTGCAAATGTCGCTGAATTACAGGCCAGTTTGGTCATTTTGACCATCGTTGCTTTTTTGATTTACTATTTCAACAATGGCTTAAAGCAAACACACGCCTTTCTTTTGTTATCCCTATATGTGGCATTTATCGGCTTTATTTTTGCCAAAGCCTATGCATATGACTGGGCGATACAAGTAGGGCAAACCATTGCTTCGTGGATCCCCAGTGCACTTTAGTGCGGCAGGTGTTTTTGCAGTAAACCGTAGCAAAATGTTCCTAGGGTAGCCGTCGCAATAACCACTAGAATAGGATAAAAGCCAGCACCTAATGTGGTAAACATCGGCCCTGGGCAGGCGCCAGAAATGGCCCAGCCAAAGCCAAAAAACATGCCCCCAAAGAGGTAGCGTTTCCAGCCACTTGCTTTATCAGCAATGACGATTTCGCTTCCGTCAAGAATAGATTTTGCCTTAAATTTTTTCAATAAGTAAGTAATGATTGCTCCGCAAAATAAAGCAGAGCCAATAATGCCATACATATGGAAGGCCTTGAATTGAAACATCTCATAGATGCGAAACCACGAAGCGGCTTCTGATTTAAACATGGTGATTCCAAAAAGGATTCCGATGGCGAAATAGACGATAGTGCGCATTATAATAAGTAGGGTAATAAAAAGTGATTAACAAATAAGCCACCGATAAAGAAACCGATGACAGCGATTAAAGACGGCAACTGGAAATTACTCAATCCAGAGATGGCATGACCAGAAGTACAGCCCCCGGCATAACGAGCACCAAAGCCCACAAAGAAACCTCCAAGGCTTAAAATCAAGAGTGACTTTGGCGTGCTAAACGCCTCTAAACTAAAAAGCGAAGCGGGCATATAGGCTTGTCCAGCGTCTTGAATTCCCATGCTGTTTAATTGTGCGATGATGCTTTCTGAAATCGCGACTGCAGTTGAAACGCTTAGAAAGTTTGCGGCAATATATCCTCCCACAACAGCGCCTAAGGCAACGACTAGATTCCAGCGTTGCGCTTTCCAGTCAAATTGAAAAAAGGACACTTTTTTTCCTGCGCCTAAGGCCGCACATAAAGTGCGTAAGTTGGAGGACATGCCAAAGGTTTTCCCTGTCCATAGCAGCAAGAAAAGAACAAAAGCGATCATAGGGCCACTAAAATACCAGGGCCATGGTTGTAGTAAAAATTCTATCATAATGAATTAAAGTGTGGAAGGACAAACATAGTCCGTTAGTGTAATATTAGTTTCTTTGATGGCTTTAAAGCCACCCTTAACATCGATCATATTGTGGATGCCTCTTTTTTTAAGTACAGAGGCAGCAATGACAGAGCGGTACCCACCAGCACAGTGCAAGAAAAAGCTTCCGTTTTCTGGAAACGCTCCTAAGTGATCGTTTAAGAAATCTAGGGGAGTGTTAGTTGCACCTTCAATGTGTTCTGATAAAAACTCTCCGTCTTTACGAACATCAAAAACAGTTGCTTCGTTTTGAGCAATGGCTGTTTCAAGGCTTTGAGCCTCTACACTGCTAATGCTGTCATATTCTTTTCCAGCGGCTTTCCAGGCAGCGAAACTTCCGTCGAGATAGCCCAGCGATTGATCAAAACCAACGCGTGATAAGCGGGTAATGGTTTCTTCTTCTCTTCCTTCTGGGGTGATCAGGAGTAGGGGTTGTTTGACATCGGCAATTAAAGCGCCTACCCACGGTGCAAAGCCTCCGTCAATCCCGATAAAGATCGACTGCGGAATGTGTCCTTGTACAAAGTCGTTTTGATGACGCACATCTAAGATCAAGGCGTCTTGTGCATTTGCCATCGCTTCAAACTCTTCTGGGTTTAAAGCGCGTGTTCCTCTTTCAAGCACTTGGTCAATGTCTTCATAACCAGATTTGTTCATCTTTACATTTAGAGGAAAATAAGAAGGAGGGGGCATAAGACCGTCAGTGACCTCTTTGATGAACTCTTCCTTGGTCATGTCTGCTCTCAAAGCATAGTTCATCTTCTTTTGGTTCCCTAAAGAGTCAACGGTTTCTTTCATCATGTTTTTTCCGCAGGCAGAACCGGCACCGTGTGCGGGATAAACGGTTACGTCATCTGCAAGGGGCATGATTTTATTTCGAAGGCTATCAAATAAATAGCCAGCGAGATCTTCTTGGGTAATACTATTCGCTTTTTGGGCTAAATCTGGACGGCCAACATCGCCTAGAAAAAGAGTGTCACCACTAAAAATAGCGTGGTCTTTCCCGTCTTTATCTCTTAATAAATAGGTGGTGCTTTCCATGGTATGCCCAGGCGTGTGTAAAGCGACAATGCTTACTTCTCCAAGCGGGAAAACCTGCTCGTCTTTTGCGATAATAACCTCAAAGTCTGGATTAGCATTAGGCCCATAAACAATAGGCGCTTTGGTTTCCTTAGAGAGCGTAAGGTGTCCACTGACAAAGTCGGCGTGAAAATGCGTTTCAAAAATGTATTTCACTTTCGCTTTGGCTTTAGCCACACGATCCAAATAAGGTTTGACCTCTCTTAAAGGATCAATAATGGCTACTTCTCCTTGACTTTCGATATAATACGCCCCTTGAGAAAGGCATCCGGTGTAGATTTGTTCAATAATCATAATAGGTGTAAAATTAAATTTTATTTCGTTGTGAAGCGATTGTTTTTTCGATCTCAGAAGGAGCAGATCCTTGGATGGCATTTAAGGCTGCATCTAAAGAGGAATAAATAGAGGTTTTATTAGAAGTGCCAAACACTCCTTTTTTATGAAAACGATCCCGCAATGGACCGTTTAACCCTGTCCAGTGAATGGTGATGCCTTGAACGTTTAACTCTTCCATCCAACTGGAGAGCATTTCAAAAGCTGTTGCATCGATATAGCTAATGGGTGCTGCGGCAATGACGAGGTGTTTTATGGGCTGCTCTTGTGCCTCAATTAAGGCTGAAAATTCTTGAATAAAATAGCGTTGATTTCCAAAGAAAAGTTGTCCGTCAAAACGAAGGATAAGCACCTGGGGATAAGTCACCACATCTTTTGTAAAACGATCGATGTTTTTAAAATAATGGGTGTCTTTGATGCGGCCTAAAACAGCAATATGTGGCTGAGTGTTTTGATAGATCATATATAGTAAAGCGACAAAAACGCCCAGCATAATACCTTCTTTAATCCCTACAAATAAGGTGATGCAAAAAGTAAAGACTAGGATGTAAAACTCATTTCGGTTGTTTTTCCACAACTGTTTAGGGTAGCTTAAATCGATTAATTTTCCAACAGCTACTAGGATAATGGCACCTAAAATTGCGGTGGGAAGATGATAAAAGAAAGTGGTAAAAAAGAGCAGTGTAAGCCCTACAACAGCAGCACTAAACAAGGCAGCAACGCCAGACTTAGCTCCTGTATCGTGATTGACTGCGGTGCGAGAAAACCCTCCTGTTGTTGGGTAAGATTGAAATAAGGAGCCAATAATATTCGCCGTTCCTAAGGCGATTAATTCTTGGTTTGCGTTGAGGTGATTGGTTTTTTCTTTTTCTTCGATGGCTTTTGCGACAGAGATGGCTTCCATAAAAGCAATCAAGGCTAAAGTAAGGGCCAATGGAATTAAATCATAGGCCTGACTTAAACTAGCGCTGGGGAGTTGAAAGGCAGGAAGGCCTTCTGGGATTTCTTTTACGACTTTAACCCCTAGTGCCTCCCAATTGTTTTGCGCTGCGATAAAGGTGCCTAACAGCACCAAAATTAACGCGCCGGGTAGTTGGGGAAAGAAGCGTTTGACAAGGAGCAAAAAAGAAACCCCCAAGACACTAATAAGGACGCTTAATAAATGTGCTTGAGGGCCTAATTCCAACAAAAAGGAAAAAAGTTCATGTAGTTTGTTGCTTCTAGGAAGGTCAATTCCTAAAATATGATTGAGTTGACTTAATGCGATGATAATGGCTGCCGCAGAGGTAAACCCGCTAATGACCGGCTTTGATAAAAAGTTGACAAGAAAGCCTAGTTTTAGACTTCCTAAAAGCAGTTGAATCCCCCCCATAAACAGGGCGAGAAAAGTAGCTAAAGCAATATACTCTGAGGTAGAACTTAAAGAGAGCGCTCCCAAACCTGCTGCGACTAAAAGGGAGTCCATGGCCACAGGCCCCACGGCCAGCTGTCTAGAAGTGCCCATAAGCGCATAAACCACTTGTGGAAAAAGGGCAGCATATAAACCATAAACAGGAGGTAAGCCAGCAATCATGGCATAGGCCATTCCTTGAGGGATTAGCATGATTCCCACCGTTAACCCAGCAAAGGCATCATTTTTAAAGGCAGAAGAAGAATAGTCTTTTGCCCATTCAAAAACCGGAAAGAATTGTTTTATCAGGTTCATCATTAGCACAAAAGTACGATAGCCACCCCAGACTTAATGTAACCCAGGTTACACTGGCTCAAAAAGCTCAACGGCGTTGCGATGCAAACGTATTTTATTTTCCACCTCAAGGCGTTTGAGCAAACGGGAGATGACCACCCTAGAGCTGTGCATTTCTTGGGCGATGGTTTGATGGGTAATGGACAGGGTGTTCGCTTTTACGACCCTTTTCTTTTCCAATAAATATTCCCAGAGACGTTTTTCTAGTTGATCAAAAGCGATACTGTCGACAGTGGCTAACAATTCTTCCATGCGTTTGTGATAGCTTTGAAAAATAAATTTTCGCCAGCTGGGGAAACGTGTTGACCAATCTTCTACCGCAGTTAAGGGCACCATGATTAATTGTGAGGGCAGTTCTGTCACCGCACGGATTTGACTTTTTTGCTGGCCCATTTCCCAAGCCATCGTCATGGTACAAGAATCCCCTTCTTCTAGATAATAAAGCAGAAGTTCATCGCCATTGACGTCTTCACGAGAAATTTTAATGGCACCACTTAACATCAATGGCACTCCTTTAATTGGCTCGCCTATATCCATTAACTCAAAGTCTGCAGGGACATCCCTTAGGGTGCCAACCCTAGTAATTTCTTCGAGTAAGGCTTCTTCAAAAATTTCTCCAAAAAGACTTTTTAATGCAACAATCACAGCGAACGACCTTAATTTGACCTAAAAGTACTCAATTAAAGTGGTAGTTGTGAATTTTCCTATTTCTTACTTTCTGCAATAAAAGTTTCTTTCCACGCTTTTTGAAAGGCGACATAGTCTGGGGTGCTTCCCAGCCACTCTTCATAGGTTTTTAGGTGCTGGTCTTCCCCGCCTTTTAAGGCATCAAAGGCACAGTTGAGCCATTGTAAATGTTCTTTTTCGCTCATCTCATTAAAGTTGAGATAACGCAGTCTTACGCGACAATCATCGGGGAAAGCAGCGGAAGTTGGATAAAGCGAAAACAGCGAAATGAGTAGTAATGTTTTCATACAAAAAAGGTTTATGGTTACTTAAAAATACTAAAAGATGTTGATTTCTCCATGCTTTAATATCTAGTTGCGCTTTTTTGTGTTGCTTTAAAAAGAGAGATTGCTTGATTGTACAGTAGTAAGCGTGGGGATATTTCGCAGCCCCTTGGGAGCTAAACTAATATTGATGTTTTCCGCGCGTCCAGCCTTTATGTCCTAGTAAACTTTGTGCAGAACCTGCAGCAGGCTCTTCTAACTGAGTTCCCATACTATCATTCCAACGATTGAGGTAACCAAAGAGCGCAACCACCCCCATGATCTCTACAATTTCTCCTTCCTCCCAATGTTGACGTGCATTTTCTGCTAAGGTTTCGTCTACCGCATTAGGCACTTGAGAAGCTGCAATGGCAAGGTCAAAAGCAGCCCTTTCCCCTTCGGTAAAAGCAGCATAGGTTTTATACTCCCAGAGATGATGCATGCGATCTGCTGAAGAACCATAGCGTTCTGCAGCACGAATAGCATGGGCCTCGCAATAACGACAACCGGTGGTCATACTAGAGAGGTAAGCGATTTCTCTTTTTAACGCACTGCTCACCCTTCCTTTATTCTCCATCACCGCTTGATTCATTTCAAGAAAGGCTTTGGCGATGCGAGGGCGGTGCATCATGGTAAATAAGCTGTTAGGCGTAAAGCCTAAAGTTTCTTCATAAAACCGCGCCATTTCTTCGGCTTGTGGCGTTGCGTTGCGGTCTAAAGGGGAGACAAGAGGTTGTTTCATATCAGCTGTTTTTATCAATGGAAAATTGAAAGTGGGTGGAAGATTTAAAGGTTTCTTCTGGTCTTAAAATCGTTGAGGGAAAGTGCGTTTGATTTGGGCTATCTGGATAGCCCTGAGTTTCTAAACAAACAGCCCCATTCGTCACAAAAGGCGTCTCGAGATGGTTCGCAGTATACAATTGCATCCCTGGAGAGCTGGTGTACACTTCCATTTTCCTGCCACTTTGCGGGTGATAAAGTGCGGCTACTTTTTTGAATTCCTTTTGGGTAACATCAAAACAATAACAATGATCAAAACCTTTGCCTATGCTTAGTTGCATATGGGGTTTTATTATGGCTTCGCCAATGTTTTTAACGGTTGTAAAATCGAAAGGGGTTTTGTGTACCGCTGTTTTTTCTCCTGTAGGAATCATGTTTTGATCAACGGCTAAAAAGTGGTCGGCTTGTATTTGTAAGTGATGATCTAAACAGTCTTGCTGTGGATTACCCGACAGATTAAAATAACTATGCTGTGTAAGATTTAATATGGTGGGGCGATCTGTATGCGCTATATAGTCCACCATTAAAGTGTTTTGTTCTGTTAGACGATAAGTAACTTGTGTGCTTAGTGTTCCTGGATAACCCTCTTCAAGATGAGGGCTAATGTGGGTTAAAATTAAACCTACCCCTTCTGTTGTAATGTCTTCTTGAACTTGCCAAATGGCTTTGTCAAAACCCTTTTCTCCGCCGTGCAAATGGTGTACGCCATGATTTTTCGCCAAGCGATATTCTGTTCCATCAAGCATAAACTTTCCATGCGCAATACGATTACCGAAACGGCCGACAATTGCACCAAAATAAGGACTTTGCTCTTCATAATCGCTTATTTGGTCAAAGCCTAAAACACAATTCTCCCATTGACCTGCTCGATCAGGGAGTGATAACCGGCGAATAATGCCCCCATAATTGAGGACCTCAACCTCAAGACCGTTGCTGTTTTTTAAAACATAGGCGTTCACGTCTATTTGCGTTTTGAGGGAGCCAAAATGGTATTGTGTAATCCCGGGCTTCATCTCACTAAAATACGGCATATTTTGGCATAAAAAAAGGCGATGTTTATCATCGCCTTTTTTTGGATATCAAAGAATCTTAAGCTTGAGCTTTAAAGGCTTTAAGCTTTTCAATTAACTGTGGAACAACCTCAAAAGCATCGCCTACAATACCATAGTCTGCTGCTTTAAAGAAAGGTGCTTCGGGATCGTTATTGATCACCACCTTTACTTTTGAAGAATTGATTCCTGCTAAGTGCTGGATCGCTCCAGAAACACCAATGGCGATATATAAATTAGAGGCGACAGGCTTTCCTGTTTGTCCCACGTGTTCGCTGTGTGGGCGCCATCCCATATCTGATACAGGCTTAGAACATGCTGTTGCTGCCCCTAGTGTATCTGCTAAATCTTCGATTAAATGCCAGTTTTCAGGACCTTTTAATCCACGACCTCCAGAAACAACTACTTCTGCATCTGCGATGGTCACTTTATCTGTCGCCTTATCAACAGATTCAACGGTAATAGTTGAAGCGGCTAAGCTAGGAGCGAAATCCTCTACCGTACAAGCAGTAGCATTTTCTACAAGACCAAAGGCATTGTTTGAAACCCCAATGATTTTTACTTCAGAAGAAATCTCTGTTTGGGTAAAGGCTTTATTGGTAAAGGCAGTACGTTTTACGGTAAATGGAGCTAGGTTAGAAGGAGCAGCGACAACATTTGTGGCATAACCTGCATCTAATCCTACAGCTAATAGGGGGGTAAGGTAGCGGCTGTCAGCACTTGAGCTAACGACAACAACTTTGGCTACAGCCTCACTAGCTGCTTGCTGGATTCCACTTGCATAAATTTTTGCGTCAAAGTTTCCATCAGCGCTAATGTTCATTACTTTACTCACACCATAGTTTCCTAGGGCATTTGCATCTGCAGCATTAAAAGTTACTGCGATTACTTCGGTTCCCATTTGGTCAGCAACAGCTTTCCCATAAGAGGCTACTTCAAAAGCAACTTTCTTTAATTTACCTGCTTCGGTTTCGGCATAGACTAATACAGACATATCTTCTCTACTTTTTTATCGTTAAATTACTTTTGCTTCGTTGTGTAATAGATCAATCAATTGATCTACATTATCGGCATCTACTAGTTTGACCTCACCTTTTGGCGCTGATTTTTCAAATTTTGTTGTTGTAGATAAAGCTGTCGCGCCATTAGGCTCAACCACCTCTAAAGGTTTTTTTCGCGCCATCATAATCCCACGCATATTAGGGATTTTTAGGTCACTTTCTTCTACTAAACCTTTTTGTCCACCGATCACTAGGGGTAAACTTGTCGATACAGTTTCTTTACCGCCATCTATTTCTCTTGCTGCAGTGGCTTTATCACCTTCTATTTCTAGACCTACACAGTTATTGACATAACTTGCCCCTAACATGGCTGCAATCATTCCAGGCACCATTCCACCATTGTAATCAATAGACTCTCTACCTGCAATGATTAAATCATATGCATCGTTTTGGGTTACTGCTACAATTTCTTTGGCTACTTGGGTTGCATCTACCGCTTCAGTATTGATACGTATCGCTTTATCTGCTCCTATGGCTAATGCCTTTCTAAGGGTAGACTCTGTTTCTGCTCCACCGACATTAATTACATCTACTGTTGCTCCAGATTTTTCTTTTAACCACATGGCACGAGTTAAACCAAATTCATCATTTGGATTAATAATGTACTGCACGCCATTTGTGTCAAATTTTGTGTCATTTTCAACAAAATTGATTTTTGAGGTAGTGTCTGGTACATGGCTAATACATACGAGTATTTTCATTTCCTTTTTATTTAAGGGTTAATGCATTTTTATTCCTATTCCAAAAGTAAACTATTATTCTTGCATAATAAAACGCTTTGATTAATTTTTTTTCAATTAAATAAAATATAACAGTTTGTGTATTTTGCAACGATTTGCTTAGCGTGAAAATCGGTTTTCAAATAATACCGCAAAAAGAATCAATGCCCCTCCTATGTAAACACCCCAGTGAGGAATCTCATTGAGAAAAACATAGGCGATTAAAATCCCATAAAGGGGATTTATACTCGACATCAAACTAGCAGTGGTGACGGTAAAATATTTAAGGCTGTGTAAAAAAAGACTGTGCCCGATAACGGTGGTA
The DNA here is from genome assembly GCA_943787295.1 of uncultured Flavobacteriaceae bacterium. Taxonomy (GTDB): domain Bacteria; phylum Bacteroidota; class Bacteroidia; order Flavobacteriales; family Flavobacteriaceae; genus Arcticimaribacter. Next base: position 730,972 of record CALSLW010000002.1, on the reverse strand, counting down.
AATAAAGCTAAGAAAAGCAGGGCCCACCAAAAAGGGATACTCATTTCAAATTTTTCAAAAGACATCAAGGGAAAAAAACACAGGCTAATAATAACAACTTGAAACAACATCAACTGCAAGCCACTCTGCTCTTGAGCTGCCCCTTTTAATAAGAGATTTCGCATTGCATAACAAAAGGCCGAAAAGATTCCTATTGCTAATGCCCCACCATGGGTTTGTGCTAAAGCAAAAGAAGGCACTAAAAAATAGACCCCTAAAAGGGTCAATCCCCCCACAAATAGATGACGTTTTTCAAAAGCTGTTTTATAAAATAAGGGTTCTAAAAATGCCGTAATGACGGGATAAGTAAACAATGACAACATCCCAATCGCCACATTTGACCATTGCAGGGCATAAAAATAAGTGACCCAGTGGACCCCCATAAATAAACCTGCAAGAATTAGTTTAGGTTGCCATTGAAAAACAGGACGCAAAGACTGCTTACTCAATTTCAGGATCGCAAAAAGTAATGGAATCGCAATAATGCTTCGCCAAAAGATACTCACCTCTGGCGGAAGGTCAATCCACCTTCCCAATACCCCAGAAGTGCTGATAAATAAAATCGAAAGGTTGAGTAAAATAAAATGAGAAGAATGGCCTTTTATCAAATCAAACGAAGCTTAAAATTGAAGTGGAATCGGCTGTTTGGGGTTATCGCTATAATCATAAAAACCGCGTTTAGTCTTCACGCCTAAATTTCCGGCAGCAACAAGGTTGCGCAATAAAGGACAGGGGGCATATTTATCTTTCCCAAATCCTTGGTGCAATACTTCTAGTACAGAAAGACATACATCTAACCCAATAAAATCTGCTAGACGCAAAGGCCCCATAGGATGGCCCATTCCTAGTTTCATCATTTCGTCGATGGCCTCTACCTCTGCCACACCTTGAAATAAAGCTTCGATCGCCTCATTGATCATGGGGAGTAAGATCCTGTTAGCGACAAAACCAGGATAGTCTGCTGCAACTAAAGGGACTTTTTCAATTTGTTCTGTAAGGCTAGTAATTGTTTCTACTGTATTTTTACTGGTTTGATGCCCTTTGATGATTTCGACTAATCGCATCACTGGAACCGGATTCATAAAATGCATCCCGATCACTTTTTCGGGGCGTTTTGTAAAGGCCGCAATTGTAGTGATTGAAAGGGAAGAGGTGTTGGTGGCTAAAATACAGTCTTGGGGAGCATGAGCATCTAATTGAGCAAAAATTTTGGCTTTAACAGCTTGATCTTCAGCAACAGCTTCTACCACTAAATCAGCAATTTTAATAGCCTCTTTTAATTCAGTAAACAGGCTAATCCTATCTAAGGTCGCTGTTTTTTCTTCTACTGTTAAGACTTCCTTTTTGAGCTGTCGGTCTAAATTATTTTCAATTTTCACCATCGCTAAGGCTAAAGCTTCTTTCGAAAGATCAACCAGATTAACGTTATACCCATATTGAGCAAAGCAATGAGCAATCCCACTTCCCATGGCGCCGCTTCCAACAACTGTAATATTTTTCATGTGTTTTATTCTTAGCTCAAAGATAAAAGGATTTCTAAGACCGTGTAAATTTTGTCATTCGGCTTAATCCCCCGTTAAAGAATTTATACTAACTTGAAAAGATATGAAAGAAAACACGCTTAACATGTCTTTTCTCGCTCAAACAACTGATGTAAATTATCACGGGAATGTGCATGGAGGAAAGGTAATGAAGTGGATTGACGAAGTGGCTTATGCCCTTGCCGTTCGTTATGCTAGAAAAAATTGTGTGACAAAATTTGTCGATGATATCGAGTTTTTAAAAGCGATTCATATCGGGGATTTGGTCTTTTTGACCGCTACCCTAATCGAAGTGGGAAACACTTCTATGCGCATACATGTTGAGGTCCAAAGTGAGAATTTAATTGAACAAGTGAAGAAGGAGAATTGCGCCTGTGAAATCGTGTTTGTAGCGATTGATCAAGACGGAAATAAAACAACCATAAAATAAATTACTATGATTTGGATCTATCGTCTCTTTATTGTCCTTGTGTCTGGGACTGTGTTTAACGTTTGGCTTTTAAACATGGATCAAGCCTCTCCTTATCGGGGAAGTGCCGCGCCCAACCTCAAAGAAGAATTTTTGGCCTATGGCCTAAGTGAAAATATATTTTACCTCATCGGGGGGATTAAACTACTGGCAGCACTGGCATTGTTTTTTGGGTTACGGGTTAAACAAACCGTTGTACCTTCGGCCCAAATTATTGCGGTTCTAATGATCGGCGCCATCGGGATGCACTTTAAAGTAGCAGACCCTTTGTTAAGAAGTGTTCCTGCCTTTGGAATGTTAGCCATGTGCCTAATTATTGTTCGCTTACACAAAAGAGTGCGTTAACTTTTTTTTAATCATTCTTATAGGTTTTAGTCTTGAATAGAGTTGTATTTTCATCCTATGAAAACAACACTAAACAAGCTTATTGAAAAACTACCTATTGCTGATCTTTCTCAAGAACGCAAAAAGGAATTGGGTGTATTGATTGACTATATCAACACTCAAAAAACTCAAAATAAACCCCTACATCTCAACTTTATTTGTACCCACAATTCCAGAAGAAGTCAATTCTCACAACTGTGGGCAAAAGTCCTGGCGCACTATCACGGGATTGACTGCCACACTTATTCTGGCGGAGTAGAAGTTACCGCTTGTAACGAAAGGGTTATCAACACCCTTTTATCACAAGGTTTTGACATCAAAACCAAAGAAAACGGCGACAATCCTTACTATCAGATTAGTATGGAAGGAGAGGATTATGGCCAATATTTCTCAAAGCTTTATGACGATGCATCGAGCCCTTCAAAGGATTTTGCTGCCATAATGACCTGTGCTCATGCAGACGAAAATTGTCCCTTTATTCCAGGAACAGAAAAACGTATTCCAGTGCGATATAAAGATCCAAAAGCCTTTGATGATACCCCAGAAGAAACAATCGCATATCTCAACAAATCCATAGAAATTGCCACAGAGATGCATTACATTTTCTCTTCTATCGCATAAATTTTATACCTTGTTAGCATGCGGCACTCACTGTCTTTAATACTACTTTTATATCTGGTTAGTCACTGCACTACCCCAGAAAGGTGTGGGGACATTTATGATAAGGTGAGTCGAGATGGTCGCTACTTTTTTATCCTAGACGCTAATTACAGCCTTGATGTTTCTACTGATAATGACATAGCCTCTTTTTTACCCGATAATAGATTAAGTGGTGAGGTTACAAAAAGTGTATATGATGCTTTTTCAATAGGAGAAGAATACTGCCAATAAATGAAAAAAACACTCCTCGCAGGAAGCTCTGGAATGATAGGCCAACTTATTTTACAACATGCACTAGCGGCGCCTAACATCAAAGAGGTCGTTAGCATAGTGCGAAAGCCTTCTTCCCTTGAGCATCCCAAATTGAAAGAAGTTGTTGTGAAAGACTTTCTATAGCTGTCGCCCGGGTTATATCTATCCCGTGACCCCTAGAAAAGAAACCAGCTTTGCTTATGTCCTTAGCCGGAAACGCTATCCTATTTTAAAGCTTTTAGGGAAAAAAAGGAGCATCACTTCAGAAGAACTTGCCCTTGCAATGTTTCGTGTCGGGCTAGAGCAACCCAAACAAAGACTCTTTGAAAATGATCATTTGAGGGACTATCTAGAGACGCTCTAAAACCCACTCAAAGGTATCTGACAAGAAATCGTAATAGCTTTCATTAAAGCCTTCTTCTGTTTTAAATGCTTTGATGTATTTTTCATTTATTGGAACTGGAATCACAATCTTTTTTGATTGATCTGGATGCACGATAGTTAACTGAATAAAAAACGCACTCACTAAATAAGGATTTTGTCTTAAGCGATATAAGGTATATCGCAACACTTCTACAGGCCACTTTTGCGCCTCAAAACTCAAACGCAATTGATCGATTTCTTCTGTTGCAGGAGCAAAAGCCAATTCAGAAGTAATGGACAATTCATAAGGTGATAAGTCAATTTGTGCCCAAACCAATTGAAGGGAAAAGAGGAAAATAACAACGATACTTCGCATGACAGTGTTATGGTTTATAGCTATGAAGTTACACTTTTTCTAAAAAACGTAAAAACATCATAGCCATAACCCCATTCGATTTTTTCTACGTTTTTTGAGGTGATAAAAAAGGCCATATTGTTATTATTTGCATAACCCCCACCAATGGAAAATTGCTCTTTAAAGTTGACAGCAAAGGTGCCCGAGAAAAGATTTGGACTATTGGGCACAGCGCGATAAATCAAGACGGGTTCAAGTTTGAAGTTTTCATTTATAGCTAGCGTTGTTCCGCCAGAAAAATAAACATAGGCTAGTTCTGTCGCGGTGGTTTCCCAACCGCTATTGTCTTGAAAACGCTTGTTGTTGAATAAACTGGGCACGCCTATTCCAATAAAATAATCAGGTGTTAGATAATGCATCCCAAATCCCAGAATAGGGCTAAAATAACTTGTTACTGGCTTCAGTGCGGGGTTATGAGTGGCATATAAACGCTCTAGACGGTTGACATCAATATTGTTGTAAACTGCCATATTCTTTCTATTAAAGAGAATATGTGCTTCTTGAGCGGCAACAAAACTGCTATAGAAAACGATTATGAAGAGGAATTTTTTCACTATTTATCGACGGATGACTAGTGCAGAAGCTCCGCCTCCACCATTACAAATGGCAGCTGCTCCTAAAGATTTTTGATTGACTTGCAATGCATTTAATAAAGTCACCACGATACGCGCACCAGAGCATCCTAAGGGGTGTCCTAAGGAAACTGCTCCCCCGTGTACATTCACTTTTTCGGCCGCAAGGCCTAAGATTTTTATATTGGCTAAACCTACTACAGAGAAGGCTTCGTTAAATTCAAAGAGTTCTACCTCTTCTTGACTGACCCCCGCTTTTGCTAAAGCGATGGGCAATGCCTTTGCTGGGGCGGTGGTGAACCATTTAGGATCTTGCGCGGCATCGGCATAACTTTCTATGGTCGCTAGGACTTCTATCCCCAGGCTTTTTGCTTTCGTTGCTGACATCAACACTACAGCAGCTGCCCCGTCATTAATGGTTGAGGCGTTCGCGGCAGTAACGGTTCCCCCTTTGGTAAAAGCGGGACGTAAGTTGGGAATTTTCTCCATCATTACGTTAGTGTACTCTTCATCTTCCGCGACAATTTTATCTTCTCCTCTTCGCTGTGGAACAGCAACTGGAACAATTTCATTTTTCATCGCTCCACTGGTCCATGCGGCGGCAGAACGGGTATAAGATTCGACAGCAAAAGCATCTTGCTCTTCTCTAGAAATGCTGTGTTTTACCGCAGTAGCATCGGCAAAAGTACCCATGGCGACTTGGTCAAAGGCATCGATCAATCCGTCTTTTTGCATGACATCTTCTAATTGGGCTGTGCCAAATTTTACTCCTGTTCGCATAGGAACAATGTGTGGCGCTAGGCTCATGTTTTCCATTCCGCCAGCAACCACTACATCAACATCGCCTAAAGCGATTGCTTGTGCTGCCATTGCAATGGTTTTCATCCCAGAAGAACACACTTTATTGACCGTGGTACAAGGTACTGTATCTGGAATTCCAGCTTGTATGGCTGCTTGCCGTGCTGGCGCTTGGCCCACACCCGCTTGCAGGACATTTCCCATATAAACTTCTTCTACTTGAGAAGGTTCTACTCCAGCTGCTGCTAATGCTCCTTTAATAGCAATAGCCCCTAATGTAGGCGCTGGCACAGTAGATAAACCTCCCATAAATTTTCCTATCGGAGTTCTTTTAGCCGAAACAACAACAACTTTTTGCATAGGTTAAACTTTACTTTTTTCTTTAAAAACTGAAACAAAGATACTTCCGTAAATAGAATGTACCAAACTAGATATAGCCGAGGGGATTGCGGTGGCTGGATTAGTGAAGTTTTCTCGCGCTAAAACTGCCCCTAAACCAGAGTTTTGCATCCCAACTTCTATCGCAATGGTTTTACTTGCGGCAATATCTTTAATAAATAGCCGACTAAGCACAAAGCCTAATATAAAACCAAAAAGATGTAAAATCATGATGGCTAAAATTAAATTTAAACCAGCGTTCAAAATAATCTCTTTTCCTTGTCCTATAATACTTGCAACGATTAATACAATTAATAATACCGCTACTGGGGGCGCAAAAGGGATCGCCTTTTTGGTGAATTTTGGGAAATATTGATTGAAAATGACGCCTAAAGTCACTGGAAGCAAAACCACTTTTACGGTACTGTAAAACAAACCCCAGGCGTCAACAGATAAATAATTTCCAGATAAACTAGCCGTTAAGTAAGGGGTCAAAATTATACCTGCAAGGGTAGAACAAGTGGTCATGGCGACAGATAACGCAACATTTGCACGAGCCAAATAAGCAATCACGTTAGAAGCGGTCCCTCCGGGACAACTGGCTACTAAAATCAAACCTACAGCAAAAAAAGGCGGTAACTCAAAGAAAACACCTAAGCACCAACCCATTAAGGGCATCAAACTAAATTGAAGCAATAAACCCAGGAAAACCCATTTTGGTGTTTGGAAAATTTGGTTAAAATCTTGCCATTGTAAGGTCAAGCCCATCCCTAGCATAATTCCCCCAAGACCATAGGTAATCCATGGGCCTGAAAACCAAATAAATAAAACGGGATTAATAAGTGCTATTATTGCACTCAAACTTACCCATAACGGAAATAACTTTGTAAACACCGATTTAACCTTTATTTAATAATGACTTTTTATGATTTTTATTGCTTTAAAGAATTAAAGATTGTAACATCCTCACTAATTTCACGTCAAATAATTAAAGTTATAATTTATGAAAAAAGCGCTTACTGTTTTATTCATACTGCTTTTTGGGATTACTCTTTATGCCCAACAAGTACAGTTTGAAGAATATGATCTAGCGAACGGGTTGCATGTTATTCTACATCAAGATAACGGAGCACCAGTCGTTACTACTGCTGTTCTTTATCACGTGGGAGGAAAGGACGAAAAAGAAAACAGAACGGGTTTTTCGCATTTTTTTGAACACTTGCTTTTTGAAGGGACCAAAAACATTGGGCGTGGGGAATGGTTTTCTATAGTTGCAGCAGCAGGAGGAACAAATAACGCCTACACCACAGATGATTATACTTATTATTATGAGATCTTCCCCTCAAATCAAACCCAACTAGGTCTTTGGATGGAAGCAGAGCGCATGTTACATCCTGTGATTAACAAGGAGGGTATAAAAACCCAAAACGAAGTTGTAAAAGAAGAAAAAAGAGCCAACTTCGACAACTCTCCTTATGCGTATTATCAAGATGAAGTGAAAAAAAACATTTTTGATTTACACCCATACAAACGCGCTTCGATAGGATCAATGGAAGATCTTGACGCTGCCTCTTTAGAAGAATTTATTGCCTTTAGAAATCAGTACTATGTCCCCAATAACGCCGTCTTAGTTGTTGCTGGAGACATTGATATTGATCAATCTAAGCAATGGATTGAAAATTATTTTTCACGGATTCCTAAAGGACCCCCTGTAGAGAGAATTGCCATAACCGAAGCTCCGATTGAAAAGGAGAGAAAAGCAACCTACTACGATAAAAACATTCAAATTCCCGCTTTAATCACCGCTTACCGCAGCCCAGAGGTGACAAACAGAGACGCTAAAGTATTGGAAATTATTTCAACCTACTTGAGCGATGGAAAAAGCTCTAGACTCTACAAGAGAATGGTAGATAAAGAAAAAATCGCTTTAGAAGTGGCCGCATTTAATCTTAATCAAGAAGACTATGGAGTATACATAATCCTTGGCTTACCACTTGGGGAAAACACTTTTGATGACTTGCTTCTAGCCATCAACGAGGAAATTGTTAAAATTCAAGAAGGCCTAATTTCTAAAAGGGATCACCAAAAAATTCAAAATAAATTTGAAACAGAATATGTTAATGCTAATGCTTCGGTCGAGGGCATTGCTAATTCTTTAGCAGAATATTATGCATTTTATAGAGACACAAAATTAATTAATAAGGAGATTGACATCTACCGCTCGATTACAAGAGAGGACATTCGTCGTGTAGCTAGAAAGTATCTAAACCCACAACAACGTTTAATACTGGACTACTTACCTACTTCAGAAAAACAATAATTTGATGATGAAAAAACTATCCTTATCCTGCTTATTCTTTTTTATCATAAGCTTTGTTTATAGTCAAATTGACCGAAATCAACAACCGCCAGCAGCTAAAGCCCCAGAGATTCAACTGGATGAACCAGTTTACTTTAAACTAGAGAATGGGCTTCAGGTTTTATTGGTAGAAAATCATAAACTCCCTAGAGTTACAGCGGTTCTTAACGTGGATACTCCTCCCATTTTTGAAAGAGAAAAAGCAGGCGCGAATGCACTGCTGTCTCGTATGCTTGGAAAAGGCTCTCTAACCATTGAAAAAGATGTTTTTGAAGAAGAAATTGATTTTTTAGGCGCTCGAATGAATTTTGGTGCAGCAAGTGCATCTAGCAGTTCACTTTCGCGATATTTTCCTCGTGTTTTAACCATGATGGCAAATGCCGCTTTACAACCTCGCTTTAGTCCAGAAGAATTTGAAAAAGAAAAAGCAAAACTATTAGAAAACCTTAAAAACGCAGACAATCAAGTTGCCGCCATTGCCAAGCGTGTGGAACGTATTATTAGTTATGGGGAAAAACACCCTTATGCGGAATATCTTACTGTAGAAAAACTATCCAACACTAAACTAGAAGATGTTACCACCTTTTATGAATCTAATTTCACTCCAGAAAACGCTTATTTAATATTGATCGGGGATATAAAACCTAATGAGATAAAACAGCAGATTAAAAAGTTATTTGGATCATGGAAAGGGAAAAAAAATGTTGGGGAGCCTTTTATTCCTGCAAAGAATGCGAGTGAATTGAGTGTTTATTTCACCGATATGCCCAGCACTGTTCAATCACAAATTGCAGTAATTTTTACAACAGAAATTAAAAAGACAAGTCCCGATTATTTCGCAGTCCTACTAGCCAATCGAATTTTAGGTGGAGGAGGTCAATCGAGATTGTTTATTAATCTTAGAGAGGATAAAGGCTATACTTATGGTGCCTATTCTTCTTTTTCGGTGCCAAAGTATACCAAAGCTCGTTTTCGTGCTTCTGCAAAAGTGCGTAACACAGTTACTGATAGTGCTGTGGTTGAAATGGTAAAAGAGATTGATAAAATAAGAGAACTCCCTGTAAGTCAGAAAGAGCTCGATCAAGCAAAAGCAAAATATGTGGGGAATTTTGTCCTTGCATTAGAGCAACCTTCAACCATTGCACAATATGCACTTTCTATTTTGACAGAAGGGTTACCCAGTGATTTTTACACCACCTATTTACAAAAGATTAATGCGGTTAGCATCGAGGATATTCAGCGTGTAACACAAAAATATTTTCACCTTAATAACGCCCGCATTTTTGTCACTGGAAAAGGAAGTGAAGTTCTCGAAAATCTAGAAAAAGTGGCTCCATTTGATAAAACACTTCCCATCAAATTTTATGATAAATACGGAAGAAAAGTGGAACGTCCAGATTATGACAGCTCACTATCAGAAGGAGTAGATGTAAGTAGCGTTATCAATGCTTATTTTGAAGCCATAGGCGGAAAAGACAAAGCAAAAGCAGTTCAATCGAAAAAAGAAATTGCCTCTGCCAGCATGCAAGGAATGACCCTAGAAATCGAAAGCAAAAAGACCAATGCACAACAATCTTTCCTCGCCGTGAAAATGATGGGGAATATTGTGCAGAAGCAGGTTGTCAATAAAACCGAAGGCTATAATGAAGCACAAGGACAACGCATGCCTATGGATGCTGCGGCTCTAGCTAAAGCTTTACCAGACACGGCAGTTTTTACCGAATTAACCTTAGACCCTGCTCAAATTAATCTCATTGGCATTGTTGATGTCGATGGGACAAAAGCGTATGAAATTAAAGTGAGCGAAAGCAAATCTTATTTCTATAGCGTAAATAGCGGTTTAAAAATTAAGATCAGTGAAACCCAAGAAATGGGTGGAAACACTATCACACAAGAAACTGTGATAGGCGACTATAAAGCGGTTGACGGAATTTTATTTCCACATACCGTTACCCAATCATTTGGTCCACAGAAAATAGATTTTGTCACTTCAACCATTGAGTTGAACATCTCTTTTACTGACGAAGATTTTCAATAGCATTTGAAAGAGGAAAAATGCAGAGGATTAAAAGCGTCTTTTTTAAGGCGCTTTTTTGGTTTCAGTAACCAGGCAAATTCCACCTAAAATCAAACCACAGGCAAGCCATTGTATACCACCAAAACTTTCGCCATCTAACACCCCCCATCCTATCGCAACAATAGGCAATAGATAGGTAATGGAAATGGAAAACACCGTGGAAGAAAAAGTGAGTAATTCGTTGAATAAAACTTTGGCGAATGCCGTCCCAAAAAGAGATAAAATAAAGATGTATCCCATCGAAGTCAAAATAGTTGTATCGGTATAAAAACTGTCCCATGGAAAAGGAGAAGTCAATAAAAGAATCAATGCGGGGATACAGATGGCGATAAAATTCGCCAAAGCAATTGCCATGGGGGCAACACCTTCTAGTTTGTGTTTAAGCGTATTTACATTAATGGCGTAGCACATCGACGCGAGAACAACTAAAAAGGCATATCTCCCATCTCCTGTTGAGCTTAAACTAAACTCTTGTGCCACTAAGATGACTGTTCCTAAAAACCCTACTAGGACACCTCCCAGTTGTTTTTTCTTGACCCGTTGTTGAAAGAAGAAAAACGCAATAATAATGGTAAATAGCGGCGTTAATCCATTGAGTACTGCCACGACAGAACTATTGATTTCTGTTTCAGAAAAAGCAAAGAGAAAAGAGGGAAAAAATGTACCAAAGAAACCCGTAAAGACCAACCATTTCCACTGCTCAAAAGACCAACCACGTAGACTTTTATAACCGACTAACAACAAGATAATGGTAGTCATTAAAATGCGAAATGTCCCCAGCTGAATCGGGGTCAAACCTACCAGCCCCTTTTTAATGAGAATATATGAGCTTCCCCAAATAATCGAAAGGACAATCAAATAAACCCACTTTTTAACCGCGACAGACATTCGCTACTTTTTTTTACAAATGTGCGCCTTTTCTATAAAACACATTATTGATTAATTCACTAATTTTATCCCATGAAAAGAACATTGCTTGTTTTACTGACTTTAATCCTTGGCAGTAGTTGTCAATCTAAAAAGCCCGAAACGAAAACCCCTCCTATACAACAAGAGGAAAGCACTAGGGTTGAGGTTGCTACTGCGACCGTTTCTATGACCATTGAAGGAATGGTTTGTGCGATGGGCTGTGCTGCAGTGATAGAAAAGGAACTCAATGCTACCCTTGGTATCTCAAAAGCAAGGGTTGATTTTCCCTCAAAAAACGCTTTAATCGAATTTGATGACGCACAAATTAATCCAAATGGGATTATTGATGTAGTTAAAGGGGTGGGAGAGGCGTATTCCGTTAGTGCTTTCTCGATAGAATAAAACTTATTCTTTCCAGGTTAAACTTTCCATTAGCTTCACCATGTCTTGTTCAATAAATCTTGCGGCAGGCATGATAGAATCATAATTAGGGCGGGTGTAGAAATACAGAGAGCCTACTAAAAAGTGATCTGTACTATCGGTTAGAAAAAACTGGGCTTGTGAAGCCGCTTCTCCTACGATACGAAACAAAGCGCCATAGGCGCGATTGTCTGGGTTAATAAAAACCTTTTCAGGGATTTCTGCTGCCTTAATAATATGCTTGCTAGGCATTTGATAAGCGTCTGCTAATAAAGAGTCTAGATTGTTTTCAATTGAGCGGTAAGAAAGATAAATTGTCGCTCGCATCTCTGGGTAAAACAGCTTGCTTTCACAATTGTTCAGCAGCTCAAAAAAGGCACTTGTGTTGTGTTTGAATTGATAAGGGCAATCACTGTTGATTTCTGTATAGACAGGGGTTGGGTAGCGAAGACTTAATTGCGCTTTTGGTTTTGGTAACATCACATTATCATTACAGGACAATGCAACAACGAATAGTAGTAGTATACAAATGTGTCTTATCATGGAAAAGTAACTTTTACACGTTTAATGCGTTTTTTATCGATAGATTCAATGGTAAAACACACATTTTCAAAATGAATTTTTTGTCTTAACTTAGGAAGGCTTTGAGCAGTTTCTAAAATAAATCCTCCCAGGGTTTCTGCTTCCCCTTTTGCTTTTTCAAAATTTTCTTCTAGGTCTAAATCGGTGATGCGATAGAAGTCCCTTAGGCTTACTTTAGCTTCAAAAACATAATTCTTGTGATCAATTTTTGAATACTCTATATCTTCATCGTCAAACTCGTCTGAAATATCTCCTACAATTTCTTCGATTAAATCTTCTAAAGTTACCACCCCAGAAGTCCCTCCATATTCGTCAACAACAATGGCAATGTGAATTTTCTTTTGCTGAAACTCTTTTAGAAGATCGTCTAGTTTTTTGTGCTCTGGCACAAAATAAGGTTCTCTTAATAAAGTGGTCCAATCAAAATCCTTATCATGAAGATTAGGCATTAAATCTTTAGAGTACAAGATTCCCTCTATGGCGTCAAGACGATCCTTGTAAACGGGAATCCTAGAATAACCATTTTCTATAATCAAAGGGACAATTTCTTTAAGAGACATGGTTGAGGATAACGCAAATACATCGATGCGCGGACACATTACTTGTTTGGTGTCTGTATTCCCAAAGGAGACTATTCCTTGGAGAATCTTATCTTCTTCTTTTGTTGTGTCACTTTGCTCTGTTAATTCTAGCGCTTCTGACAATTGATCGACAGAAAATGTTTTTGATCGTTGCCCAAAGCGACCTTCGATAAACAAGGTCAGTTTACTCATAGGAAGGGTGAGATAGAACAAAAAATAATGGTCTAACTTATAAAGGGTCCCCGCCATAAACTGTGAAAAAACCAGATTGTTACGGTTGGCATAAATCTTTGGTAAGATTTCTCCAAAAAGGAGAATAATAAAAGTGATAACCACCACCTCAATAAACAATTGTAGGTAGGCGTTTTCTATTCCTATAAATAGCCCTTCGCTTAAACTAGCAAACAAAATTACAATGGCAATATTGATAAAATTATTCGCTACTAGAATAGTCGCTAAAAGCCTTTTAGGCTTTTTAAGCATGGCTTCTATACGTGCTACTTGACGCTTTCCTTCTTCTTTTGCTTGTTCAAGAACAGAAGGGGTTAGCGAAAAAAAAGCAACTTCTGCCCCTGAAATTAGAGCAGAAGCCGTTAATAAAATCCCTAGTAAAGCCCATTTTACAAAAGTGATGGTAGTTACTGTACTAATTGAAATAAATAAGGCGGGCTCTGGATCCAAATATTAGGTTTAAAAATTAAAAGGGTAAATCGTCTTTTTTTCCTTTTGGTTCAGAAGTAGGAGGAGTACCTTCTGAAGTGTTTTTTGTCGTCAAGAAAGTAAACTCGTCTACATTAACTTCTGTACTGTAACGATCGTTTCCACTTTCGTCTTGCCATTTGCGGGTTTTAATTTTTCCTTCGAGATATACTTTGTCCCCTTTGGTCAAATACTTTTCGCAAATTTCTGCAGCCTTATTGCGCACAACGATATTGTGCCAATCGGTGTTTGTTACTTTTTCACCTGAATCTTTTTTGGTGTAGGTCTCGTTTGTGGCCAATGGAAAACGTCCAATGCATCCACCTCCATCGAAGTAGTGCATTTTTACATTATCCCCTAGGTGGCCAATTAACATAACTTTGTTTAGTGTTCCACTCATAACGGAAGATTTATTGGGTTATACATATTCAAATATAATAAAGTCACTTTAATCATCGTAATTTTTATCGATAAAGTGTTCTAGTACTACCGGGACAGGAAGAGCTTTAAGTGTTTTATAATCAATTGATTCTGGGATTTCATGCTTTACATTGATGTTCCAAAATTGAATGAATAAATGCTGGTGCGTTAGGATGTGTTTAATCGCTTTGGGGTAGATTATTTCGCAAGATTCTATGCCGTATTTTTTCCATTGAAGAAAATCGGGATGCTTAATCAAATCTTTTTTTGAGATGAGACGGCTTGTTTCGAGCAAAGGAAACTCATACAGATTTTGCCAGATTCCTTTGGCTTGCCTTTGACAAACAACGGTTTGCTTTAAAGGGGTGGTAAAGACGAAGTAGTTAAAATAGCGGTTCTTGACTTTTACTTTTTTTGTTTTGATTGGAAACACATTGACTTTTCCCTGTTGATATGCGATACAGTTTTGAACAAAAGGGCATTTTTCGCAGGCGGTTAACTTAGGGGTGCATTGTAAGGCCCCGAACTCCATCATGGCCTGATTAAAAGTATTGGGCGAAACGCCCTGCATTAAAGAGGTGGCTTTTTCTTTAAAATACTTGTGTGCTCCAGAAGCATCAATAGGCATTTCAATGCCAAAAAATCGAGACAAAAAGCGATATACATTCCCATCTACTACTGCTTGTGGCTCTTCAAAACAAATCGAGGCAATTGCGCTAGCAGTATAGTCTCCCACTCCTTTTAATAACATAAGCTCTTTAAAGGTGTTGGGAAATATTCCCTGGCGATCGTTTACCACCCAGCGCGCAGAAGCATGAAGATTTCTCGCCCTTGAATAATACCCTAAGCCTTGCCATAACTTCAACACTTTCTCTTCTGTGGCTGCGGCTAAATCAAAAATCGTAGGAAAGTTTAAAAGAAATGTTTCATAATAAGGTAGACCCTGTTGAACACGGGTTTGTTGTAAGATAATTTCTGACAACCATATGCGATAAGGGTCCTTAGATTTGCGCCATGGAAAATCGCGGCGATTTTCCACATACCAATCCAACAGTGTTTTAGTCCACTCCATTATGGACAAAATTACTGCATATCAAGGATTAAATTGATAAATATTAATGATTTAGGGGGGGATAATTGTAATATTTAATTTATATATTTGCGAACCTCAAATTTGAAGAGGGTTTGTTTAATATTTAAATTCTAATACAATGACAAAAGCAGAGATTGTTTCGAACATATCAGATCAATTAGGTATTGATAAAGGCGATGTGCAAGCAACTGTTGAAAAATTCATGGAAGAAGTTAAAGGTTCTTTAGAAAATGGAGAGAACGTTTATCTTAGAGGTTTTGGGAGTTTTGTGATTAAAACCAGAGCAAAGAAAACAGGAAGAAATATTTCTAAAAATACCGCAGTGATTATCCCAGCCCACAATATTCCTGCATTCAAACCTGCAAAAATTTTTATGAATGGCGTAAAATCAAAAGTCGCCGTCAAGTAATTATTAACCCTATTAACTAGTTATTATGCCAAGTGGTAAAAAACGTAAAAGACACAAGGTAGCAACGCATAAACGTAAAAAAAGACGTAGAGCGAATCGCCACAAAAAGAAATAGTGATCTGAATTCACTTTAAAAAATTCATTGTTCTTTGACATAGAGTAAACAACACAAGGTTTACTCTACAGGTTAAAATCCTGAAAAATTATTGTTTAATCGGCTAGGGAGATTCTCCTTTGCCACAAAATAACTCAGAGTGAATAAAGAACTGATTATCCGATCAAATTCCTCTGCGGTTGATTTTGCTTTACTCAAGGATGGAAAACTAATTGAGCTCAATAAAGAAGTTGAAGACAACAAGTTTTCGGTAGGCGACATATTTTATGCCAAAGTCCGAAAATCTGTGTCAGGTCTCAACGCAGCATTTGTCAATGTAGGTCACGAAAAAGATGGTTTTTTACACTATCATGACCTAGGTCCAAAACTGCCTTCTTTATTGAAATTTATTAAACAAATAAGTACAGGTAAAACAAAAGACTATTTACTCAAGAACTTTAAGTTCGAAGCAGAAATAGAAAAAACAGGGAAAGTTAGTGACATCCTAAACTCGAATCAACACATTCTTGTTCAAGTCGTCAAAGAGCCCATTTCGACAAAGGGTCCTCGCATTAGTTCAGAACTATCACTTGCAGGACGCTATATGGTGCTTGTTCCCTTTTCTGACCGCATTTCGATTTCTCAAAAAATTGAGGATCGCGAAGAAAAAAACAGATTAAAACGCTTAGTGCAAAGTATTCGTCCCAAAAATTTTGGGGTTATTATACGCACTGTAGCACAAGACAAAAAAGTGGCCGAACTAGACGCCGACCTTCAGCAGTTACTAACCCGCTGGAAGAAAATGTGCGCTAGTCTGTCTAAAATCAACAAGTACCCTACTAAAGTATTGAGCGAAATCAATCGATCTTCCTCTATTTTAAGGGATATTTTTGACGATTCCTTTACGGGAATTCATGTAGACGATAAAGGCCTGTTGGAAGAAGTCCAAGATTATCTTGAAACCATCGCTCCTAAAAAGAAAGGGATTGTCAAACACTATGCAAATTCTCTCCCAATATTTGAGAAATACGGCATTGAAAGACAAATCAAAACCGCTTTTGGAAAAACAGTTTCCATGCAAAAAGGAGCTTATTTGGTGATAGAACACACAGAAGCATTGCACGTGATAGACGTCAATAGTGGAAACCGATCCAATAAAGCAAAAAGTCAAGAAGACACCGCTATGGAGGTCAATATGATCTCTGCCACAGAAATTGCAAGACAATTGCGTCTACGCGATATGGGAGGCATTATTGTGATCGATTTTATCGATCTCGCCTCTAGTGAAAACAGACGAAAGCTTTTTGAACATCTCAAAGAAGAGATGAGTAGTGACAGAACTAAACACAAGATTTTACCCCCTTCAAAGTTTGGTCTGATACAAATTACTCGTCAACGGGTTCGTCCAGAGATGAATATCAAAACAAAAGAACCCAACCCTAATATTAATGGAGAAGTCGAAGCTCCAATTGTTTTACTTGATAAAATCAACGCAGACCTTAACAAAATTGTTAAGCATGCTAAGCATCGAAAAAAGAAAGTGCAGTTACATGTACATCCTTTTATCGCAGCCTACCTTAACCAAGGCGTCTTTTCCATTCGGACAAAATGGTGGTGGGAGCACAAAAAATGGATCAAAATTGTTCCTAGAGATGCTTACCAGTATTTACACTATCGCTTTAGTGATCAAAACAATAAAGCGTTACGTGCTTAAAATAAAAGCGGTACTCCTTTGAGTGCCGCTTTTTTTATGAAATAAAGTATCTTCATGCCATGCAAAAACATACTGCTTATTCTCTGGAGGAAGCTCAAAAAAAAATAGAGCATTACTGTGCCTATCAAGAGCGCTGTCATCAAGAGGTGGAACAAAAACTACGGCAGATGAAGATGATTCCTCAAGCAATTGAACTAATCATAGGGAAATTAATCCAAGACAATTATCTCAACGAAACCCGCTTTTGTCAAAGCTTTGCCCGCGGGAAATTCCGTATTAAGAAATGGGGGAAAGAGCGCATTGTACGCGAACTTAAAATGCGTCATATTTCTCCTTACAACATTAAAATTGCTTTAAAACAAATTCCTGAAGAGGATTATCTCACAACCCTTGCAGCTGTAGCTGAGAAATTTTGGCAATCGAATGCACATCGAAGTCTTTTGCTACGCAAAAAAAAGGTGATCGACGCTTTGCGATACAGAGGCTGGGAAAGCCATTTGATTTATGAAATGGTCACAACCCTAGAAAACAACTTGAACTCCCACTAAACCGTTCCCTAAAGGCATAGGGACAAGGTTGCTTTCGCTGTAAACTTCATTTAAAATATTATTGGCAGAAAAGCTCAAACGCAAATTATTTATCTGCCACTGCACAAACAAATCTAACACTTGATAGCTGTCTTGCATTGGACGCTGTGCGTGCTTAAAGGCAATGCTACCTGAAAGATCCTTAGTAACATTTGTGCGATAATTAAACGTAAAATGATGCCTTAAACTGTTAATCGTATAACGAGACGTATTTACTGCTATAGACTTGACATCGTCCTTCAAATAAACATAGCCTGCTTGTAATTGCTGTGGTTGGTTGCCAATTTTAAATTGGGTTTTTGCTTCTAACTCCACTCCGTGGGTATTGACTTCGCGCACATTGGTCGCTTCAAAGCGACCTTCTTCTGTAGGGCGAATGTAGTCAATAAGGTTCTCTGCCTGACGTAAAAAAGCGGCTGCAGAGAACTGAAAGTTGTTAATAATCAAACGCAAACCTAGCTCTTCGGTTAAGGCTTCTTCTGGCTTTAAATCCTCGTTCCCTAAAGTGGTGGAATCACTGTAATATAAATCTGTAAAAGTGGGGATGCGATAGGTATAACCCACATTTCCATAAATGCGTAAAGCCTCAGATAATGCATAGCTTATATCAACTCCTGGGAAAAGTTGCGTCCCAAAATCGGTATAATTTGTCACAGCTACTCCTGGTGTAATATCTAATTGATCGTTGCTTAAAAGAAAACGATGCTCTGCAAAAACAGTGGTCATAAAACGAGAGCGATCCCCTAGATTATTACTCGCTATGCTTACGTTAGCGAAATCTATTCCTAGTCCTGTTTGTCCTAATTTATTGGTATTAGAGGCATCAAAAGCAAACCCGACCTTATGGGTAATATGAAGATTGCGATAAATGGCTGGATTACTTCGTACAAAAATGTACTCATCCTGTCCTCTTCTCCAGTAAAGTCTGGGCTTCAACAACCAGTTTCCTTTATTTATTCGAGAAGAAAAGGCGATTAAACTCCCTTGGGTTTCTTCATATTGATCTGCATAAGAAGGCAAGGCATAAAACCCATTTGCCCCAAACTTACGCTCTGAAAATGAAGCGATAAAATCAATAGGAGAATTTTGTTTGTTAAACTGTCCTTTTAAAAAGACATTTTGATTTTCAAAGTCTGTATTGTAGCGATAACCGTCTGCCTTTTTGTGAGAATAGTGCGCTAAGAGGCTAAAATTTTCCTTCGAAGTTCCTACGGTCGATTCTACATTAACTTGATTATATGAGCCCGCTTGTAAATTAACTACTCCAGTGGTGTCGAGACTTGACTTAGTCACAATATTAATGGCTCCTGTAAAAGCATTTTGACCAAAGATTCTAGCCGCAGGCCCTTTGATAATTTCAATTCGCTCAATCACTTCTAGTGGAAGCGCTAGATTAAGGGTGTGATGTCCTGTTTGTGCGTCGTCTAGCTTAATCCCATCGATCAATAATAAGGTTTGGTCAAAACTTCCTCCACGAATGTAAAGGTCTACCTGCATCCCCGCTATCCCGCGACGGCGAATATCAACCCCAGCGACTTGCTGTAATAAATCTGCAATGGTGGTTACACCCGCTTGACGAATGTTTTCTCTTGTAATAACTTGGATTGAACGAGCATTTTCTGACAAGGGTAAATCAATTCTTGTAGAACTTACAATCACTTCTTTTAGTTGCTTAGTAGCAATAGAATCTTGCTCTTGCTGTGCTAGTGCATTGAAACATAAACATAGCAAAAGTAGTGAGAGATACTTTTTCATAATTTTAAATTTGGATTTGGGAGGGTAGAATGTTGTGAAGCCTTAGTCGCTCAACAATATGATTTTATTGTCACGCATTTCGATTGTTCCTGACGAAATGGTAAAAAGCGTCTCCTCTTTTGAAATGCTTTCAAATTGATTTTGAACACTTTCGGCAACAGTAATATTACCTTTTATTTTTACTGCTCCCGCTTGTAAAGTAGACACAATAGGGGCGTGGTTTTCTAATAATTGAAAACTACCATTTGTTCCGGGGAGGGTGAGTGACTCAACTTCCCCGGTAAATAGTGTGGCTTCAGGTGAAATGATTTCCAAATACATGCTTATTCTTCAGATAACATTTTTTCTCCTGCTTCAATGGCTTCTTCGATCGAACCTTTTAAGTTAAAGGCTGCTTCTGGAAGGTGATCTAATTCTCCGTCCATAATCATATTGAATCCTTTGATCGTCTCTTTAATATCTACTAACACCCCTGGGACTCCAGTAAACTGTTCTGCTACGTGGAAAGGTTGTGACAAGAAACGCTGTACACGACGTGCACGCGATACGGCTTGCTTATCTTCTTCAGACAATTCTTCCATTCCTAGAATGGCGATAATATCTTGTAATTCTTTATAACGTTGTAACAACTCTTTTACGCGTTGTGCACAGTCATAGTGTTCATCCCCAAGGATATCTGCCGTTAAAATTCTTGACGTAGAATCTAATGGATCTACGGCTGGGTAAATCCCTAGCTCGGCAATTTTACGAGACAATACTGTTGTAGCATCTAGGTGGGCAAAGGTAGTTGCCGGTGCTGGATCTGTTAAATCATCTGCCGGTACATATACTGCTTGAACTGATGTAATCGATCCCTTTTTTGTCGAGGTAATACGCTCTTGCATCGCTCCCATTTCTGTAGCGAGTGTAGGTTGGTAACCTACTGCTGAAGGCATACGCCCTAGCAGTGCAGACACCTCTGATCCTGCTTGTGTAAAACGGAAGATGTTATCGACAAAGAAAAGAACATCTTTTCCTTGGCCATCTCCAGCTCCATCACGGAAGTATTCTGCAATGGTTAATCCTGAAAGAGCTACACGAGCACGTGCTCCAGGTGGCTCGTTCATTTGTCCGAAAACGAAAGTTGCTTTAGAATCTTTCATGGCAGCTTTGTCTACCTTAGACAAATCCCATCCACCTTCTTCCATAGAATGTAAAAAGTCGTCTCCGTATTTTATAATGCCAGACTCTAACATCTCGCGTAACAAGTCATTCCCTTCACGGGTACGTTCTCCAACTCCTGCAAATACAGAAAGTCCACCGTGCCCTTTGGCAATGTTGTTAATCAATTCTTGAATCAATACTGTTTTTCCTACTCCGGCTCCACCAAAGAGACCAATTTTCCCTCCTTTAGCATAAGGCTCGATCAAATCGATTACCTTAATTCCTGTGAAAAGAACTTCAGTTGAGGTAGATAATTCATCAAAAGCGGGCGCTTCTCTGTGGATAGGTAAACCAGCATCGCCTGTTTTTGGTAAATCTCCTAAACCGTCAATGGCATCTCCAATAACGTTAAAAAGTCGACCATAAACTTCGTCACCTATTGGCATTTGAATAGGGTTTCCGGTTGCCGCTACTTCTGTTCCTCGGCTAAGGCCATCTGTAGAGTCCATCGAAATGGTTCTAACGGTGTCTTCTCCAATGTGAGATTGAACTTCTAAAACAAGTTTTCCTGATGTAGTTTTCACCTCTAGCGAGTCATAGATGTTTGGAAGGCTGTTTTCTTTTCCTTCAAAAACAACGTCTACAACAGGCCCGATGATTTGTGAAATTTTTCCTGTATTTGATGCCATGTGGAATCTTTTTTTGGTATAGTAATAATTAGAGTGCAAATATAACCTTTCCCTAAATATTAGCCACCTTAAAACTATTATTTTTGTGTATTGTGCCCATGAATTTTCGGGGAACTTTATCTTTATGCCAAGTAAACCAAAATGAAGAAAATATTTTACGCATCTATTCGTTTTATCTTCTCTAAATACAATTTCTTTTATTTTAGAAATTTTAAGGTGATTGGAAAGAAAAATATTCCAAAAAACGGGGCCGTTTTATTTTCTCCCAACCATCAAAACGCATTGCTTGACCCCTTGTTGGTAGGGACAACAGCAGGAAGATCTGTTCATTCCCTCACTAGAAGTGATGTCTTTGGAGGGCCTTTGCAGTGGTTCCTCGATGCCATGCAAACCATTCCGGTTTATCGCATTCGAGATGGGTATGATAAGCTCAAAAACAACCAAAAGGTTTTTGAACATTGTTATGCGCTTTTAGCACAAAAAAAACACCTGATGATGTTTTCTGAAGGAAAGCACCATGATCAATACTATCTATTGCGCTTATCAAAAGGGAGCTCCAGGCTTGCAATCGAAGCACAGTTGCGTTCCCCTCGACATCCTATTTATTTGCAGCCCGTAGGAATCAACTATGGAAATCATCTTCATGCAAGGCACGACTGTACGGTTGTTTATGGAAAACCCATTAATGTTCAAGATTATCTTAGCTCTTATCAAGATCATCCGGCTAAAGGTCTCAATGCCTTGCGGGATGCTTTGCAACTAGAAATGGAAGCTTGTCTTTGGTATCCCAAAAATGACGAAAACTATACGGCAAAGAAGCAGTTTATCAATAGAAAGAATACAATTCAGGCGTTTCAAGTATTAAAAGCTGAATTAGAGAAATCTTCTCCAGCCTTAAAAGCCGCTTCAAAAAACCTGCTCATTTATAAAGGAGCGGTCATTTTGTTTAGCCTGCCAAATTTACCGGTTCATTTAGCGTTAAAACACATCATTGGTCGATTTGAGGACCATGTTTTTCACGCTTCTGTAAAATACTTTGGAGGTCTTATATTTTTTCTTTTATGGGAGGCTGTGGGCGTCAGTGTAGTTACTGCTTTAGTCAATTTTTATTGGGGAGTAAGCTTTTTTTTACTTTCCCTATTTAGCGTATTTGTCAGACAATACTTTATAATACGAAGTTTATAATCAATTTTAATGATGCTGTACTTATTTGAAACAATAAAACAGTCGCAATAGGGGCTTTTATTATATTATTAATAGTTTTTAATTATTATTTTTATTTAAATATAAATTTTAATTATTACATATCTTTTTCGCTCTCTTGATCTAAAAAAAACATTGTATCTTTAAACCATGAAAGATGTAATCATTATTGGGGCGGGACCCATTGGTTTAGCATGTGGTATAGCTGCAGAAAAGGCAAGCCTGGACTATTTAATTTTAGATAAAGGTGTACTAGTTAACTCGCTCTATCACTATCCTCAAAATATGACGTTTTTCTCTACTTCTGACCGACTTGAAATAGGAGAAATTCCTTTTATTTCTCATAACCCAAAGCCCACTAGAGCCGAAGCCTTAGAATATTATAGAAGAGTAACTGCAGCATGGGAATTAAAGGTAAACTTATATGAAGGCGTAGATCGTTTCGAGAAAACCAATGATGGCTTTATCGTTCACACCCCCAAAGGCAACTACCCGGCAAAAAATATTGTTATGGCGACGGGCTTTTATGATTTACCCTTTCTACTCAATGTCCCAGGAGAAAACTTACCAAAGGTGACGCACTATTACAAAGAACCCCACCCTTACTTTGGAATGGATATTGTGGTGGTTGGTGCGGCAAACTCAGCCGTAGATGTAGCCCTAGAAACCTACCGTAAAGGGGCCAAAAGTGTCACTTTAGTCATTAGAGAAAAAGAAGTGGGACAAAACGTAAAATACTGGGCAAGACCAGATATTGTGAATCGAATCAAAGAAGGGAGTATTCAAGCATATTACGAAAGTGAAATTACTGCTATCACTCCAAAAAGTGTGCAGATAAAAACCCCCCATAAAAACATAGAGATCAACAATGATTTTGTCCTAGCCATGACTGGATATCAACCTGATTTTTCTCTTTTAGAATCCTTAGGAGTTGACTTTCATTCAGACGAATATCAGACACCCATCTACGATGAAATTAGCATGGAATCCAGTCAAAAAGGAGTTTACCTTGCAGGGGTCGTTTGTGGCGGTCTAAAAACCAACAAATGGTTTATCGAAAACTCAAGAATTCACGCCCCCATGATTATGGACGTAATCTCAAAAGGCTTAAACTAATTTCGCTAGCGCCAGGACAGACCCCAGATGGATACCATCGTGGAATAATAAAAAACTTTGCGTAGTTTCAACACTATCCAGCACCATATTCGTCGAAGTAGTATACGGAGTATAGTTTGCAAAAAGGCCGCTGGCCAAATCTTTTTCAAACTGCTCATAGGTCGAAAATAAAGCTGCATCAATCTCTTTTACCTCTTCTGCTGTGTAGGAACGTTCTGGTTTAGTGCCTTTGGCAAAAAGCTTTACCCATTCTACTCGAATATGCATTTGGTTTCCAGAAACCTTGTACATCAACAATTGGTGAGTCACCATCGTATGGGCGATATTCCACATAATGTTATTGTTAAAACCCGCTGGGATTTTATTTAATTGTTCTAAGCTATATTGCTTGAGATAATGATGAAAGATTTTTCGGTTGTGAAGCTGGATAGCCAATTGGGTTTTCATAAATATTCTTTCCCTAAATATACATAAAATCAGAAAAGCACAAACGATTATTCCCTTTAGCCTATGGCCGTTATTGATTAGGCTAATTTGACTTTAACGAAGTCATTTCATTAAAATGGGTTCCGTTGTTAAACAGTTAAGGAGATGATTAGGGCATTAATTCTAGTCTTAGCTTAGGGAGAATAGTAGCACTTTTAGAGGACTAGATTAATAGGGTATTCTTTGCCAAAGGCATTTTGTGAAACCCTATTTTTTCCCTAACCTTGTGTTGATGAAAAACCTTCCCCCCCAACCTATAGACGGTGCAGAGATTTCTTGGTTTGCTCCCTTGTGCGATGGGGACGATGATTTTTTAGGGCACCGCAACCCCAATTATAAAAGTAACTGGAAAAATACTTCGGCGATTGTCAAAACAGCTGATCGCTTAGGATTTCGCAATGTGCTATGTCCCTCTTCTTATCAAGTGGGACAAGACACCTTGTCTTTTGTCGCGGGGATGGCGCCATTAACCGAGCAGATTAATCTCTTAGCAGCTATTCGATGTGGAGAAGTACACCCACCCATGTTAGCCCGCAGTATTGCCACTTTAGATCATATGTTAAAAGGGCGATTAACCATCAATATCATCTCTTCTGATTTACCGGGAACACAATTGCCTTCACCAGAACGTTATGCGCGCTCTAGAGAAGTGATTGAAATTCTTAAACAAGCCTGGACCCAAGACCGCATTGACTTTAACGGGAAATACTACCAACTTGACTTACCCACTGAACCGGTAAAACCTTACCAGCAAAATGGGGGACCATTGCTTTATTTTGGCGGCTATTCACCAGATGGCGTGGATCTTTGTGCTGAACACTGTGATGTATATTTAATGTGGCCAGAAACTCAAGAAAAACTGCAAGGCCTCATGGATAATATGACGCAAAAAGCAGCAGGCTATAACCGCACAGTACAGTTTGGTTTAAGGGTGCATGTCATCGTTCGAGAAACCGAAGAAGAAGCCCGGGCTTATGCCGATGGCTTACTCTCAAAATTAGATCTCGATCTAGGGACAGACATTCGCAATAGGGCGCAAGACGCCGCTTCTTTAGGGGTCGCAAGACAGTCTCAATTGCGCGAAGAAGCCGACGAAAAATACTATGTGGAACCCAACTTATGGACAGGGATTGGTCTAGCACGTTCAGGTTGTGGAGCTGCCATTGTGGGAAATCCCGACCAAGTCGTCGCTAAACTTGAACGCTATATGGAAATGGGGATACGCTCCTTTATCCTTTCGGGTTATCCACACCAGCAAGAGTGTGAATTGTTTGCAAAACATGTCTTGCCTAGAATTAAAACGGTCTCTCTCCCAGAAGCCTTTGGGCGAATGCCCAAAACAACGCCAAATAGCCCTTTGGCCAACGGGCCTAGAACATAAAATATGATTGACTTTATTATTGTCTTGTCTTATTTTGCCATCGTTTTATTTGTTGCGCTGCGCGGAAAAATAAGCGCAGATAGTTCTGCCGATGAATACTTTCTAAGCTCTAGAAATTTGCCTTGGTATTCGATAGCGCTTTCCACCATTGCGACGAATATTCAAGGCTATCAATTTTTAGGGATGATGGGGTCTGCCTATCTCTATGGCTTAGCTCAAGCGAATCTCGAAATCAATGCTGTTCAAGGAATTCTAATAGGAACCTTTGTTTTTGTTCCGCTTTTTCTGAAGGAAAAAATCACCACCATTACTCAGTTTATTGCTCAAAAACTGGGACAGCGCATTGCCCTGTTTTACTCTATAGCCAATATTGCCTTGTTTACAACGGTCACCCTGGGAGCAGCCCTCTTTTGGGGCGCTTATGCGGCTGATATGGTCTTTGGCGAACAGCTATCTTTTATACATGAGGATAGAATTATTCGCATTGCGATCTTGATTGTTATACTAGGGATTTTCTCTGCGGTTTATACCTATTTTGGGGGGCTAAGTGCCGTTGTTAAAACCGATATTATTCAGTTTAGTGTTTTGCTTATCGGTGGTATAGTGGTGTGCCTTACTGCGGTTTACCATCTAGGCGGTTGGGAACAATTGTATATTAAAACCCCCGAAAAAATGCAGTTGCATTTACCCTCTGATCACCCCACTTTACCCTGGACACACTTATTTGGGCTTTTCTTTTTAAACATCAATTATTGGTGTGCTAATCAAACCGTGATGCAACGTGCCCTTGCAGCAAAAAGTGTTACCCATGCCCAGACCGGTTTAATGGTGGGTGGGTTGATCAAGTACTTTATGGCGGTGATTATCATTGTCCCGGGGATAGCACTTTATGGCATTCTAGGCGATAGTCTAGGGGAGCCAGATTTAGCCTTTCCTTATTTGGTAAAAACCTATTTACCAGTGGGCGTAAAAGGGATCATTTTATGTGGTTTGTTTGCCTCTTTAATGAGTACGGTGGATTCTACATTTAATTCTTTAGCCACGCTGTGGTCAACCGATATTTATGCGGCTTACCTTAATAAAACCGCTACCGATCAACAAAAAATTAGCGCAGGACGCAAAGCGATTTTGTTTAGTTTAGGAACTGCTTTGATGATGGGCTTGATATTGTTATACCTCAAATTTGACAATCCAGATTCTGCCTTTACCCATACCCTCAATAATTTACGGTACTATATTAATTGCGGGATAGTGGTGTTGATTTGCAGCGCCGTATTGCTGGCAAAACCGAACAAGAAAGTTGTCCTATTGGCCTTTGTGGCCACCCTTCCCATCAACATTGGACTGCAGTTGATCTTCCCAGAGATGAATTACTTTGTACGAGCATTCTGGGTGATCTTTAGCGGTCTTTTACTGGGGATTATTGCTAGCAAAGGACAACTCAATAATTTGCTCAATTTGTTTCAGCCGGCGAGTAAACAAAGTAGAAATTGGGGTTGGGCATTAGCTTTAAGTTTAGTTTTCCTTCATTTTCTTTTTCATTAAAGCTGTTCTATAATGCTTATCTTGGGGCATATTTTAATTTATGCCACTTTGCATTATCGTTCCCTGTTATAACGAGGCCAACCGGTTTCCACAAGAACAGTTTAAACAATTTCTTTCTAAGCAAACCGCTGTGCAGTTGGTCTTAGTAGACGACGGTTCTACAGACAACACCTTAACGCTACTAACAGCGCTTTCAGCACACTTTCCACAACAAGTGGAAATACTAGCGCTGTCAGAAAATAAAGGAAAGGCTGGAGCCGTACAAGCAGGGATGCAACTGGCTTTACAAAAAGCTTCTTGTGATCGCTTTGCCTACCTCGATGCAGACCTTTCGACTTCTTTAGAAGAGTGCACACTTTTAGGAGAAAAAATCAATGCAGAAACCCGCTTTGTTTTTGGGTCCCGTATTCTTAAAACAGACAACCGTATTGAACGTAAATGGTATCGTTTCTTAATTGGTAGAGTAATAGCTACTGTTATTTCAAAAATGCTGGGGATAAGTGTTTATGACACTCAGTGCGGCTGTAAAATCCTCGATCGTAAACTGATTCCTATTGCCTTTGACGCCCCTTTTAGTTCTCGTTGGTTATTTGATGTAGAAATTTTCTTTCGCCTAATTAATACCCTTGGGGAAAAACAAATGATTGCCCAGTCTAAAGAAGTACCCTTGGATCAATGGTTAGACACAGAAGATTCTAGGGTCAAATTCTCTTATATGTTCCAATTGTGGTTAGATTTAGCCATTATTTATCGTCGTTACAAACAATGAAAAAACTATTTCCTCCCATCAATGCTGCCACTGTGACAGGCTACCTTTTAGTGCTGCTATTTTTAATTCGCGGTTTTTTTAATGGGACACTGCCTTTGATGGATAAAACTGAAGCGAGGTACGCAGAAATCGCGCGTTTAATGGCTGAAACCGGAGAATGGATCGTGTTACAAATTGATTATGGGGTTCCTTTTTGGGCGAAGCCTCCCTTATCGACCTGGTTTTCTGCAGCGAGTATTTCCCTTTTTGGCGAAGCTGAATTCTTTGTACGCCTCCCTTATCTTTTGGCTTGTTTAGCCATGGTCCTTTTAGTAGGAAAATACCGTCCTTCGAACAAAATGTCTTTTTATTTACCGGGTCTGGTTTTAATGAGTTTGCCCGAATTTTACTTGCACGCAGGGGTGGTCTCGACCGATACTTTTTTAAGCCTTTCAATCGCCTTAGTGATGCTCTCTTTTTGGGAAGGAATACAAGACAATGCAAAGACTTACTGGCGCTATTTACTCTTTGTGGGAATGGGCTTAGGACTTTTAACCAAAGGACCGATTGTAGGAATTTTAACTGTTCCGCCCATCTTGTTGTGGTGTACATTGAGTGATTTTAAATGGAAGACTTTATTGCGTTTCCCCATAGTTATAGGAGCACTTGTTTCGCTAGGGATAGCCGTTCCATGGTACATCTGGGCAGAGCTGCGCTCTCCAGGATTTATCGACTATTTTATCGTTGGAGAACATTTTAAACGCTACCTAGACTCGAGTTGGAGCGGAGACAAATACGGTTTCCCTAAGCAGCAACCCATGGGGATGGTTTGGCTGTTTTTGATTGGGGCAGTGCTCTCATGGATCGGTAGTTTTATCAAAAAAATGAAGGCACAGGGGCGTGGTCTATTTAAAGATCAATGGAGTCTTTATCTGCTGTTTTGGTTACTCTGGACGCCGTTCTTTTTTACCTCTTCAAAAAGCTTAATTCATCCCTATACCCTGCCGGTGATGATTCCTTTTGCGCTATTGATTGTTCATTATTGGGAAGGGATTAAACTCAAGAAAATCCATTTATTTTTAGCCCTTGAACTGCCGCTTTTATTGGTCGCAGTTTATTTTAGCGGAGCAGTGGATCAGGTTTTCCTAGATAATTCTGATAAGACTTTAGTCGCTAGCGCGCCAAAGAATTCGACGCTATATGCCCTAGATTGGAAATCTTATTCTAGTCAATACTACAGTCAAGGACAGGTTGAAGTAGTTCTGGCTGACACCCTTTTGCAACAGCTTAGAAAGAAAGAAGACTTTGCAGTCATTATTCGACACAAGGATTTTGAGGGTTTACCCCTGATTGTTAAAGATCAACTCGAGCTTTTAACCAAAAACAAAAAGAGAGGTGTTTATAAGGCCATTCACAAACAATACAGTGGAACGGCACAGTTATTCCCTGAAAAGAATTTTTAAATAAGGTAGGGTTATTCCACGGTAACCGACTTCGCTAAATTCCTGGGTTGATCCACATTACAGCCGCGTTGTACCGCGATATAATAAGAGAGTAATTGTAGTGGGATAGTCGATAAAATTGGGATAAATGGT
The DNA here is from genome assembly GCA_943787295.1 of uncultured Flavobacteriaceae bacterium. Lineage (GTDB taxonomy): Bacteria > Bacteroidota > Bacteroidia > Flavobacteriales > Flavobacteriaceae > Arcticimaribacter. Next base: position 701,496 of record CALSLW010000002.1, on the reverse strand, counting down.
TCTGAAGCATCTGGGATTTCAAGGCAGTAATCTGCCAGGGCTTTGACTTGAGTATCTCCTTCACTAACAATAGCGATGATACGGCCTTCCCTAGATTTAATTTCCTGGATATTGCTCACCACCTTATCATAGTAGCCTTTTTTAGTCGCAATAACGACAACAGGCATCTCTTTATCGATTAAGGCGATGGGACCGTGCTTCATTTCTGCCGCAGGATAACCTTCTGCGTGGATATAGGAGATTTCCTTCAGTTTTAAGGCACCTTCAAGGGCAACCGGGAAGTTGTATCCTCTTCCTAAGTAAATACAGTTCTGTGCTGTCTTAAAAGAGGTAGCGACTTCTTCTATAAAGGTTTGAGATGCTAATATCTGTTCTACTTTAGTGGGAAGGGTGGATAACTCTGTTAAGTATTCTTGGTATTGTGATCTTGAAAGGGTTCCATTTGCTTTGCCAAGGTATAATCCTATTAAAGAGATCACGGTGATTTGCGTGGTAAAAGCTTTGGTTGATGCAACACCAATTTCTGGACCTGCATGGGTATAGCAGCCCGTATCTGTAATCCTAGAAATGGTTGACCCTACTACATTACAGATACCATAGATAAAGGCACCTTTTTCTTTGGCGATGTTTATGGCCGCAATGGTATCAGCGGTTTCTCCAGACTGTGAGATAGCGATAACCACATCGTCTGGGTAGATTATGGGATTGCGGTAACGAAATTCTGAGGCATATTCTACTTCAACAGGAATACGGGTAAAATCTTCTAAAAGATATTCTGCCACTAAACCGGCATGCCATGAAGTTCCACAGGCAACAATAAGAATACGTTTGGCATTCAAAAACCTGTTGTCATGCTCGCGAAGGCTCGATAGGGTAATTACTCCTTCATCGCTTAGTAATCTACCACGTAACGTGTCTTGAATCGCTTTAGGTTGCTCAAAAATTTCTTTCAGCATAAAGTGATCATAGCCGCCTTTTTGAATGTTTTCTAAGCTCATTTGAAGCTTTTCAACATAAGGCTCTGCCAAACTATCGTCTTTAATCTTTCTAATTTTAATGGACTTACCAACGCGAATAATGGCCAAATGCTCTTCTTCTAAATAGATGGCTTCTTTGGTATATTCGATAAAAGGCGTAGCGTCTGATGCGACAAAGAACTCGTTTTCGCCAATTCCTATGGCTAATGGACTACCTAGGCGAGCAGCAACTAGTTCGTTTGGTTTTCTGCGATCAAAAACAACTATAGCATATGCCCCGATAACTTGAGAAAGTGCAATTTGCACCGCCTGTCCTAATTTAACCCCTTGCTGCTGCTGTACATCTTCAATTAGATTGACCAGTACTTCTGTATCAGTATCAGACGAAAAAGTAAATCCGCGGTGGATTAATTCTTTCTTTAAAGAAGCGTAATTTTCTATGATCCCATTGTGAACAACAACCAGGTTGCCAGAGTTAGACGTCTGTGGGTGGGCATTGGTGTCATTTGGCACCCCGTGAGTGGCCCATCTTGTATGGCCCAGGGCTAGGGTAGCTTTTTGTTCAGGATGTTGAGCAATAAGGGCCTCAAGGTCGCTTACCTTTCCCTTTGTTTTTAAAGTGTGTAATGCGCTGCCGTTATAAATGGATATCCCCGTAGAATCATATCCGCGATATTCTAAACGTTTGAGTCCTTTTATAACAATAGGTTGAGCTTGTTTATTCCCAATATAGGCTACAATTCCACACATAAGCTTTAGTTATTGAAATCGGTATAGATGACTTCTAATTTCAATTGTTTATCCTGTAATTCTTGCGGTGGGTTAGGGCCTACTAAAAATGTCCCTAAAGGGTTTTGCAATGCAGCGATAGGATATAATATGTCTTCGTTTTCAGAGAGTTTAGCGTTTTTAACAAAAGTAGAATTTATGTTAGCCGTTACCACTAATCCAAGCGCTACATTTTCTGCTAAATCTTCTTCTTCAGAACGAACGAGATTAGAAATATGTTCTGTAATTCTAAATTTATAACGGTAAGGGATACCATCTTGATATTCTAGTATTCCACTGTGAATCGTTTTATTGAGCGTATTATTTGAACCTGAACTAGGATCAGAAAAATAATCTGCTAATGGTAAATTATCTTCTAAACGATAGAGATATAAACGATCTGCAATTAAATCTCCTTCTGACCAGTTTTCTGTAATGGTTGGATCGACATAAAAAACGAGATTAGCTTCATTAATCAAGATGTTTGGAGATCTAAAATCCGCTAGATTTGTTGTGCTATCATCTTGATCAAACAAATTTATTTGCCCTATGTTTCCTAGTCCTCCATTAAGCATTATACGCTCTTGAGGGTTAGTGTTAAGGGCAATTTGTTCGTCGTTTGTTAGGTGATTGATTTGAACACCACTTGGTGTTATAAAATAAGTTTGAGAGATTGTTTCAATCACATCGTCAGAAGTATCTTCTGTGTCTTGGTCTTCATTGGCATCATATTCATAATTTAAACGAATTGTTGCTCCAGTTAGGTTGAGTAACATATAGAGATCCTCTGCAGGATTTTCCATTCTAATGTTAATTCCTTTAATGTGATTTTTGAAATTGCTATCGCTTGAAAGGGCATCGCTGCCTTCTGCATCTAGGATTTTTTCTTGAAAATAAGCAGTATCTAGTGGAATACGAAGACGCGGTGAAAGTCTAGTCTCTACTAGTGTTGTCTCGTCGACGTCTGTTGTTTCAGGATCGTCTTCTGTATAGTTAAAAGTAATCTCCTCAAAGTCTAATTCAAAAGAACCATCGTATAAACTTCTTCCAACAAGCCCTTCTTGATAAAAGTCTCTTCCAGAAAAATAGTCTGTAGCTGTCTCAAAATTATTATTAGGGTCTAAGGCACTAAAATGATAAGTTAACTCAGACACTTTTAAATTAAAGTTTGAATTGCGGTTACCAAAGATTGAATCTATTTCATAAAAATTGTCTTCAGCATCATAGCCACTGTTATCTGTGTCTAAATCATCTGTGATTCCATCGCCATCAGAATCTGCATCAAGGGGATTTGTTCCCTCTTGAGATTCTAATAAATCATCCACTCCGTCACCATCGGTATCACTTTGATTATCATCTGGATCAATGTCTAAAGCGTCTATTACCCCGTCTGCATCTCTATCATTTTGGTTCACTAAAAAGGGAATCTCTAGAAAAACCGAGCTAACCCTTTCGTTTTCATTGATGACGTTGACATTGTCTACATCTCCTGTCTCTTCTTGTTCTTGGGTATAAATCCCAAAACGAGGATCGCTCACTATCGCTAATTGGGTAGTGATATTCGCACTTTTTCTACCTAGATTAGGGAAATTATATCTTCCAAAGTGGAATACGCCTAATTGATCAGATTGAACATCTTCAAGATTACTTACGCTAAGAAAAACAGGAAACTCCTGGGTTTCTGTATCAAACTGATCTGTCGCAATAAGATCTACTCCTACAGAGTTGTATTCCTGATTACAAGCGGATACCAAAAGGGAAAGAGCCCCTATACGGAATAACTTTTTTACGATTGTCATGGGCAATTTAAAGGAAATTCGTGTTAAAGAAATTAACATAAGCATCTTCTTCTTGACTGTCTGCAAACGACATAACAGGTTTGTTACTCGCTGCGATTGCTTGAGCAACACTTGAAGGAATATCGTCTCCAGCAAGAATTACTCCATCAGAATGCGCAACGGCTAAATGAGTTAGTTGCTCATAATCTGGTGTTGCAAGGCTAGATAGATCTGCATCGATTTGATCAAAAGAGATTTTATCTTTTAGCGCTGGGTTTAATTCACCCCCTAAATCGTCTGGATAGATAGAGCTTACTATTTTGCTGTTTTCAAAAATTGGATCCTGTGAAAAATAGGTTTTCATGTACAAAGGAAAAAGTGAGGTAAACCACCCATGTAGATGAATAATATCTGGAGACCAATTTAATTTTTTAACAGTTTCAATAACGCCTTTTGTAAAAAAGATCATGCGTTCGTCGTTATCAGGGAATAGCGCACCATCTTTGTCGTGTAAAATTTCTTTGCGTTTAAAATATTCTTCATTATCGATAAAGTACACTTGCATGCGCTCTTTTGGGATAGAAGCCACTTTAATAATCAAGGGCATATCCATATCATTAATCACTAGATTCATTCCAGAAAGACGAATGACTTCATGTAATTGGTGACGACGTTCATTGATGATCCCATAACGAGGCATAAAGATCCTTGTTTGTCCCCCAGCATCATTAATTGATTTAGGGATTTTAAACGAATTAATGGAACGTTCCGTTTGGGGAAGATAGGGGATAACCTCCGAAGAAATTATAAGTACTTTTTTATTTTGCATAAGAACGATTTTACCTATTACGGCGAAAGTTTAGCAAAATTACAAAAAATCTTCCTACCATTAGAAAAAACAGTACTTTTAGCCTGTTAATCTTTTCCTAAATGACGGTTTTCAAAGAACAACAACTATTAAAAGAACATCTTGACTTTCAAAAAGATGCCAATATTGGTCTTGTTCCCACTATGGGAGCCTTACATGCTGGACACTTAGCCCTAGTAGAGCAAGCCATAAAGGAAAATGATTATGTCATTGTATCTATTTTTGTCAATCCTACTCAATTTGATGATCAAAAAGACCTCAATGCTTATCCCAAAACCCTTTCTGATGATTTACAAAAACTCTCGGTTTTTGAAGATAAGGTTTATGTTTATGCACCAGAAGTAAAAGATCTTTATCCCGAAAAAACAGCGACAGAACCCTATAATTTTGGTTTACTAGAAACAACGATGGAAGGAGCTTCAAGAAAAGGACATTTTCAAGGGGTGGCTACCATTGTCTTTAAATTACTTTCGGGTTTTATGCCTAAACGGGCCTATTTTGGCGAAAAAGATTACCAACAATTGTCTATTATTCACGCACTGGTAGCGCAAAAAAAACTTCCCATCACCATTGTTGATTGTCCCATAGTTCGTGAAAAAGATGGCTTAGCTATGAGCTCTAGAAACACTAGACTTTCAAAAGAACACAGAGACTTAGCGCCATTGATTTACAAGACTTTACAACAAGTAAAGGCGTGGAAAGGACAAAAGGATATTCCAGAAATAAAGCAATGGGTTGAAGAATTTTTTCAAAAAAATGCGGCCTTTGAACTCGACTATTTTTGCATTGCAAACGCTAATTCTTTACAAGCTGCATCGACCATACAAGAGTCACAAAAAATGCGAGCTTTTATTGCGGTAAAATTGGGGGATATCAGGTTGATTGACAACGTCAATTTTTAATATATTTGCGCCATGCAAATAGAAGTATTAAAATCTAAAATCCATAGAGTTACTGTTACAGGTGCCGATTTAAATTATATTGGAAGCATCACCATTGATAAAGATTTAATGGATGCCGCAAACCTTATTGAGGGAGAGAAGGTACAAGTCGTCAACATCAATAATGGAGAACGATTAGAAACCTATGTCATTGAAGGTGGTCGAAATACCGGCGAAATCACTTTGAATGGTCCTGCAGCTAGAAAAGTTCAAAAAGGCGACGTGATCATTATTATTAGTTATTGTAGCCTTGATATAGAAGAAGCTAAAAAGATTCAACCTCAGCTGGTTTTTCCAAACGAAGCGACAAATCTGCTAAAATAGTTTTGGAAAAATCTACTCCTCGTAAAGTTATTAAAACCCTTATCCCCTTATTGATAGGTGTTTTGTTTATCTATCTTTCAATTAATAACACGACCGAAGAGGACCGTCAAACCATCTATAATTCGATCAAAGACGCTCATTACGGCTATATTTTCTTGTCTTTGGTTTTAGGGCTTCTCAGCCATTTTTCTAGGGCTTATCGTTGGAACTTTATGCTTAATCCCATGGGTTATTACCCCCGTTTGATCAATAATATCTTAGCGATCTTTATCACTTATATTGCTAATCTGGGCGTTCCGCGTTCTGGAGAGTTTTTTCGTGCAACGGTTTTACAGACATATGAAGACATTCCTTTCGAAAAAAGTTTTGGCACCATTATAGCAGAACGCACCATTGACTTACTCATGTTATTATTAACCATAGGCTTAGCCTTGACCCTTGAGTCAGATTTAATCTATTCTTTTTTAGAAGAAAAAGCCATTAATCCATATAACATTATCGGTGGCTTGCTCTTGTTTGCTCTTGGGCTCTACCTTTTAATGAAACAAATTAAAAAGTCAACACATCCATTAGCGCAAAAAATCAATGGCCTCCTTAACGGCCTAGCCGAAGGTTTTCTGACCATCATCAAAATGGAAAAAAAGTGGGCCTATCTATTTCACACTCTTTTTATCTGGGGAATGTATATCGCCATGTTTTACATCATCAAGTTTTCGCTTCCAGAAACACAAGATCTAGGGTTTGAGCCATTGCTTATAGGCTTTATTGTAGGTGCCTTGACCATCTCTGCCACAAACGGCGGAATTGGGATTTACCCCTTTTCTGTTTCTTTAGTACTCATTAGCTATGGGATTTCAAAAGAGTCAAGTTTGGCCTTTGGCTGGATTATGTGGACCGCGCAAACAGTGATGGTGATTCTTTTTGGAAGTCTTTCCTTTTTCTTACTTCCCTTAGTCAATAGAAAAAAGTAAGCCCTGTTTTCTTTGAAAGGCGAAAAGCCTTTTCTTAATTTTAACCCATGAGTAAAGTAAAAAAAGCCTTTTTTTGCCAAAAATGCGGCACAAAACACGCCCAGTGGCAAGGACAATGCAACAGCTGTAAAGAATGGAACACCTTAGTTGAAGAGGTGATAGAGAGGCCAGCGGTTAAAGGCTGGACCGCTCCAGACAAGGCAAAAGCGTCCACCGCTCAACCTATTCCCATTGCAGAAATATCGACCAATGAAGAGGCACGCTTGCATTGCCCAGACCAAGAACTCAACAGGGTGCTAGGAGGCGGTTTAGTCCCCGGTTCGGTCACCCTTCTAGGAGGTGAGCCAGGAATAGGAAAATCTACTTTACTCTTGCAGATTTCCCTGCAAATTCCCCTTAGAATCCTCTATGTTTCTGGGGAAGAAAGTCAGCGACAAATTAAACTTAGGGCAGATCGCATTAGTGCAAAAAACGACCACTGTTATGTTTTAAGTGAAACACAAACCCAAAAAATTTTCCAGCAAATCAATGAATTAGTCCCAGATGTTGTTATCATTGATTCTATACAAACCCTGCAAACACAATACATAGACAGCAGCCCCGGCAGTGTCTCTCAAATAAAAGAGTGTACAGCAGAATTGATTCAGTTTGCTAAAAAAACGCACACCCCAGTAATTCTTGTAGGTCACATCACAAAGGATGGTAATATCGCAGGACCAAAGGTCATGGAACACATGGTCGATACTGTCTTGCATTTTGAAGGAGACCGAAATCATATTTACCGCATTCTAAGAGCGCAAAAAAACCGCTTTGGTTCTACCGCAGAAATCGGGATTTATGAAATGCAATCCACTGGTTTAAGAGGGGTCAACAACCCCAGTGAATTGTTATTGTCTCAAAACCCTTCACAAATGAGCGGTCATGCGATTGCCAGTACGATGGAGGGGATGCGCCCCTTGATGCTTGAAGTACAAGCCTTAGTTAGTACCGCGGTTTATGGTACCCCACAACGCAGCACAACTGGTTTTAATGCCAAACGTTTAAACATGCTTTTAGCTGTTTTAGAAAAACGAGCCGGTTTTCAGCTAGGTGCAAAAGATGTGTTTTTAAATATAACAGGTGGAATTAGCAGCGAAGACCCTGCACTAGATTTGGCCGTTGTAGCGGCCATCTTATCCAGTCATCACGATATCGCCTTACCAAAAAACACTTGCTATGCAGCAGAGATTGGTCTTTCAGGAGAGCTGCGTCCAGTACCTAAACTTGATCAACGCATTAGAGAAGCCGAAAAGCTTGGTTTTGAAACCATTATCACGGCAAACTTCAAACAAAAAAACCTTCCAAAAACTGGAATTCAAATTATTATGCGCGATAAAATTGAAGCCGTGGTAGCTCAATTATTTGGATAAAAAAACTAACTTGGTTTAACTTAAAACACTTTCCCCATGGAAAAAATTATTCAAGCTTTTTTAGATGAAGTAAGTGAACGCAACCAAAACGAGCCAGAATTTATGCAGGCCGTTACCGAAGTTGCAGAAAATGTAATCCCTTATATCGTTCAACACGATATTTATTATGGACAAAATATTCTAATGCGTATGGTAGAACCAGAACGCGTGGTTTCTTTTCGTGTGGCATGGATTGATGATAACGAAGAGATTCGTGTTAATCGCGGCTACCGTGTTCAAATGAACTCTGCCATTGGTCCTTACAAAGGAGGGTTGAGGTTTCACCCTTCTGTGAATTTAAGTGTACTAAAATTTTTAGCCTTTGAACAGGTGTTTAAAAATAGTTTAACGACGCTGCCTATGGGCGGTGGAAAAGGAGGATCAGATTTTGATCCCAAAGGGAAAACAGATACAGAAATCATGCGTTTTTGTCAAAGTTTTATGTCTGAACTTTTTCGACACATTGGTCCAAATCGTGACATCCCTGCAGGAGATATCGGTGTGGGAGGACGAGAAATTGGTTACCTCTTTGGGCAATACAAAAGATTAAAAACAGAATTTACTGGGGTATTGACCGGGAAAGGAGTTAGCTGGGGAGGTTCTTTAATTCGTCCAGAGGCTACAGGCTATGGCGTTGTATATTTTACCCAGCAGATGTTAGCCACAAAAAACAGTAGTCTTGAAGGGAAGAAAGTAGTCGTTTCAGGCTCTGGTAATGTAGCACAATACGCCTCTGAAAAAGTATTACAATTAGGGGGAAAAGTATTGACCATGTCAGATTCTTCTGGATTTATCTATGATAAAGAGGGGATTGATACAGAAAAACTCAATCATATTATGGACCTTAAAAATGTAAAACGAGAACGCATCCATAAGTACCTAGATAAGTATCCCCATGCAGAGTTTCACAAAGGGAAAACCCCTTGGGGAATCCCCTGTGATGTCGCCTTGCCTTGTGCTACGCAAAATGAATTATTCGAGGAAGACGCAAAACAATTATTAGCAAACGGCTGCATCTGTGTAGGAGAAGGGGCAAACATGCCCACCACTCCAGAAGCCATTCATCATTTTATTGAAAACAAGATTCTATTTGCACCTGGTAAAGCCTCTAATGCAGGAGGTGTTGCCGTTTCTGGTTTAGAGATGGCACAGAACTCTTTGCGCTATAGTTGGTCGAGAGAAGAAGTTGATAATCGCTTACAAACTATCATGCAAGACATTCATCAATCTTGTGTTGATTATGGCACTGAAGATGGCTTTACCAATTATGTCAAAGGAGCGAATATTGCTGGTTTTGTCAAGGTCGCAGACGCTATGCTCGCACAAGGAGTCGTCTAATTTCAACAAATGCTGGTTCAAACAAAGGCGCTTGTTCTTCATAGTATTAAATACAACGATTCTAGTTTAATCGCCCATTGCTATACCGAAACTTTAGGCATACAATCCTTTATGCTGAAGGGCATCCTTTCTGCCAAAAAAGGAAAGATGAGGAAAGCGCATTTTCAGCCTTTAACCTTATTAAATTTACAATTTCAACACAAAAATAAAGGTGGTCTTAATTTCATTAAAGAACTTAAAGTTGAGCAGCCTTACCAAAGCATCTATACGTCAATCGAAAAAAACACCATTGCACTGTTTTTATCAGAAGTATTGTACAAAAGTCTTCGGGAAGAAGAAGCGAATTCTCTCTTGTTCGAATACCTTGAAAACGCTTTGCTATGGCTAGATTCAAACGATAATATTGTCAATTTTCATTTACTTTTTTTATTAAAACTAACCCAGTTTTTAGGTTTTTATCCTAATGTTCAAGAAGAGCATGGCGATTACTTTAATCTAGAAGACGGCTGTTTTAGTTTACACAAACCCCTTGAACTTCACCTGGAAGGAAGTACCGTCAGGCTTTTAAGACAATTATTGGGCATGACTTTTGCTACAGACAATTTGCCAAAATTAAATCAATCGTCACGGCGTGAATTACTAAATGCACTAGTACAATATTTTGAACTTCACTTACATGGGTTTTCTAAGCCAAAATCTCTCGACATACTCCATCAAATCTTCCGCTAAACGGTGGTGCTTGTTGTTATTTACTATACTCATTAGTACCGTAAAATTATTTGGTCAGACGGTTACAATCATTGATGCCTTTACCCAGCAACCATTAGAAAATGTAATGATTGTCAATCAAGATAAACAACGTTACACCACCTCTAATCTAGAGGGTAATATCAACCTTAACTATTTTGCCGCTACAGATTCCCTTCGTTTTCAATTGATGGGTTATGAAACCGTTACCCTATCCATAGAAGAAATTGAAGGCAGTAAAAATGTTATCGCTTTATTTCTAGATGAAAAACAACTCTCTGAAATTGTTCTCTCTGTTGCACGAACCGCAGAACAGTCTAAGAAAATTGCAGAAAAAGTATCTGTCATCAATCAAAAAACAATCGCATCACAATCCCCGGCGACAGGGGCAGATTTATTGCTGCTTGCCCCTAGTGTTCGCCTGCAAAAATCACAAGGTGGAGGAGGAAGTCCAGTCTTAAGAGGTTTTGAAGCAAATCGGGTTTTATTAGTGGTTGATGGTGTTCGACTAAACAATGCCATTTATCGTTCGGGACACTTGCAAAATGCGATTACGGTAGATCCTAACAGTATTGAGCGAGTTGAGGTTATTTATGGCTCTTCTTCTGTAGGTTATGGTTCAGATGCATTAGGAGGGGTTGTACATTATTATACAAAAACCCCTAAAATCAATAATCGTCAAACCATGTCAAGTGGGTTTTCCTCTACTTACAACAGTGCTCAAAATGCTTTTATCAATCATTTTGAAACCGAGACTAGCTTTAAAAAATGGGCTACTTATACCAGTTTAACTTACGCTAGCTTTGGAGATTTAAGGATGGGAAAAAAAAGGTCTCACGGCTTTCAAGATTGGGGCTTAGTCCCTGCGTATTCAAAAAATAATGAAGACACCTATTTTGCTCAACCTTCTGTTAACCCAGATCCAAACCTGCAAAAAAACGTGGGCTATACGCAATTTGACCTCTTAGAAAAAGCTGTCATTAATTTACCTAAAGCATCTCAATTACTGCTTAATTTTCAGTTCTCTAACTCCTCAAACATTCCGCGATTTGATAAATTAAATGAATATAGCAGTGGAAGTCTTCGCTTTGCAGAATGGTTTTATGGTCCTCAAAAAAGACTTCTTTTCTCTCCACAGTTAAAACTATTCCCAAAAAAGAATCTCTTGTATAAAGGAACCATTACTACCGCTTTTCAAGCTATTGAAGAATCAAGAATTCAACGAAAATTCAACAGCTTGACGCGTGAAACTCAAAAAGAGAAGGTAAAAGTAGTAAGTATCAATGGGGATTTTGAATTTGCTAAAAAAGAGCAAAGTAGTATTGCTTATGGCTTTGAATTAGTCCATAACAGAATTGAATCTACTGCTCAGGCAAAAGACCTTATCCTAAATGGAAATACCATTAGTTCCTTTGAGAATTTTAGGCCTATCCCCACACGATATCCCAGTGATGGCAGCCATTACAACACTGCTGCCCTATATGGGAATTTTCGCTATGATCTGTCAAATAAAACAACCCTTGCTCTTGGGGGAAGGTATACATCAACTCACTTAAAAGCCAACTGGAAAGAAACGGCATTAATCAATTCTGACCTTAACCTTGTTGACGTCAAAAACAACGCATTAACCGGAAGCTTTTCTGTCTCTTATCGCCCTAAAAAAGACTGGAGACTCAATCTTTTATTATCCAGCGGCTTTCGTTCTCCTAATGTAGATGACTTAGGAAAAATCAGAGAAAATAAAGGCATGTTGCTCGTCCCTAATCCAGATCTAGAACCAGAATATGTTTATAATGTCGACGGGGGAATCGCTTATCTTCCCATAGAAAAAAGCCTCTATTTCAATTTGCGGTTTTACCATACTTCTCTACAGGATTATATCGGCAGAATGCTTTATGTGGTGGAGTCAGATCTAACGACTCTTGCGCCTGGAACAGTAGAGTTTAGAGATGATATTGTCACCACGCAAGCCAATACTAATATTGGGAATGGTCGCATCTATGGCGCCTCTTTTGAAGGAGGAGTAAAACTAGGAAACCGACTAGATTTCTCTACTAACCTAAGCTATACCTACGCAGCAAGAAATGAGATGGTAGGCGCCTTGCCCTCTATTCTACCTTTTTATGGAGGAGCGATATTGCATTACAAAAAAGACGCACTTAGTCTAAATCTTAACTACACCTTTAATAGTAGTAAAAACCCAGAAAACTACAGCCCTGGCGGAGAAGATGGTTTAGAAGAAACACCTATTCTCTCAAACACAAACAATCAAACTGTTTTTGCAGGTACCCCAAAATGGTCGATACTTTCCTTTAGAGGAAACTATCAAGTCAACAAAATAGTACTTCTAAATGCAGGAGTTGAAAATATTTTTGACCAACACTATCGCACTTTTGCTTCGGGGATATCTGCTCCAGGAAGAAGTCTTATTTTAGGAACAAGGGTGAACTTTTAATAAGTTTTTGCCACTAGGGCAGCCTTGACCCGGGGCCACTCACTTTTTATAATACTTAGTACCACACTATTTCTTCGACCAAATTCAGCTGTACAATTGTTGCGTAACGTTCCTTCAAGGGTACATCCTATTCCTTGCATCGCAGCGATGCTTTTGGCATTTTTGGCGTCAGACCTAAACTCTACACGTTCCATCTTTAAGGTCTCAAATGCATGGGTCAATAATAGTAGCTTACAATGACGATTTAAACCCGTGCGATGAAATTCTTTTCCATACCATGAGTAGCCTATGTTTAAGGTTTTATGGTGAAAATCCATCCCATAAAAACGGGTGCTGCCAGCTATTTTTTGATTTTTTTTATCAAAAATCAAAAAAGGATAACCGGTTTCTACCACTCTTACTTCAAGTGCTGATTGAAGGTATTTTTCCAGTTTTTCTTCTCCTGCTGCAGAGGTCAAAGAATAGGTCCATAAATCGGGTTCTTTTAAAGAAAATGGCAGCAAAAAAGCATGGTCTGTGATCGATAAAGGGCGCAATTGAACACGCTCATTTTCAAGAATTAAATCTTTTTTAAAGTTAAATACCATAGTGAAAACAGGATGTTGCGGTTTGGTTAAAGTGTAAATGTATAAAATTCCTTAATTTCGCAGCTTTAGAACAACACCCTATGGGCTTTAAAGAACATAAGCAACTTAATTTAGCAGCAACCGATCAAGAGATTCTCTCTTTTTGGGAAGAGGAATCTATTTTCGAAAAAAGTGTAAGTACACGAGAGGGGCAAGCTCCTTATGTTTTTTACGAAGGTCCGCCATCGGCAAATGGTATGCCTGGGATTCACCACGTGATGGCTCGTGCGATAAAGGATATCTTTTGTCGTTATAAGACTCAAAAAGGCTTTCAAGTAAAACGCAAGGCTGGTTGGGACACCCATGGTCTTCCGGTAGAATTAGGGGTTGAAAAAGAACTAGGGATTACAAAAGACGCTATTGGGAAAAGCATTAGCGTTGAAGAATACAATCAAGCCTGTAAAAAGGCGGTCATGCGTTATACCGATGTTTGGAATAGATTAACCGAACAAATGGGCTATTGGGTCGATATGGAAGATCCCTATATCACCTATAAATCAAAATACATCGAATCGGTATGGTGGCTCTTGAAACAAATCTATGACAAGGATTTGTTGTACAAAGGATATACCATTCAGCCGTATTCGCCTAAAGCAGGAACTGGTTTAAGTTCACACGAACTCAATCAACCAGGGACCTATCAAGACGTGACTGATACTACGATCACGGCCATGTTTAAAACCCTTCCTGCTAGTCTTCCGGAAGAATTAAAAGAGGTTGGGGAGCTTTATATTTTAGCCTGGACGACAACGCCGTGGACCTTGCCGTCTAACACAGCGCTAACTGTTGGGAAGAAAATCGATTATGTGGTTGTAGAAACCTTTAATCAATACACCCATTTACCCATTAAAGTCCTTTTGGCGAAAGCCTTAGTAGGGAAACAATTTAACGGAAAATACACTGCCGTTGAGATAAAAGAAGCCTTGAATGCTTATGAGGCAGGAGCCAAAAAGATCCCTTACTTCATCCATCAAGAAATCAAAGGAAGTGAGCTCGTGGGGATCCGCTATGAGCAATTATGGGATGATGCACCTCTACCTTTAAATAATACCGAAGATGCTTTTCGTGTTATTTCGGGAGACTTTGTCACCACAGAAGATGGAACAGGGATTGTACACACCGCACCTACTTTTGGGGCAGATGATGCCCAAGTCGCAAAAGAAGCAACACCACCAGTACCGCCATTATTAGTATTAGACGAAAACGACAACGAAGTTCCCTTAGTAGATCTCGAAGGAAAGTTCCATGCTAGCCTTCCAGAAATCGGAGGGAAATATGTCAAAAACGATTATTACAAAGAAGGGGAAGCTCCAGAAAGATCTGTCGATGTAGAAATCGCGATTCGTTTAAAGGAAGAAAACAGGGCTTTTAAAGTAGAAAAGTATGTGCACTCCTACCCTAACTGCTGGAGAACAGATAAACCCATTCTTTACTATCCTCTAGATTCTTGGTTTATCAAGGTGACCGATGTTAGAGATAAAATGGTCGCCCACAATAACAAGATCAACTGGAAACCTAAATCTACCGGAGAAGGACGTTTTGGGAACTGGTTAGCAAACGCGAATGACTGGAACCTTTCTCGTTCTCGTTTTTGGGGAATCCCATTACCGATTTGGAGAACAGAAGACGGAAAAGAAACCGTCATTATGGGATCAATGGAAGAATTAATCGACGCGATTGAAAAGGCTATTGCTGCTGGTTTTATGCAAGAAAACCCCTTCAAAGATTTTGAAGTAGGCAATATGAGCGAAGAAAACTATGATCGTATTGACCTGCATAAAAACAGTGTTGATCCAATCATTTTATGTAGTCCTACTGGCCAGCCCATGCAGCGAGAAAGTGATCTTATTGACGTGTGGTTTGATTCTGGATCCATGCCATATGCACAGTGGCATTATCCCTTTGAAAACAAAGAAATGATTGACGATAATAAAGCCTTCCCTGCAGATTATATCGCAGAAGGTGTCGATCAAACCCGTGGATGGTTTTACACCTTACACGCCATAGGAACCTTAGTTTTTGATTCAATTGCTTATAAAAATGTCGTTTCAAATGGCCTGATCTTAGACAAGAACGGACAAAAAATGTCCAAGCGATTAGGGAATGCCGCAGACCCTTTTGAAACCCTAGAAAAATATGGTGCAGATGCCACACGCTGGTACATGATTTCTAATGCTAACCCATGGGATAACCTCAAGTTTGACCTCGATGGGATTGCAGAGGTTTCTAGAAAATTCTTTGGCACATTACACAACACTTATTCTTTCTTTAGTTTATATGCTAACATTGATGGCTTTAGCTTTAAAGAAGCCAGCATTCCTGTCGATCAACACTCTGAACTAGATCGCTGGATTTTATCAGAACTCAATCGCTTGATTGAAGAAGTCGATGCAGCCTATAACGACTATGAGCCTACTAAAGCGAGTCGCGCTATATCTGAATTTGTACAAGAAATTATGAGCAACTGGTATGTGCGTCTTTCCAGAAGAAGATTTTGGAAAGGAGAATACCAGCAAGATAAAATCGCGGCCTATCAAACCCTGTTTGAGTGCTTGTTAAGCATTAGTAAATTAATGGCACCTATAGCGCCTTTTTATGCAGATCAATTGTACCGCGATCTATGCGCTGCAACACAAGTAGAGGCCTTTGACTCTGTTCACTTGGCACAATTCCCTGTGGCGGTATCAGAAATGAGAAACCCTGCCTTAGAAGATCGCATGGGTAAAGCGAGAACCATTGCATCCTTAGCCCTTTCGCTTCGCAAAAAAGAGCAAATCAAAGTGCGACAGCCTTTACAGAAAATCATGATCCCTGTGCGCAATGCAGCAGAAAGAGAAGCGATTGAGTTGGTGGCAGATTTAATACAGTCAGAAATCAATGTAAAATCGATTGAATTATTAGACGATGCGAGTGATATTTTAGTCAAAGAAATTAAGCCAAACTTTAAAGCCTTAGGCCCTCGTTTTGGCAAGAATATGAAAGCCGCTGTGGGCGTGATCAATTGCTTAAGCGACGAGCAAGTTAAAAGCCTGGAAGCAGGAGAAACTCTCGCCGTTGAAATCAACGGGGAAGCCGCTAATATTGAACCAAATGATGTGTTGATTCAATCAAAAGACATCGAAGGGTGGTTAGTAGCAAATGGCAATGGTCTAACGGTTGCGCTTGACATCCAATTAGATGATGACTTGATCGATGAAGGAATCGCTAGAGAGATGATTAATCGCATTCAAAATTTAAGAAAAGACGCCGGCTTTGAGGTGACTGATAAAATTATCCTATATTTGAAAGATGATGTTACCCTTGTCAAAGTATTTGAAAAGCATCAAGCCTACATACAACAAGAGACATTAACGACAAAAATTGTGATTGAAAAGGAATTGATCAAAGGAGATTCTATTGAATTTGATCAAGTTAAAACTATTGTTAAACTAGAAAAAGTTGAATCATGAGTACTGTAGTAAAAAATCGATATTCAGATAAAGATCTACAAGAATTTAGAGATCTAATTGAAGAGAAAATTGAGAAAGCAAATGAAGATCTCGCTTTATTGAAGAGTTCCTACATGAATAATGGAAACAATGGAACAGAGGATACTTCTCCCACCTTTAAAGCATTTGAAGAAGGATCACAAACCATGTCAAAAGAGGCCAATACTCAACTGGCACTTCGTCAAGAAAAGTTTATCAGAGACCTTAAAAATGCACTTATTCGCATTGAAAATAAAACCTATGGCGTTTGCCGTGTTACTGGGAAACTGATCCAAAAGCAACGCTTGATTTTAGTGCCTCATGCGACCTTGAGCATTGAAGCAAAAAACATGCAAAAATAAACGTGTACCGCCTCTTAATAGGCTGCTTATTCGTTTGTAGCCTCTATGGGCAAAACCAACATAAACTCTTGTGGGAAGCAGATGCTTTTGACTTGATTTGCCTTGAACTTCCTTTTGCAAACACTGTTGTGGTCTCCACCACGCTAGATAATACAATTGCGCTAGAATATCAAACCGAAGGCGAATATAAAAATCATCTTGTGTTGCGCACTTTTCAAGTTGGAAAAACATTACAAGTTGTCGAACAAAAAGGACCTAGCTTCAACGCTTTTAACGATAAGCTTAGTGCCCATAAAGTCTGGGTCTCTACCTTAAAATTGTTTTTGCCAGATCACTTTAATCTTCAGCTAGAGGCGCAAAATAGTCGCCTAGATATTCAAGGAAATTTTAACGCGTTAAAACTTCAATTATACGAAGGTGATATCATGATTAAGGGGCAAAAGATCACTGGAGAGGTCAAAACCAATAAAGCAGACATTCACCTTTTTGGCGAAAGCCATAAAGCCCATGCCATCTCAAAATATGGAATAATTAGTGGTCCCTTTATTCCCGCTAATCAAAGCGAACTTAAACTCAGCTCGACCGAAGGAAATATTTCCTTTATTTCCCAGAGAAAATAACTACTTTTGAACTTTCAAAATCAATGAAAACTACACTTCCTAAAATAACGATTCAAACCGCGCTCTTGATCATATTTTTGATTTTAGGAATCGATCAAGCCTCTAAGATTTATATCAAGCTCCATTATCCTTTATCCATCTATGGTCAAAAAGCCATTGTAGATTGGGGTTTTTTTAAGCTATTATTTATTGAAAACAAAGGAATGGCTTGGGGAACTAAAATCAATGATATTCTACCTTTTTTGAGTGAAGATGTAGCGAAACTTTTACTCACTTTATTTCGTTTAGTCGCGATTGGATATTTGGGGTTTTGGCTGTTCTCTTTATTAAAAAAAGAAAGTTCTTCGCTATTGTTATTAGCCCTTTCTTTCATCTTTGCGGGTGCAGTAGGAAACTTGATTGACTCTTTATTTTACGGTGTGATCTTTTCACACTCTTATGGGCAAGTTGCTACTTTATTTCCTGACGAAGGTTATGCGACTTTCTTTTATGGTCATGTGGTCGATATGCTACAGTTTCCACTTGTTTCATGGACTTGGCCAGAATGGATCCCCATGGTGGGGGGCAAAGACTATACTTTCTTTGAATACGTCTTTAATGTTGCCGATGCTGCCATTAGTACAGGCGTAGCCATCTTATTCTTTTTCAACAAAAAGATCTTCGGTTAGAGAAAACAATACACCTGCTCTGGAGTAACACAATAATGCAATTTTATATCTGTTTTTTCTACTGGGATACTCTTTTCAGGAGGAAAAAAAGAAAGGCCAATAAAAAGACATTTTTCATCACATTGCGCTAAAAAACGATCGTAAAATCCTTTGCCATATCCTATTCTGTTCCCGTTTAAATCATAGGCCAACAAAGGAACAAAGACGACTTCCACTTGTGTAGGAACCACCGCAATTCCGCCTATCGGTTCTGGTATCCCAAAGGAGTTAACCTTGATCGGGGTAGCATCTGTTAAGAGAAGGTGAGATAAGTTGTAGTTCGCTTCCATTCTGGGCACAATCACTTCTTTGTCTTTACCCTGTAAAAGGGTCAAAATACTTTCTGTGTCTATTTCTTTTTGCCTTGTGCTACTTAAAAAAAGATGGAAATAAGTCTTTTCCCACAGGGGTAAGGACAAGAGTTGATTCGCGATTTGTAGGCTTTTATTCGCTACTTCTTTTGGCGGTAACGCCTCCCTTTGCTTTTTGTAATCTGACCTAAGTGAATTTTTGTCCATTATTTGCCTCCTTCTGCACAAAGAAAAGCATTATTTTTGGCTTAGATCCTTTCGCTTAATGGAACATACTGATCTTTCTATCCAACTCAAAACACTTCCTTCTAGTCCGGGAGTGTATCAATATTTTGATTTAAAAGGAAGCATTATATATGTAGGCAAAGCCAAAAATCTCAAAAAAAGGGTCAACTCTTATTTCACAAAGAATCACGATAATCACAAAACAAGAATACTGGTCAAAAATATCGTGACCATAGAACATATCGTGGTTGAAAGTGAAATGGATGCCTTGCTGTTAGAAAACAACTTGATCAAAAGGCACAAACCTCGCTACAATGTTTTGTTGAAAGACGACAAAACCTATCCGTGGATTTGTGTTAAAAAAGAACGCTTTCCAAGAATTTTCGCCACGCGGAAAATCATCAAAGATGGCTCAGAATACTTTGGCCCTTATACCAGCATGAAAACGGTGCGTACTCTTTTAGATTTGATCAAAGGACTCTATCCTTTACGCACTTGTAATTATGATCTTTCTGCAGAAAAAATCGAAGCTCAGAAATACAAAGTTTGCTTAGAATACCATCTAGGAAATTGCCTTGCACCTTGTGAAGATAAAATCGATGCAGCGCAATATGACGAAAATATCAAAGCCATTCGCGCCATCATAAAAGGGAATTTTAAGGACTCCTTACTTCAATTTAAACAGCAAATGCAAGCCCATGCTGCCAATATGGAATTTGAGGATGCCCAAAAAATCAAAGAAAAACTAGATGTACTTCAAAATTACCAAGCAAAGTCAACCATTGTCAATCCTAAGATTTCTAACGTAGATGTCTTCTCTATTATCACAGACGAAGCCTATGGCTATGTCAACTTTTTACAATTGTCTTATGGGTCAATCATTCGTTCTCATACCATTGAAATCAAAAAGAAATTAGCCGAAACAAAAGAAGAATTATTGTCCCTTGCCATCATAGAAATACGTCAGCGTTTTCACTCCCAATCGCCAGAGGTATATCTTCCTTTCGCGCTTGATTTAGGAGATAAAATCAAAGTGACTGTTCCCCAATTAGGCGATAAAAAACACCTGGTTGATTTGTCAGAACGCAACGCAAAATATTTCCGTATGGAGCGCTTTAAGCAGATGCAAATTGTCGACCCAGATCGCCATACCAATCGCTTAATGACCCAGATGAAGGCAGATCTTCGCCTGTCTGAAGAACCCCGACATATCGAGTGTTTTGACAACTCTAACCTGCAAGGCTCTAATCCTGTCGCGGCTTGTGTGGTCTTTCGCAACGGGAAGCCTTACAAAAAAGATTATCGCCATTACAACATTAAAACCGTTGAAGGACCAGACGATTTTGCCTCGATGGAAGAAGTGGTCTATCGCCGCTACAAACGCCTGGTAGAAGAGGGAGAATCCTTACCGCAACTCATTATTATCGATGGCGGGAAAGGGCAACTTTCTTCTGCTTTAAAAAGCTTGGATGTTTTAGGCTTAAGAGGGAAGATTGCTATTGTAGGGATTGCAAAACGCCTCGAGGAAATCTATTTTCCTGAAGACCCCATCCCCTTGTATTTAGATAAAAAGTCTGAAAGCTTAAAAGTCATTCAACTCTTGCGGAATGAGGCCCACCGCTTTGGGATCACCTTTCACCGTAACAAACGATCTAAAGGCGCGATTAAATCGGGTTTAGATGCCATTCCTGGAGTAGGTCCTAAAACTAAAGAAACCCTTTTGAAAAAATTTAAATCCTTTAAACGCATTAAAGAAGCCACAGAAAACGATTTGATTTTTGTTTTAGGGGAAAACAAGGGAAAACAATTGTATCAACATTTGCACTCAAAAGCTTAACCGTTAATTAATCCCTAATGCGGTCAAAGTCTCTAAAGGATTTTTTAAATTGCTAAGCAAGAAAATAACGCATGAAAAAAGCATTCTTCTTCCTATTAATTAGTTGGAGTGCGAGTTTTTGTTTTGCACAAAAACAAGAATTGCTTCCTGCCAGCGCGCCACAAGACGCCTTTAAAGATGGAGAGTTGTTCGAGTTTCGCATTCACTATGGTGTTTTTAATGCCAGTCGTATTACCCTAGGAATCACAGCAGATACCTTAGATCAGGCCCCTGTATTCCATGCAAAAGGCTATGGCCGAACCACCGGACTAGCGCGTTTATTTTTTAAGGTCGAAGATCATTACGAATCTTATTTTGGGCAAAAAGACGGCTTACCACGCTGGTTTATACGCGATATAAATGAAGGGGGCTATACCAAAGACATCGAAATTCGCTTTGATCACGAAAAGAGAATGGCTCATGTCAACAATAAGAAAAAGAAAGAAAAGGCTAGTTTCGCAATAGAAGAAAATGTACAAGACCTTATTTCTGCCTTTTATTATTTGCGAAATTTTTATGACACCTCTTCCCTTCAAGAAGGAGAAGACATAGGGTTAAATATGTTTTTTGATCAGGAAAACTATCTGTTTAAACTACGTTTTTTAGGACGTGAAACCATCGAAACAAAATTTGGAAAAGTGCGCTGTATAAAGCTGCGTCCATTTGTGCAAAGTGGAAGGGTTTTTAGCGAAAAAGAAAGTGTCACCCTATGGGTGAGTGATGATAAAAACAAAATCCCCGTCAAAATGCGTGCAGACTTAAGAGTTGGGTCAATTGATTGTGATTTAGACCGCTTTAAAAATTTACAGCACCCCTTTAATATTCAAGTGAAATAACTGTTGTTAACTTTCTTAATAAGTGCCTAGAAAAAATAAAAGAATCCCTTAAAAGTTTGCGAAATTTATATCCATGAAGCGTTTTAATTTTTCCGCCTTTTTGTCCTTGCTCATTGCTTGCCTAATCCTTGCTTGTGAAGAAGATCCTACCATCGTTGAGGTTCGTCCAACACAAGAAAAAATTGTTGTTAAACCAGATTTGCGTTACGGCTATGATTTCAATCAATACGAGGCAAAGCGATTAAAAATAAAAAGAGGAGACACCTTTGGGGCCATCCTTGAACGAAATGGGATCGACTATCCTCAAGTGTTTGAAATTCTTCAAGCCATTAGAGGGAAGGTTAGTGTGCGCAAATTACAAATTGGGAAACCTTACACCTTGCTTTTTGACAAAGACAGTATTAATGCTCCAAAAGCTTTTATTTATCATCCAGATGCTTTGGGCTACAGTGTGATTCAACTGCGCGATAGCATCTATGGAAAGCAAGTTGACAAGCCCATTAGAACAGTTGAATTAGAAGCGACGGGCGTGATTGAAAGCACCCTCTATGAAACCATGCAAAACAGTGGTTACAACAATATGCTCACCTATTTTATGGCAGATGTATATGCATGGACCATCGATTTTACCCGCCTGGATAAAGGGGATCGCTTTAAGGTGATTTATACCGAAAAATTTGTCGACGACTCTATCTCTGTAGGGATAGAAAAAATCAAAGCAGCCTATTTTGAACATCGCGGGAAAGGCCTTTACGCTTATGAATTTGAGACCGACAGTATTAAAGGAATCGTTGATTATTTTGATGATAAAGCCAAAAATTTACGCCGAGCCTTTTTAAAAGCCCCAGTGAAATTTAGCCGTATTTCTTCGCGCTATAATCTCAAAAGAAGAATCGCCTATTACGGTCGTGTAAAACCCCATAAAGGAACCGATTATGCCGCAGCTGTAGGAACGCCCATTATGGCAACTGCTAATGGACGCGTCACGAAAGCAAGTTATACCAGAGGGAATGGGAACTATGTAAAAATCAAACACAATGGAACCTATTCTACCCAATACCTCCATATGAAACGCCGTAAAGTAAAGGTGGGTCAATATGTTAAACAAGGAGATGTTATTGGTTGGGTTGGAATGACAGGAAACACCTCTGGCCCACACGTCTGTTATCGCTTTTGGAAAAATGGCCGCCAGGTAGACCCTTTCAAACAAAAACTACCTGAGGCGAAGCCCATTTCTTCTGAATTAAAAAAACGTTATTTCGAGCATATAAAAGAAACCGAAAAACAATTGAACTGTCTTGATTTCAACAAGGAAAAGACAACAACCATCGCAATGAACTAAATATGGCACTACCAAACATCAAGCCCACAACAACTAAAAGTTGGAAAAAATTAAACGCCCATTTTAAAGCAATTAACAATGAGCGACTACAGGATTATTTTAATCAAGACGACAAACGCTTTGATCGATTTTCTATTCAGTGGGAGGACTTTTTAGTGGACTTTTCTAAAAACCGTATTAATCAAGACACCCTAGTCCTTTTAGAAGATTTTGCCCATGAAATGGGATTAAAAGAGGCGATGGATGCTTATTTTGGAGGAGAATCCATTAATCAAACCGAAGGAAGAGCAGTCTTACACACTGCCCTGCGCGCTCCAGTAGATACCCAGCTCTATGTAGACGGTCTTGACGTTATGCCAGAGGTGCATGCAGTCAAGGCAAAAATCCGTTCGTTTTGTGATAAAGTAATTAGCGGCGAACACAAAGGTTACACTGGAAAAGCCATCACCGATGTAGTCAATATTGGGATTGGAGGCTCTGATTTAGGTCCCGCCATGGTCACAGAATCGCTACAGTTTTATAAGAATCACCTTAACGTACAATTTGTCTCTAATGTAGAAGGAGACCACGTTCGCGAGGTCATGAAAACCCTTGATCCAGAGACCACCCTTTTTGTGATTGTTTCTAAAACTTTTACTACCCAAGAAACCTTGAGTAATGCCAATACCCTTAGAGAATGGTTTTTAACTCATGCAGGGGAAGAAGCAATTGCGCAACACTTTGTTGCCGTTTCAACCAACCTTGAAAAGATCGCTGCCTTTGGGATCGCACCAGACAATGTCTTTCCCATGAAAGACTGGGTGGGAGGTCGTTTTTCGCTTTGGAGTGCTGTGGGCTTAAGTATCGCTTTGGCCGTAGGGCCTGATTATTTTGAAGCCTTATTAGCTGGAGCGCATAAAATGGACGAGCATTTTAGAGATACGCCTTTTCAAGAAAATATTCCTGTAGTACTCGCTCTAATTAGTGTGTGGTACAACAACTTTTGGGAAGCCGAAAGTGAAGCTATTATTCCCTATACACAGTACTTGCGTAATCTCCCTGCCTACCTACAACAAGGAATAATGGAAAGCAATGGGAAAGGGGTAGATCGCAATGGAGAAAATGTCGATTATCAAACCGGAACCATTATTTGGGGAGGTTCTGGTACGAATGCACAACACGCCTTTTTTCAGCATATTCACCAAGGAACAAAACTTATCCCAGCCGACTTTATCGGGTTTAAAACTTCCTTATATGGCGAAGAGGAACACCAGAACAAATTAATGGCGAACTTTATCGCTCAAACAGAAGCCTTGATGCGTGGAAAAACCATGGCAGAAGCGGTGAATGAATTGACCGAAAAAGGTCTGTCTGATGATGAAATCGAGACCCTTGCACCGTTTAAAGTCTTTGAAGGAAACAACCCCACAAACACCCTTTTAATTGATGCCTTAAGTCCAGATAGTATTGGAAAACTTATTGCCATGTACGAACAAAAAATCTTTGTGCAGGGAGTGCTGTGGAACATCTTTAGTTATGATCAATGGGGGGTTGAATTAGGGAAGCAATTGGCCAGTACTGTTTTAGCCGATTTAGAAGGAGACAGCATTGCGCAACACGACACCTCGACCACTGCCTTGCTCAAGCATTTAAAAAGCTAAGCGGGTTCTTTTGGCCGAATGGCCTTAATTTTTAGTTGTAAGGAAATCGATCCATTCCACTCGTTTTCATCTAGGGTATACAAGAGATCAAAAGGGCCTCCGCTTTTAATATAATCGTAATGTTTTGCCATGCTAAATCCTATACCAATTAATGGTCCATTAGGGGTTTGCACTGAAAGGCGTAAGTGGCTTTGATCTTTCCCTACAACTTTGCTTTGTCCACTATCAACACAGTTTGTACTGCAAAAAACAGGGCGCATATTTTTAGGGCCAAAGGGGGCCATTTGCTCTACAATACGATATAGTTTATGGTTGACCTCTTCTATGGGGATGGCTAAATCATAAAGAATTACAGGAGTTCTTAGCTCTGGTAAAATGCTTTCTTCAACCTGCTTTTCAAAAGCTGTTTTAAAGTGGGTTAATTGATTTTCTTTTAAAGTAAGACCTGCAGCATATTTATGGCCGCCAAACTGTATCATATGGTCCTTACACGCCTCTAAAGCCTCATAGACATTAAACCCTTTTATGGATCGAACAGATCCTGCATAATTTTCACCAGAGCGGGTTAAGACCACCGTGGGGCGATAATAGTTTTCAATCAAGCGGGAAGCGACAATCCCCACGACGCCTTTGTGCCAATCTTCGGCAAAAACGACCGTTGCTGGAAAGCTTTCTTCTTTTCTTTGCTTTATTTGGTCAAGGGCTTCTTTGGTAATTCGTTCGTCTGTCGCCCTGCGTTCTGTATTAAATTGTTCAATGGCCTCTGCAATCTTTTTTACTTCAGTAGGATCTTTGCTCCTCAATAAATCAACCGCAACAAGGGCATGATCCATGCGTCCTGCAGCATTGATGCGTGGGGCAACTTTAAAGACTAGATCAGTAATGTTGACGGGCTTTTTTAGTGCACCTAAGAAGCCTTGAATTCCCGGTCGTGGATTTTGGCGTAGTTGCGCCAAACCAAAAAAGCTCAAGGTCCTATTTTCCCCTTCCATGGGGACAATGTCTGCTGCAATGGCTGTAGCGACAAGATCGAGATAAGGATAGAGATTTTCTTTGGGTTCTTGCCATCGTTCGCTTAATGCTTGAATCAATTTAAACCCAATCCCGCAGCCACATAATTCGTCAAAAGGATAGTTGCAATCTTCTCTTTTAGGGTCGAGTAAGGCTACCGCTTGGGGTAATTCTTCTCCGGGTAAATGGTGATCACAAATGATAAAGTCTATGCCTTTTTCTTTGGCATAAGCGACTTTATCGACGGCTTTAACTCCGCAATCTAAGGCAATGATAAGTTGTATCCCTTTGGCCTTGGCGACATCAATTCCTTGATAAGAAACGCCATAACCTTCAGTATAGCGATCTGGGATATAAGGAGTGATTTTTGTAGTTTTTTCGGCTAAAAAAGACGCCATTAGTGCGACAGAGGTGGTCCCGTCTACGTCATAGTCTCCATAAACCATAATAGCCTCGTCTTCTTCTAGGGCAGCATGGATGCGATCAACCGCCTTATCCATGTCTTGCATTAAGAAAGGAGAATGCAAGTCTTCCCATTGGGGTCTAAAAAAGGCTTTGGCAGCATCAAAAGTGTGCATCCCTCTTTGTGCTAAAAGCGTGGCAATAATAGCAGAAACACCCAGTTCTTTTTGAAGCTGCTGCACAAGCTTTTGTTCTGGTTTAGAAATCGCTTTCCAACGCATGATTACTTTTTTGATTTTCCGTTCAAACACAAGACAAATTCCCCTTTGGGGGCTTTTTGTTCAAAATGTGTGATGGCCTCTTTTAAGCTTCCACGAAAAGTTTCTTCGTGCAGTTTTGTCAATTCTCTCGAGATAGAGATCAAACGTTCTTCTCCACAAAGCGTTGCTAATTGCCCTAAAGTCTTTAGTAGCTTGTGTGGGGATTCATATAAAATGGTGGTTCGATCTTCTTCGGCAATTTTTTCCAGGCGGGTTTGTCGTCCTTTTTTTGGCGGAAGAAAGGCTTCGAAAATAAAACGGTCATTCGGGAGTCCACTCAAAACTAATGCGGGCACAAAAGCTGTTGCCCCTGGGAGACATTCTACTTCTATCTCTTCTTTGATGGCTTCTCTTACTAATAAAAATCCAGGGTCTGAAATGGCTGGGGTTCCCGCATCTGAAATCAAGGCAATATTTTTCCCTTGTTTTAAATCTCGAATGATCTTTGGCAAGGTCGAATGTTCGTTATGCATATGATGACTGTGCAAGGGCGTATTGATCTCAAAATGCTGCATTAACTTAGCACTTGTTCGAGTGTCTTCGGCTAAGATAAGATCAACTTCATTGAGCACTTCGACCGCTCGAAAAGTCATGTCTTTTAGGTTCCCAATAGGGGTCGGTACAAGAAAAAGTTGCGCCATTTGTGTTCTAACTAGGTCTTTATATTTATACGAAATGCTTAAAAATTAGATTCAAGGCATTTATAAAAACGGGTTTCAAAGGCCTCTTTTCCATCCCATTGATTGTACTCTGGTTTAACCATTTGCTCGATAAAGCTTTGTGCTTCTTCCCAACTACTCATGGTTTGTACTTGAGAAATGACCCTTTGGTAATCTTCTGCACTATCGTCAAAGAGGTTTTTGATAAAGGCTAGTCGATCATTCAATCCTATTTGTGCTCCTTTGCCTAAAACATCGTTTAAATTTTTAGAAAGAGTTTCTTCTGTCACCCTTTGGGGTTTTTCAACTAAGATTTCATCAAGGGGTGTTTCTTCAGGTTCTTTTTTAATAAAAACAGGATTTGAGACAGAGGCAAACAGGTCTTCTATCGCAGCAGATTCTTCCTCTAATGGAAGTTCTGTCACTAGCTCGTTTATGGTTTCCATTACGGGAATAACTTCTTGCTTTTGCTTCTCGTCTTCAGGGGTAATATTTTGATCTTGATAATGCTCTAGTAAGACTAGCTTTTTATAGATCTCTTGTACTTTCTCTAATAGTTCAACGTGAGAAACAGCTTCATCTTGAGCTAAAATTTCGTGGGCAAGCCGATCGATTTCTTTTTTTATAGGATTAAGCATAGAAGGATTCTTAAGAACAAATTGTTTTGATACCTTTGTTAGGAGGAAGGTGTATTAACCTTCTGGGTGAAATTACAAAAATGTTTTTAGAAAATACTGTAAATCAAAATGAACAATTTGGCTGGATCGAAGTGATTTGCGGCTCTATGTTTTCTGGGAAAACCGAGGAGTTAATTCGCCGTTTAAAACGCGCTCAAATTGCTCAGCAAAAGGCAGAAATCTTTAAACCAGCTATCGATACACGTTATGACGATGAATTAGTCACTTCTCATGACCAAAATCAAATTCGTTCTACCCCAGTTCCTGCTGCTGCAAACATTCCACTTTTAGTGAATGATTGTGATGTGGTGGGTATCGATGAAGCACAATTCTTTGATGACGAAATTGTGCAAGTTTGCAATGACTTAGCCAACCGTGGCATTCGTGTTATTGTCGCCGGATTAGACATGGATTTTAAAGGGAACCCCTTCGGGCCTATGCCCTCACTAATGGCAACAGCAGAATATGTCACTAAGGTTCACGCAGTCTGTACTCGCACTGGGAATCTTGCACAATACAGTTTTAGAACTTCAACAGATGATGGGATTGTGGTACTAGGCGAAAAAGAAACTTATGAGCCTTTAAGCAGAGCAGCCTTCTACAAGGAAAATCAAAAAAAGCTCCAACAAAACAACCCTAAGGCACAAAAAAAGAAATCGTGACACAACTGCAAATAGATCTTGAGAAGCTCGCACACAATTACAATAGCTTGCGAGAAAAAACTACTTCGACGACAAAATTTATCGCTGTGGTCAAGGCAAACGCCTATGGGCAAGGAGCGATAGAAATCGCACAAAAACTTGTCTCCCTGGGAGCAGACTGGCTTGCGGTAGCCTATACAGAAGAAGGGATTGCGTTAAGACAAGCGGGGATTAAATGTCCTATCATGGTCTTCTATCCACAGTCTGAAAATATCAATCGATTGATTGATGCTCGACTCGAACCTGCCCTCTATAGTACAGCCTTTATTACCGCTTTTTCAAAGGCGCTTCTCGCCAAAGAAATCACAGATTACCCCGTTCACCTTAAGTGTAATACGGGGCTAAACCGCATAGGCTTGTCAGCAGATGACCTCACTCATTTTTTAGCTAAAAAAGAAACCTTCCCCTTTAAGCTTCAAAGTGTTTACTCCCATCTAGGTGCTTCTGAAAATCAAAAACCATGTCCCTTTACACAAAAACAAGTGCAACGCTTTTTGAGTCTTAAAGCACAGGTAGAAAAAGCCTTTTCAACTCCACCGCTCTTTCATTTAGTCAATACCTCTGGGATTTTTAACTATCCAGAATATCACTTTGATGCCGTGCGTTGTGGGATCGGACTATACGGTTTTGCCAATCAAGCAGACTGGGATAAAACCTTACAGCCTATTGCTCGTTTAACCACCTCAATTATACAACTTCACAGTGTTGAAAAAGGAGAAAGTGTTGGCTATAATCAAGGCTGGATCGCGCCACAAAAAAGTCAAATCGCCGTGCTGCCCATAGGACATGCAGATGGGATAAGTAGACGTTTTGGGAAAGAAGTTGGCGGCGTGTGGATCAAAGGGCAACACGCACCCATCATAGGAAATGTTTGTATGGATATGATCATGGTCGACGTCTCTAAAATCGACTGTGAATTACATCAAACCGCTGTTGTTTTTGACGCAGAACATACCACTCATCAACTTGCTCAAAGGGCAGGAACCATTTCTTATGAATTGCTTACCGCACTTTCTCCTAGAATAAAGCGAGTCACTCTATAGAAGTTTTATTTATAACATTTTGTTGTATTATTGATAATTTCTATTGCAAGCTTGTCGTCTCTTTGATTTATCCCTACTTTTGCACAAAATAAAAGAATATGAGAGTTGCCGTTGTTGGTGCTACCGGTATGGTAGGAAACGTAATGCTAAAAGTTTTAGCCGAAAGAAATTTTCCTTTAACAGAGTTAATCCCTGTTGCTTCAGAGCGATCAGTAGGGAAGAAAGTTGCTTATCGAGGAACCGACTACACGGTGGTAGGCTTACAAACAGCGGTTG
The DNA here is from genome assembly GCA_943787295.1 of uncultured Flavobacteriaceae bacterium. Classification (GTDB taxonomy): domain Bacteria; phylum Bacteroidota; class Bacteroidia; order Flavobacteriales; family Flavobacteriaceae; genus Arcticimaribacter. The sequence continues at coordinate 671,780 of CALSLW010000002.1, read as the reverse complement.
ACATGCAGCCAGATGTAGCTTTGTTTTCAGCAGGAGGCGAAACCTCTTTAGCCTGGGCGCCTAAATTTGCTGCTGCGGGTACAACGGTGATCGACAACTCTTCTGCCTGGAGAATGGATCCAGCTAAGAAACTCATTGTCCCAGAAATCAATGCCAACCTTTTAACGGCTGAAGATAAAATCATTGCAAACCCTAATTGTTCTACCATTCAAATGTTGGTCGCGCTTGCGCCGCTCCAAAGAAAATACGGGATCGAGCGTTTGGTTATTTCCACTTATCAATCCATTACTGGAACAGGCGTTTCGGCAGTACAACAGTTAGAAAACGAATATGCAGGTGAAAAAGGGAAAATGGCATATCCATATCCTATTCACAGAAATGCGCTGCCTCACTGTGATGTCTTTCAAGACAATGGATACACAAAAGAAGAAATGAAACTCGTCAAAGAAACCCATAGGATATTAGGTGACGATAGCATTCGCGTTACAGCAACAGCGATTCGTATTCCCGTAGTAGGGGGACATAGTGAATCGGTTAATGTAGAGTTAAAAGGCCCTTCTTCTGTACAAGAAATCCGTCAACTATTAAACGAAAGTGCAGGAGTAGTTGTTCAAGACAACCCCGAGACAAACACCTATCCTATGCCGATTTATGCCGAAGGGAAAGACGATGTTTTTGTAGGTCGAATTAGACAAGACTTCTCGCAAGACAACACCTTTAACCTTTGGATTGTATCAGATAATTTGCGTAAAGGAGCAGCGACAAATACCGTTCAAATTGCAGAATATCTTATCGATCAAAACTTGATTTAACTTGCGCTGTTTTACCCATAAAAAAAAGACCGCTTTTAAGCGGTCTTTTTTATTTTATTCATTCATTTCAAAACTCTCCATGAATTTCGTGGTATAGTCCCCTTTGACATAATCGGGATCCTCCATTAATTGACGGTGAAACGGAATGGTCGTTTTTACCCCTTCAATGATGAATTCATCTAAAGCGCGTTTCATTTTATTAATCGCCTCTTCTCGTGTTTGTGCAGTCGTAATTAACTTTGCAATCATCGAATCATAATAGGGCGGGATAATATAGCCAGAATACACATGAGTATCTAATCGAACCCCGTGACCACCAGGAATATGTAAGTTGGTGATTTTACCTGGAGAGGGGCGAAAATCGTTGTATGGATCTTCGGCATTAATACGGCATTCTATCGAGTGTAGTTTTGGTAAATAATGCTTCCCAGAAATAGGGATTCCAGCCGCAACAGTAATTTGTTCGCGAATCAAGTCAAAGTCAATCACTTGCTCTGTAATAGGGTGTTCTACTTGGATACGAGTATTCATTTCCATAAAGTAGAAATTGCGGTGTTTATCGACTAAAAACTCAACAGTTCCAGCGCCTTCATATTTGATAAATTCTGCTGCTTTAACCGCGGCCTCTCCCATGCGTTCACGCAGCTCGTCTGTCATGAACGGAGAGGGAGTTTCTTCGGTTAATTTTTGATGACGGCGTTGTACAGAACAATCTCTTTCAGATAAATGGCAGGCTTTGCCAAAGCTATCTCCTACCACTTGGATCTCTATATGACGAGGTTCTTCAATCAGTTTCTCCAAATACATTCCGTCATTTCCAAAAGAGGCTGCTGCTTCTTGACGTGCACTTTCCCATGCTTTTTCAAGCTCATCCTCTTTCCACACGGCACGCATACCTTTTCCACCGCCACCGGCAGTCGCTTTTAGCATGACAGGATAGCCAGCTTCTGCAGCGAGCTTTTGAGTTTCTTCAAAGTCTTTTAAAATCCCTTCAGATCCCGGAATAGTGGGTACTCCGGCAGCTTTCATAGTTGCTTTAGCTGAAGCTTTATCCCCCATTTGATTAATCATCTCGCAAGATGCTCCGATGAATTTAATCTGATGCTCTGCACACATTTTAGAAAACTTAGCGTTTTCTGACAAAAACCCATATCCTGGGTGAATGGCGTCTGCGTTAGTGATTTCTGCGGCAGCGATAATATTGGCCATTTTAAGATAGGACTCTGCACTCGAAGGCGGTCCTATACAAACGGCTTCGTCTGCAAACTTTACGTGTAAACTTTCGGCGTCTGCGGTAGAATAAACAGCAACAGACTTGATCCCCATTTCTTTACAGGTACGGATAATTCGCATAGCGATTTCACCCCGATTGGCAATTAATATTTTTTTAAACATAAAAAAAGTGTTCGTTACCGTTTATGATGGGTCAATTAAGAATAGAGGTTGTTCAAATTCTACTGGAGAAGAATCATCGACCAATATTTTAACAATCTTACCGCTAACTTCAGACTCAATTTCATTGAAGAGTTTCATGGCTTCAATCACACATAAAACATCTCCTTCGCTAATTTGCTGCCCCACTTCAGCAAACATCGGTTTGTCTGGAGAAGGTTTGCGATAAAAGGTTCCAATAATAGGAGATTTGATTGTGATATAGTTGTCATTTTCTGCGGTAGCTTTTTCTGCTACAGGAGCATCAGCGACTGGTGCCGGTGCGGCTACTGGCGATACTGCTTGTAATTGGTGCTGCGCAACAACTGGTGGCATTTGTTGAACAATAGTCGTGTTCTCTCCTGTTGACTTACCATCTCCTGTTTTAATAGTAATCTTTACATCATCCATTTCAAGGCTTACTTCTGAAGCGCCTGACTTAGCGACGAACTTAATTAAGTTTTGAATTTCTTTGATATCCATTGGTTCTGTGATTTTAGTTTTGATAGTCGTAATTCCATGTTAAATAAGCCGCACCCCATGTAAATCCACCCCCAAAAGCGGTGAAGATTAGTTTATCTCCTTTTTTAAAGGTAGATTCAAAATCTGCCAATAAAAGTGGAAGTGTGGCTGCAGTGGTATTACCGTATTTATGAATGTTTGTTAGTACTTTTTCTTCGGCTACGCCTAAATGATTTGTTGTCGCATCAATAATGCGTTTATTCGCTTGGTGGGCGATAACATAGTCAATCTCTTCTGCCGTTAGGGCATTGTTTTGAATGACTTTTTTACTTGTTTCTGCCATGTGTTTCACGGCATATTTAAAGACTGTTTTACCCTCTTGGTTTAAATAATGTTTCCCTGCATTAAAGGTGTTTTCATTAATGGGGTAGAGAGATCCTCCTTCTTGAATGTTGAGATACTCTCTTCCGATCCCATCGTTTCCATGAATGGCATTCTCAAAACCAAAGCCATTGTCAGAGGCTTCAAAAAGAGCTGCTCCAGCACCATCCCCAAAGATGATACAAGTTGCGCGGTCAGTATAATCAATAATCGAAGACATTTTATCTGCCCCTATTAATAAAACCTTTTTGTACTGATTTGAACTGATAAAAGAAGCTGCTGTTGACATCCCGTATAGAAAGCCAGAACAGGCAGCAGAAATATCAAAAGCGAAAGCATTTGTTGCGCCTATTTGAGTAGCAACATATGGTGCTGTCGAAGAGACTTGATAATCTGGTGTAATGGTAGCAACAAGAACTAAATCAATTGTAGAGGGGTCAATATGGTTATTTTGACAAAGATTTTGAGCGGCCTTTACCGCCATAAATCCTGTTGAATGTTGTGGATTTTTTGCTATTCGACGTTCTGATATTCCAGTTCGCGATCGAATCCATTCATCATTCGTATCCACCATCTGTTCAAGATCATGGTTTGTCAATACTTCTTCCGGCACGTAACTTCCAACAGCAGTTATGGCCGCTTTTGTTACTAGAGAGCTATCCCGCTTCATTGTATGCTTATCTTTTCCTTGAACGATTTGCTTAGTGAAGATAAATGTTTTTTGTTCGAAACAAAATCTTTTATATGAAAAATGCTCTCCAAAATGGAGAGCATCAAGCTTTGTAAAAGAAATTAATTAAGCAGTCGCTTCTTCAGCGCTGTCAATTAAAACTTTTCCTTTGTAGTATAATTTTCCTTCATGCCAGTGAGCACGGTGATAAAGGTGAGCTTCACCTGTTGTTGTGTCTACAGCAATTTGAGACGGTGCTGCTTTGTAGTGCGTTCTTCTTTTGTCTCTTCTTGTTTTCGATATTTTTCTTTTAGGATGTGCCATTTTCGTCCTGTTTTAGTTTTATAGTAAATCTTTTAATTTATCCCATCGAGGATCGTTGTTGTCTAACTTCTCTTCTTTGGGTTGTAATTCTTCTAGTTTTTTTAATAATGTTGAATCTAAAGTGCCATCAACAACACCTGGATGAACTTTTTTTATTGGTACTGCCAAGACGATCATTTCATAGATGGGCTGAGCAACATTGACCTGATAGCTTCCGTGGGGAAGAATTAAAAATTCGTCGTTGTCATCGTCATATTGATCACCAAACTTTACAATCCAATCTAGACTAGTATCAATGTGGTGTTCAAATATTTCGTTTGACACATCACAGGTTAACCCTAGGCTCCCTTGAGCGGTAAAGCTTAGATTCATTAGACCGGGCTTTTTGTCAAAAAGTAATTTTACTTTAACATTAGGCTGGTCAAAATCATTAAATTCAAATGCGTTAAAGAACGTAGTGTCAATGTCAAACTCGAAGGTGTGTTTGCCGTCTTTAAGCCCTACAAATGGGAGGACAAATTCGGTTAGCGTTTCCATAGGCTTGCCATTGAGGGGGCAAATTTACAAAAATTTTTATTCCAAACTCCTTTTAGCCAAAGAATTATTGCTTTGGGGTAGGGGTGTATTCTTGGTGCGCGCTACGATTGAAAAATATTTGACGGGCATAGAAAAGCGCTTCTTCAAATGAGGCGGTCTTTGCTTCACCTTTTCCTGCCAGATCATAAGCTGTGCCGTGATCTGGAGAAGTACGCACTTTACTAAGCCCAGCAGTAAAATTGACCCCATTGCCAAAGGTCAATGTTTTAAAAGGGATTAAACCTTGATCGTGATAGGTGGCTAAGACGGCATCAAATTGATTGGGCAAATCAGTCCCAAAGAAACTATCTGCAGCATAAGGGCCAAAAAGCAGGGTGCCTTGATCGTAAATTTCTTTAATGGTTGGACGCAAAATACTATCGTCCTCTTTACCAATTACACCATTATCTCCCGTGTGTGGATTTATTCCTAGGATAGCAATTTTAGGTTTGACTAGGCCAAAATCTTCAATGAGAGAAGTTTTCATCTTAGCCACTTTTGTCTTGATGAGTTCTGGCTGTATGGCGGCTGCCACTTTGCTTACTGGAATATGGTCTGTCAAAAGTCCGACTTTTAAAGTATCACTAACCATAAACATCAAGCTATCTCCCCCCAGTTCTTTTGCTAGAAAATCTGTGTGTCCTGGAAAATCAAACGTCTCGCTTTGAATGTTGTGCTTATTAATTGGGGCAGTAACTAAAACATCGATCGTTCCTTCTTTTAATGCTTTTGTCGCTGCTTTTAAAGAGGCGATGGCTACAGCTCCCCCTTCTTTTGTCGCTTCTCCAAAGGTGGTTTGAAAAGGCTGTTTTAACACCTCAACCACATTGATTTGATTATTGCTGGGCTTTTTATTTAGATCATAAGGAGACAAAGTACTTTGTAAATTGAAGTATTTTCGCTGGCCGCTTAAAAGCTTAGTGCTCGCAAAAACAATAGGCGTAAAGAAATCAAACATGCGTTTGTCTTGAAAGATTTTTAGGATAATTTCTATGCCCACCCCATTAGGGTCTCCAATTGAAATGCCAACTTTTATTTTGCGGTCTCTAGCCTCCATTGCTTGATTATTTGCTACTTTTGACAACAAAGTTAAACAATATCACTGAGCTTATGTTTACAGGAATTATAGAAGATTTTGGCACCATCACGCAAATCGAAAAAGAAAGAGAAAATGTTCATATAAGTTTAGAGAGTGTTATCACCCCAGAACTAAAAATTGATCAAAGTGTGGCGCATAACGGAGTGTGTTTAACCGTGGTTAAAATTGATGGCAATCGGTACACCGTTACAGCCATAAAAGAAACGATTGATAAGACCAACCTTTCTGAATGGCAAGTGGGGGACAAGGTCAACCTAGAACGCGCCATGCAATTAGGGGCTCGTCTAGACGGACACATTGTTCAAGGACATGTAGACCAAATAGGAAAATGTACTTCTGTTAAAGAAGAAGGCGGGAGTTGGGTTTTTGATTTTGACTATGACCCCAGCTTAAAAAATATCACCATAGAAAAAGGATCCATTACCATTAATGGCACAAGTTTAACGGTGGTGAACTCTGGCATCAACACTTTTTCTGTTGCCATTATTCCTTATACGTATGAGCATACGAACTTTCATACCTTTAAGAAGGGTACGCTTGTCAACCTTGAATTTGATGTAGTAGGAAAGTACATTACTAAAATGCAACAACTGCAATAAGAGATTATTTCCTATATTGTTATCAAACTATATACGATGGAAGTACTTGAATTGACTACCTTATTGCTGATCCTTGCATCAGCTTTTTCACTCATTAATTTACGCTTATTAAAACTCCCCATGACCATTGGGTTGATGATTTTAGCCATAGTGCTCTCTTTAAGTGTTTTAGGTTTAGGGCTGATTTTTCCTTCCTTTTTGGAGGCCGCTACAAGCTTAACAAAAGAGTTTGACTTCAGTGATTTACTGGTCAATGTTATGCTTCCTTTTTTACTCTTTGCAGGAGCGATAAGTGTTAATGTGCACGAATTAGTCAAGGACCGTTTGACGATTTTATTTCTGGCTTGTTTTGGGGTGATTTTTTCCACTTTTACGGTAGGAACTGGTTTGCATTGGTTAGTTCAGCAGTCCTTTTTTGGTTTATCAGAAATGGGTTTAACTTATGTGGACTGCTTACTCTTTGGCGCATTAATTGCGCCTACAGATCCTATTGCAGTTTTAGCCATGGTCAAGAAAATGAATCTGTCTTCGATTACTGAAACTCGTATTGCGGGAGAGTCTCTCTTCAACGACGGGATCGGGGTAGTGGTTTTTCTTACCCTTTTAGGAATTAAAATAGGAGGGGCTGAAAATGTCACGGCGGCAAGTGTGGCCTCTTTATTTGCTACAGAAGTAATCGGGGGAGTAGGACTAGGAGCTTTAATGGGTTATTTAGGCTTACAACTACTCAAATATATCGAAAATGAGCACCTAGAATTAGAAGTACTAGTAACACTTTCTCTTGTGCTTTTACTGCCGATAATTTCACATTATTTTCATTTTTCTGCTGTGTTAGGAGTCGTGGTTATGGGCTTATTCCTCAATCAAAATATCGATACAGATAAAGAAGAAGACGGGGTTCAAAAAGCCATGGGAGACTATGTCTATAAATTTTGGCACCTCTTAGACGAGACCCTTAATGCGGTGCTATTTATCTTGATAGGTCTTGAGATTATTCCATTATTTGGAGATTTTAAACTCAATTATATTTTTATCATTCTACTGGTCATTGCCTTAGTGGTGGGATCACGCTGGATAGGAGTGAGTGTTCCTATTGGAATCCTTTCGCTCAAGAAAAAATTTGAACCAAAAACTGCTTTGATCATCACCTGGGGAGGCCTTAGAGGAGGATTAAGTATTGCCCTTGCCTTGAATCTACCTGATGCTATGGGCGACGCAAAAGGCTTGATTTTAATCTTGACCTATGCCGTGGTATTATTTACCATTTTAGTGCAAGGACTAACCCTCAAAAAAATTGTGAACTAGTCGTTCACTGCTAGACTTTTTCTGCTAAATTTGTGTTGAGTATTTCGCACTGTGACAACAGTGATGTTTAATCTAATGTAGAAAGGAGGTGTCTTATGTCTTATGAACAACATTTAGGGAGTAACGGACAAAAGGTGCCTTTTAACGGGGCATTTTAATCCTACTCCTTATCTAATTAGATAAAAGCAGACCGATGGGTCTGCTTTTTTTGCTTTTTCTCGTATTTTTAAACTGTTATACTATACTCATGAAAAATATTCCTCGCGTAGATTTAAATGACTTTTTGTCTAATGATTCTTCCCTCAAACAAGCTTTTGTAAATGATTTAGGGAAAGCGTTTGAAAATATTGGTTTTGTGATTCTTAAAGGACATTATTTAAGCAACGAACAAACCGATCTTCTCTATCGAGAAATCAACGCTTTTTTTGATTTGGGCGAAGCCCAAAAAAGAGCCTATGAAATTGAAGGATTAGCCGGTCAACGCGGCTACACTTCTTTTGGAAAAGAAAGTGCAAAGGGAAGAACAGAGGGAGACTTAAAAGAGTTTTGGCATTTTGGTCAATACCGAAAAAAAGAAAATGGCCCCATCTATCCTGACAATATTACAGTAGAGCAACTCCCCACTTTTAACACTATTGGGAAAGAGATTTTTCAAACCCTTGAAAAAACAGCACAATCCATTTTACAAGCCATCGCATTACACCTTAATTTGCCTGAAGATTATTTTGATGAATATGTCGCATATGGAAATTCTATTTTAAGAGCAATTCACTATCCCCCCATTAAAACCGCGCCAATAAACGCTGTTCGAGCGGCGGCTCACGGAGATATCAACTTGATTACACTCTTGATGGGTGCGCAAGGAAAAGGCCTCCAAGTCATGACAAAAGAAGGCGACTGGATAGACGCCATTGCTGAAGAAGGAGAGTTAATCATCAATATGGGAGATATGATGGCCCGCTTGACCAACAACAAGTTAAAATCGACTTTACATCAAGTAGTTAATCCACCAAGAGAATTATGGGGAACCTCTCGCTATTCTGTCCCCTTCTTTATGCATCCTAGCGCTGACATGCCCTTGAACTGCCTTGATGATTGTGTTAGCGAAGCTTACCCAAAGGCCTATGAAGATTGTACCGCGGGAGAATTTTTAGAAGAACGCTTAAAAGAATTAGGCTTAAAAAAATAAAGCATGGAAACGACAGAATTGCTCTTTACTATTGCCAATACCACTATCCTTTTGGCATGGCTTCCTTTATTGGCTGCGCCAAAATGGTCTCTTACCCAACAAATGCTCGCCTTTCCCTTTGTGCCCTTTGTCTTGAGTTTTTTTTACCTTTTTTTCCTCCTTACTGATGGCGGTTTAGCCGAAGCAGATTTCTCTAGTTTAGCCGGTATCCTAGAACTGTATAGAAACGCCACACCTGAAGCCGCAGCGGCAGGATGGATGCATTACCTGGCCTTTGACTACTGGGTGGGATGCTGGATGCTGCGCGATGCGCAAAAGAAAGGAGTACCTCATTTATTGATTGTTCTTCCGTTGCTGTGTACTTTTATGCTAGGTCCTGTGGGGATAATGCTTTATGTTATCTTTTCTCATACGCGGTTAGCCTTTAAAAAATGAAGTACACCACCGTCAATCAATTTAGAAAAGCCCACCGATTTTTAGGAATTTTTATCGGAATACAGTTTTTGTTCTGGACAATTTCTGGTTTGTATTTTAGTTGGACAGATATTGATGAAATCCATGGAGATCACTACAAAAAAGAACTCAATACGGACCCTTTGCTCTCCCTTCTTCTAAGAGATTCTCTTTTGCAACAATTGCCTTTTACGCTGCATAGCTTAAAGGTGAAAGCCATAGGAAAAGAAGGCTTTTTCTGGGTGAATGACTCTCTGTTAATCAACCCTAAGAGTGGTGTTGTAATTTACGAAATTTCAGCAGAACAAGCCATGGCTGTTGTTCAAGAACATGTTCTTCCAGCTTATCAACCTCTAAGTGTAGAACGCATCATCGCTGTAGGACCGCATGACGAATACCGTGGCAAACCACTTCCTGCTTTTCGTATCCCTCTTTCGGGAGAAGGGAATCCCGTCGCTTATGTCGATGCGGTTAGTGGAGACTTTCAACGCATAAGACATAGCCAGTGGCGCTGGTTTGATTTTTTATGGATGACCCATACCATGGACTATCAAGGACGCGATAATTTTAACACGCTTTTATTGCGTGCATTTTCCCTACTGGGATTAATCACAGTATTAAGTGGATTTGCCCTGGCCTTTGTTACCTCGAGCTGGGGAAAAAGGAAAAAAGCTTAATCTTCTATCTTCCTTTTGGGGAGTAGTAGCGAAATTAAAATTCCTATTAGTCCAAAGAAAAAGCCCAATAGAAACCCTTCTAAATGTCGGCGCCCCTTTCGTTCTGAAATATAAGCGCCAATTCCTCCTGTTACGATTCCTAAGGCTAATAGTGTAAAAATGCTCATGCTTTAAAAAATATAGGATAATTCAAGTCGAATATTACGCCCTGTCTCCCCCGCAAAATAACGTAAACGATTTAAATAATTGCGGTAATCAATATTGAAAATGTTTTCAGCAGTTAGACTAATATCAACTCTATCCCACGCTTTGGTCTCTATGGAAAAGTCCATAAGGTGATAGGCTTTAGGAGCTGTACTTATATCCACAAGACGAGAGCTTATGTTTCCATCTTCAAAAAAGTTATATTCAAAATTAAAATCAGGGACTTGTTTTTGTTGCGCGACAAATTGATTGCGTAACGATAAACGTAAAGGTTTCTCTTTTGTGGGTCTAAACTGAAGTTCTTGATTAACATTCAATGGTGGAACATCAATCAATGGGGTGCCCTCAGCTGTTTTTATACTCACCCATGAGGCTGTTGTTTTGTATTGAAATTGAGAAGAAATTTGATAAGAAAGGTCTAGGTCTATTCCTTGGGTATTCACCCTAGGGAGTTGCACGTATTCTCGAACTAAAAAAGCACTATTACGGGCTTGATCAAAACCCGCTTCCCCAGGTTGAAGAACAATATAATCTGCAATACTACTATAATGCCCTGTGAGGGCATAAGTAAACACGCCCGTTTGTTTTTCTATAGAAAGTAGGGCTTTTAAACCGCGCTCTTGGGTTAAGCGCAAATCCCCTAATTCAATGGTTGCAAGGGCATGGTGAAGGCCATCGCTAAACAATTCTGCGGGATTTGGTGCGCGGGTAATGTATCCCAAATTTACCCGAACAGTCCCCTTATCTAGCTTTTGTTTCACCCCTAATGAAGCAGAAAAATTAGCAAACTTTTTGATTTGGCGGGTGAGGTAATTCCCCGCGTTTCCTGTTGAAACAATGGTAGAGGCAAAGTCTTGATTATAGCCCCGATCATTCCAAATAGCGATCTTATAAAATTTTTGAGTGTCTAAATAATCATAATCAAAACGCAGTCCAAGTTCTGCTGTAAAATCATTGGAAGGGACATATTGATTGATCCAATATAGCCCAAATTTATAGCGCAAATAGTCAGGAATCAGTCTTCGAACCCCGGTACTAGGGTCAGAGAAATTGTCCTGTAATTGTGCAGAAAAACCGGTGGACCACTGAAAATCGTTTTTTGCAGCTGTTTGATAATTGGTTACAAGATCATGGGATTGCAGTAAAATATCTAAGGCCGCTCGATCGTTGTATTCGCCACGGCGAATATCAAACTCTTTTCTATTGTTAGATTGATAGGTGTAAAGTAAGTCCCATTTAACTTGATTTTCTAAGCGACGATCATAGCGAAAACTCACATTATGATGGGTGGTTTGTTGCCGGGGATTGTTAATCCTCCTTGTCCATGGAAGGGTCGATAGAGGTTGGTCACTTTCAAGTGCTCGTGCAATATCCCCCACTGTTCCTACATGAGCAGACGAAAGAATCCCCGCTTCTTTTTGATAAAAGCGATAGTCAACTCTCCATTTCTTAGTAATCTTATTCCTTCCAAAAAAAACCTGAGCATGCTGCTCTCTGTTCCCTGTATTGGATAAGGCGTAATCAGGATGTGAAAAATCTCCTGCGTTTTTGATAGAAGTGGCTCCGCCAAAAAAAGCACCACTAGTATAGGTCTTCGTCAAATTTGTCAAAAGATATCCTCCTTGACCTTGAGAACTATAGCCAGTGGTCAAGGCTCCTATTAGACTGTCTTTTAATCGATGGGTTTTTGGGGTGATTTCTAGCACCCCACCTAAAACATCTCCCCCGTATTTAAGGGCGCTTGCCCCTTTGATTAGCTGTACTTGGTCGGCTGCATTAACATCAATACTAGGGGCGTGATCTGCTCCCCATTCATGATCTTGTAAACGAATCCCGTCATTGACAATCGCTAAGCGTGACCCGGTTACTCCATGAACCATGGGTTTGACAATAGCGTTTCCTGTTTTAATGCTTGAAACCCCAGAAAGCTGGGCTAAAGCATCACCTAAATTTTGCGCCCGAAAACGCTTAATTTCTCCTTCTGTGAGTCGACGTTCTATCCCTGTCTTAGTGGTGTTTTTTTCACTAGTCTCACTAACGATAATTTCTTCGAGCTCATTGATGTGGTGTTCTAAAAAATAGCGTTTTAGGCTGGTGACAGGAAGGGTTTGTTTTTGGGTAACACTAACACAATCAGGATGTTCAAACAATAGGGTATACTGTCCTTTACAAAGCTCTCGAAATAAGAATTTTCCTTCGGCATTCGTCGAAAGCTGTTGATTGGTTTCCACTACAGTAACCTTTACTTGTTCGAGGGCAAGATTTTCGTGTACGTCAAAGACCTCTCCAAAAAGCACATATTCACATTTTTGAGAGTATAGTCCCTGGTAGAGACAAATTACATATAAAAGAAGGAGGCGTTTAAACACGCTCTAAATTAATGAATACAGGCGATTTTCCTGATAAAAATCGCCTGTATTGGTTTTTACTGAATGGTCACGGGGAAATCCAATTCAATATCTGTTGACCCCCCTAGTTCGCCACGAGAAGTTCCCGTTTTAGACGTAGGCTCATGGATTAAATAGACTCTTACTGTACCAGTACTTGCTCCAGCGGCAGTCCATTCCGTCTTTAGATTAATGCTTGTCCCATCGCTGTCCTCGACATCATTACTTGCAGCAGCAATAGATAAAGATGCGCTTGAAATTTGATAGAAAACAAAGTGTTCATCTGCTTCTTCGATAACTTCTTCTGTGATATCCTCTACATCTGAAGCATCAGAAGCATCATAAAAGTGAATACTTACATTAGAGGTTGTGTTGGCAGCTAATGTAATTGTTGGTTCTGACTCTCCTTCATTCCAAGTATAATCATTTGAACTTCCGTCTGCTGCTGTTACAGTAAGCGTTACGCTATTGATGACTTCTTCTTCGTTGATTTCTTCGGGACTATCTTTTTTACATTGGATAAACAATAGGGTTAAAGCAAATACAGTAGCTGTATGTGAGATATGGGTATAGGTTGTTTGAATAAAATTTTTCATATTAATGGATTTATGTTGTTATTGAATTTTGAATTATACTAAAGTCAATAACTGAGGCGGTCCACGTAAACGAAAGAACTGAATTTGTTGAAAAGTATAGGTCTGTATAGGCCCTATGGGTTGAAGTAAAATAGTATTTACTTCAATAAATTTTGGAGTTTTTAAACTTTGAAAGGCATAAGGAGTGGTAAAGGTCGCCGTGAGTTCACAACGAACTTCTGTAGTGTGCAAATGTACTTTCCCTTCTGTACATTCAACTTCAGCATGGTGAGCATCGGCTAAGTGCACCCATTGTCCTATACTAGGAGAGAAAAGTACTCCTAAAAGTAGAAATGGGATTAATATGTTGCCTAATTTACTTCGCACATGCTTGAATTAATGCAAAAGTACTTATTTCTCTTGTGATATTTAAATTTCTCGTTGTTTTAATAATTCCTGAAAAAGGCCTGCTTTTCCTTTTGGTGTTATTATCGTACTTTGTCCACCATGCAAAAAAAGAAAAAAGTTTCCTTTAATTGGGCATTTAAAGAGTATATCTGGCCCCGCCGTAAAATTGTTTCCATTGGTTTATTCCTGATTATTATCAGGAGTTTATCTGGGCTAGTACTTCCTTATGCGAGTAAGGCGTTAATTGATGAGGTTATCCCGTCTAAAAACATCGATGAATTAACTTATTTACTGATCGCAGTAGGGATTGCGTTATTACTACAATCTATCAGCTCTTTTTCACTCACGCGACTGCTTAGTGTCGAGGCACAACATTTGATTTCTGTACTGCGTGCAAATGTCCAAAAGAAGCTACTAAAACTTCCCATTAGTTTTTTTGATAATCAAAAAGCGGGAGCGCTTGTCTCTCGAGTTATGAGTGATGTAGAAGGGGTGCGCAACTTAGTTGGGACTGGCTTAGTACAATTGATTGGTGGATCAATTACAGCCGTAATTTCTTTGGTTATCCTTATCGATATCAACGGGTGGATGACCCTTTTTGTCCTTCTTCCTGTGGGGATTTTTGCTGTAATTGCGCTGAAAGCCTTTGGCTACATCCGTCCTATTTTTCGCGACCGCGGTAAAATTAATGCCGAAGTAACTGGTCGTTTGACAGAAACCCTTAACGGAATTCGAGTCATCAAAGGCTTTAATGCAGAAGAACAAGAACAAAAGACCTTTGAATTAGGCGTAGAGCGTCTATTCCTCAATGTCAAAAAAAGTTTAACCGCTACCGCCTTTATGACCAGCGCTTCCACTTTTTTATTGGGCACTGCCTCTGCCGGTATCATGGGAATAGGCGGCTATTTTATCATGCAGGGTAGTATGACCTATGGGGAGTTTGTCTCCTTTACTCTTTTCTTAGGTTTTATGATTGCCCCTATTGTTCAAATGAGTAATATCGGGAGTCAATTAACCGAAGCCTTTGCTGGACTGGATCGTACCCAAGAATTAATGGATACCCAAGAAGAAGATGACCCCACAGTTCGCACAAAACACCTTGACCATGTAGAAGGTTTAATTGAATTTGAAAATGTTTCTTTTGCTTATGAAGAAAATAAAGCCGTGCTGCACAATGTTTCTTTTACGGCTAAAAAAGGAGAGGTCCTCGCCCTTGTAGGCTCTTCTGGTTCCGGGAAATCAACCATTGCAGGCCTAGCCTCTGGCTTTTTAAATCCTACAGATGGGCAAGTGAAAATTGATGGCCAAGACTTAGCTAAGGTAAACCTTCGTAGTTTTAGAAAACATCTGGGGGTGGTCTTACAAGATGACTTTTTATATGAAGGCACCATCAAAGAAAACATCCTTTTTCCTCGACCTGATGCTTCTGACGATGAGGTTCTTATCGCCGCAAAAGGAGCATATGTGACAGAGTTTACCGATCGTTTTGACGATGGTTTAGACACCCTTATTGGGGAGCGAGGCGTAAAACTTTCTGGAGGACAACGCCAAAGAATCTCCATTGCAAGAGCGCTTTTAGCACAACCAGAAATTGTAATTCTTGACGAAGCTACTTCAAATTTAGACACAGAAAGTGAACGCTATATCCAGGACAGTCTAGGGGTGCTAATGAATAATCGCACAACCCTAGTAATTGCGCACCGTTTGAGTACTATTCAAAAAGCTGATCAAATTTTAGTGATTGAAGAAGGTATAATTGTGGAGCAAGGAAAACACCAAGAACTTTTAGCAAAACAAGGGCGTTACTTTGAACTCTATACCTATCAAACGAGAATGTAATTGAAATTGGTTATTTTTAAAAATCAAATATGCATGTAGTAAAGAAGAGGCTTAACGCAAAAAACACAAAGGAAGAAAGAAATTATCACATGAAAATCTCAAAAGCCGATAAAAAATAGCCCAAACAAAGTCAACCTAAAACAAAGTAATTTATGACACCTCTTAAAAAATTATCTTTTCTATTATTATTCCCGACTAGCTTGATTGCACAGGTGTTTGAATTTAATGAAGGAGGGAAGAATCACCGCATTTTAATGGATGACACTTACCTTATTGAAACCGTTTATCAACAAGAAGACGGGGCTTTCGCTTTTACGCGTGGTGGCTTTTTTCAAAAAGCCAAAAAGGGGATTGAAGTAGCTTTTGAATTCAACTCTAACTATGCGCAAGACAGTTTAAAAAGGGCAACTTATACCCAGAAAGACTGGACAAAAACGTCTAAAGCAGATCAAGCCCTTGAAGGAAAATGGTTAATGGCTGGTCGTGTAAAACCTGAAGGGGAACAACGTCGCGACTTGACCCGCTCGCGAAAAACCATGAAGTTATTACTCGACGGACATTTTCAATGGACAGCTTTTGACACCGGCTCTATGCGATTTATGGGCGCTGGCGGGGGAACTTATACCGCTCAAGAAGGCAATTATGTAGAAACCTTAGAATACTTCTCTAGAGACAACAGCAAAGTAGGGAAGGTTCTACCTTTTGAATTCACTCAAAAAAAAGATGATTGGTACCATAAAGGCTTTAACAGTAAAGGAGGTCCCATGCATGAAATCTGGCATAAAAGAACAAACCAATAATCCCACAATGAAGAAATTAATTTTATCCATTATCGCTTTGGCGATTGTATCGCCATCTATCGCGCAAGACAAGAAAGATATAAAAGACAAGAAAGATTTACCCTTAGAAGCAACCCGTTCTCTCGATATTAATACTGATCAAGGAACCTGGATGTCTCTCGATGTCCATCCAGATGGTACAAAGCTTGTCTTTGACTTACTAGGAGATCTTTATGAACTCCCTATCGCCGGAGGAAAAGCAACCAGAATTACAGAAGGATTAGCCTTTGATTCTCATCCCAAATATTCTCCTGACGGGAATTCCATTTTATTCCTATCTGATCGAAGCGGGGGAAATAATGCCTGGATCATTGACCGTAAAAAAGAAGACACCTTGCAATTGACAAAAGGGAACACCTTCAAAATGCAATCGGCAGACTGGTCTCCTGACGGAAATTATGTAGTGGTCAGTAAAGGAACCCGAAATTTCAAGCTTCACTTATATCATAAAGATGGCGGCAAAGGAACGCAATTAATAAGTAAGCCAGAAAACCTAAAAACTTCTGAACCTAGTTTTAGTGCAGATGGGCAACACATATGGTTTTCGCAAAGAACAGGCGCATGGCAATACAATGCTCGCTTTCCTCAATATCAATTAGCCACTTATGACAGAGAAGACGGCAAGAAAGAGGTCATGACTTCACGTTATGGTTCTGCCTTTAGTCCTACCCTTTCTCCAGACGGAAAATGGTTGGTTTATGGAAGTCGTTTTAATGATCAAACGGGTTTAGTCAAAAGAAATTTAATTACCCAAGAAGAAGCATGGTTAGCTTATCCTGTTCAGAGAGATGAGCAAGAATCCATCGCCCCTTTAGGGGTTTTACCTGCTATGTCATTTACCCCCGATAGTAAGAGCCTTTTAGCGTCTTATGGCGGTAAAATATACCGTCTCCCTATCGCAGGAGGTGATGCACAAAACATTCCTTTTAGGGTAGAAGAAAAAGTGGTGCTAGGGCCACAATTAAAGTTTGATTACCCTATAGAGGACACGCCTACTTTTGAGGTAAACCAAATTCGCGATCCACAGGTTTCTCCAGATGGAACCGCCATGGTATTTACCGCCTTAAACAAGCTGTACTGGATGAGTTTTAAAGACAAGCAACCCAGACAATTGACCTCAATGGATGTGACCGAGGCTATGCCCACTTGGCGCCCTAATGGAAAAGAAATTGCTTTTGTAAGTTGGAATGAAAAAGAAGGAGGACATGTATATAAACTTCGTCTAGATAAAAAAGCAGCCCCAGTAAGACTCACGCAAGAAGCAGGGGTATATACCCAGCCAGTATGGAGTAATAGCAATCGAATTGTCGTTTTTAAAGGCGCAGCACAACAATTTAAAGATGCCGATGGTCCCCGAGCCTTCCAGCAGAAATCTAGTTTGGTTTGGTTGAATGCTGCTGGTTTAGGGAAATCAACACTTATTTCAAAAGCAAGAGGTCTTTCAAATCCTCATTTTGCTCAAAATAATGGCCGCATTTATTTAAATTCTTCCGATAGGTTAATCTCTATGCGATGGGATGGAACAGACCAAAAGAAACATGTTCAAGTGGACGGTATAACGGTATATGGGTCTTCTTATGATGAAAATCATTTATTAGCTGATTCTCCCACAGCGCCTAAAAAGAAACCTGCTAAAGCCAATACCATTTTGCGTGCCCCTAAAGGAGATTATGCCTTAGCACAAATCAACAACGACATCTATGTGGTGACCATTCCATATGTGGGTGCAGATGGGGTAAAGATAAATGTCAAAGACGCGTCAAAAGCCGCGTTCCCTTCAAGAAAACTAACGAAGTTTGGCGGCCAATTTCCTAGTTGGGCATTGAATGGAAAGGTGGTGTATTGGTCTTTAGGGAACACCCTTTTCCGTTATGATATTAATCAAGCCGAAGTAAGAGAAGAAGAACAGCAGCAAGCCAAAGAAGACAAGGAAGAAGATGATGCTGCAATTGCTGCTTCTGAAACAGCCACAGAAACTACTGAAGAAGAGGAAGATGAAATTGAAGATTATCAAGCCATAGAGCTAGATGTAATTGTCAAAGCAAAACGCGCGATTGCTCAAGGAACTCTTGTGTTAAAAAACGCCACCATCATTAGCATGAAGGGGGAAGAGATTATCGAAAATGGAACCGTTGTTATCAAGAATAATCGTATCCAATCTGTAGGGAAATCCATTGAAGTTCCCGCTGGAGCAAAAGTAATGGATCTAGCAGGAAAATATATAGTTCCAGGATTTGTGGACACTCATGCACATATGTGGCCTTCCTGGGGATTGCATAAGCGTCATGTTTGGGTTTATGCAGCTAATTTGGCCTATGGTGTTACTACCACAAGGGATCCGCAAACAGCGACAACAGATGTTCTTACCTATGCCGATATGGTTGAAGCAGGAATGATTCCTGGACCTAGAATTTATTCAACAGGTCCTGGTGTGGGATACTGGGGGTATAATATTAAAAGTCTTGATCATGCACGTGATGTATTGATGCAGTACTCAAAGTACTACAACACTAAAACCATTAAAATGTACCTGACGGGAAATCGTCAACACCGCCAATGGATCATTCAAGCCGCAAAAGAACAAGAGCTTATGCCAACGACAGAGGGAGGCTTAGACTTTAAACTGAACCTTACACAGATTTTAGACGGTTATCCTGGACATGAACACTCGTTCCCAATCTATCCACTTTATAAAGACTTTATTGATTTTGTGGCAGGTTCAAAAACAGCTTATACGCCTACACTATTAGTTTCTTATGGCGGTCCATGGGCAGAGAATTACTACTATGCAAAAGAAGATGTTCAAGGGGATGCAAAGCTTAATCGTTTTACACCGAAATCAGAATTAGACGCTAAATCACGCCGAAGAAATGCTGGCTGGTTTATGGATGAAGAACATGTTTTTGAAGACCATGCTGTCTTTGTAAAAGACTTGGTTGAAGCAGGAGGAATCGCAGGAGTAGGTTCACATGGTCAATTACAAGGTCTGGGTTACCACTGGGAATTATGGAGCATGCAAGCCGGTGGAATCTCTGAACACGATATGTTAAGGGTCGCAACGGTAATAGGAGCAGAAGCCTTAGGCCTTTCTCAAGATATTGGAAGTGTGGAAGAAGGGAAGGTCGCAGATTTAGTGATCCTCAATAAAAACCCGCTAGAAAATATTCGCAACACTAACACAGTAGAACTGGTGGTGAAAAATGGCTTTGTCTATGACGGTGAAAGTTTAAACACGGTTTATCCTGAAGCGAAAAAACAAGATTATCCATGGACGCAAGCTTCTCCAGGAGATACATTGCCTGGGGTGGGGAAAAGCGAATAAGTTGATCACTGGGAAAGAAAATCAGTGCCCAAATAGCGGTCGTCTCCGTTCATATACCAGGCCCTTTCTTTGGGCATTTTAATGCCCTCGATATTTGCTTCGCCAGACAAGAGGATATACTCTCCGTCGTTCGCTGCTTCGTCGTGATAGAATTGATAATGGCGTAATTGAGCGGTGGTTTTATCCAGGTAAAAATACCAAATGTCTTTTCCCACGGTTTCGACATAGGTTACTTTTAAACAGTGGTAGGATTTTCCTTTCAAGGTTTTGGTATAAACTTTAGGATCTAATTGTGTTCCTGGGTCCTTTAACTTCATGGGGAGACCATAAAGGTAGACATAGTAGTCTCTCATCTTGTTTGTCCGTTTACAGTTGAGCCCATGCTCTTTAGCTTGTGCTGCTGTAAATGTTGTACTCCCTTCTAGCGAATGTGTGCATTGCCCTGCCTTCCATTCTGCCGTGGTAGAAATACCGCCTCTTTCGACACTGCTTTTGAAATACTGCTGTGGAAAATCTAGTTCAATTTTTGTAGTGCGTACAGGTCGCTTTGGGGTTTCCATTTTAATGGTAAAGCTTCCTTTGAAATTAGCCCATTTCCCATCGGGATCATGATAGGCAATACTTTTGTCTAATAATTCCTGTGCGCTTATTTCTTGTGCTAATCCTTTTAGTGTTAATAAGGCTAATAGAATAAAAAGTTGCTTTTTCATCTTAGTGGTAGTAATCTAAAGTTGGTTCATAATTTTCTATCAAAGGGATGTATTCACAGTCTCGCCTTTAATTTGTAGGATTCTTTTTCGCTTCAATAATACGAATATGAGATGGTTTTTTAATTGAAATGTTACTAGACCTACAATGTAAAAATAATCGCGCGCTTTCTATGCCATTAAATCCCGATCAAATACTGAAACTTAAAAAAGAATTGGGTGCGATTGAACTGAAATAATTGAAACTGTAGTTCATCGATTTCTTCAAGGGTGTTTTGGTTTCCTCCTAAATAAAAAATGGTGGACGGATTAGGGTTCCATTGAACAAGGGGTTGTAAAAAGAACTGATTGGTAAAGCTGTTTTTCTCTGCCACTAAACGAATATTAAAGGCTGAACTAAACTGATAGCGTAAGTTCATGCGTGCAATGGTGCCATTAAAATAATCTTCTCCGCCATTCAATCGTTCAAGACGTGAATATCGCAAAGAAGGATTCACAGTAAAGTTATTATTAAGCTGAAAGCTCAAGGTCATAAAGGCAGAGCGAACTTTTCCAACTTCTGGAATTTCTTCATTGAACGACAAGTCTTTTCCGCGATCAATATTTGCGCTAAAGTTAAAGGCCTCACTAGGTGCTCCATTGATAGAAAAGGTATGGGTGGGCAGGTTTTTAAAGGGGATGTTTAAAAATACTTTTCGCGCATCATAATCTAGGGTGTAAGAAAGTTCTGTTTGTCCATAGGTTTTAATAGAAGCGAAGAGATCAACACTAAAGTTTTTATACAACTTTTCAAAGGTATAAACTAGGTCAATTTTAGTCCCAAAACCAAAAGATTGTATCCCGGGTTTGTTCAAAATATTGAGGTACTCGTGATAAAAGGTTCCCCATTGACGGTTGTTTTTAACGACAAAGCCAACATCAGCCCGGTACTGGGGAGAAATATTGCGGTAGTATAGATAGCTTTGCCAAAATTCGGTTTTTCGATAGAGCTGTATGTAGAGGGCATCGCCGTTTAATTTATCTCCGTCTAGTGCGATTGTTTTTCCTTGAATGCTTTGATTGGTATCGATCCAATTTTGTTCTGGTTCTTTGTTGACATTTTTGAATAATTCAAAGCTCAATCGCCAGTTTTGGTTTAATAAAAATAAGCCATCTAAACCAAATAAATGACCATAGCCACCCCCGTCATAAAAGCGATTCATCATAACGCCGCCAAAACGTGCTTGGGGATTCAAAAGGTGTTGATAACGTAATACATTGACCAGACTTTTCCCTCCTTCTCCGATATAAGAGCGGTCTTCTCCACCTACTAAATAGGGCGAGTTTTGATCTAATGCATTTAATAAAAAGAGGCGGGATTTTCGCCCTTGGCTAAGGATTTTTGATGCCACAGAAGGGTTGACAATCGAACGAGAATAAAAAGCGCCATCGGCGAAATTGACCAGGTCTGTCCCGCGATTAAAAAACGGGCGACGTTCTGGGTATTGTAGTGAGAAAGAAGAGTTGACGTCAATCTGAGTAACATCTGCCTCGACTTGAGAAAAATCTGGGTTTATCGTGACTTCCCAACTGGTGTTTTTATTGAGGTCGAGATTAAGGCCAAGGCCAATCTTTGCTTTCAAATTTCTATAATCGATTGAGGCTGTTGGCGTTTGTCTTTCGCCTTGAATATTACTCGATAGATAGGGTAATAACTCTTTTCGTTTCTCAATTTTGATATTTTTAAAGAAAAGGCGATCGGTGGTTTGACAAACGATACAACTGTTGTTGCGGTCGCGAATTTGGCTGCTTACCTCTATGTCATTCCCATTTTCAACATAGCGGCGATAAAAATTTACGCGCCACATTTGGTCTGTCCCATTAGGGAAGGGAATTTCTGCAAAGGGGATTTTCATTTCAACTTGATATCCATCTTCAACGATAACCCCTTTGGATTCAAAATTTACATTAAAAGAACTGTCATAGCGTTGTTCGTCACTTAATGCATTGATTTGTTTTACATCAAATTGACTCCCCAATGCATTTACCGCTAAACCAATGTTAAATCTCGCATCGGCGTAAGGATCTAATCGCACTAATACCACATCGTCATTCCAAATGTTTCGATCATCGCGAGGGCGTATTGATGCTCGAATGGCTTTTGGGTCATGCTTTGCATAGACCCCTATAAAAACATGGGTACTGGAATAAGCGATATAAGCAGTGGTCTCTTTTTGAGCTGGTTGATTATTCGCTGGATTAAACTCTATGTCAAAAGGGACTTGGGTTGCTGTTTTCCAAATGTCTTCTTCTAATCGCCCATCAATATCGAACTCCTTTTCATCGACTAAGGGCGGACGAAAACTGTCCTGAGCATAGGTGAAAAAGGAAAATAATAAGAGAATGGTGAAACCTTTTTTTTTCATTGCAAGCAAAAAAATTCTTTTTCTTTTTTACAATACTATGGTTTTTCTTCGACTTGAGGTCGTATACCAGCTTGAAAAGCTTGTTTTATTAAGGACATTTGATTAAGTAGAGAAAGTGAGAACTAACTGTAAATTACTTTACCGCTTGTGATTGAAAAAACTAAAGGAAAAACAATAGCTAAACTCAGAATAGTGAGATCTAAATCTATTTTAATAGAAAACATTTTCTATCGTTTTAAAACTATAATTGTTTTATCGTCACTCATTGACATCTGCGGTGTGGTGCTACCATCATTATTACCATTATTTAAACCGTTAATATCATTAGAATAATCATATTGAATTAATGATACAGCATTTGTATTAGGATTAATGTCATAGACCCACATTCTTCCCCTAGCATCTAAAATGACCAATGTTTGTTCGTCTTTGCTAAGCACAAACGATTGACCAAATTTATGATGTAAATCAGTAAAACCAGATGTTAAAGTTGTCGTAAGAGAGTATTGACCATTTTCTTTATCTAAAATCACAACACTACCATTCATACTTCCATTTATTCTTTCATCTCTAGCGTAAATTAGTTTATTACCGCTTGAACTAATAGTCATAAGGTCCTCTGTTAAATCATAAAAAGAATTCGAATTATAAATTTTTTTCCAATCCCCACTAGGGTCTGAATAAGCTGTTTCATCATAATCAGTACCCCCGCCAAAACCGTAACCAGCAGAATACATTTCACGCTGATCTACTGGTGTATTCTGAGAATTTGAAATAGTAATAGTAGGAGTTGCTATCATCGCTTCACTAAAGGTTGCAGTTATTGTAACCGTATCAGATGCTGACAAAAGATTGTCTGTGTCTGTATCAGTTAGGGTTACTGTAGTAGAGGTTTGGGCAGATAGACTAAAGCTTGAAATAATAAAACAGTACACAAAAAAGAATCCTATTTTTTGATTTATAATGTTGGATATTGCTGATTAAGGACATAAAACAAAATTTAAAAAGGTTACATTTCGACTAAGCCCCTTATTATGCCTTAAACTTGATATTAAATTGGAGCAAATACTATGAGAAACTTTCATAAACCATTTCCACTGGTAAGCTGAATTAGTTGCAGCTTTGTTTAATAATACTTTAATGAAATAATTAGACTTATCTAATCAGGTCATTTAAAGAGCTAATAATTTATTGGTAAGATTTTCATTTCTTTTGAGCTTGAGTTTTTTTCTTATACTAGAGCAAGCATTAAAGTATGTGCTATGAGAAATTTCTAATTGGCTTTGTATTTGTTTTGAATCATAGTTCAATCTTAAATACATACTAATCTTAATTTCTCTGGAAGTCAAATTAGGCGCAACCTTGCTCAAGTTACTTGTGAAAGCAGGGTAGGCTTTTGCAAATTCAAGTTCAAATAAAAAATTAGTTTTCATGATTTTTATTTAAGCATTAATAAATTTACACTCTAAATGATTTATAGAACAAGTGCGCGGTAGAAATGCAGTATTGCTTTCTAGACATGACCCAGCATTGGAATCGTGAGTAAGGGTTTTCCAAGAAACAATGCTTCTGAAGTGGTAGCAAATCCTGCATTTGTAATTACTCCATCACATTGTTCCATCGCATTGATAAAATGTTCTTCGTTTATTGGATTGTATTTTATTGACCCCTTGATTATTTTTTCTTTTACTTCTTTTGAAAAGACATTCCATTTTACCTGAGGAAATAAGGATAAAATGTCCAAAATATTTTTGAGGTCATAGGCCGGTAGATAGACCACTATTCCACCACCATTCGAAGTATTGATCTCCCTTAATTTGGTTCTTATGATTGGAAGAAATATGTTTTTGCTGAACTTTTGATAATGAAACCCATAGGCAATATCAGTTGGAGCAAATTTTTGAAGATAATTTAATGAATTGCGAAACTTTTTCTTGGGTTTAGGTACTTTTTTTTGCCACAAAGAAACTTGATTGCTAATCCCAATAGAAAGTACCCCTCTTAGTTTACATGCCCAAGCGGAAACAGGTTCAAAATCGGTGATGACTAAATCATACTCTTGTAATTGAAGGGAAAATACATCACGAATAAATTGAAACAGGTTATTCTTAAACAAAGTCTTTCTCCAATGAATCGCTCCAGATTTATCATAATGAAGAGTTAATCCCCTAAAATGGTGTTTGACAGGGTATCCTAAGTCTAGGTTATTTTTTGGTCCACTTAAAATAATATCGTACTGAAATCGACGATCCAAGTAAGGGATGATTTCTTTGGCTCTGCTAATGTGCCCATTCCTTACAACCTATTATAGAAAACAATAGAACTCTGGTTCGATAACGCTAATCTGCAATAATGATTATCCCTTGTTCATCCTCCTTAATAATACCACCAAAACACTTAGGACATTTTTTTGTTTGATACCCCTTCGGCATAAAAGCTGAGGTAAGGGATCTTATGAAGGAGACGCTTGATGCCTTGGTGTAGGAAGTCAGAGTTTGTATAAATAGTGAAAAAAGACGAACTAAGATTGTTGGCTATTTTATTATTATATTGAAGATAATATTAAGTACTCATTTTTTAAATGCTAAAAGTTCCAGATGACAAAAGAAACTAAGCCAGCAATTGATCTAGTAAAACAATTTTTCAAAGAAGATATTGATTTTGAAAAACTATTAAATCAAAAAGAGAATACTAGAAAAAGGGTTTCAACATATAGTTTAGACCCTTATGACAGTGATTTGAGTTATCGAGAGAAATGTCATCTTTTAAGAAGGTCTTTGGTTGGTGTTAGTAAAAGACACTTAGATGACTTAGAGGAATTGAATTTTGATCAAATTTTTGAGAAGATTTTTTCATCTGAAACTCTTGAGGAACCAACAAATAATTACTACTATGAAAGAAGTAATGAAGAATGGAATACAATTTATGGTCGAGATGATGTTTTACCTGGAGAGACATTTGTCAACAATGCTTCCACTCAAAGGAACGAAAATGATGAGTGGGAAAATGGTGATTGGGTAAGAAGGCAATGTATTCAAAAACATATGTTTATGAATATTTATAATCAAGATACTTCAATTCATTGGAAGATTTTTTTATTTCTACATAATTTAGTTCCAACAGATGGTGGACAAGGTGCAGATAACAAGGGATTGTGGAGTTATTACAAGCTTATTTTTGACTCCTGTTTTACTAGTTATAAAGAATTTGTTTTTAATATAACTGTTAATCCATCGATGTTAATATACCTTAATCTTGCATCTAGTAATAAGGATACACCTGATGAAAATTACGCAAGAGAGGTTCAAGAACTCTTTACTGTAGGTAAAAGACCTTTTTCTATGTTTACGGAAGATGATGTAAGTGAAGCAGCGAGATTATTGGTTGGATATAGTGTAAGATGGGAATCTGTACATGAAAATAGAGAAATAACATATAATGTAGATAGGTGGAATCATGATACTGGGGATAAACAGTTTTCATCATTTTATGGAAATAGAAAAATCCCAGGGAGAGATACTCCAGATGGAATGATTGAAGAATTGAGGGAATTTGTAGAGATGTTATTTTATCCTGAACAAACTAAACTCTATATCTCTAGAAGATTATATCAGTTTTTTGTAAATCCAGTAGTTACTGAGGAGATAGAACAAAATATTATTGTTCCATTGTCAGAAGTTTTCGAAAACTCTAACTATAGTTTAGCAGATACGTTAAAAGTTCTTTTAAAAAGTAAACATTTTTTTGATGAATCAAACTTTTACAGTATAATAAAGTCTCCCTTTGATTATGTTTTTGGAATCTTCAAAGAATTAGATATTTTAAACGGAGTAATAAGAAACTATCAGCAGGAACAAGAAAACAATGGGAGTTTTTCAATTCCAGATAGGTTATCAAATCCAGACACATTAAAATTTTATATTCTAAATTCATTCGAATGGACATTAAATAACCAAGCAATGAATCTTGGTCTTCCCCCAAGTGTTTCTGGATGGCCACCATTTTATCAAAAACCTGTTTATGATTTATTTTGGATTAATAGTGTTACCCTTAAAAACAAAATAGATACAGTAGAAGCTGCTTGTAAATGGGGGTTATGGTTGGAAGATAACTATAATATAACATGTGATAAAATGGATTATTTATTCACTTATGATAACCATGAGGATGTTGATGATCTTCTAGATGAAATGACAGCGAGATTACTCTCAAGAGGTATTTCAGAACAAGATAAAGGAAGAATAATATCGACTTCATTTAATGGTGCAGATAAGATGCACTGGACAGAATTAGTTAGAGATTTCAAAAATGGAAATGATGATGCTAAATGGGAGATTCAAGGTATTTTTGAAAATATAATGTTCCAAGTTTTTTCTCTTGGAGAATACAACCTATACTAATATGAAAAGAAGAGATTTTTTACATAACCTAGCTCATGTAGCTGCAGTCCCAATGATATATAATTCAATGGGATTTGCAAATCTTGAATTTCAAGAGTTGTTATATAATTCTAATTCAACGAAGAAACTAATATTAATAAGATTAGATGGAGGAAACGATGGATTGAATACATTGATTCCAATGGATCAATATTCGAATTTAGTTAATGCTAGACCCCACGTAATATTACCCGAAAATAGAATTATTGATTTAGGAACAAATGATTTAGGGCTACACCCTGAACTGACTAGATTTAAAACTCTTTTCGATGAAAATAGAATGAAAATTATTCAAAATGTGGGATATGATACCCCTGATTTTTCTCATTTTAGGTCAATGGATATCTGGCAATCAGCTTCTGATTCTGATCAGTACCTAACCAGTGGATGGATTGGAAGGTATTTAGAGGATTTACATCCTTCTTATCCAGAGGAATATCCAACTAATGACTTTCCTCATCCTCTTGCAGTTGAATTAAATAGTTCTTCATTACTTACCACAGGTTTAAAAAGTGTAACAAGTTACACCTCTAATCAACCCTGGAATTACAATCAAATATTGGGTGATTTTGATAATTCGTATCCAGAGGATCCTATCGGTAAAAAGTTGAAGTTTATTCAAATTATTTCAAGACAATCAAACCAATATGGTGCAATTTTGAAAGATTGTTTTGAAAAAGGGAATAATTATAATAATTATCCACCATCTGATCTTGGAAATCAACTTAAGGTTGCTTCAAGCTTAATTAAAGGAGGATTAGAGTCAAAAATTTATATAGCAAGCATTGGAGGTTTTGACACCCACGATAATCAAATTTTAACAAATGACACAACCAAAGGAGAACATTCTAATTTAATGAAAGATTTAAATAATTCTATAGGATCTTTATTTGATGATTTAGATAAGAATGCTCAATCTGAAGATGTATTAGTAATGACTTTTTCAGAATTTGGAAGAACGATTACTTCTAATGGATCAAATGGAACAGATCATGGCACGGCTGCTCCATTATTTGTTTTTGGAAATAAAGTAGACTTTAATATTTCTGGAGAAAATCCGAATATTCCTCAGAACGCAGTTTGGCAAGATAATTTGTCTTCAGAATTTGATTTTAGACAGATATATTTTTCAGTTATAAAACAGTGGTTAGGAGGAAATCAAGAGACTGCAAAAAACGCTCTTTTTAAAGAGTTTGATCAAATACCAATCATTCAATCCCGTTACATCGACAGTGATGGTGACGGAGTGAGTGATGATCAGGATCAATGTGATTCTACTCCCTTAGGCACCCTTGTGGACACCACGGGTTGTGCGATTTTCTCCTTACCACCAGATAATTACTCCATCCAAAGTAATGGAGTGAGTTGTGCAGGAAAAACCAATGGACAAATTAATGTCTCTGTTCAAAACACAAGTCATGTTTATACTGTTGCTATTCCAGAGACTAATGCGTCCTATCTTTTAAATTCAGAAAACTCACATCAAGTCCAAATAGCAGATTTAGCTGTGGGGACCTATACTTTAAACATTACTGTTCAAGGAGAGGAAAATTATCTTCAGACCTATGAAATAGGGATTATCGAACCCGGAGAATATTCTGCTAAAACTTCTGTTGATTATAAGGACAAAACAATTTCAGTGAAAGCTTCTGGTTCAGAGATGTATTTAATTGAAGTTAATGATGAAATTAGGGTAGAAAAGAGTCAGCGTTTTAAGATAAAACTTAACCCAGGATACAATAAAGTTAAAATAAGCACTCCTCAAGATTGTCAAGGAGTTCATGAAGAGGAGGTTTTTATTTCAGAAAAGGTGGAGTTCTATCCTAATCCAATGGTTGATGAATTAAATCTTGTAATTCCAGGAAAAGATGTTGAAACAAGTATAGGTATACATTCAAGAACTGGTGTTTTAATCAAAACTTTGAAAAAATCCATTTCGTCTTCTCGTAGGGTACAAATTGATGTTTCCTCCTTGAGTCAGGACATTTATTTATTTAAGGTAAAAGGGAAGACTGTCGACCAAACATTTAAAATTCAGAAGAAATAATGAAAAAGTGTCTTTTAATTTTAAGTTTTATAGGAGTATTGTTTGTTAGTTGTAGTAAAGGAGATGATGGGGGTGGTACAACATCACCTCCTGTTGTAACTACACCAACACCAACAGTGCCTAATCCCGGTAAATCTTCCTTAAGTACACCGAGTAATAACGAGGTTTGTTACGATGGAGTAGAACAAAGTGATCAAACGAGTTTGGTGAATTTCTCTTGGCAGGGATCAACAGATACTGATGCTTATGATTTGATTATTATAAATCAAGACACGAATGCTTCACAAACAGAATCAGGAATATCAGCGACTTCTAAACAAGTTGGATTGACCAAAGGAGTTTCCTATAGTTGGAGAGTGGTTTCAAAGTCTAACGTATCTAATGTAACAACCAACTCAGATACTTGGCAATTTTATTTAGAAGGTGAAGGAGAGGAAAATCACGTACCTTTTTCCGCAACAATTATAAGTCCCTCTTCTGGTTCTACGGTAAATCCATCTGATGGGACTGTTTTATTAGACTGGGAAGGAAATGATCCAGATCAAGGAGATGAGTTGACCTATACGGTTTATTTTGATTCAGTGGATGGGTTACAATCCCCTTCTAGTGATCATACAAGTTTGACAGAATCAAGTCTAAGTGTTAACGTAGAGAGTGGAAACACTTATTACTGGAGAGTAAAAACATCTGATCAAACAAGTAGTTCTTTTACGATTGTATATTCCTTTCAAGTAAATTAAGAATCGAAATCAATGGTTAAGATATCCTGATTGATCATTGTTTGGTATTGTTTTAAATTACCAGAAGTACTTCTAGATCCACAACGAGCGATATTTTGAGTTCCTGTACCATAAGAATTCCCATGATTGGCACATCGAAACGATCCTTGATTGTAAGACCATTGATTAGTTGTTCCTAAATGGGGACAACAGTTACTGAAAACCTGAAAAACATCTTCTGTCTTGCGAAGGATTAGAATATAATTGTCAGAATCATTAATAAATTCCCCGACTGTATTTAAATCAGAAAAATCTTCGTGGGTTACATCTATATAGAGTATTCTTCCATCTAAAAACTTACCATGTTCACTCGTTTTTTCCTTTAAGGAATTATAAAGAATTTCTTCTTCGGTTAAAACAATTTCCTCTTCCTCAGGATTAGAAGTACAAGACTCTAATAGTGTAGTCGAAACAATTGATATTCCTAAGAAGGAACTGAACTTTTGAATGAAATTTAATCTATCCATAATCATAAACTTAAGACGTCTTTGTCGATTTTTGATAATAGATTATATGTTATAAACTGATTAATTATATTACAAAGATTAAAATTGCTTATTACAAATACAAAGGTTGCAGGTTTGAATCCTGCCGAGGTCACTGAAAAACAAAGGGATTACAGCAATGTAGTCCCTTTGTTGTTTTTTCACTTGCATACTATTTGCACACAAGTCCAATCATAGAAGAATAAAGATTACTAATATTTACTAATTTATTCTTTACTCAAAGTAAATGTAATAAAGTTTAGGTTAAATACACATCATACTTCCAACACCTCAAACATAACACCCCGCTTTACTCCATCGCAAATACCCCTAAGACCAGGAAAAATATAAGCTTTTAGTGGATTTCAATTGTGCCCAAACTTGCGAAAATATTTCATACTTAAAATGTTGGGGCTATATACTATTCTGTGTGTTATGGATGATAAAGAAAAGTGATTTTAGAAACCCCAGCCTCCAATCAATATCAAAAAATACCATTTTTTGGTACTTTTTGGCCATATTTGATCAATTTTGACTCATTTTTGGTCATTTTTAGCTGTTTTTGGACGCTTTTTGAATTTGGGTAATATCTAAATATACACCCAATTGATTCTTAAAAAAACCGTTCTGTAAAACTCACCTCTACTAATTTAAAATTGGATTATTTAAAGAACTCTATGATTTGTTTATTTATAAAATCAGCATCTTCTTTAGCAAAACCAGCTCCAGCTATATGACCCCATAAAGATGGAATTATTTTGAGATTAACTTTAGGAATAAATTTTGCTTCATTTTTTAAAGCATCAATATGAAAATACATATCTGTCTCACTTGGCATATATAACACATCTGCTTTAATTGATCCAAGAGCTTTTTTATAATCACCTTTAAATCCAGGTGTATTTCCTATATTATTATTTTGCCAAGTTCTAGCTAAAGCTATTAGGTTATTTGCATCCCATGTTAACACAAATTCTTCAAACCAATTAATTACCTCATCAATATTTTCTAGCCCCATTTCTTTATACAGCTCTTTGCGGAACCATTCTTGAGACCAACCCCAACTTGACCAATGAGCACCTCCAGCTCTTAGTCCTTTTTCAGGTTGTGTGGTATAATTTCCATTTTTAAATGATGAATCTGCTTCTATTGCAGAAATAAAACCTTCAAGCCTAACTTTACCATGAGGATATTCAACTGCTGATCCAGCAATACCAACAATTTTTTGTGTAAATTTTGGATAACTAACACCCCACTGAAAGGCTTGTTGTGCACCCATAGAAAAACCTACAACAGCTTTAATTTTTTTTACTTTAAAAACTTCTGTGATTAACCTGTAACCTGCATTAACATTATCTCTTATGTTAATTAATGGAAAATTTGGACCATTATATGGTGATTCAGTATTACTTGGAGAACTTGAAAGTCCATTTTGAAACATATCTGTTGCGACAATGAAATATTTTTCAGGATCTAATGCTTTACCAGGCTTTATAAGGTAATCAAATCCATGGTGATCACCTAGATATGCTGATGGTACCAGAATAAGATTATCTTTTCTTTCATTCAATTTACCGTGGGTTACGTAAGAAAGTTTTGCATTTGGCAGGGTCACTCCGCTTTCAAGTTTAAAATTATCAAGATTGAATATCTCGGAGTCATCATGTGCAAACAACAAGAATGATGAAAAAATTAATATCGTAAAAAAGCTTTTCTTCATTGTTAATAGATTAGTAATGAATAATGCTATCAAGATAGAAAGATTAGATTACATATCTAATCTTACGCAGCAGATTATGAGAAAAAACCATTCTGCAAAACCCACCCCACCGTCAGGTAATCAGATAGGTTAGAAAGTTTTTAGATTTTTTAATTATACGCTTTAGTCAATAATAAAAACCCTCCGATTAGGAGGGTTAATAAAATACTTACGTTAACGTAAATGTTATGCATACAACCTAATCAATCGCTTTTCTTGAGCCGTATAATCCTAATGCTGTAGCTGATACTATGAGAATTAAAATAGGAATCGGTGGCCCCCCACCTCTAAATAGGTGATTAAAAAGAGCCACTAGTAAGACTGTGCCTGCAAATACAGAATAAGCCAAGAATATTTTTTTGTTTGACTCATTATCAAATTTTAACCTCCATAAAGAAAAAATAAATAGACCTACTCCAATCATATGCATTGCAGTAACATCAATTATTCCCTGCGAAAAGAAAATTAAATCAGCAGATATTTCACCTTTAAAAAAGGGCTGCATAAGTCCTACTGGATCTAAAAAAACGCCCAATAATAGTCCAACTCCCATGAAAATTTGAATAATACTAATTACAGGGAAAATAAACTTTGATTTCATTTTAATTGATTTACGGTTAATAAGCTACTAATGTAGAGAGAATGGAATACATGTCAAAACCCAGCCACTGTTTCTAAAGAAAAACCCTCCACTTGGGAGGGTTAGTTGATTTTTACAATGATTTTAAAATATATACTTTCTTATTTGCCAAATCCTCACCTAGTGATATAGCAAATTTTTCAAAATTTGGATCTGCCATCATTGCTCCTAGTTCTGACATATCTACATCAAACAAATAAACCGAAACCATATTTGGATTTTTTACATCTCGTTGAACTAATGTTCTAGATTCATCACAAAAACGCTCTCTATTTTTTTTATCACTCATAAATCCTTTATACCAAACTTTATATCCTTTTTTCAAGGGAATTAAAGCAACCACATCAACTAAGGAATTTTTATCTAAATCAGTTGTATTATACCATTCAGTTTGATGGTGAATTTTTCCATCATCATTAAAGAAAAGGACAGCATAATAGTCCATCTCAACTGGCTTTTTGGTTTTAGCATTTAGTGATGTCCAAGTCCCATAAACTCTTACGTCTCCATTTGGTTTTTGTTTTTCGTCTAATCCTGCAAAATAAAGTTGCTTAGTGAGTTCTATGTTATCATATGCACTATTAAACCCTTTCATAGCTTGATACCATGTGTCAATATCAAGTGAATCAACCCCTGTAGGTGGTGGTGACCAAGTATAGTCTTCAGTTACAAAACCTCTCATTTCTTGTAAATTTTTATCTGAAAATGATTGGTAAAACTTCTTTGCTGTTCCAACGTTTTTTTCATAGTTAGTCATGCTAACTGAATTTGAATCACAACTGATTGAAAAAACAGAACAAACTATAAGTAATAATATTTTTTTCATTTTAATTGATTTATGGTTAATAATACTTCTAAGATATAGATAATGGGTTACATATCAAATCTTACGTTCACTATCCAATAGAAAAACTGTTTTCTAAAACCCCTGCCCCTACCAAGATGATCTGAAGTAATTGAAGTTTTTGGCGTTATTTGTTTGAAGGAATGTTATGCCTGAAAGTAAGCTCGTAATCAACTCCTCTATCAATATGCTTTGTGACATACTTACAAACTAATGCTCTATCATAAACTTCTTGATAGTCTCCAACGCTGATATTGCCTAGTGCGTGTCTTAACTCTGGATAAGTTATGCTCGAGTTAGTACCAATAAGCATATGAACATGATTATTACTGTAATCTCCTTTATCTCTTTCTGCTACATAGAAAACCTTATCTACTTTTAAAGAGTTGCCATAAAGCTTATCTATCCAAGAAGATACTGTGCGAGTGTAGATCTTGTATGGTGTTCTACAAGTTATAAAGTAGTTCCAGTCATATGCGTCTAAAAATTGTGCCCATTGTTGTCTTACATCCATAGTTTTTAGTTTAATCAATAGCAGATATTAAGGAGAGTCGTCTGTTTTCTGTTCAAAACGCTCCAAACCATTGGTATTACTAGTCTCAAAGATACTTCAAAGATCTACACAAAATCAGGGGTTAGTCATCGACAGAGAAAAAACAAGGGACAAATCTGGGGACAAAAAAGAAAAGGCGAAAGAAGAAAATCTCTTCTAACGCCTTTATCTATGGGTGGTCCCACCTGTACTCATTACTATTTATAACTACCTGATTTACAGTATATATAAATGAACCTATAGTACCCCAGGGTACTGTTTTAGTCCCTTTTGGGTACTAAGTTATTTGGTGGGGTACTAACAACCTCTGTTAAATCTAACAGAAGTTAATTCTGAACTATTTTCAATCATTTTTTATCGTTTTCTAAAACTTTCTATACTTATAAGTGTAACCTTCTCTCCAACATGGGGTAAAGAGGAGTTCACCCATGAGGGGCGAAAGTTAGTTAGTGGGAAAGACATCGGTTAGTAGATTATAAATAATAGTTGAGGTTTCACCGGTAGTTACAAAAATGATTTTATTATAAATCTGATATGGGGAACAATGAACTGGTCAGAAGAAGTGTAAGATTCAAGTTTATAGAGAGTTTGAAAACTCTAAGGGGTTTGGTGTATCTAATTTATACTGAACGATTATTAAAAGTTTAAAATAAAGAGTATCAACCTCGAACTGATATAGTATTACAAGTACGAGGTTATTACATTTTTAATTAAATCTGAAAGGAAATAATATGATAGAAAATATAAGTAAGGAAGAAGCACGACATATGGTAAAACTATTAAAGAAGAAATCCATCTTAGTAAAGAATTTCTCAGATAAGTTAGAGAAGTATAGAACAAGTGGAGATAGAGAAACCTATAACAAGAAGTTTAAAGAACTATTAGAGAAAGAAGAGATAAAAGTATATGGAAAGAAGATTGAGTAAAAAGGATTTAATGGAACTCTATGGAGTGGATAGAGTAACCATAGAAGATTGGAGAATAAACAGAGGATTAAATATGATAGAAGTATCCTCTCATTCAAAATACATCACTGAGAAGGAGTTATTGAAGTGGGAAAGAAGTTTAAAAGAAGATTCTTCAGTTTAGAGGTTTAATAATCAAAGTGTATCAGAATGAAGGAATAAGAAGATTTGATAGACTCTCTTCAAATCTTCTGAATTGATTAGTATATCAGTATTTCAAAGATGAGGTTTCTTTTAACTGAGAAAATACTTTTCCCCTAAACCCTTTTCGGAGTGGATTTTATATCGGGGTTAATTTTTTCTTCCTAAGGAAAATTATAGGGTAACTTATGTTAAATCTAACAGAAGTTATTTCAGAGTTGAGCAGCTAACATTTAATCGTCTTTTGTGTTGATGTAGTCTTCGATTGATTTGAATAAGTTATGTCTTGGAATAAGGTCAGGGATAATGTCAATCCTCTCCATCATGTATTGAGGCTGCTTCTGAAGGCCTACAATTTCTACCTCTATATTGTCTTGAATAAAACCGAGGATAACAGATTCTAAAGCGTAGAGTCCAGACTGATCGATATAGGGAACTCGATCCATTCGAAAAACGACTTTTTCACTGTCCTTCGGAATTTGCTTGGCCACTTCAGTAAACTTCGAGGTAGAACCAAAAAACAGAGGTCCCTCTAAATGCTTTAGAAAAACCTTGTCTCCCTTCTTAATTCTCTTTTCATCCTTCCAGACGCCTTCCTTCTTTAGCGGCTGTATATTAAAGCTCTCTGCAGCCTTGTCTCCAATCATCTTCATGAACATTAGCGAGGCAATCACAAGACCAATCCCCACGGCATAAACCAGATTCCAAACAGACGATAAAACTAACACGACAATTAAAATGAAGACTTCAGATCTTGGCATGTAAGGAATAGCCTTTAATCCTTTGTAGTCCATTACTCCTATTCCAACTGTAATTAAAATCCCAGCTAGTACAGCTGCAGGTATTTGAGAAGCGATTGGTCCAATGCCCAAGAGAATGAATAGTAACAATAGACCAGCAACCATTCCCGAAAGGCGTGTCTTCCCTCCTGAGTTAATATTTACTACG
Organism: uncultured Flavobacteriaceae bacterium; assembly: GCA_943787295.1. Taxonomy (GTDB): domain Bacteria; phylum Bacteroidota; class Bacteroidia; order Flavobacteriales; family Flavobacteriaceae; genus Arcticimaribacter. Next base: position 635,516 of record CALSLW010000002.1, on the reverse strand, counting down.
GTACGAATAGTGGCACCTGCTCCAGGGATACCCCCAAAGAGTGCTCCAAAAGCATTTCCTATTCCTTGTCCTACAAGTTCCTTGTTTGGATTGTGGATAGTCTTAGTCATGTTATCGGCCACAACAGAAGTTAAAAGCGAATCGATTGCCCCCAACAGGGCTAAGGTAATTGCAGTAAAAATATAAAGAGTTACGGTCTCTATCCCAAAGGAGACAAATAATCCCCACTGCGGTATTGGTAACCCACTGGGTATAGAATCTATTGGACGATAGTCTAAACCTAAAGCGTACGCTCCAAATGAGACGACAAACAGCGCCACAAGCGTACTTGGTACTGTAGAGGTAACCCATTTAAATCCATAGATTATTACAATGGTTAAAAGTGCAAGACAGAGCTCAAGGTAATTGATGTTACCTAGAATACGAGGTAGTATTTTTATTGTGCCCAAGACGCCAGAAGATTTTCGACCTGCTAAGGTTTTAGCCTCCATCATTATATCTTGTTCTGATACCTTTTCAGCACGATCGATGGTAGTTTCAAAGTTTTCTAAAACGAGTATCCCTTCTCCCATCTCTTCTTTCAAGATATTCTCTAATATGATTTCTTCTGCCTGGGGTTTAAACTTCTCTACAAAGCTTGTATCTTCTTTTACGTAATATCCCATGGTTGGGGCTATTTGTGTAACTAAGATAATAACGCCTATGGCAGTCATAAAGCCAGAGACGACAGGGTAGGGAATATAACGTATGTATTTGCCGATACCAATAATCCCTAAGAGGATTTGAATAAGTCCTGCAAGTAAGAATACCGATAGAATGGTCGGCAGGGCAGCCTCTATACTGCCATCAAACCTAGCAAGCATTTCAGCAATAAAAACAAGGGACACCGCCGTCATGGGCGCAGTAGGTCCTGATATTTGTGTTGGCGTGCCTCCAAAGAGTGCAGCAAAGAAACTAACAAAGATAGCTCCATAGAGTCCTGCACTTGGACCAAGTCCAGAACTCACACCAAAAGCAAGTGCGAGCGGTAATGCTACAATCCCCGCAGTCAGCCCTCCAAAGAGGTCTCCACGGATGTTACTAAAATCAAATTCAAAAAAGTTTTTCATGGGTATTAAATTACGAATTTTGAAAGAATAATAGCAATGACAATAATTATCAAAACAACGACTTGATGTATTATTTTATTTTCCATACTCTTCAGTCTTACAATTATAACAATATGACCCTGTAAATCAATGGCTTACGGAGTTAAAATGTGGTGCCTCCAGTACCAATACCATATTATTATATATTGATATTCAATAATCTATAATAAATATTAGCACCCTTGGGTACTAAATTAAGTACCTCTTGGGTACTATCAAAAGTTTATGGGTACTAAAATAGAGTATTAACAACTTCTGTTAGATTTGGCAGAAGTTATTTTCATCTTTTTTCTCACATTTTTTTACGTTTTCTAAAGTTTCTAATACTTATATATAGAACCAATTGTTCTACTGAGTTGTAGATTACTTTAAGAAATACTTAATCTACCGAGATACTACACCTGACACATGGGGGAAGTACCCAATAATGACCAACACTCACCGATAGGTAAAACCAGTCATTAGTGTTCCGAGAGGTAAAGAAGAAAGGTCTGAACTCGTAAAAATGCAGATAGGTTGAATTCTTGTTTGAGTGTCTGTTAGATTCAACTGAAAAATGGAAATAGTTTTTTAAAAGGGAATTTCCCTTAATGGACTCACTATATCTAATTGTGAAGTAGTAGTTAGTTTTAAATAAAAGAAAAGTTTAAAATAAAGAGTATCAACCTCGAACTGATTAAGTATTTCAAGTACGAGGTTATTACTGTTTTTAAAAATACTCTGAAAGGAAATAATATGAAAGAAAAGATAACGGATGAACAAGCAAGACATATGGTAGAACTATTAAAGAAGAAGTCTGTCTTGATTAAAAATTTATCTCATAAACTTGAGAAGTACAGAATATCAGGAGATAGAGAAATGTATGATAAGAAGTTTAGAGAACTTTTAGAAAAAGAGGAGATTAAAGTTTATGGAAAAAAGATTGAGTAAAAAGGATTTAATGGAACTCTATGGAGTAGATAGAGTAACCATAGAAGATTGGAGAAGAAATAGAGGATTGAAGATGATAGAAGTATCAACTCATTCAAAATACATCACAGAAAAGGATTTATTAGAGTGGGAGAATAGTTTGAAAGGGAATTCTTCAGTTAAGAGGTTAAATAATCAAAGTGTATCAGAATGAAGATAGGTGAAGGGTTGATATACTTTCTTTAAATATTTTGATTTGATTAGTATATCAGTATTTACAGGTTGAGGTTTCTTGTAACTGGGGAAATACTTTTTTCCCAAAATCCTCTTCAATTATTGTAGAGGGATTTTATGTCTATAATTTTGTGTTTTAGGAAGGTCTATATCCTTTATTCAATTTAATAGATGTACCTTACAAATGTAGGTACATATTGTCCTCTTTCATCCTTTTCATTTATCCATAAAGAATCATTACCGATTCTGGATGCAATTGTTCGTTTTTTGTTAACCTCACGGATCAAACTCAGGGATTCTAATATCCTTGTGTTTTAACTATAATAACTATCCCATGGAAATACCCCTAATAGGCGTTATTGGTACGTCAATGAAAGAAGATGAAAGACGAGTACCTATTCATCCAGAACATTTGGATCGTATACCTTCCAATATTCTAGAAAAACTCATCTTTGAAAAAGGATATGGTTTACCCTTCAATATATCTGATGAGGAATTATCTCAACGAACGGGTGGGGTCTCTTCTAGAACCTCTCTATTATCAGATATTGGGATTGTAATTATCACTAAACCAGTAGTATCCGATTTAAAAACATTGAAGAAAGGAGGTGTTTTATGGGGCTATACACATTGTGTTCAACAAGAAAAAATGACACAAGTAGCTATTGATAGAAAGTTAACTCTTATTGCTTTTGAAGATATGTTTGTGTGGAAATCTAATGGTGAAATGGGGAGACATACTTTTTATAAAAACAATGAGATGGCGGGTTATAGTGCCGTTATACATGCACTACAATTGAAAGGGATTGACGGTCATTATGGTAAACAACGAAAGGTGATTATTTTTAGTTTTGGTGCGGTAAGCAGGGGAGCAATCTACGCCTTAAAAGCACATGGATTTCGAGATATTACTATTTGTATACAACGTCCAGATCATGAAGTTCGGGAAGAAATATTGGATGTAGAATACGTTCGTATAGAGAAAGGTTGCTCGAATGAACCACGTTTAAAGATAATTGAGCACGATGGGTCTCAACGTCCATTGATGGATTTGATAAGTACTGCGGAAATAATTATTAATGGAACATATCAAAATACTGATGACCCAATTGATTTTGTGATTGAAGATGAGTTGGATAGTTTAAAAGATGGAAGTTTAATCATTGATGTAAGCTGCGATGAAGGGATGGGATTTTATTTCGCTAAACCCACAACTTTTAAACACCCAATCTTTAAGGTTGGTACAATAGATTATTATGCCGTAGATCATACTCCTAGTTATTTTTGGGAGAGTGCATCTCGCTCGATTTCTGCTGCATTAATTGTATACTTAACCGAGGTATTAGCTGGGAAGAAAAGTTGGGAGAACAATGCTACTATTAATAATGCAATTAATGTTTTGGAAGGAGTAGTGGTCAAGGAAGTAATTCTCCGTTTTCAGCATCGAGAAGAAGAGTACCCTCATTTAATTAACTAAAGACAATTATCTTATTTATTTTAGTAGATGTAATAGTTTATAATATCAGGCAAATCTCATATAGTGATTGTAAAACGGGAATAGCAAATACTGTTATTGATCATGAAAGATTTAATCACCCACCTTTAGATTTTTTGATTACTTTTTATAAAAGTCAAAAGAATGTAGATCAATTGTTAAGATTGAAGAAGTTTATTCAAGAATATCCAATGTTATTTGAGTTGTATGACTACAAAATCAATAAGATTTTAAGTAAAGTATAGCACTATTACTAATTAATAATCTGACAAACCCTTATACTATAAAAAGGAATTGTTTGATCTCTATCCTAGGGTCACAAAATAAATTATTGTGGGAACAAATAAAACAAAACATAAAACATCAAATGATTTTGGAGTTTCTGCCTTAGAGTGCCAGTATGCTAAAAGTATTAAAGGGACTTGAAACGGTAGCCTAATTAATGCATCCTGTCTTGAGATTCCGAATGTGTTTTGTGCTATCTCAGAGGTAAATAAATAAATGTTTGCAGGGAAAACGGCAATCAATAAAGCAAGCAACCCCAAAGCTCCGTATTTTCGAGTTTTCCTTGGAATTAACAAAGCCCCCAAAACAATTTCAAATAGACCTGATATATAAACCATTAATTCGGGATATGGGATATAGGGAGGAACGATAACAAGGAAAAAATCCATGTCGGTAAAATGTTTAATCCCCACCCCTATATACAAAAGGCTCAGGGAATATACCGTTATGTTTTTTAGTGATTCTCTCATCATGTCAAAGATAACTAAATCTATCTGTGTTATGTTAATCTGACAGAATCTGACACTATAAAAAAGGGTTCGAGTCCCAGTTTCTCCCGAACCTTGCTCAAGATTTATGTAACACATATACAGCAGTATGCATCCGTATGTAACACACCCTATGATTAGTCAATAACAAGGCCTAGCTTTAGCTGTTATATATAAAAACCCAACACATGGAATATTTAGATGAGATAATTAATTTGAGAATTAAGCCTTCGGACAAACAGAAATTAACTGCTTTGGCATTGTCAGACAATTTATCTGTTTCGGCTTATTGCAGGTCAAGATTATTAAACGAGTTAGAACAAAGTAATTAATCTAAAATAGTAGAAAGTAGATGGAAACAGTTGCAGCAGTAAAATACGGAGGCAGAAAAAAAGGAACTCCAAATCGATTGACTAAAGAAGTCAGAGCGGTATTGAAAGAATTAGTGTTTGATGAAATTTCTCAGGTGCAGTCTCATTTTGAAAAACTTGACCCTAAGGAAAGGATAGAATTGTTGATTAAACTCATGCCTTATGTTTGTCCAAAAATTCAAACAGCGAGCCATAGTCTAAACGAACCAATTGATTTTGGTTTTTGAGTATTATTATTTAAAAAAACATCTATATCTATATCAGGAAAAAATCAGAAAACATCAAGGAACCCAAAAAACCCTGTTAACTTCTGTTAGATATAAAGGGATCAAATTTTTAACTATATTTAAGTGATTAAATTATCCTATGAGATTTATATTAAGTTCACTTATACTGTTATCTATTCTTTCCTGTGGAAAAGAAAGTCCTGCAGTTACAGATCCTGTTATTAGTTACACATTAACTGTAAGTTCTGGAACAGGTGGAAGTGTTAGTTCTCCTGGGGGTTCATACAATCAAGGTCAATCTGTATCAATTACCGCAACTCCTGATTCTGAATACGTATTTGTCAACTGGTCAAATGGTTCAACGGATAATCCGCTTTCCATTACCGTTAATTCAAATCAAACCATTACTGCTAATTTTGAAAAAAGGAAATACCCTTTAACTGTTTCAATAACAGGTTCTGGAACAGTGTCTGAAGAAATTATATCTGCAGGTAAAACAACTACTGAATATACTTCAGGGAGTGTGATTCGATTAACGGCAAATGCTTCAGATGGTTGGTCATTTTCATCTTGGTCTGGAAATGTTTCTTCTACTCAAAATCCAATAGAGGTGTCAATTAACGAAGCAAAAACAGTGACTGCAGCTTTTAGTGAAATTGATAGTTCAACATCTTCTACAACTGGAAATACCTACAATCAAGATAATGCTCCTGGTTATATAAATGTTAATGGTCAAGGGGAATTTAATTTAACAATAACATCCTCAAAAGATGGTCTTATTAACATAACTATATTGCCCCTTGAGAGTGAAAATTCTTACTGGGATTTTTATGAATCTAGTAATCCCCAAGTTAATATAGTATCAAAAATCGGTCAGACAATTCAGAGCAATTTTAATGATATTGACCCCAATTCTACGGACTTGATAACAATTAATTTTATTGATCGACCCCGTACATTACAAATAGAGGGTACTAATTTATGGGTCTATAATGGTAATTCAGATTATTCAGTCTCTGTACAAGAAAGTCAGATGCAAAGTTTATGGAATAGTTGTATTTCCGCAGCTTCATCAAGTTCTATTATCCAAGTTTATCAAAGTCAACAAGAGAATTTGAAATCAACTATTTGGCCACAAGCTTATCAACAAATTTACGCTGACGGTTATGCTTTATATGATAATTCAGTTGGTGTTATCATATTTCCAGATACTCCTGCACCAACTCTTTTTCATGAATATGCACATGGATTTGATGCAAACTTTCTTAATGAAACAGATCGAGATATCGTACAACAATCCTTTGACACTGCAAGAACTCAATGGCAGACACAATTTGGATATGTACCAGGTTTTCAAAATACTTGTGATGCAAATGGTCAAAATTGTGCACCTTATCAATTATATAATGTTGCAGAGTTTTTTGCTGTGTTAAGTACAGCTTATCATGGTTTTGCAAATGGATCACAACCCACCGGTTTATCCTCTGCTTCTCCACTCCAAAATGCAGATGATGTCCTTACTTACTACCCTAACATACACGCTTTGTTCGTTAATATGTATGGTCCTCAACAATAGATTGGACTTGTAAAACATTATTAAATTATTACGAGTTCATTGCCGATAAAAAAATGAAAACCTTTAAACCTCTAGACTGTTTAATTTCAAATTATGAAAAAGAAAAAAATATTAAGGAATTATCACAATTGAAAATATATGTTGAAAAATATCCAATGTTATTTGAGTTGTATAATTACAAAATCAATAAGATTTTAAGTAAGGTATAGCACTATTACTAATTAATAATCTGACAAACCCTGATACTATAAAAAGGAATTGTTTGATCTCTATCCTAGAGTCACAAAATAAATTATTGTGGGAACAAATAAAACAAAACATAAAACATCAAATGATTTTGGAGTTTCTGCCTTAGAGTGCCAGTATGCTAAAAGTATTAAAGGGACTTGAAACGGTAGCTTGTTTTCATTATCTGACGTCTTTTAAAGATTTAGAGGGTTTTACTGGTGTTAATCGACAAATGAAATATAGTGCTGATATGACTTTTTTATGACTTTTATAAATAAAAAAAGCCCCCACTTTACGTGAAGGCTTAATTTTGTTGGTGGTCCCACCTGGGCTCGAACCAGGGACCAACTGATTATGAGTCAGCTACTCTAACCAACTGAGCTATAGGACCTATTGTACTATTTATAAGGGATTACAGAAGTTAACAATGGTTGGTTACATTGATTTGAGTCAAAAATTACAATATTGACAAAATACAGCTGTTGTTATTCTCTTATTGTACGATGCAAATTTAATGGAAATTTAGCAATAACAATGGAAAAATTTGATTTGTCTGGGAAGGAAATAAATAGTGAATACAAGCTTTTGTACCTTGAGGTTTATTGGAATTAAACAGAAAACCTACTGTTTACATTTTCTGCAAAGTGCTTGATGTCTTCTTGTACCTGTTGATGAATTTTTGGCAGTTGTTCGGGGAAAAGCCCTTCTGCTGCATGAACAGTGCCTTTTAGTATCGTTAAATCACTTTTTACTTTGGCCTTCTCTAATTTATTGTGATAAACAATCCCCTCGTCTCTTAATGGGTCGAGTTCATTCACATAAATAACATGCGGGGGTAAATCACTTAAATCCTCTTGCGTTGCATGATAAGGCCAAGCTAAAGGATTTTTGCTTGAGACGCCATCATATAAAGCGGCCATAATGTTCATTGACGCGTTGTTGATAAGGTATTTGTCATTTTCTATTAAAGAGTAAAGATTGCTTTCTACTGGGTTTCCATAGTGATTTGAGATATACGGACATTGCGCAAAAACGCCATCTATTAGATGCAATGCATTATCCTTTTTTGCTTTTAAAGTGGTAGCAAGAGTTAGATTTCCTCCTCCAGATTCTCCATATACAATGATGTTAGAAATGCCCAGTGCTTTCTTTTGTTGATAGAGCCATTTTAAAGCACTGTAACAATCGTTAAGTCCCGCGGGGAAAGCATAATTTCCATTTACACCAGCGATATTTCTAAATTCTACTCCTATCACAATAAGGCCTTTTGCGGCTAAGTTTTGCCTCCAGTGAACATAGTTGGGATCTGCCGCAGCTAAAAGGGACATTCCACCGCCGTGAAGATGCAAAACTGCCGGAAGTGATTGAGTAGCTGTTTTAGGCCGACTAATATAAAGTGTGATGTTATTTTCATCCTCTCCTTTAATGATTTGAGTCTCCTCTTTTATGTTTTTAGGCGAAGCCAAAGGCTTAAAAACAATATCTGAAAGTGCTTGATATAAGGGTTCTGTCGCACTGAGATAAGCCAGTTTAGTTTCTTTGGAATCTGTTAATTTAACAGCTGGATCTAGTGCTTCCCCGTCTAGACCAATTTTTTTTAAAACTGTTTTAAGGGCAGGGTCTAAGCGCGGCTCGTCTTTAAGTATCATAGATATATTTTTTCCTTAATCTTATTCAAAATCAAGATACAAATCCGGTGTTAAATACCGACTCTTTTAATCATAATAAAAGAAGCTTTCTATTGGGGTTCCAAATATTCTCGCCATTTTAAAAGCAGTGGGTAAACTAGGATCAAACTTTTCTTTTTCGATAGCGTTAATTGTTTGGCGTGAAACGCCTATAATTTCTGCGAGTTGTTCTTGTGTTAAACCTTTCTCTTTGCGCAATTGACGTACTTTATTTTTCACAAATATTTTTTTCTGTTGATGAGAAGAGTTACCAAATAAGTAATCCCTACAAAGAAGATCAATACACTTATTTCTGCATCACTTTGAATTAAATTAGTCTGATCTAGCAGCGAATAAGTCAAGCCAACTACAACCGTTGCTCCTAGGGTTAATCCCATGGCTTCGGCATGGATTTTTTGTTCAAGTTCATCATATTGGCGAAACATTTTCACATTGGCTAAAACCATTAACCCTCCATTAATCAAGTTTACTATAATGGCAGTGATTGTTAGGGTTTTATTCTCCTTCCATAAGAAGATGGGACCAAATGTAGCAAGGGCAAGGGTCGCTACCCATGTCCACGTCCAAAGGGCTAATTGCAAAATGCGTTTTTTTCTTTCTGCTTTCATATTGTAAAGTTTACTTGACAAAAGTAAGCTAAAAAAATCAAAATGTAAAGTTTTATTTACAAAATAGGGTACATGCGAATAAACAGCAGACAGTAAAATAGGAAATGGCTTTTGGATTACATCAAAATTCGCAGTCTTATAGCATACAAAAAGGGTAGCTGATAAGACCACCCTTTTAGAGACAATTTTTGACTAAAATAAATAACGTAGTATTGATTTATAGTCCTCTATAAAACTACAATCGATAAGATTAGTCTGTGTTTATAAATCGTTATGTAAAGTTTAAAAATCGATCAAGTCTTGGACTTCTCCGCTACGGTCGAAGTGAATCTATGCGGTCGAAGTGACTACCCTATGTCCATTTCGAGCGAAGTCGAGAAATCTCTTTAAAAATTATGGGCAAGAAAAAACCCCTCACTCATCGTGCAGGGTTAAAATGTTAATGAAGTGTAGCGGTTGCGCTAGCTCCCCCTATTATTCAAAGATGCAGCACAACTTCATCTTTTAATGAATTAACTCAGACAAAGAAATCCTCAGAAATTTAATATATTTAATAATGCTAAAGAATGCACTATATTTTTTCTTCGGTCTAATTCTAATTGGTGAAGTTTGGTTAGCGTCTGGTCAGTCAAATATGGAATGGAAGATGAATCAGTGTGAATTATTGTGAGTTTAGAACTGCAAAAAGAAAACTCAATCTCGAAACCCCTTACTCCTTACCTATCGTTTAATAAATAAAAACTCTAACGATCTTTTTAAGATTTAAGAGGAGTTAATTAAATAAGATTTTTGGTCAAGTGGATTAAAAAAAAACAGGCATCATTCACTGCATTTATACTGCAAAAGTAATAAACCAATGGCTAAATCAAAGTAAAGCGATAGTATTTCAATAAATTTAATTACTGAATTAAACAATAAAATGTCAAAATTGATAAAATATAGAATTCTTTTTTTTTTCATATTCTCTTTTATTAGTTTTTCATGGTCTCAAAGTACAATTCTTGACATAACAACTCACTCAGATATAGTAAATGATAGCGATAATTCTGTAGGTTCAGGAGACATTGTTGTTTTTACAACGAAGGTTGAGAATATCAGCAACATTACTATTTCAAACTTCACAATAACTAATACCCTTATTGGAATAGACGGTACAGCTTTATCACTAAGTTCTATGATTACTTTTGTTGGTAATTCTGGCTCTTCACCTCAAGGAAGTCTAACAGCTGGCGAAATTTCCACTTACGTTGCAACTTATACCTTCGATTCTGCTGGCGTTAGTGCAGGGGGGATTAGTTTAACTGTTACAGGAACTGGTAGTACCCCTGGGAATACAAATAATGTTGTTGATATCTCAAATGATGGTGATGATTCTGACGGCAATATTAATAATGATCCAACACAAATAATAATAGGAAATATTGTAACGAATGTAGAAGGAACTAAACTTGAAAACTATATTGATAATGATGGTGATGGTTCAATAGGTTTGGGAGACCAATTAGAATACATAATTACAGTTTACAATAATGGAGAAGAAGATTTAGAGTCGATAGCATTATTTGATATTCTTCAAGATTACAATAATAATACTTTAGCACTAGTAGCTCCATTTACCCCTCCAGGACCAATTTTTGTTTCATCTGACCAAGGTTCTACCAATGGAGAATTACTCGTAGGTGAAACAGCTACTTATAAAGCAGTATATAATGTCCAACAGGGAGCTGTCGATTCAGGTGGACTAAGAAATTGTTTAGACGTTCAAGTAAATGGAGTTCATTCTGAAAGGCAATTTACTGATACTGCTGACAACGGAATAGATACTGATGGAAATACGACTAACGATTGTACCGAGTCAACAATAACAACAACTCCATCATTGGAGGTAACTAAAAGTGCTTCTGTCCAGGATGTGAATGGGAATGGTTTAAATGATCCAAATGACATTATCAATTATACAATTAGAATTGTAAATGATGGAAATGTTACCTTGTCAAATTTGACATTAAGTGACACCTTTCGAGATGGGAATGGGAATAATTTATCACTTGATAATCCTCCAGTTTTTTCATCTTCTTCATTAGGATCCTCCGCAGGGACATTGCAAGTTGGGGAAATCGCTATTTACACTGCAGCTTATACGATATCGGTAAATGCAGCTAACTCAGGTTTTGTTTATAATTCTATTGAAGCAACAGCAAGTTCTCCTGGAAATTCAAATGATGTTTCTGACATCTCAGATGATGGAATTGAAGATGATGGAAATACTTTGGATGATGCTACATTTACTTTTCTTACAATTGATAAGCAAGTTGAGGCAACAAAAACATTCACTAGAATTGATGATGGAGACGGTGAGCCTGGTGAAAATGATATTATTATTTACACTATAAAAATTCAAAACACAGGTCAAATTGAATTTTCGAATATTACTCTAGTAGATTTATTGACCAATTGTGATGAATCTCAAGTTCTTTCTCTAGACTCAGGACCGACATGGAATTCAAACAGTGGGTCGTCTTCTCAAGGGAGTTTAATTCCAGGAGAAATAGCTACCTACACTGCTACCTACACTATAGGGGCATTAGAAATTGATTCGGGATGTATTTTAAATACCGTTACTGTTACTGCAAGTAGTCCAGGAAACACAAATGATATTTCTGATGTTAGTGATGATGGAAATGATAGTGATGGGAATTTGGTTGATGATAAAACAAGGACAGTCTTTACCGTTGATCCGGGGATTAAAGTAACTAAAACAGGAGTACTTGTAGATAATGGTGACACTCTGCCTGGTGTTGGAGATATAACTGTATTTACTATTACGGTTTTAAATACAGGAAATTCTTCTCTTTCGAATATTTCACTTTCAGATTCATTCACAAGAGGAGATGGAACAGCTCTAACATTGGATGCTGGGCCAACATATAATTCATCTTCAGGATCATCACCTCAAGGGAGTCTACAGGCAGGAGAATTGGCCACCTATACAGCTAGTTATACTGTTGACGCAAATGATGTTGCTACAAATTTTGTTAGTAATCAAGTAGTAGTTACAGCTGATGCATTTAATGGTGTTTCAGTCAATGATACAAGTGACAACGGTGACGATCTAGATGGAAATTTCGAAAATGACCCAACGGAAGTTAGACTGGATTACAACCCCATACTTGAGGTTACCAAAACTGTTTCAGTCTCATCTAATAGTAATCCACAAGTTGGGGATGTTGCAGTTTATACAATCACAGTAGAAAATAAAGGGAATGTTAATGTTAACACAATTTCATTAAATGACACTTTTGTTGGATTAGCAGGAGCTTCGATATCATTAGATGCTGGGCCGGTTTTTTTAAGTTCATCAAATGGTTCTTCGGAGGGTAATCTTATTGTTGGTGAAATAGCAACTTACGTTGCCTCTTATACAATTACACAAGAAGCTATTGATTCGGGTGGTTTTAGAAATACAGTTGTAGCATCTGGACGAAACCCTGGTAGCTCTTCAACAGATGTTACTGATGCGAGTGATGATGGAGATGATGATGATGGTAATCAAACTAGTGATCCAACTGATGTTATTGTAGCTGCAGAACTTTTGATTGAGGCAACTAAAACAGCAACATTTACTGATAATGATTCTGATGGTTTAGTATCCTTATCTGATAGAATTGATTATACTATTCTTGTTCAGAATAAAAGTAATGTAACATTGGATAATATTGCCCTTGTTGATGATTTGGCAGACATTTCTGTTACATCTACTATGGTCCTAGATACTGGACCAAGTTTTGTAAATTCAAACCAAGGATCTTCTTTTGGAATTTTAAAGCCAAACGAAATAGCAACTTTTGTAGGGACATATATCATTAGACAAAGTGATGTTGATGCTGGTGGAGTATCAAATCAAGTATCAGTTACTGCATTATCTCCCTCTGATCAATCTGTATCAGATTTAAGTGATGATGGAGATGATTTTGATGAAAACACTGAGGATGATAGGACTGAAACACCGATAGAAAGAACACCAGGAATAGAGATCACAAAAACATCTACAATTACAGACGAAGGAGATGGGGCTGTTGGACTTGGAGATACAATAACTTACACAATTATTGTTGAAAATACTGGTAATCTCAACCTAGCATCCGTTACTCTTGAAGACGAGCTTATAACTGTAAGCGGAAGTTCACTTACACTCACATCCACACCTACTTTTATTACTTCCAGCCTTGGATCAGACCAAGGGTCTTTGAGAGTAAATGAGACTGCTGAGTATAGAGCAACTTTTGTAATTAATCAAGCCTCCATTGATGGGGGAGGTACCTCAAATACAGTATCAGTAACTGCCTCTTCGCTATTTGGAACAATATCAGATATTAGTGACGATGGTGATGATTCAGATGGTAATACTTCAGATGACCCTACAATAGATATATTTTCAGGTTCTTTAGAGTTAGAAGCTACAAAAACAGCAGTTGTTAATGATGTGAATTCAGATGGAGAAACAGGTATAGGAGACATAATAAATTATACAATAGTTGTTGAGAATAAGGGGACAGAATCACTAACTAATTTTTCAATTATTGATACTCTTACTGATGCCAACGGAAATTCATTATCTCTTAATGCTTCCCCTACTTCAAGTGATTCCAATACAATTGCTCCAGGCGCAACTAAAACATATACAGCTGCCTATACAATTACTCAGGCTGCTTTGGATAATGGAGGAGTAATAAATAGTGCTTTTGTTCAAGCAAGTAATATCGCGGGAACAATCTATGTAAGTGATATTAGTGACGACGGCGATGATACTGATTCAAATACTGTTTCTGATACAACTGATGTATTAATTGCTGCAAATTCATCTTTAGATCTCACCAAAACATATGTAAATATAGATAATGATGGTGATGGTTTAATTTCTTCTGGGGATCAGTTAGTTTACACATTTAGATTAGAGAATGATGGAAATATTACTCAAAATTTTATTTTCATAACAGATGCAATTTCAGATTTTGATGGTAATTCTTTGTCATTAGATGCTTTTTCTTCCCCAAATAGATTGGCATTTAATTCTAATTCTAATGGTTCAAATCCTGGAACACTTATTTCAGGGGAAATTGCCACTTATACTGCAACCTACACAATCCAAAACGCTGATATTCCTAGTGGAGGGATTTCAAATACAGCAACGGCTACAAGCTATACTTATGTCGAGGGGAATCCAGTAGTAAAAGAGCAAGATAGAAGTGATGACGGTGATGATAATGATGGAAATACTGAGGATGACCCTACACTATCCTATTTTGGCGATCTTCCTGAAATTGAAGTAACTAAAACTGCAACATATACAGGTTATCAAGATGGTCCTGATGTTGGGGACATTGCCGTGTTTACCATTACAGTTGAGAATATATCTTCCCAAGATTTAATTAAAAACTTAACATTTGTAGATACACTTACAGATAACTATTTGTTACCTAGAACAATGTCGTCCACTGTAACATTTAGCTCTTCAACTGCAGGTTCAAGCTTAGGAACATTGACTATAGGTGAGATCGCTACTTATACCTCATCTTACACAATTACTCAAGCCGATATAGATTCTGGAGGTATAAGAAACCAAATCACTTTTGAAGGTACCAGTGACAGAAACCCCGTTCCTGAAGAAAAAGATGTTAAAGATATAAGTGATAATGGAACTGACACGGATGGGAATACTTCAGATGATCCTACTATTCTTGTTTTAGGAACTGATTCTGATGGAGATGGAATTCCTGATTCTACAGACATTGATGATGACGATGATGGAATTTTAGATCAGGATGAGCAATGTTTAACATTTTTACTTGATGGAACTTCATTTGAGAGTTATACTGGAACATTTCCTCCTGGATCACCAGCAAATAGAAATAGTCCCTTTCCAAATACATCAACAGCACCTCCTTTTACCTCTGTCAATGGAGATGGTGAGGTATGGTCTTCAAGTCAAGGACCACAAGGAACTACTTTTACTCCATATCAAGGATTTTATTTTATTGAACTTTTAACTAATGATGCATCGGCTAACGATGCTTCATATTGGAATGAATCAACATTGGGAACAAATCCAAACTATGACCGTATTATGGTTATTGAAAATGTATACCCAAACAGAACATATAACATAGAATATTTCCATAAAGAGGGAGGAAGGTTTGTAGCAACTCACGCAGGTGGTGGAGCAACTCTATTGCAGATTCAGTCAATGAATACAAACTATGCTGTAAATAACATTTCAACTCCAACTGCAGATTGGACCTCAAACACAGTTAGCTTTACAACTGACAGTCAGACGACTAGAGTAGCAATTTTATTTTCGGCCTACTCCCCTGGAGTCAACTCTTCAATTCAATTAGATGCAATTACAATGAGCGATCCTATCTCATGTAATAATGACGTTGATAGTGATGGTATTCCAAACGGACTTGATCTAGATTCTGATAATGACGGAATTTATGATGTTATAGAATCAGGAAATGAAGCATTAGACACAAATTTTGATGGAATTATTAATGGTTTAGATGAAGGCTTTGTTGATTCAGATTTAAATGGTGCTTCTGATGCAACAGAATCAAACATCTTGATTGACTCTGATTCTGATGGTACAATCGATGCCTTTGAATTAGATTCAGATAATGATGGGTGTAGCGATAGTGAAGAGGCGGGCTATACTGACCCTGATTCAGATGGGATCCTAGGAGGTAGTCCAGTTACCCAAGACAGTAAAGGAAAAGTAACAAGCGGAACAGATGGTTATACTACACCCCAAGATTTAAATGCTGATTCTACTTTTGATTATAGGGATTCAAATTATGATGTTGGATGTTATAATCCTGCCTTAATTGTTGTTAAATCCGCCATTGTGTCTGACACTAATTCTAATGGGCTTAATGATGTTGGTGATGTTATAAATTATACAGTAGTTGTAACAAATACTGGGGGTTTACCCATCACTTTTACATCAGTTGATGATCAATATACCTACGGTAGTGAAACTAAAAACTTAACACTTGATTGGTCCTCATCCTCAACACAGACAGTAATCACATCAACAGAAAATTTATTTTATTACTCAAATCGTGTTGATGATAGTGACTACCAGTGGAATGAACAAAATGGTAATAATGGATATCCAGAGGCCGAATGGGGTTATCCTCCTGGAGTAGACTACTATTTTGATACATCAAGCGGAGTGTCTTATAGCGAGGTAGATTACGTTTTTACTACTAATGGTTTTGGAACTACAAGATCACCTTACCAATATAGTAGTACAGATCCAAAAGTTAGTAAGTATTCAAGAATTAGTAACCAAAACGTTGCAACTTATTATGTTTTCGAAGATGTTAGTCTAGAAGCAAATACCGAATATACTGTATCAGTATATGCAGCTGCACCAAACAACACCTATTTCGATACTACTAATGATCACGAAAAATTAAGATTTGTCCATAGACCCCCTGGTGGAGTAGATATATATGGAGATTACAATCGTGTAACTGGACCTGTATCAACTCAAAACGCTAACAATGATTCTGGCTGGACCAGATATCATCATACATTCACAACAGGTAACGCAGGATCATATCGTGTTGGTTTTTCAGCCCCTTATTTTACTAATAGTTATACAAGAATTTGGGGAGCACAATTAGAAAAAGGTGGTACCCCTACAAGGCTAACATATACCTATAATAACCGTGTTTCATCCACTGCAACATCGACAGGATTTGCTGATCCTAGATCAGCCCCATTGCCATCAGGTGGAAGCGCAATTTACACAGGCCAACTTACGATTACTCAAGAAATGTTGGATAACGCACTAGAGCTCTCAAATCAAGTTACCATTACAGGCTCATTTACTTCACCAGGGGGTATCTCAGGGGAAATTTTTGATGTTAGTGCCGATGATGACAATAACGATGGGAATACCGAAGATGATCCAACAATAGTGTCATTAAATGCATTAGATGAGTTGACTGTAACAAAGATAGCTTTGATTAGTGATGAAAATTCAAATTCGTTAAATGATGTTGGTGATGTTATTACCTATAAAATTACAATTGAAAACACAGGGCGTACTAATTTAAAAAGTTTTACAATTACAGATACTCTGGAGGACTCTACAGGACAGATTCGTGAGCAAATTACAGATACAGCTTCATTTACTCTTGGAGATAATTCAAACTTATTTACGTATTCTCAGCATATGGATGATACTGATTATGATTGGTCTGAAGAGGGTGATGTTTGGGGAAGTGCCCTAAACTCATATGGGCATCCAAAAAATGAACCCTATTATTTTAGCACTGCGAGTGGTGATAGTTATGGCAATGTTGATTACAATTTTCCCACAAATGGTGCTGGTTTAACTAAAAATAATAATAATTCAGGCGATAGCAGATCTGGAGAACACGCAAGAATTCATGATAACAATATAGAGGGGAGATATTTTTATCAAGATGTTACCCTGAAAGCAAACACTCAATATACCGTATCCGTTTACGCATCTGCATGGGATTCTAATCATGATAATGCAGTAATAAATCACCAGATGAGGTTTGTTTATAGACCCCCTGGTGGATCAGATACTTTTTCCGACTACATCACATTTGAAACTTATGGAGCATGGAATTTGAAACGATACTCATACACTTTTACAACAAGTGCCGCAGGAACTTATAGAGTTGGGATCGATCCTCCCTACGCTGGAAGTAATGGAGGAAGATTCTGGGGAGCACAACTAGAAGAAGGGCCTATACCTACAAGATATGTGTATACCTGGTCAAATACAGATTCAGCACCAAGTGATCCATTACCAGTAAATATCGAAACCAATACTCTTGCATATGTAGATTGGCCTAGTGGTCTTCCAAATCGAAATGGTCTAGATGCTTTAAGGGTTCAGCATGACAATGATATTTCAGATTATCCAATAGGTAATGGCTATTGGTCAATGATAGAGGTTGAACCTGAAAACTTTACCAATTTTGATAATAGGCCAACCTCTTCGCATTTCGATAATTATGGGCCTTATACTTACAATGGTCATCGATATTATATTGAGACAACTGGTTGGGACTGGACTACTCATCGAAATAACGCACAGGCAGCTGGAGGGTATCTATGGGTACCTAATACCAAAGAGGAATGGGATTATATAAGAAGTGTTATTCCTACAAATAATTGGATATGGACGGGAGTTTATCAAGAAAATAACACAGCTTATCAAGCTGATCAACAAAGAGGAGGATGGAAAGCTTTGGATGGCAGTTATGTTCCAATGCCAGGGGAGTCTACTGTATTATCTCCTGGGGCAAAGGTAGAATACGAATTTGAGCATACAATTGCACAAGAAGATGTTGATGATGGAATGCTTATTAATCAGTTTTATGTTTCGGCTAACGGATCTAGTGGAATTGTTTCAGATACTTCAGATGATGGAGATGATACAGATGGGAATACCGAGGATGATCCGACAATTGTAGAGATTAGTAAAATTTCATCTGTAACTATTGTTAAAACTGCTACGGTAAGCGATGTAAATGGCGATGGTCTTAATGGTGTTGGAGATATAATTGAATATACTATTGTTGTAACAAACACAGGGAATACTAAATTAACTTCATCGACAATTTTAGATTCTCTAACGGATGGTCTAGGCAATCCCCGCTCATTAAATTCGACTGTTGCCTATGTCTCTACTACTGCAACCATCACAACTCAAGAGCCGACCAATAATTTATTTACTTACTCAAATCGCATTGATGATACTGATAATGAATGGAATGAACAAGGTAGCATCACTGGCTATCCTGAAAATGAATGGGGTTATCCCCCAGGAATAGAATACTATTTTGATACATCAAGCGGTAGGGCTTACAGTGAGGTAGATCACGTTTTCACCACAAATGGTTTAGGAACCACAAGATCACCCTACGTATATGCTGGTACAGATCGAAGAGTTCATATGTATTCAAGAATACATAATAATGCAGTAGCTGATCGTTATGTTTTTCAAGATGTAGTACTTGAGGCAAATACAGAGTATACAGTTTCAGTTTATGCAGCTGCTTATTCATCTTCGTATGTAAATTCATCAAATAACTACGACAAAATAAGGTTTGTCTATAGGCCCTGGTTCGGATCAGATACTTTCTCCTCATACCAGCCAATAACAAGTTGGGTTCGAAGTGATAATAATAATAATAATGGCTGGGCTAGGTATCATTATACATTTACATCAGGAACAGCAGGGAATTATCGTGTAGGATTTACACCGCTTTATAATGGAAGTTATGGTGGAAGGTTTTGGGGAGCACAATTAGAAAAAGGCAATTCTCCAACAAGATTGATATATACATATAATTCCAAAACACCATCTTACCTTGTTGATGTAGACACAGTAACCACCACAATAGATAATAATGAAATACTAGAAGCAAGATCAGTTGACACCTATGTTGCAAGCTATACAATTACTCAAGATGACGTTGACAGTAAGTTCTTATCAAATACAGCTACGTTTACTGGAATTGATCCTGATGGTTCTACGGTTGTTTCTAAGACCTCTGATGATGGCGATCTTACCAATGGCGAAAAGAACCCAACAATAATTTCTTTGGCATCAACATCTACAATTGAGGTAATTAAAACAGCAACTGTTCAGGATGTAAATAATTCAGAGGTAAACGATGTTGGAGATATTATTACCTACACAATTGTGGTATCAAACACTGGCTATACAACAGTTAACTCATTAACATTAGATGATACATTAACTGATTATAATTCGGCAAGTCTGAGTTATAATCACCCAATATCATTTTTGAGTGCCACTTCGGGTTCAACATCAGTATCTTTAGATGTAGCAGGGGTTGTTAGTTTTACAGCCTCCTACACCATTACCCAATCAGACGTTGATTCAGGCGGTGTTTCAAATACCATATTGATTTTGGGAAGTAGCTCCGGACTCTCAAATAACGTGACAGCAACAAATGAAATCTCCACAGATTTAACCGATGCAACTCCTGGGCTAGAATTAACAAAACAGTTTACTACAACGGATGTTAACGGGAACACTAAAGTAGATTTAGGGGATATTATAATTTATACAATTTCGGCAGAAAATACCGGAAATGTTGAACTCAGTGGTTTAACGTTTACAGATACAATGACAACCTATTTTGGAGAGAGTTTAACCCTCTCATCTGGACCGTCGTATTCCTCCTCGACGGATGCAAGTACTACCTCTGGCACAATAGCAGTTGGAGAAACAGAAACCTATGAAGCAACTTTTACAATTACTCAGCAATCAATTGATGCGGGAGGTGTTTATAACACTATATCTGCTGTTGCCTCTTCTCCAACAAATTCAAACAATGTATCTGACACCTCTGATAATGGAGATGATACCGATGGAAATACAACAGATGATATAACAGACACAGCGTTTGATGTAAATCCAAAGATTAGAGTAACCAAAACAGCAGAGGTACAAGATGTTAATGGCAATACTATTAATGATGTAGGAGATATAATTGTATACGAAATACTTGTATCAAATGTTGGAGACATGAAAATCTCGTCTTTAATTTTAGTTGATACTATTTCTGATGCTAACGGGAATACTCTTACGTTGAATGAACCTCTTTCTTCATTAAATTCCTCTTCGGGTTCATCATCAACTACATTGTTAATCAGAGGGTCAACAACTTATACCACTTCATATACAATAACTCAATCTGATTTGAACGCCGGGAGTGTAATAAATAATGTAGTCGTCACAGGAAGTTCTTCAACAAATTCAAATAATGTCAACAATAATTCGCAAGTAGAAACAATACTTGCAACTGTGAATCCAGTAATTGAAATCACCAAAATAGCTTCCATTACCGATAACGGTGATGGAGTAAATGGGGTGGGAGATATAGTTGATTATTATGTCAGTGTTCAAAACAAGGGTAATGTCCCTGTTGAAAATCCTACCATTGAAGATATTTTAACTGATGGAAATGGTAATACCCTTTCTCTAACGGTTCCTTTAACATATCAGTCAACCACCAAAACAATTACAACAAATTTGGGTGTCGGAGCAGTAGATTTCACCTCTACAGCAAATGGTAAATGGGAACGTACATATCCAAAAAGTGATGCTGGCTATGATTATGCACAATATAAAAGAACTGGCTTTTACAGATCTTTACCTAATTCAAGTGCTGTTGCGGGACTTATCGAATTCAATGATGGAAGAACAGTTCAAGCTGGTTATTCTTATGTTGGTGCATATGATGGACATAGTTATATGCGAAATAACAATACAGTATCTTGGACAAATCAAAGAGATGTTGCAATCTCAATCGGCGGATATCTTGCTAATATAACTACTCCTGGAGAACGAGAATTTCTAAATTCAGTTTTACCAAATTCCTGGTATTGGGTTGGACTATATCAAGATAATACAGATCCTGATTTCTCTGAACCTGCTGGTGGGTGGAAATGGCTTGATGGTAAAAAAGAAGAAAAATTAGGAAGTGATATTTGGGTAAATAATGAACCTAACGATACAGGTAACTCAAATTCAAGAGGTTATTTTTATATTTCATCCAATGATGTTAGAACTGCTGACAGGCCTAACTCAGGATCTTATAAGTACTTA
Source organism: uncultured Flavobacteriaceae bacterium (assembly GCA_943787295.1). Lineage (GTDB taxonomy): Bacteria > Bacteroidota > Bacteroidia > Flavobacteriales > Flavobacteriaceae > Arcticimaribacter. The sequence goes on along the minus strand of CALSLW010000002.1, from coordinate 613,568 downwards.
ATAGAATTTGATGATGGAAGAACTTCTCAGGCAGGTTTTATTAGACTAAATGGTACTTTTGAAGGACATACCTATTTTGTGTCAAGTTCAGATGTAACCTGGGATGTTGCTAAAGCTACTGCTGAGTCTTTGGGTGGATATCTTCTTGTTGTAGATTCATCCCACGAGTGGGGTTGGATTAGAGACCAAGAGCCAGATTGGGATGATTTTATTAATAGTAACCCACATTGGATTGGTCTTTCTCAGGACCCTGATGCATATGACTTTAGTGAACCACAAGGAGGATGGAGATGGGTGAATGGCGTACCTCTTCAAGGTCCATTGACAACTTACACGGTTACCAATACAATTGACACGGATAATTTAATAGGCGTAGATAATATTGACCGCTACACTGCAAAATATTTAATCACACAATCCGACTTTGATTCAGGCTCTATTTCAAACGTTGTTTCTTTAACGGGTAGTAGTCCAAGTAGATCTAATGATGCATCAGATGTTTCTGATGATGGTGATGATAATGATGGAAATACAACAGATGATCCCACTCAAACAAACTTTAATGCATTACCATCCATGGAGGTAACTAAAGTTGCTACAGTTACAGATGTAAATGGAAATGGGCAAAATGATTTGGGAGATATTATTAATTATAATATATATATTCATAATAAAGGAAATGTAAACCTTACAACACCTACTTTAGTTGACTACCTCTCGGATGGAATTGGTACTGATTTGTCCTCCCAATTAAATGGGCCATCATATTATTCCCAGACCTTGAGTCCAACTACTGTAAACTTAACTGTTACAGTGGCTCAAGTAGATGGATCAAATAAATATTTTATTGACGGAGTAGCCCAAAAAGAACTCGTTCTTCAAAAAGGGTATACCTATAGATTCAATCAGTCAAATGCTTCAAATAGCTCTCATCCTTTAAATTTAAGCACAACCTCAGACGGAACCCATAATTCAGGTTCTTCATATACAACAAGTGTAACCATGGCTGGAACTCCAGGTAATGCTGGAGCTTACACTGAAATTTATGTTGTAGAAAGTACACCAGCCCTAAATTACTATTGTTCGGCTCATAGCGGTATGGGTGGAAAGGCTTATACAATAGGAAGTGTTTCAGGACAACAAGGGGTAATTAGGCCTAATGAAGTTATGACTTACACGGCATCATACACAATTTCAGGTGCTTCCGCTTCAACAGCATTTATTAGTAACATAGCAACTGTTACAACCTCAAGCCCAGGTAACTCAAATGATATTGTTGATTTGGCAGATGATGGTGATGATACTGATGGGAATACAGAAAATGATCCAACAATAATTGATTTAGTTCCAGATCCCGAAATGGAATTAACAAAAACAGGGACAATAACGTTTGATAATGGAGATGGAATGATTTCTCCAGGTGATAGGATAACCTTTACAATAAGACTTGAAAATGTAGGGAACTTACTTATCAATAATATCACCTTGACAGACACAATGGTTGATGGTAATGGAGTGTCTTTGAATTTAGACAGCGGGCCCACACTTATAGAAAGCTCGCTTGGTTCTGCAGATGGAATTTTACAATTATCAGAAGTTGCTACATACACTGCAGTATATACCATAACAAATGCAACAGCAAATAGCGGGTTAGTTTCAAATTCAATTTACGCCGTAGGAAGTGCTGGTGGATTATCAAATAATGTTACGGAGACTTCTGATGATGGTGATGATAATGATGGCAATAGTGAAGATGATCCAACCGTGATTGATATTCCCGAATTACCATCTATAGAAGTTACCAAAACATATACCACAAATGATTTAAATGGAAATGGAGTTATTGATTTAGGAGATAGGATAAACTATACAATAAGAATTGAAAATACAGGGAGCCAGGATTTGACAGGACTTAATTTAGCAGAAACTTTCACTAATCTCACCTCCGATGTCTTAAACCTATCTTCAGGGCCCAATTATTCCAGCTCTACTCATGGAAATGCGCAAGGATTACTAGTTTATGGGGAAACAGAAACATACATTGGAAATTATATTATTGAACAATTAGCAATAGATGCAGCTGGAGTTAGAAACTCAGTCTTGGCTACTATTTCATCACCAGGAAATTCTAATAATGTTACTGATACTTCGGATGATGGGGACGATACTGATGGAAACACACAGGATGACGCTACTATTACCGATTTTGTTACAAATCCATCTATAGAAGTTACTAAAACAGCACAGGTAAATGACACAAATTCTGATGGAAGAACAGATAAAGACGATATAGTAACTTATACAATAACTGTTGTAAATACGGGAGATACCCAGGTTGATAATATATCATTTAACGATATTATAACTACTTCAACAGGATTTCAATTATCCTTGACAGCAAATCCAGCCAGGATAAGTACATCTGCAGGATCTGCTTTAGGAACGCTATTAATTGGAGAAACAGCTATTTATACAGCACAATTTATAATTGATCAAACAGCTTATGATGCTCAATTTATCAGTAATACTGTAACTGTAACAGCTGATGCCATTGGCCAGACAGGTAATGTTTCAGATACCTCAGATGATGGAGATGATTCAGATGGGAATACTGTCGACGATCCAACAATTACAGTCATGACACCCCAAACTAAAATAGAAGTCACCAAAACATTTACTGTTGTTGATGGAGGTGATGGTGAAATTGACGTTGGAGACACCGTTAGGTTTAGTATTGCAGTTGAAAATACAGGTAATGCTCCTTTAAATGGAATTACAATAGAAGATGTATTAAAAGATGGTGATGGAAATGTGATTGCATTATCTGATGGGCCCTATTATGTATCAGGTAGTCAAGGATCAACAGAAGGAGACTTACTTAATGGTGAAATTGGAACTTATGTTGCTTTCTTCATTGTTACACAACAAGCATATGATTCTGGAAGTATTTCAAATGTTGCCACAGCAACTGGAAGCAGTGAATTTGGAACTAATGATGTTATCGATGTAAGTGATGATGGAAATGATTTAGATGGAAATACAACAGATGATCCTACTGAAGTAATTATTACATCACAAGCAAAAATTAATGTTGAAAAAACAGCCTCTGTTTTTGATGAAGGAGATGGATTTATCAATGTCGGAGATACTATAAATTATGTAATCACAGTTACAAATAATGGAGCTACTACTTTGTCTTCAATAACATTGACCGATATACTAACTGATAATTCGTCAAATACCTTAACACTAACAAATGGTCCAAATTTTGTTTCAGCCTCACAAGGATCATCATCTGGGACACTTAACATAGGCGAAATTGCAACATATAGCGCTAGTTATGTAATTCAACAAGCAGCTGCAAACTCAGGGGCAATTTATAATCAAGTTCAAATCATTGCGAGTAGTCCTGGCCAAATAAATGATGTTTCTGATACCTCAGATGATGGAGATGATAGTGACGGAAACACAACCGATGACCCAACAGTTGTTGAAATGGATTTTTCTCCTATTATTGATATAACAAAAACAGCAATTGTAACAGACAATAATTCTAATTCTCTTACCGATTTAGGGGATGCAATTGTTTATCAAATTACAGTAAACAACATTGGAAATGTCACACTAAGTAGTTTAACTATTACAGATACTATAACAGATAAAAATCTTGAACTATTAACACTTACATCTGGACCTGACTTTGTTTCCTCATCCTTAAGCTCTGCTGAAGGGACATTATTGGTGGGTGAGTCGGCAACTTATTCTGCAACTTTTGTTATTGATCAACAAAGTGTCGATTCTGGAGATGTACTAAATTCAGTTTATGCCGTCGCTAGTAGTCCTGGTAATAGTAATAACGTTTCCGATACTTCAGATGACGGTGATGACAGTGATGGAAATACGACTGACGATAAGACAGTAGTTGAGATAGATCAAAGCTCAATTATCGAAGCAACTAAGACAGCATCAGTCATCGACAATAACACAAGTGGTTCGACAGATTTAGGGGATACGATAGTTTACACCATTACAGTGGAGAATAAGGGTAATGTAACCCTAAGCGGAGTAAGCTTAACCGACACTTTATTGGATGGAGATGGTTCACCGCTTAGTTTAACAGCAGGACCAACCTTTAATAGTTCGACAGCTTCTTCAGCTCAAGGCACGTTAACGGTAGGCGAGACAGCGACCTATACGGCGAGTTATACCATTACCCAGGCAGCCTTGGATACAGGAGGCGTTAGCAACAGTGTTTTAGTAACAGGAAGTAGTCCAGGTCAGAGTAACAATGTAACGGACACTTCAGATGATGGAGATGATAGTGATGGTAATACGGAGGATGACACTACCGATACAAGTATAGATAATAGTCCATCGCTAGAGGTTACTAAGACATCAGCGATTACTGATAATGGAGATGGAGTAGTAGGTAAGGGCGATGTAGTTCAGTATACGATCTCTGTGGTTAACAACGGAAATGTAACCTTATCTAGTTTAACAGTAGCTGATGTATTGAGTGATTCAAATTCTGGAGTCCTATCACTGAGTTTTGGCCCATCATTCTCTGGATCATCACAAGGCTCAGCACAAGGAACGCTCAAAGTAGGTGAGACGGCTAACTATATAGCATACTTTATCATTAATCAAGCCGCAGTAGATGCAGGAGGATTATCAAACCAGGCATCAGCGACTGCTAGTAGTCCGGGCAATAGTAATGATGTAAGCGACATGAGTGATGATGGTGATGATAATGATGGTAATACTACAGATGATCCAACAGTAACAGACATAACAGCGTCTAGTTCAATAGAGGTGACTAAGACTGCAGCAGTTACGGATAATGGTGATGGTGATACAGGAGCGGGAGATGTTATTAACTATACTATAACAGTAGAGAATAAGGGTAATGTAACGCTAACAGGTCTAACTTTAGTAGATACTTTAACAGATGGTAGTGGCGGATCGCTTACACTAACCAACGGTCCATCGTTCTCATCAACTACATTAGGTTCTTCACCTGGCACATTGAAGCCAGATGAGATAGCGACCTATAGTGGTTATTATATTATAAGTGCAAATGCAGCCTTGACCTCGAGTATAAATAACAGTGTGTTAGCGACAGCGAGTAGTCCAGGACAGAGTAACAATGTAACGGATACTTCCGATGATGGTGATGATAGTGATGGTAATACTGAAGATGATGTTACTGTAGTGGGGATTAGTCCAAATCCAGGAGTTGAGGCAACTAAGACAGCAGTAGTTATTGATTCAAACTCTAATTCTTCAAACGATCAGGGTGATATAATTGTGTATACAATCACAATAGAAAACACTGGAAACGTAACTCTCACAGGAGTATCACTAACGGATACTTTGACTGATAATGCAGGAAATATACTTTCCCTATCGAGTGGACCAGTCTTTACATCAGCGAGCTCAGGGTCTTCAGAGGGAACATTAAGAGTTGGAGAAACAGCTACCTATACAGCATCATATACAATCGAGGCAGATGCTGCAGCTACAGGAAGTATTAAAAACCGTGTTTTAGTAACTTCTAGTAGTCCTGGCAACAACGATGATGTCATTGATATAAGTGACAATGGCGATGATAATGATGGGAACACATTAAATGACCATACAGTTGTTTTGGCTACTGCTGAACCTAAAATAGAAGCTACAAAAACAGCAGCAGTAATAGATAACGGGGATGGTAATACTGGAGCTGGTGATATTATAGTGTACACCATAACGGTAGAGAATACTGGAGGCATAACACTTTCTAATATATCACTAAGCGATGTATTGACTGATGGTGATGGAGGTAATTTATCACTCACATCAGGGCCTTCATTAACTAATGCTACTACAGGGTCATCTGCGGCTACTCTTCAAGCGACAGGAGTTTTAACTTACACAGCCACTTATACTATATCCAATGCAGCAGCCAATACACCTTCAATAAACAACCGAGTAACGGTTACTGCAAGTAGTCCTGGTAATAACAATAATGTTACTGATATATCAGACAATGGTAATGACGGTGATGGTAATACTGAGGATGATCAAACTGTTGTAATCATAGATCCAACTCCTATAATAGAGGTAACAAAAACATCCTCAGTAACTGATGATGGAGATGGAATTATTGGATCGGGAGATGTAATTAACTATGTAATTACCATCGAGAATAAAGGTAATGTAACACTCTCAAGTCTAACGGTTACCGATAGTTTAACAGACGGGAATGGAGATTCACTTGTTATGGGGAATGGGCCTTACTTCTCTGGTTCTGATCAAGGTTCGGGCTTAGGAACATTGTTGGCTGGTGAGATATCAACTTACAGAGCATATTATATTATTACAGATGCTTCTGCTGCTACTGGGCAAATCTCTAACATAGCTACAGCAACGGCGAGTAGTCCAGGTAACAGCAATGATGTATTTGATCAGAGTGATGACGGGGATGACAGTGATGGTAATACTGAGGATGATCCGACTGTTGTGGATATTATTCCTAATACTTCGATGGAGATAACCAAGACAGCAACTGTAATAGATAATGGAGACGGTACTAATGGTGCTTCTGATGTTATTGTTTATACCATTACGGTAAACAATACAGGAGACACATCACTTACAGGAGTAACAATAAGTGATGTTCTTACCGACGGAAACGGTACAGCACTTTCGTTGGATGCAGGGCCTACTTTCACAAGTGCCTCATCAGGTTCTTCACAAGGCAGTCTAGCTTCAGGAGAAATAGCAACCTATACCGCAACCTATACCATAATCCAAAACGCAGCCAGTACGGGATCGATAAGTAACATTGTTACGGGTACTGCTTCTTCCCCAGGTCAGAGCAATAATGTTACAGACACTTCTGATGACGGAGATGACAGTGATGGCAATACCGTAGATGATCCAACAATAGTCAATACACAATCTAGTGGAGGCGTTGAAGTCACCAAGACTGCATCCGTAGTAGACACTAATGGTAATGGGAATAATGATCAGGGGGATGTAATTGTTTATACGATAACTGTTGCCAATACGGGTAGTGTTACCTTATCAGGTTTATCCTTAACAGATACTCTAACTGACGGATCAGGTGGTTCATTAAGTTTATCATCAGGTCCGACCTTTAACTCAAACAGTGCTTCTTCAGCAGAAGGTAGTTTAGCTATAGGCGAGGTATCTACTTATACAGCGACTTATACGATAAGTCAGAATGCGGCTAATACGGGATCGGTAAATAACAGTGTATCTGCAACGGCTAGTACTCCAGGCAACACAAATGATGTTACTGATGTATCGGATGATGGTGATGATAGTGATGGTAATACGACAAACGATCAGACAGTAGTTTTAACGAGTTCAGATTCATCTATAGAGGTTACTAAGACAGCTATAGTTAATGACACCAATAGTAATGGCAAGACTGATCAGGGAGATGTTATTGTTTACAACATAGCGGTACACAACACAGGAAACATTACCCTAAGTAGTATAACTGTAAGTGATACATTGACTGATGGTAATGGAGGACCTTTAAGTTTAGATAGTGGCCCAAGGTTTGTTTCTAATAGTGGTTCATCAGCACAAGGCACTTTAATCTCAGGGGAGATTGCTACTTATACTGCTACTTATACAATTAGTTCGGCAGTGGAGAATACGCCAAGTGTAAACAATACAGCCCAGGCAATAGCCAGTACTCCAGGTAACAGTAATGATGTTACCGATGTATCGGATAACGGCAACGACGGTGATGGTAATACAACTGATGATCCAACGGTAGTTAATATTACGTCTAGTCCTCAAATGGAGGTAACAAAAGAAGGAACGGTTACTGATAATGGAGATGGAGTTTTAGGCGTAGGAGATACGGTTAATTATACGATAAAGATCGAGAACCAGGGTAATGTAAATATTACAGATCCTTTACTAGTGGATACCTTTACAGATGCATTATCAAATACATTAACACTGAGTAGTGGACCTACATTTAACTTTGGAGATTTAGGATCTTCAGAAGGAACGATTAAGCCAAATGAGACAGCGCACTATGCAGCCACATTTGTTATTACACAGGCTGTGGTAGATGCAGGAGGATTAATCAACAGTGTAACAGTAACAGCTAGTAGCACAGTTAATCCAGGCGGTCTTAGCGATGTATCAGATGATGGAGACGATACTGACGGTAATACTACTGATGATGCGACTATCTTGGCAATTAATCCAAATCCAATACTAGAGACAACTAAGACAGCGGTTGTTATCCAAAATAATGGTAATGGCATCAATGATTTAGGGGATACGATAGTTTACACCATTACAGTAGAGAACAAGGGTAATGTAACTTTATCAGGACTTAGTTTAGCAGACACTTTAACCGATGGAGACGGAGGATCATTATCCTTATCAAGTGGTCCAACGTTTAATAGTTCGACAGCTTCATCGGCTCAAGGCACATTAATTGTTGGTGAGATAGCGAGTTATACAGCAACCTATACTATCACACAAGATGCGGTGGATAGTGGAAGTGTTGTGAATACGGTAATGGCAACGGCATCCTCTCCACAAAACACGAATGATGTTACAGATCGTAGTGATAACGGTGACGATAGTGATGGAGAAACCCAAGATGATAATACAGTAGTAGTTCTTAGTCGTTCATCCGAACTAGAAGCAACTAAGACAGCATCAGTCATCGACAATAACACAAGTGGTTCGACAGATTTAGGGGATACGATAGTTTACACCATTACAGTGGAGAATAAGGGTAATGTAACCCTAAGCGGAGTAAGCTTAACCGACACTTTATTGGATGGAGATGGTTCACCGCTTAGTTTAACAAGTGGACCAATCTTTACTAGTTCAACAGCTTCTTCAGCACAAGGCACGTTAATGGTTGGAGAGACGGCGACCTATACGGCGAGTTATACCATTACCCAGGCAGCCTTGGATACAGGTGGTGTTAGCAACAGTGTTTTAGTAACTGGAAGTAGTCCAGGTCAGAGTAACAATGTAACGGACACTTCAGATGATGGAGATGATAGTGATGGTAATACGGAGGATGACACTACCGATACAAGTATAGATAATAGTCCATCGCTAGAGGTTACTAAGACATCAGCGATTACTGATAATGGAGATGGAGTAGTAGGTAAGGGCGATGTAGTTCAGTATACGATCTCTGTGGTTAACAACGGAAATGTAACCTTATCTAGTTTAACAGTAGCTGATGTATTGAGCGATGCTTCGGGTACAACACTTAGTTTAAACAGTGGTCCATCGTTCTCAGGGTCTTCACAAGGTTCAGCACAAGGAACGCTCAAAGTAGGAGAGACAGCTAGTTATAGTGCACTTTATATCATTACCCAAGCTGCAGTAGATGCAGGAGGCTTATCGAACCAGGCATCAGCGACTGCTAGTAGTCCGGGCAATAGTAATGATGTAAGCGACATGAGTGATGATGGTGATGATAATGATGGTAACACTACAGATGATCCAACAGTAACAGACATAACAGCGTCTAGTTCAATAGAGGTGACTAAGACTGCAGCAGTTACGGATAATGGTGATGGTGATACAGGAGCGTCTGACGCAATCAATTATACCATTACAGTAGAGAACAAGGGCAATGTGACGTTAACAGGTCTAACTTTAGTAGATACTTTAACAGATGGTAGTGGCGGATCGCTTACACTAACCAACGGTCCATCGTTCTCATCAACTACATTAGGTTCTTCACCTGGCACATTGAAGCCAGATGAGATAGCGACCTATAGTGGTTATTATATTATTAGTTCAGCAGCAGCGTTGACTTCGAGTGTAAACAACAGTGTATTAGCTACGGCGAGTAGTCCAGGACAGACTAATAATGTAACAGACACTTCAGATGATGGGGACGATAGTGATGGCAATACTGAAGATGATGTAACAGTTGTTGAGATTAGTCCAAATCCAGGAGTTGAGGCAACTAAGACAGCAGTAGTTATTGATTCAAACTCTAATTCTTCAAACGATCAGGGTGATATAATTGTGTATACAATCACAATAGAAAACACTGGAAACGTAACTCTCACAGGAGTATCACTAACGGATACTTTGACTGATAATGCAGGAAATATACTTTCCCTATCGAGTGGACCAGTCTTTACATCAGCGAGCTCAGGGTCTTCAGAGGGAACATTAAGAGTTGGAGAAACAGCTACCTATACAGCATCATATACAATCGAGGCAGATGCTGCAGCTGAGCAGGAGGAGTATTAAAAACCGTGTTGTTAGTAACTTCTAGTAGTCCTGGCAACAACGATGATGTCATTGATATAAGTGACAATGGCGATGATAATGATGGGAACACGATTAAATGACCATACAGTTGTTTTGGCTACTGCTGAACCTAGAAATAGAAGCTACAAAAACAGCAGCAGTAATAGATAACGGGGATGGTAATACTGGAGCTGGTGATATTATAGTGTACACCATAACGGTAGAGAATACTGGAGGCATAACACTTTCTAATATATCACTAAGCGATGTATTGACTGATGGTGATGGAGGTAATTTATCACTCACATCAGGGCCTTCATTAACTAATGCTACTACAGGGTCATCTGCGGCTACTCTTCAAGCGACAGGAGTTTTAACTTACACAGCCACTTATACTATATCCAATGCAGCAGCCAATACACCTTCAATAAACAACCGAGTAACGGTTACTGCAAGTAGTCCTGGTAATAACAATAATGTTACTGATATATCAGATAATGGTAATGACGGTGATGGTAATACTGAGGATGATCAAACTGTAGTAACGATTGATCCTGTCCCAGTGTTAGAGGTTACCAAGACAGCTTCAGTGACTGATAATGGAGATGGTTATACAGGCCCAGGAGATGTAATTAACTATGTAATCACTGTTGAGAACAAGGGTAATGTAACACTCTCAAGTCTAACGGTTACCGATAGTCTAACTGATGGTAATGGGGACAGTTTAGTAATGAGTAACGGACCTTACTTCTCTGGTTCTGATCAGGGGTCAGGGCTAGGAGTCATTATTAGCAGGAGAAACAGCCAGCTTACCAAGCTTATTATATTGTTCCTTCTTCCTTTAGTAGCACTGAAATCTCCAACATAGCTACAGCAACGGCGAGTAGTCCAGGTAACAGCAATGATGTATTTGATCAGAGTGATGACGGGGATGACAGTGATGGTAATACTGAGGATGATCCGACAGATGTGGATCAATGATACCCAGATCCTTCGATGGAGAGTAACCAAGACTAGCGAACTGTAATAGATAATGGAGACGGTACTAATGGTGCTACAAATGACGTTAATGACACTGTTGTATATCCTATCACGGTAAACAATACAGGAGACACATCGATCTTACAGGATGTAACAATAAGTGATGTTCTTACCTGACGGCAACGGTACATGCAGTTATCGTTGGATGCAGCGGACCTACGTTTCACAAGTGTCCTCGATCAGGTTCGGTTCACAACGCGCAGAGTCTAGCAAATCAGGAGGCAGTAGCAACCTATCACCGCAACCTATACACGATAATGCTCAGAACGCAGCCTAGTACGGGATCGATCAGCAATCATAGTTACGGGTACTGCTACTACCCCAGGGCAGAGCAATAAATGTTACAGAGACTTCAGTGACGACGGAGATGACAGTGATGGCAATACCGTAGATGATCCAACAATAGTCAATACACAATCTAGTGGAGGCGTTGAAGTCACCAAGACGGCATCCGTAGTAGACACTAATGGTAATGGGAATAATGATCAGCGGGGATGTAATTGTTTTATACGATAACTGTTGCCAATACGGGTAGTGTTACCCTTATCAGGTTTATCCTTAACAGATACTCTAACTGACGGATCAGGTGGTTCATTAAGTTTATCATCAGGTCCGACCTTTAACTCAAACAGTGCTTCTTCAGCAGAAGGTAGTTTAGCTATAGGCGAGGTATCTACTTATACAGCGACTTATACGATAAGTCAGAATGCGGCTAATACGGGATCGGTAAATAACAGTGTATCTGCAACGGCTAGTACTCCAGGCAACACAAATGATGTTACTGATGTATCGGATGATGGTGATGATAGTGATGGTAATACGACAAACGATCAGACAGTAGTTTTAACGAGTTCAGATTCATCTATAGAGGTTACTAAGACAGCTATAGTTAATGACACCAATAGTAATGGCAAGACTGATCAGGGAGATGTTATTGTTTACAACATAGCGGTACACAACACAGGAAACATTACCCTAAGTAGTATAACTGTAAGTGATACATTGACTGATGGTAATGGAGGACCTTTAAGTTTAGATAGTGGCCCAAGGTTTGTTTCTAATAGTGGTTCATCAGCACAAGGCACTTTAATCTCAGGGGAGATTGCTACTTATACTGCTACTTATACAATTAGTTCGGCAGTGGAGAATACGCCAAGTGTAAACAATACAGCCCAGGCAATAGCCAGTACTCCAGGTAACAGTAATGATGTTACCGATGTATCGGATAACGGCAACGACGGTGATGGTAATACAACTGATGATCCAACGGTAGTTAATATTACGTCTAGTCCTCAAATGGAGGTAACAAAAGAAGGAACGGTTACTGATAATGGAGATGGAGTTTTAGGCGTAGGAGATACGGTTAATTATACGATAAAGATCGAGAACCAGGGTAATGTAAATATTACAGATCCTTTACTAGTGGATACCTTTACAGATGCATTATCAAATACATTAACACTGAGTAGTGGACCTACATTTAACTTTGGAGATTTAGGATCTTCAGAAGGAACGATTAAGCCAAATGAGACAGCGCACTATGCAGCCACATTTGTTATTACACAGGCTGTGGTAGATGCAGGAGGATTAATCAACAGTGTAACAGTAACAGCTAGTAGCACAGTTAATCCAGGCGGTCTTAGCGATGTATCAGATGATGGAGACGATACTGACGGTAATACTACTGATGATGCGACTATCTTGGCAATTAATCCAAATCCAATACTAGAGACAACTAAGACAGCGGTTGTTATCCAAAATAATGGTAATGGCATCAATGATTTAGGGGATACGATAGTTTACACCATTACAGTAGAGAACAAGGGTAATGTAACTTTATCAGGACTTAGTTTAGCAGACACTTTAACCGATGGAGACGGAGGATCATTATCCTTATCAAGTGGTCCAACGTTTAATAGTTCGACAGCTTCATCGGCTCAAGGCACATTAATTGTTGGTGAGATAGCGAGTTATACAGCAACCTATACTATCACACAAGATGCGGTGGATAGTGGAAGTGTTGTGAATACGGTAATGGCAACGGCATCCTCTCCACAAAACACGAATGATGTTACAGATCGTAGTGATAACGGTGACGATAGTGATGGAGAAACCCAAGATGATAATACAGTAGTAGTTCTTAGTCGTTCATCCGAACTAGAAGCAACTAAGACAGCATCAGTCATCGACAATAACACAAGTGGTTCGACAGATTTAGGGGATACGATAGTTTACACCATTACAGTGGAGAATAAGGGTAATGTAACCCTAAGCGGAGTAAGCTTAACCGACACTTTATTGGATGGAGATGGTTCACCGCTTAGTTTAACAAGTGGACCAATCTTTACTAGTTCAACAGCTTCTTCAGCACAAGGCACGTTAATGGTTGGAGAGACGGCGACCTATACGGCGAGTTATACCATTACCCAGGCAGCCTTGGATACAGGTGGTGTTAGCAACAGTGTTTTAGTAACTGGAAGTAGTCCAGGTCAGAGTAACAATGTAACGGACACTTCAGATGATGGAGATGATAGTGATGGTAATACGGAGGATGACACTACCGATACAAGTATAGATAATAGTCCATCGCTAGAGGTTACTAAGACATCAGCGATTACTGATAATGGAGATGGAGTAGTAGGTAAGGGCGATGTAGTTCAGTATACGATCTCTGTGGTTAACAACGGAAATGTAACCTTATCTAGTTTAACAGTAGCTGATGTATTGAGCGATGCTTCGGGTACAACACTTAGTTTAAACAGTGGTCCATCGTTCTCAGGGTCTTCACAAGGTTCAGCACAAGGAACGCTCAAAGTAGGAGAGACAGCTAGTTATAGTGCACTTTATATCATTACCCAAGCTGCAGTAGATGCAGGAGGCTTATCGAACCAGGCATCAGCGACTGCTAGTAGTCCGGGCAATAGTAATGATGTAAGCGACATGAGTGATGATGGTGATGATAATGATGGTAACACTACAGATGATCCAACAGTAACAGACATAACAGCGTCTAGTTCAATAGAGGTGACTAAGACTGCAGCGAGTAACCGATAATGGTGATGGTGATACAGGAGCGTCTGACGCAATCAATTATACCATTACAGTAGAGAACAAGGGCAATGTGACGTTAACAGGTCTAACTTTAGTAGATACTTTAACAGATGGTAGTGGCGGATCGCTTACACTAACCAACGGTCCATCGTTCTCATCAACTACATTAGGTTCTTCACCTGGCACATTGAAGCCAGATGAGATAGCGACCTATAGTGGTTATTATATTATTAGTTCAGCAGCAGCGTTGACTTCGAGTGTAAACAACAGTGTATTAGCTACGGCGAGTAGTCCAGGACAGACTAATAATGTAACAGACACTTCAGATGATGGGGACGATAGTGATGGCAATACTGAAGATGATGTAACAGTTGTTGAGATTACTCCACTTCCTGAGATAGAGGCCACCAAGACAGCAACAACAATAGACAATAATAGTAATGGTATTGTAGATTTAGCAGATACGATAGTATATACCATAACGGTAGAGAATAAGGGTAACACGAGTTTATCAAACTTAACCTTAGTAGATACGCTTAGCGATGGAAGCGGTGGATCATTGTCCTTAACAAGCGGTCCAACCTTTACTTCTTCTAGTGCAGGATCAAGTCAAGGGACCTTGACTCTAGGCGAAGTAGCTACTTATATAGCATCATATACTATAACACAGGCTGCAGTTGATGCAGGAGGAACATCTAACACTGTTGTTGTTACGGCATCTTCTCCAGGGAATACCAATGATGTAACAGACACTTCTGATGATGGTGATGACTCTGACGGTAACACCATCGATGATCCTACAATTACATTTATAGATAAAATTCCCTGGGATTGAAGCTACAAAAACAGCTACAATCACAGATAATGGAGACGGTATATTAGGGAAAGGAGATTTCGTTAGATATGATATAAAACTTACGAACACAGGTAATGCGATGTTGGAAGGAGTAACCGTAGTTGATCAATTTATGGATAACAATGGGACTCAACTAAATTTAATTTCAGGGCCAACTTTCACAGGTGCCAATTTAGGATCTGCAGCGGGAAGTTTAAAAGCTAGTGAGACAGCAAACTATTTAGCATATTACATCATAGAACAATCAGTTGTCGATGCAGGAGGCTTTAGTAACCAGGTAATTGCGTCAGCTTCCTTTGGTAATACAAGCATAAGTGATGTATCTGACGATGGTGACGACAATGATGGAAATACGACAAATGATCCCACGGTTATAACAATAACATCATCCCCTTCAATCGAAGTAACTAAAATCAGTCAAGTAACCGATAATGGTGATGGATTAACAGGTGTGGGAGATGTAATAAATTACTCTATTAGTGTTAGAAATACAGGTAATGTGACCCTAGATGGGATAACAATTACTGATATCCTTCATGATGGAAACGGAAACACCATAAACCTTTCAAACGACCCTACCTATGGAGGATCTTCACAAAACTCCATAAACGGTATACTGACTCCAGGAGAACAGGCAACTTACAATGCATACTTGATTGTAAACCAAAGTCATGTTAACACAGGCTTAGTTTCCAATACCGTAAATGTGGTTGCAAGTAGTCCTGGGCAAAGTAATGATGTAACCGATCAGAGTGATGATGGAAATGATGCTGACGGCAATACCGAAAATGACCCAACGGTAACTTATTTTGATATCAACCCAGGTTTAGAAGTCACAAAGAGATCCAATGTAATCGATACAAACAACAATGGAAATAACGACCTTGGAGATTCAATTGTGTATACCATTACAGTTCAAAACACTGGAAATGTTGTTTTATCTAACCTTAGTTTAATAGATATATTATCCGATGGAAACAACAATACATTAAGTTATTCTGCTCCAATAAGCTTTAACGATTCTAGTTTAGGATCTACGGTTGGAAATTTAAAAATTAATGAAATAGCAACCTACACTGCTACCTACACAATTGTTCAAAGTGACGTTGATTCGGGAAGAGTTATAAATACAGTTACCGCTGTTGCTTCTGATCCATTAAATAC
Organism: uncultured Flavobacteriaceae bacterium; assembly: GCA_943787295.1. Classification (GTDB taxonomy): domain Bacteria; phylum Bacteroidota; class Bacteroidia; order Flavobacteriales; family Flavobacteriaceae; genus Arcticimaribacter. The sequence goes on along the minus strand of CALSLW010000002.1, from coordinate 597,184 downwards.
TTCTTCTGTTTCTGATCAAAGTGATGATGGAATTGATTCAGATGGAAATACGACTAATGATATTACCGAAACCTTACTACACAATAACCCACTATTAGAGGCAACAAAAACGGCAGTGGTTATCGATAGCAATTCAAACAACACCAATGATAGTGGTGATGTAATTGTATACACCATTATAGTTCAAAATACAGGAAATGTAAGTTTATCTAGCCTTTCTTTAGTAGATAATCTAACCGATGGTGATGGAAATCCATTAGCGCTTTCAGTGGGACCAGTCTTTAATTCTTCAGATGCCAGTTCTGCTCAAGGAAACCTTGCAGTGGGAGAAGTTGCAACCTATTCAGCCACCTATACTATTTCTCAACTTGCTGCAAACACTCAATCAATAATTAACTCGGTTGAAGTTACTGCAAGCAGCCCTGGGAATTCAAACAATGTATTCGATATCAGTGACGATGGAGATGATAGTGATGGAAACACTTCAAGTGACTCAACTGTAATAACCACAACATCAGGAGGTTCATTAGAAGTTACCAAAACAGCAACTATAGCAGATAATGGAGATGGAACTAATGGAGCAGGAGACATCATAAACTACACGATAACCATTGAAAACATCGGCGGACAAACTATTACAGGAATTACTATAGTAGATAACTTAACTGACAATAATGGCATTTCATTAACCCTAGATCAAGGACCAGACTATGTTACTTCTTCATCAGGGTCTTTACAAGGAACATTAGTCGCAGGTGAAATCGCTACTTATTCGGCAAGTTATGAAATCACTAATGCTGCAGCAGATTCAGGGTTGATTCAAAATACGGTAGTGGTAACTGGGAGTAGCCCAGGGAATACCAATGACATAACCGACACTTCCGATGATGGATATGACTCTGATGGAAATACATCAGATGATCCTACAGTGATATATACCTCTCTTGTACCAGAACTTGAAGTAACCAAAACAGCAACTGTTGCAGATAATGGAGATGGAATAAACGGGGAGGGCGATACCATCAATTATACTATCACAGTCGCGAATACCGGGAATTCTAGTATTACCTCATTGAGTCTTGTAGATTTATTAACCGATGGTAATGGAAATGTTTTAACTCTTACCTCTGGACCAACGTTTGTATCGAACTCTAATGGCTCACCTCAAGGATCAATTGTTCCAAATGAGGTTTCAACTTACAGCGCAAGCTATCTAATTTCTAATGCAGCTTCCTTGAGTGGGCAAATTGAAAATACTGTAACAGTAACAGGTAGTAGCCCTGGAAACACTAATGATGTAAGTGACCAAAGTGATGATGGTGACGACACTGATGGAAACACCACTAATGATTCCACCATAGTTTTAATAGCTCCGTTGGGAATAATAGAGGTTACTAAAACGTATACAATCACTGATGATGGAGATGGGTCAAATGGTGCAGGGGATACAATCAATTATACCATAACAATTCAAAACACTGGTAACGTTACTATCAATACATTAAGTTTAGTTGATACTTTAACGGATGGAAATGGAAATTCTTTAAACCTCACTACTGGACCTAATTTTGTGTCAAATTCCAATGCTTCTGCAGAGGGTACAATTTTAACAGGAGAGGTCTCAACTTACAACGCAACTTATCAAATCACACAGCAAGATGTAAATTCAGGTGGTGTAAATAATTCTGTTACGGTTACAGGAAGCAGTCCTGGTAATAGTAACGATGTTTCCGATATAAGTGATGATGGTGATGATACCGACGGCAATACTACAAACGATCCAACTGTTGTTATTTTTGATATAAATAAATCAATTGAAGCAACTAAAACAGCTTACACCATTGATAATGGAGACGGAAGTGTAAACGCTGGTGACACCATTGTTTACACGATTACTATAAACAATACAGGCTCTACACAACTTTCATCAATTACACTAATTGACACTCTAAAAGACGGTAATAATAATGTTCTTCAGTTATCTTCTGGGCCACTCTTTGTTTCTTCTACCCAGGGATCCTCCCCAGGCTCATTGAACCCCAGTGAAAGTGCTACTTACTCTGCAACTTATGTGATTTCGAATAGTGATGCTGGAACAGGTAGAGTTGTTAATAGTGTAACAGTAAATGCATCAAGTCCAGGAAATACCAATGACGTCTCGGACATTAGTGATGATGGAGATGATACTGATGGAAATACCACAGATGATCCAACAGTTATTGAAATTTTATCCCTTCCAGAGATAGAGGTTACAAAATTAGCTACCATAACAGATACTAATGGAAATGATATTAATGATTTGGGCGACAGAATTGACTATATAATTACAGTAGAAAATAAAGGGAATATAGTTGTAAGTGGATTATCATATATCGATACCCTCACAGATGGTAGTGGAAGAGAAATAATTTTAACGACTCAACCAAACTTTGATATAGCATCTCTAAATTCACCCGAAGGAATTCTTCAACCATCAGAAACAGCAACATATACAGCAAGCTATATTATTGGCCAAAGAGCTGCAGATTCAGGAGTTATTAGAAACACTATTGTATTTAGAGGAAATAGTCCAGGAAACATAGGTGACGTTTCAGATGTAAGTGATGATGGCGATGACACAGATGGAAATACTCAAGATGATTTAACAGAGATTTTCACAGTTTCTAATGTTGCTATGGAAGTAACTAAAACAGCTGAGGTTACTGATAATGGAGATAATGAGATTGGGGCTGGAGACATAATTACATATACAATTACTGTTGAAAATAGAGGAAATTCAACTTTGAGTGATCTTCAAATAGTCGACACGCTAACAGATGGAAACGACAATATACTTACTTTAAGTAATGGACCTTTCTTCTCCGGATCTTCAGAAGGATCTTCAGAAGGTATTTTGATTAAAGGAGAAACCGCCACTTACATTGGATTCTATATCATCAAGGATATAGACATTATTTCGGGACAAATAATTAATACAGTAGAGGCATCTGCAACAGGTCCAAATCAATTGGCTAGAATAATAGATATTAGTGATGATGGAGATGACACTGATGGCAATACTTTGGATGATCCTACGGTTGTTTATCTGCAAGAAGTACCATCACTTGAAGTAACTAAAGTAGCATCAATTGAAAATAACAATGATGATTTTATTGATACGGGGGATATGATTTTATTCGAAATATCAATTGAAAATACGGGTAATACAATCTTAACTAATTTGTCATTGGTTGATACAATGACAGATGGTAATGGCAATCTATTAAGCTTAAGTAATGGCCCATTTTTCACAGGTTCATCCTTAGGTTCATTAGAGGGAGAACTTAAAATAGGAGAATTTGCATCATATATTGCTTTCTACACAATTGAACAAACAGCAGCCGATACTGGGAGAATAGTAAATTCTATTTTAGCAACTGCAGAAAATGTAGATGGTACGATTCAAACATCCGATGTTTCGGATGATGGTGATGATAATGATGGAAACATATTAGATGATCCAACCGTAGTTTTAATTTCTCCTAACCCATCTCTTGAAGTTACAAAAACGGTTACCTCAACATCAGATGATTATATTTCTATAGTAGGAGACGAGATAATATTTGATATTATGATTGAAAATACAGGAAATGTTAGAATCGACAATCTTGTAATTCAAGACTTTATGTCAAATGGATATGGAACAACAATTTATCTTACAACTAATCCATACTTGGTATCTTCATCGGAAGGATCATCAGAAAACTCAATAGCTCCTGGTGGAATGTTATTATTTAGAGCTAATTATTTCATTACACAATCTGATATTCTTTCAGGTGAAATTATTAACAGCGTGAGGGTATCGGGATCAGCATTTAATTACGACGATGAAGTTTATGATTATAGTGACGATGGAGATGACCAAGATGACAATATTGTTGACGATCCAACCGAAATTAGTTTACAGGGTGAATTCATTTCTAACATTGAAATTTTTGAACTAGTTACTCCCAATAATGACAATAAAAATGATTATTTTATCATATCAGGTATAGAAGATTATCCAAATAACATCTTACAAATATATAATCGATGGGGTGTGATTGTTTTCGAAGTTGATAGTTATCCTGGGCGAGGAAATTCAGAGGCCTTCAAAGGGTATTCTAAAGGGCGGGTAACAATTAGTAAAGATGAAAAATTACCATCAGGCACATATTATTATGTTCTAACTTTCCCAGGAGAGGATAATCCAGGAAAGAAGCAGTATACAGGGTATTTATATTTACAAAATGATTAAAAGTTTAATTGTACATATAAGAAAAATTGTACTCCTTTCATTAGGAATGCTTCCATGTATCATATATTCTCAACAAGAAGCTCAGTACACTCAATATATGTACATGACACAGGTTTTTAATCCTGCTTATGCTGGTAATAGAGGGATAATGAGCTTAAAGGCTTTAGCAAGATCCCAGTGGATAGATATCGAAGGAGCACCTACCACGGCAGTTTTAACTTTTGACACCCCGATAGGTGAAGCAGAAAAGGTTGGTTTGGGACTTTCTATCATAAATGATCAAATCGGTCCTACAACTGAAACGAATATTGCGATTGATTATGCATATTCTTTAAGTTTTATGTTTTCAAAGCTAACTTTTGGTTTAAAAGTAGGATTAAACTCTTTTGATATAAACTTTAATCGATTGAACATCCATGATGAAACAGATCCATATATTGGTTATGCTATTGATAATCAGTTTCAACCTCAAATTGGTGTTGGTGCGTATTTCAATACTGAAAAATTTTATCTTGGCCTATCTGCCCCCAATCTTTTAAAAAAGCAATACTTTGATTTAGTGGAAAGTGAGTCAAGTTTTTTTTCAAGTTTATCTGACAAAATTCATGTTTACCTTATAGGAGGATACGTTTTTGATGTATTACCATCCTTAAAATTTAAGCCTGCATCGCTAATTAAAGTTGTTAAAGGAAGCCCTATACAATGGGATTTATCATTTAACTTTTTGTTAAATGATAATTTTTCCTTTGGAGTAGCGAATAGATTAGATTCAGCAATTACCGCCCTTGCTGGAATACAAGTTTCAAATGGGGCGATGATAGGATTCAGTTATGATTTTTCTACAACTGAAATAAAAAAATATGCTACTGGATCATTTGAAGTTTTTTTTAGAATTGATATAGGGGCGAATAAGAAAATATTGACTCCAAGGTTTTTTTAATATGAGTGTGATGAAAGGACATAGAAAAAACTTGATCTCAAAAATTTTATTTTTGGGAATACTTTTTTCTTTCAATACAATCAATTGTCAGGAAAAATACATAAATGAAAACATTTACCTTGTTGTAGGGTCCTATAAATATTATAGTAACGCGTTCAATCTTCACCAGAAATTAAAAAAAGAAGGATTTAAAGACGCAAAAATACTCAAAAGAACTAACGGATTCTTCAGGGTTTCCTTAACCCAAAAATCATCAAGATTAGAAATAGATGAATTTATAAAAGCCAATAATTTAAAGCAGAATGATTTTTGGTTACATCATTCAAACCAATCAATCAGTGGCAAAAAAAATCCATTAAAAAAGGAAGAAAAGCGTCCAAGTAAAACAATCAAAAAAATTCCTAAAGAAAATAAAATATCCCTAAAAAAAGCAAGCCTTAAAAAGAATAATCTTGATTCAACAATCGATACAATCCCATTAAATAAACCTATAAGTGTTATTGAAAAGATTAAGCCTGCTCTAGAGAAGACAACTAAACCGGATAAAATTAGAGAAGAGTATAGGAGCCAAGTAAAAACTTTAGATCAAGACACCGCTGTGATTAAGATTCCTACTGGATTTAGGCTAGAAAACAAAAGCACTGTTTATTTCCCAAAGTTAAAACCAGAAAAAAACAATAAAGTTGATTCATTATCCAACATTGTTGAGCAAAAACTAAAACCTAGAGAAAACAATATTTTCATAGCTAAAAGTAATTATGAGGATTACAATTTTTCTGCTGCAATTTCAAAGTATTTAAAATTAGCTAGATCTGGAAAACAGAGTAAAGAAATTTATGAGTATTTAGCAATGGCTTATTTTAATAACAGTCAGTATGATTTGGCATCAAATTGGTTTAATAAATTAATAGATGACTATCCACAAGGGCTAGATCCAGAAATGTATTTTAGAGCGTCAATTTCATTCAAAAGCATTCAAGCATATGATATTTCAGATCTTTTTATGAAAAAATATATTGAAATAAAAAATAGTCCATTATCGAATCAATACATAAATATAAGTTCAAATTATCTAGACTCTGTTTTAAAAAATAGTAGCAGATACAGTCTGTATGAAACAAAAATTAACTCTATTAACTCTGATTTTGGGCCAAATTTTTATGACGATGATAGAATTATTTTTGCTTCTAGTAAAGAGGCAACAGGGAACAAAAAATTTAAGTGGTCTGACGAACCTTTTCTTGATTTATTTATTGCAAAAATTGATTCAGCAGGAAATTTATATGATAGAGAACCATTGAAAGGAGACATTAACACAAAATATCACGAATCAACAGCCACTATAAGTAAGGATGGAAATACAATGTACTTTACACGAAATAATTACTTTAAAGGCAGATTGAAATCAGCACGTGATAAAGAAGTAAAATTGAAAATATATAAGGCTACCAAACAAAATGATTCTTGGGGATCAATAGAAGAATTGCCATTTAATGGGGATCAATACTCAACTGCTCATCCAGCATTAAGTCCAGATAATGATAAGTTGTACTTTTCATCTGATATGCCAGGATCATACGGTAAATCTGATATATGGTTTGTTTATATTTTTGAAAATGGGGAATACAGCCAGCCCATCAATGTAGGTCCTAATGTGAATACTGAGTTTAGAGAATCATTTCCTTTTCTTGATAAGGAAAATAATTTATACTTTTCAAGTGACGGAAAATTAGGATTGGGAGGATTTGATGTATTTTCATCAAAGCTTAATAACCGAGGCTATCCCCAATCAAGTATTAATTTAGGGATACCAGTAAATTCTGCTTTTGATGATTTTGGATATGTATATAATCAAATGAAAAACTTTGGATATATCTCGTCTAATCGTGATGGATTGAATGGTAGTTCGTCAGACCAAGTATACAAAATTGTAAAAAATAATAATACCAATTATTCGAATAATGGTTTGGAAGAAAATATTTGTGAATTTATTCTAGAAGGAAAAGTATATGATACTTTTACGAGAGAATTACTAATCGGAGCAAAGGTTCAACTTTTAAATTCTAATAAAAATATTATTTCCAATTATACCGTAGATGAAAATGGTAATTATAAAATTGATGAAGATGTAAATTGTTCTGATTCATATTATTTGAGAGTTTCTAATGGTATTAGTTATAACACTCGTGAAATTGAAATCGACTTTACTCAAAAAGGGAAAGTTTATGAAAATATTGATTTGAAATGGACATCGAATTGTTTACCTGATGATTTGATATGTGTTTTAGGTGTCGAACCAATTTATTTTGAATTGAATAAATCAACACTTAAAAAAAATTCTGTTTTGTCGCTAAATAAAGTACTAGTTGCTTTGTTTAAATATCCAGATATGATATTGCAAATTCGCTCTTATGCTGATTCTAGAGCATCAAAAGAATACAATAAAAAATTATCTCTCAAAAGGGCAAATGTCACTAAACAATGGCTAGTAAATAAAGGTATTAATTCAAATAGATTACTTATTCAGGCAATTGGAGAAGAAAATAAAGATAATATTTGTAAAGGTGATGCTAATTGTTCTGAAGCTGAATATCAGTTAAATCGAAAATCAACATTCAAAATATTAAAGTTTTAGATTGTTATTAGAAAACTTAAGATATAATTATACTATTGTAATTACCCATCATACTAATATTATTGGTCAAAAATATCTCATCATTTTACTCCATCGTGAATTGTGCTTTAGATCAATCATAGCAAAGGTTTCAAGTTGATTTTAATTGTGGGCAACCCTGCGAAAATGTTTTGTACTTAAATGGGGCCTTTTTTTGTCTAATTATTTGCTTGTTGGCTAAAAAAAAACCCTCCGCGAGGGAGGGTTAAATTGATTAATAAGACTTTAAGTTTGTAACCATGTAGTCCCTGACATCTTCAGTTTTTCCTCTTTCTCCAATAAGTTTAATAAACTCGCTCTGCTTTTGTAATTCATCATAAAGCATTATATGTTCATGATTATCTTTACCTGAAACACCAACCCAGTGTGTGGCTCCATTAGGGTAATTAATGTCGTATGTGCCGAATGCTACCCATCTACCTTCGAATTGTTTTTTAAACTTTTTTATAATTTTTTCATGAGCAATTTTAAACTGATTTGGATCACTTACTTTAATATCCCATATATGAGTCCATTTATAATCTTCGTTAGTTCCTTCTTGTCTACTAAGAACTCTTCCCATGTAGGATTCACCAAACTCCTCAACATAATTGTCCATTTGGGAAAACCATAAGGGTGCTTTATTCCAAATATCTGTTCCTAATTACATTAGAGAAATACTAATTCGAAAAGAATCGAACCTCAACATCTTTTCAAACAATATTTCACCCTACAATAAAGGCTATTTCTCGCTGCTTTGGAGGCGTTTTAAGAGGCTCAATCCTGACATTCAAGGTATGTAACAATATACTCGTTTAGGCACACAGGAGCGTTAGAAATCTTCAAAAGAACAGGAAGTATAACCAAGCTACAGAAAGCTATGGGGCACTCTTCTATTAAAGTAAGTTTAACGTACTTAAGAGGATTAGAAGTGCCTGAATTGAAAGAGGAGGATATGCCAATGATTTAGATAATATTAATTATAATTATTTTGTAAATCTTCTAAATGTGAGGAAATTTCCTTCATACTTTGAGAATATTTTTTCATCAACTCTTTGTACATATAAACTCTTTTTTCAGCATTACTCAAGTAGCCTAAAAATTCAGAATCTTTAAATAAGTTTTTGGGTAATTTATAATCGTAAATAATAGTATTTATACTAACTGAATTATCTAATTCCTCAATTTTTATCCTGTAATTGATTTTATCCAATAATGCTTTGTCAAAACTTTCAATAAAAAAATCAAATTTTAAATCTGCAGCATTTTTTCTATCTTCCAAATGTTCATATAAGTCAGAAATTTTTCTTCTAAAAACATTGTCGTCAATTAATTCAAATAAATTTGTGTTTATGAGTTGATTATAGACTCCCTTTTGTGGAAAAAATGATATTGCCGTTTTTGCAGAAACATTGGAAATATGGTATGCTAATATTGAATCATTTAATGCTTTATTCTCTGATTGTTCAAATAATATTTCTATTGACTTTAAACAATCATCTAGAGCATCATTTACAATTTTTAACTGAATTATATCATCATTAATTGAGAGGTGTAATTCATCTAAAAGAATGTTTTTTTGATTTTCCCTTTGAACATTTTTTATGTAATTGTCAATTCCAAAGGATGATAAAATACCTAAAAAAACAATTAAAAAATCTAAAAAATATTTTTTAAAGTCACTACGATTAATCATATTAGTTTTTTATGCATTTACACATTTAATTTATGATTTCAACTTTATTCTAAACAGTTTTGGATTATTTAGGAAACCTGTTATGTACAAGTAAGATTCATCGTCATTAAATGTGCAGTTTGTAATTTGACCAGATTTTATTCTTGCCATTAATTCACCTTCAGGAGATATTATTAATAATCCTCCTGGCCCTGCTGTAAATATATATCCACTTGAGTGAACGTCCATTCCATCAAAGTCTGTCCCATTGTTATATTTAGCAACTAAATCATTACCTCTAAATAGGGTTTCAGATTCATTATTAGCTAAATTAATTTTTAGTATTTCCGAATCAGTATTAGAAAAAGGTTGCCCCATCTTATTAACATAAAGAAATTTTTCATCTGGTGATAAGCCCAAGCCATTTGGAACACCTGAGCCTTCATCCACAGCAACTAAAACGTTATTATCCTTATTAAATTTAAAAACACCGTTAAAATTTAACTCTCTTAATTCACTATCCACAAATTCAAACTTTTGGGGGTCAAAAAAAGCAAAAGCTGGGTCTGTAAAATATATGTCTCCATTTTTTGCAACTATAATATCATTAGGACTATTAAGTCTTTTGCCTTTGTAATTATCAACTACATTTATAAAGCTTTTCTTATTTGAAGAGTTAATATTTATTTTTGCAACTCTCCTGTCTCCAATTTGACATATGTATAAGTCATTATTATTATCAAGTGCAAGCCCATTTGGCCCTAAAAGCCCATTGCCCAAGTTGGGGGCATAGCCAGTATTACCTGCCTCTTGAATATAATCCTTGATACCATCACGGGAGCTCCAGCTTAAAACTTTGTTTTGAAGGTTATCTACAAATAGCAACTCATTTGATTTTTTATTCCATACTGGGCCTTCTGGAAGTAATAAAGAGTCAGCTAAAATCTCTAATTCTGAATAAATGTCAATTATAGAAATTATTTTTTCGTTATAAATTTCAATTAAAGGATTAATCTTTTTTTGATTACAACTAATCGTTAAGAATGATGCTAATACAAGAAAATAATTTTTCACTCTAAAATATTTAATGGTTAACAAGCATTAATATACAAATTAATCCCTGATAGTATTTAGTATAGGTGCGCTTAAGATTTTGTCTCACTTTCTCAACTCTAAGAGATTGGACTTAGAAAAGTTATCCTCTAAAAAAATAAGTCTAACCTATTTATGAGGAATGGAAGTTCCTGAACTCAAAGAAGAGGATGTGCCTATTATTTTGTTTCCATTAATCAAAATAATCTAATCTTGAGACAAGCCCTCCCAAGTTGATAGTTTTTCTTTTTCACTAATTCTTTATAATTTAGAGATATTATTAACCATAAATCAATTAAAATGAAGAAGTTATTATTATTAGGACTAGGCGTTTTTATCAGTTGTAATCAAACTCCAACGGGAGATTTAAGCGGTACTCTAGACGAAAATAGCATAGAAGTCCAAATGACCAGAGAATTAATGAATAAATATGTTGAAGGAAAATTTGATGAAATTGCAGATATGATTTCAGATGATTCTGATGAGTTTTTTTTCAATAGTGGAAAAGTAAGTAAAGAAGAATGGGTCTCTGCAGTTCAAGGGCATCATCTATTATTTGATGATATCAATAACGATACGGAAGGGATTAATCTTACCTCAGCAAAATATAACAATGGAAGTATTTGGTCCATGACCTGGTTCCAATGGACGGGTAAGGGAAAATATACAGGAGATAGCGTGAAAATACCCGTACATCATGGTTTTAGATTTGAAGATGGGAAAATCGTAGCGGCCTATCATTTTTTTGACCCCAGTTTATTGGACCGGGAAGTTAAAGCTGCAGAGGCGGCCAATAAAACATCACAGAGAGTCTTAGGTTTAGCCGAATTGAAGGTAAATAGAGGCTTTACTCCTGTTGATGTGGAAGAATTCATGGTTCGTTTTAGCAAATTTGTTAGAGAAACAGAACCTGGAACTTATGACTTCGGATATTTTATTTCATCAGATGGAAATAAAGTTAATTTAGTAGAGAAGTATTATACTTCAGCTGATTTTGTTCATCACTTGAACAATTTTGAACAAAGCGACTATGCTAAAGAGTTTATGACACTATTCACCCTTAGTAAAGTCATTATAGCAGGAGATGCCTCTGATGATTTAAAAGCAAAAGCAAAAGCTTATGGAGCAGAATTGAGACCTCAAATAGGTGGATGGATAAACTAATATTAAATTTGCTTAGCCCTCCCAAGTGGAGGGTTTTTTCTTTTTACTATTTCTTTGTATTTTAAGGATATTATTAACCATAAATCAATTTAAAATGAAAAAACTATTGTTGCAATCAGCACTTATCGGATTACTGTTTTCATGTAATCAAAAAACTCAAGAACAATCGCAAATGGAAGCATCAATGGCTATTTATAGTCAAAATGCTAAAGTTGTCCATGCACTATTTGATTCTTTAGAAAATGAAGATTTAGACACTGCAGCATCTTTTTTTGCTGAAGAAGCAAAATTTAATCCCCCAGCTTATGGAGGAAAAGAATGGAATAAAGACGAAATTCTTGAAAACTATAATGGCTTTATGCAAATGTTAGATAATATAAAAGCTAATGATAGAGATTTTTATCCTACGGTTGACTCTAATTTTATACCAGATGGAGGTGTTCGAATTTATGCCAATTGGACAGCCGAACTTAAAGATAACCCTATGGATAGCCTAAAAGCATATGAGGTTTTTAAGTTTAATGATAATAATAAAATTATTGAGGTAGATGAGTACATGGATGTTTCTGGCTTTATCAATAAAATGATGTCACTATCTGATGAATAAAAATATTTTTAAAATAACTAAATACACCCTCCCGTGCGGAGGGTTTTTCTTTTACCCCAAAGGATACAATCCAAATTCCTTCTAATGGATATGCTAATAATTTAGCAAGACACAAAAAGATTGATTTCAAAGAATAACTGCAACAAATATGCAAACTCTTCTATCAAAGTAAGCCTAACCTATTTAAGAGCCTTAGAAGTGCCTAAACTAAGTGATAAGGATGTGCCTGTGATTTGAAGTAAGATTAAACTTTATTTAACTCAAAAATCTCATAGCTTTCCATAACCTCACCAAAAATTGGTTTTGATACAGGATTTGAACCATCCAAAAATGAATGTAAGCCACCTTCATTGTGAACAGCAATCTTAAACATCACCGCACTTTTATCTGGGGAAACTGTGCCTAAAGTTTTTGTTAAGTCTGCAATTTTTCTTCTTTCATTCATTCCCTCTTCAGACTTCATAAAGCCCATAAATTTCTCAAACTTACCTTCTTTAAGTTTTGCAACAACAAGTATATCTTTCATTTTTACTGATTAATGGTTAATAATACTAATATAAAAATTACTTCCTGAACTTAATGAAGATGATATGCCTATTATTGAACTGTAATTGTTCCATACATACCATCGTGAACTGAACATTGGTAGTAATACGTTCCTGCAGCTGTAGGTGTCCAATTTACTACTCCACTTGTAGCTCCATTATTAGTTACATTGAAACTTGATTATCTGTTCCTGTCCCTTGAACTGTTTTAATATAGAATGGATGACTAGCAGCATTTACAATAAAGTTAACCTCGTCTCCTACATTAATAGTTATTGAAGGGTCGTTTCCTGAAACTGCTCCATTTCTGTCAGAACCTGCTAGGGTATAATCAGAATTAGAAGATGCTGTGACGTTTATATTGTAATTTGGACAAGTTCCCCAGATGGTTTGTTAGCGTTTGTTAAGGCTGAAGTATTTGCAAAAGAACTAGGTTCAGATGTAATATTAGTAACACACCAGCTTGTTAAGATTTTGATTAAATGCTATAGCATTAAAAACATTTCGACATATCAGTAACATTTGAAGTATCCAAGACCTATATCCCGATTAAATGCTATGCTCTAAAACATTCCATACATATGTACACTTGAAGTATCCCAGCTCCCAATGTCTTGATTGAATGAAGATGCCTCCTTAAACATATCGGCATATTAGTCACATTTGAAGTATTCCAATTCCCAATATCTTGATTAAATGAAGTGGCATAACCAAACATTGTATTCATATCAGTAACTGCAGCAGTATTCCAGTTTCCTATATTTTGATTGAATGATGATGCCCCATCAAACATATTCCTCATATCAGACAACTTTAGAAGTATCCCAATTACCTATGTCTTGATTGAATGAAGATGCACCCCAAAACATTCCCCACATATCTGTTACATTCGATGTATCCCAAAAACTAATATCAGAATTGAAAGTAGCATTACTCTCAAACAACCTATTCATATCAGTCACCAATGAAGTACACAGGTTAACATTATTCGCAGCAATTTCTGTTCTAATCGTTGTATTGTCAACCGCTGTATAAGTTACTCCATCAATAACAGCTGTATCGCCAACCGCTGCATTTGGGCATTTACAGATATTGTTTTCAAAGTATATCTTTGGTGTATTAGGGTCAGTAGCCTCATCGTAGGTTTCGTCCTTATCTCCGTCTGCATTTTCTGAACAACCACTTGTTAACTCAATAGAGAAGCTAATAAAGCCATTGGTAGAACAAGGTTTGTTATAGTTCCAAAAGGAGATTGTGATTGAGTAAGGCTTATTGTAGTATTTGAGTCTACGTTAAATTGTCCTGTAACTGTTGTTGTTCCTGTAACGATTGTAAACGAACCATCTGTTCTAAATATAATTTCAGAAACGCTACATCAGCATTGTTTTTCAGATCTTCGTAGATATTCTTTCTAATCTTCCATTTCCCTACTCCCAGAAAAACACCATCCTGTAAAACATTGCTTATCTGCTCTTCAAAAGTTGCAGTAACAGATTTTGTTCCATCAATAGCAACATCAATTTCATTTGTAGTTTGGGTAGATGAACCCGACCAGCTGTTAAATACCCATCCAGTATCTGGTGTAGCAGTCAAGCGAACAACATCTCCTGAATTATACTTCTTCTGTTTTTGCTGCACTAGTAATCTCTTGTGATACAGAACCCTGACCAACCACACCAACATTAAGGGTGTATTGTATTCTGCTAAAAGTAGCCGTAATCGTTTTGTTTCCCGTCATTGTAACGGTTAGTGGATTATCTGTGCCAGACGCATCTCCTGACCAACCAGTAAATTCAAATCCAGTTGAAGGAGTAGCTGTTACTACAACAGTAGAATTTTCGTTGTGTGTTCCACTAGAAGGGTCTACATTTCCTCCATCAGAAGCTGAAACAGATAAAGTATATGTTACCGTGTGGTGTATCAGGAGTAGGGCTGTCTTTCGAACAAGCCAATAGAATCAAGAAAATACAAAGGATTAACTTTTTCATCTGTATAGGTTATTAGTGTAAATATACTGAACAATTTTTTATCTTTTTATTAATCAATAAACAGCGGTAAATCCTCATAAGGTTTCTCTGACGTTTCATTACTTCTTAGTTTAGGTAAAGTGTATTGTAGGACTATTTGAAGCATCTTAATCCTTTGATTAGCGTCTAACTCATTTAAGTCTAAAGAGTCTATTAAATCGTCTAATAAGTATTGTAGTTTACTTCTTACTTCTGATGTAACTTTGTTGGGAGAGCCTTTAGGTCTTGGCATATATTTTAGAGTATTTTATTAACTAAAAGTATGTTGAGGTACTCATTCAAAACCATCCCTTTTTGATGTGCAATTTGAATCAGTTCTTGTTTTAACTTCTTCGATATTCTCAATGTTATCTTTTCCATTACATTTCTTTTTTTATCTCTCGAAGAATAGCACTTGCTCTAGCCATACTGTATCTAGCAAAACCTGATACTGTTAAACCATTAGACGCTGATACTTCTTTGTACTTTTTTACTTCTGCCTCTGTGAGTCTAATTTGGATGTGTTTTGTTCTATTTACGTCTTTCATCGTGTATTTATTTATAATGTTCTATTAATACAATAACATTTTACTGTATTTGTTATTTATTGATGAGGTTTGTAATAAGGTGCAAAGCACCGCACTTAAACAACTTATTCATCCGAGTAAGTATAATTATACAAGTACTCGCCCCCCAGAAACGTTTAAACAAATGAGATGATGCGGTAAGTTGAATATTGGATGGGCGTATGCGAAACGTTTAAAGGATTCCAATGCAATTCTTACGGCTAGGTTTACCTGAACCAACTGCCTTACCTTTTTGACAGAAGTTTGGTGGCATTATACGGAGTAGCACACTATCCATATATACAATAACATTTCGCTTACTTTGTTATGTTTTAGAAAGAGTGCCAAATAGTTGCCAAAAAATTAACTAAATTTGTGATAAACTTGATTGTAAGAAAAAACCCCTCAATTACTTGAAGGGCTTAATTTAGTTAATGTAGTGTAGCGGTTGCGCTAGCTCCTCCTCTTGGGCTCGAACCAAGGACCCTCTGATTAACAGTCAGATGCTCTAACCAACTGAGCTAAGGAGGATGGTTAATTGGTTGGCAAAGATAATTGAAAATCTTTTCCCCCCAAATTCCTATTGATTTATTTTAAGCATTAATTGCTGCGGCCTCTTTTTCGACCTTAGCTTCTTCAAAATCTTCGATATCGGCATTCCATTCGAAGTTACTTTCAATAGCATCTGTATTTGGGTTATACTTAACTTCTATGTATTTAAGACGATCGACATCTTCGACTTTTACCTGTACGATATAAGTGTGGTAGTGATAACGATCAAACGGGCTTAAAAAGGTCTCATAGCTATCCCAAATGATATTTCTTGTATACTCAACATTGAGGAATTTTTCTTCAATAAAAAATTTCACTTTTTTATTGATTTCTTTATCATTGATCGGATCTATTTCTCCTGCTTCATTTTCGTTGAGTAAATCAAACTGGGCTTTTAAATCAGGTATCGTAATTTTTTTATCTTGAGCACTTAGGCCTAAGCTAAAAAGGGCAATCGAAAGCAAGAGTAATTTTTTCATGTTAGTTAATTTAATAATGTCTTGTTAGTCAAATATAAAAAAGAGTGATGGGAGGCTCAAAGATTTATGGAAAAATCGTTCTAATTAAGCAAACAACCACCGGTATAAATCATTTCCATTCGCAAATAATACCAAGGCTAAGAGCAAGAAAAAGCCAAACATTTGGGCATATTCCATAAACTTATCGTTGGGTTTTCGTCCACTAATCATCTCGTATAATAAAAACATCACGTGTCCCCCGTCTAAAGCTGGGATGGGCAATACATTCATAAAGGCTAGAATAATCGAGATTAAAGCAGTACTACTCCAGAAGCCTTGCCAGTCCCATTGTGAAGGGAAAAGATTTCCTATCGCCCCAAAACCACCTACTTGTGTAGCGCCTTTTTTCGTAAAAATATATTTAAACTGGACGACATAATCATGCAAGGTCCAGTAACCATAGTCAAAGCCTTCAACAATACTTTGATCTAAATCTAGATCAACATGGGTGGTGCTAAAATCAAATTGTTCTCTAACCATAAAACCTAAGACCGCTTCTTCAGTAGGGTAAACAGTAATTGTTTTTGCTTCATCTTCTCGAATGATATTGAAAACAACGCTGTCTTGTGCTTTTAAATCTTCGCTTCTAAGGTCTCCCTTTCCGTTGATGGCTTTACCGTCAAAGGAGACCAAAATATCTCCTATTTGAATCCCAGCTTTTTCGGCGGGGTTTCCCGGGTAAAGGCTGTCAACATAAATGCTAGCAATGGGATTAAGTGGAAACATTTCGCCAGCTTCAAACATGGTCGTGCCAAAGTCTTCTGGAATAGCGATACTTTCTTTTAACCCATTTGCATGGCGAACTTCTACGGTCTTTGGACTTCTTAAAAATAAATGACGGTTCACGTCCATCACATATTCAAGGGGTTCTCCGTCAACACTTAAAATTTGGTCGCCATCTTGAAAACCTATTTCTTCTGCGATAGCAGAAACACTAAAGCCTTTTGTGACATCTTCCGTCGGTAGGGTTTCTTTTCCCCAAACAAAAAGAATCATCATATAAATTAGAAATCCAAGGACGATGTTCACGGTTACTCCCCCTAACATGATGATTAATCTTTGCCAGGCGGGTTTTGAGCGAAACTCCCAGGGTTGTGCCGGCTGCTTCATCTGATCGGTATCCATACTCTCGTCGATCATCCCAGCGATTTTGACATATCCGCCCAGGGGTAACCACCCGATGCCGTATTCTGTTTCGCCAATTTTCTTTTTGAAAAGCGCAAAGTTTACATCAAAAAAGAGGTAGAATTTTTCCACTTTGGTTTTGAATAATTTCGCGGGTATAAAGTGACCTAGCTCGTGTAAAACGACTAAAATTGATAAACTTAATAAAAGTTGAATGCCTTTAATGACAATTGGATCCATAGAATATTTTTTCTAAACAAGCCCAAAAATAAGCATTTCAACTTGCCCTCGCTATCCCCATGCCTATTTATCTTTCTTTTAACAAGGTAAAAGGCTAAAAAGAGTGTAATTTTGTGGCATAGATATGAACATTAATTTTGCTCGTTACCGAAAGTTTTTCGTGGTTTTTGCGACCATTTCTGCAGTCATCTTAGCACTGTTTTACAACGCACTTGTACCTGTAAAAATCCTCCCTATCTATCAACCCTCAGAAGTGAGTTTTGAATTGGTCGATAGCACTTTACAACACGTTAAGAAATACCATAAAATTGCCCCTTTCCGTTTGATGAATCAAAACGGAAAAGTGATTACACAACGCGATTATGAAGATCATATCTATGTCGCTGATTTCTTTTTTACCACCTGTCCCTCCATTTGTCCTATTATGACAGATAATATGGGGAGTATACAAGCACAAATTTTAGAAGACAACAAAGTTAAGTTACTGTCTTTTAGTGTCACCCCTCAAATTGATTCTGTCCCTCAATTGAAGAAATACGCTCTTGAAAAAGGGGTCAACGATGCTAAGTGGAATCTTTTAACCGGCGATAAAAAAGAAATTTACACCCTTGCCCGTAAATCATACTTTGTGGTGAAAGAAGATGGCGATGGGGGGCCACATGATATGATTCATACCGAAAACTTTGTATTGGTTGATCCAGACAAACGCATTCGCGGCTATTATGATGGAACAGATAAAGCCGCTATGGAAAGCTTGATGGAAGACATCACTACCCTAAAAATAGAATACGGTTTTGAAGATTAAATTGTTTTCTAATGTTTTGGGAGCGGGCGTATTTTCACCTACTTTTGTTTCTTTAAAATCATTCTAAATAATGATTACACTAGATCAGATCGAGAAAAATCAAAGGGGGAGAATTGTGGAGATCGACACTGATCTACTTCCGCTTAAATTGATTGAAATGGGATGTCTTCCCGGAAATGAAGTGCACTTAGTACAATTAGCACCTTTAAAAGACCCTATGTACCTAGTGATTGACGGTTGTCACTTAGCCATCCGTAAAGAAACGGCACAACATATTTCCATAGATTTGATTAAATGAGTACAAACCTCAATGTTGCGCTAATAGGAAACCCTAACACAGGGAAAACCTCTGTCTTTAATGCACTAACAGGTTTAAATCAAAAAGTGGGGAATTACCCAGGGATCACCGTCGAAAAAAAGCAAGGGACTTGTCGCTTAAACCGCACAACAAAAGCGCATATTATTGACTTACCGGGGACATATAGTCTCAATGCCTCTTCTATGGACGAAAGTGTGGTTGTCGAACTGCTTCTCAATAAAAACGATAAAGACTTTCCAGATGTAGCGGTAGTGGTTTCTGATATAGAAAATCTCAAGCGAAATCTGCTACTTTTTACTCAAATTAAAGATTTAGAAATTCCCACACTTTTGGTAATTAATATGTCTGACCGCATGAAGCGGAAGGGGATTTCGCTCGATATCGCTAAACTCGAGACCCAATTAAAAACAAAAATAGCCCTTATAAGTACCCGAGAAAATACGGGGATAGAAAACCTTAAAAGTCATTTACTCGAATATCGTTCGCTCTCAAAAGAGCCCAACACAGATATTCGTGCCATCGACAAGGAGTATTTTGAAAACCTTGAAAAGGTTTTCCCAGATCAATCGCTTTACAAACTGTGGTTAGTGATTACCCAAGATGTCAATTTTGCCAAATTAGAACGTCAAAAAGTAGAAGATGCCACCGCTTATCGAACACAGTCTGAACCTCACCTTAAAAGATTACAGCAAAAAGAAACCATCAAGCGTTATCAAGTCATTAATCAGGCCTTAAAAGAAACCTATACGGTCGATATTAATAAAGCGACTGATTTTCGTTCGCGTTTAGACCGTGTCTTGATTCATCGTTTTTGGGGATACATTATTTTCTTTATGATTTTGTTGACCATCTTCCAAGTCATTTTTGACTGGAGTAGCATTCCCATGGATTTTATCGATGAAAGCTTTAGTCAATTAAGCGAAGCAACGAAGAAAAACCTCCCGCCAGGTTTATTCACAAATCTTTTGGCCGAAGGCATCATCGCTGGTTTAGGTGGGATCGTGATTTTTATCCCACAAATTGCTTTTCTGTTTCTCTTTATAGCAGTACTAGAAGAGACGGGTTATATGAGCAGGGTAGTTTTTCTAATGGACCGCGGTTTACGCAAATATGGTTTAAGCGGAAAAAGTGTGATCCCATTAATTTCTGGAACAGCTTGTGCCATTCCAGCGGTTATGGCAACCCGTAATATCGAAAACTGGAAAGAGCGCTTAATCACCATTTTAGTGACTCCCTTTACCACCTGTTCTGCCCGCTTACCCGTTTACCTTATTTTGATTTCGCTGGTGATTCCAGAAGGAACCTTTCTAGGAATGGGATATCAAGGCTTGACCCTTATGGGACTTTATTTACTAGGCTTTGTTATGGCCCTATTATCTGCCGCTATTTTAAATAAGGTGTTAAAGATTCAATCCAAAACCTATTTTGTGATTGAGATGCCTAACTATAAACTTCCTTTATTAAAAAATGTGGGGCTTACGGTTTTTGAAAAGACCAAATCCTTTGTAGTAGAAGCCGGGAAAATCATTTTGGCCATTTCTATTTTATTGTGGGTTATGGCTTCTTTTGGCCCTGGGAAAGAGTTCAAAAATGCCAAAGAAATTGTTACAGAAAATTCCATCGGAAAGGATTTCACCGAAGAAGAACTAAACACTGCTATAGCGTCTTATAAACTAGAACACTCTTTTATTGGGATTTTAGGGAAAAGCATCGAACCGGCGATTGCTCCCCTAGGTTTTGATTGGAAAATAGGGATTGCTTTGATTAGTTCTTTCGCTGCAAGAGAGGTTTTTGTGGGTACGCTTGCAACCATCTACAGTGTAGGGAACGACAGCGAAGAAACCATTAAAAACAGAATGGCTTCAGAAACTAAAGCAAATGGAAAACCTTTATTTGACCTTCCCACTGGAGTTTCATTGATGTTGTTTTATGCTTTTGCCTTGCAGTGCATGAGTACCTTAGCTATTGTTAAGAAAGAAACCAATGGCTGGAAATGGCCCATTATACAGTTGTTTAGTATGACCTTGATTGCCTATCTTTCGGCTTTAGCCGTTTATCAAATCTTATCCTAATGGAAGCCCTACAAATTTTACTGGTCGCTGTCGCCGCTGTCTTTGCAGTACGAGTGTTGTATCTAAAGTTTTTTAAGGCAAAAGACGAAAACTGTGGTCCAGATTGTGGCTGCAGCTAAGCATTCATCAAACTTTCAATCTCGTCAACTTCGATAGGAATATTGCTCATTAAATTGAGGGGGGCTCCATTTTCTTGTGTGACCACATCGTCTTCTAAACGAATCCCAAAGCCTTCTTCTGGAATATAAATTCCCGGTTCAACGGTAAAGACCATATTTGCTTCCATGGGCAAGTGCAATAAACCATAATCATGAGTGTCTAGCCCCATATGATGCGATGTACCATGCATAAAATAGCGTTTATACGCGGGCATATCTGGGTTTTGCTTATCAATATCATATTGATCGAGTAAGCCTAATCCGAGTAATTCACTGCTCATGATTTTCCCCACCTCAAGGTGGTATTCTTTCCACAAGGTTCCTGGAACTAACATTTTTGTTGCTTCTTTCTTTACCCTTAAAACGGCTTCATAAACCGCTTTTTGACGGGCGGTAAATTTTCCAGAAACAGGAATGGTGCGGGTAAGGTCGCTGGAATAGTTTCCATATTCTGCGGCGACATCCATTAAGAGTAAATCTCCTGCTTTACACTGGCAGTTGTTTTCGGTATAATGCAAGACATTTGCATTGTTCCCACTGGCGATAATAGGGGTATAGGCAAAACCTTTTGAACGATGACGTAAGAATTCGTGGGCTAATTCTGCTTCAATTTCATATTCCCATACTCCAGGTTGAACAAAATGGAGCAAACGACGAAAACCTTTTTCAGTAATATCACAGGCGGTTTGAATTTGCGCAATTTCCTCTGGCGCTTTGACAGAGCGCAATTGCTGTAAAATAGGATTGCTTTTAGCCACAGCATGGGCAGGATAATTCGCCTTACATTGTGCGATAAAACGATCCTCTCTGGTTTGGGTTTCTACAGACTGTCGATAATGTTCATTTGTATTGAAATAAAAGGTGTCACACTGGGTAGATAATTCTTGAAAGATGTGCTCAAAATCAAAGAGCCAATGAACAGTTTCAATCCCCGTTAATTTTGTCGCTTGCTCTTTGGTGAGTTTGGCTCCCTCCCAAACAGCAATATGAGCATTCGTCTCACGAACAAAAAGAATTTCGCGCTGTTTTTCCTCTAAAGCATTGGGAAAAAGGACTAAGATACTTTCTTCTTGATCTACTCCGCTGAGGTAAAAAATATCGCGATGCTGCGCAAAAGGAAGGGTCGAATCTGCACTAATAGGATAGACATCATTTGAATTAAAAACCGCAAGGCTGTTGCCTTCCATTTGGGCCATAAAGTTAGCCCTTGTTTGTCGATAAAAAGTTGCTGGTAGTGGTTGATAGCGCATGAATTCGTTTTGGTTAAAAATAGGAAAAAACCCCCATTTCATTTCTTGGATAATTGTAAACCTAGAAAAAATTGTATTTTCAATCTAAATTCGACTTCATGAAAGCAATTTTACACTCTTTTTTATTGGCCTTTGGTAGTGTAGTTTTAGCACAAACCTCTGCCACAGATGCGCAGGCCCTTTCTTCTTCTTTGGATTATTTTAAAAGTCTTCAACAAAACTCTGAAGTGAAAAATGTTCCTTTTAAAAACATTGGCCCTAAAGTAATGAGCGGTCGAGTGGTTGCCCTCGCGGTTAACCCTAATGATCCATCAGAATTTTATGTGGCCTATGCCTCTGGAGGTGTATGGCATACCAAATCAAATGGGATCAGTTTTACGCCTATTTCTGAAAATGCTCCCACACAAAACATTGGGGAAATCGCCGTCCATTGGCCTACTAGGACACTTTGGGTAGGAACAGGTGAAAACAATGCTTCTCGCTCTTCTTATGCGGGGATTGGCATGATGAAGTCAACGGATAATGGCGACACATGGACCCTTGCTGGACTAGAGGACAGTCATCATATTGGAAAAATATTAATTCATCCAGAAGATCCTAATCATGTTGTTGTAGGAGTAACAGGTCATTTGTATTCCCCTAATGAAGAACGCGGAGTTTACATCACTAAAGATGGGGGTAAAACCTGGGAACACACTTTATACATCAATAACGAAACCGGAGTGATTGACATGGCAACTGCACCAAATAACTTTGCTATTCAATATGCTGCAGTATGGGAAAAAGACCGTAAAGCCTCGGATTTTGTAGGGAATGGAGAAAATTCAGGGATTTATAAAAGTACCGATGCTGGAATGACATGGAAGCTGGTTAGCGGCGTCGAAACAGGTTTTCCAGGCGGAGAAGGAGTGGGGCGTATAGGACTCGCCGTCTTTGATGAAAACACCCTTTATGCGATTCATGATTCTCAGTTTAGACGTCCAAAAACAGACAAAGAAAAAAGCAATACTTTAACGAAGGACGACTTTAAAAGCATGAGCAAAGAAGTTTTTCTTGCCCTTGAGGACAAAAAATTAAATGCCTTCTTAAAAGAAAATAATTTCCAAGAAAAATACCGAGCTGCCAACTTGAAAAGCAGCGTGCGCAGTGGTGCCGTGGTCCCTAAGGATTTAGCCACCTATTTAGAAGACGCTAATAGTCAGTTGTTCGACACCCCAGTTGTAGGTGCAGAGGTTTATAAAAGCACAGACGGCGGTACCAGTTGGGAAAAAACCCACGAAGGTTATATCGATGATTTATACTATAGTTACGGCTATTACTTTGGACATGTACATGTCCATCCAGAACAAGAAGATAAAATATACATCTATGGCGTACCCTTATTAACCTCAAATGATGGCGGTAAAACCTTTGCGTCTATTGGTAAAGCAAATGTTCATGCTGACCATCACGCCTTGTGGATTAATCCAGAGAAAGCAGGGCACTTGATCAATGGGAACGACGGCGGAGTTAACATTACCTATGACGATGGCGATCACTGGATGAAAAATAATTCGACTGCTGTAGGGCAATTTTATGCTATTAATGTCGATAACGAAAAGCCTTATAATGTCTATGGCGGTCTACAAGACAATGGGGTGTGGAAAGGCACTCATAACGCGATAGACGACGAGCGTTGGCACGCTACTGGACACAATCCTTGGACCTCGATCATGGGTGGAGACGGGATGAAAATTCAAATTGACAACCGCAACAGTGGGATCGTTTATACCGGTTTTCAATTTGGCAACTACTATCGTTTAGATTTAGCTAATAAAAAGCGGGAGGCTATTCAGCCAAAGCATACCCTGGGAGAAACGCCTTATCGATTCAATTGGCAAACCCCGATATTACTGTCTAGCCACAATCAAGACATACTCTATTTTGGTGGGAATAAACTCCACAGATCTTTAAATCAAGGCAACGATTGGGAAACCATTTCAAGTGATTTGACTAAAGGAGGCCGCAAAGGAAATGTTGCCTATGGAACTTTAACAACCCTTTCAGAATCTCCCTTTCAGTTTGGGTATCTCTACACGGGTAGTGACGATGGTTATGTTAACAAAACCATCAATGGTGGTGGGAGTTGGGAACGAATTTCTGATAGCTTCCCACAAGATTTATGGGTAAGTAGAGTTGTTGCTTCGCAACACCAAAAAGACCGTGTTTATGTTACCTTAAACGGGTATCGCTGGGATGATTTTAGTCCTTATGTTTATGTGAGTGAAGATGGTGGAAAACAATGGAAAACCATCGCGGGCAACTTACCTCTTTCTCCAGTTAATGTAATTCGCGAAGATCCTAAAAAGGAAAATATCCTTTATTTAGGAAACGATATGGGGGTATTTGTTTCTTTTGATCAAGGAGAAAATTGGATGCCCTTTGTAGCAGGACTTACCACTGCAGCGGTACACGATCTAGTGGTTCAATCAGAAGAGAATCATTTATTAGTAGGTACCCATGGTCGTTCCATTTACAAGGCAGATATCAGTCCTTTACAAGAAGAGGTCAAAGACTTTAAGCTTTTACCAATCGAGGATATTCGTCATTCGGATAGATGGGGAAGTAGCTATTCAAGCTGGCGAAAAGCTTATATTCCTTTACTAGAGTTAAAAGTGTTTTCAAGCAATGCTGGCAGCATTACATGGTCTATTTATGATGAGAAAAAAACCCTTGTTTATTCAAGTGAACAATCAATAGACAAAGGCTACAATTATATTGATTACGATCTAACTTTAGCTGAAGATCAATTGAACAACTACCAAAGAAAAAACAAAAAGAACCCCCTAAAATCTGCAAAAAATGGACAATACTATTTACCTAAAGGAACCTACACCCTTAGCGTTAAACAAGCCGGACGTACTACAGCGCAAAGTTTTAAAATTAAATAAGAAGGTTCTCCTCTTATTGATTTTAGGACTTTTTGTAAACAGCATGCTTTTTGCCCAAGAGGCAGAACCAGATAGTCTGCCCAGTTGGAAGCAAGAACGAAAACTAGGTGTCTTGATCAATCAATCTAGTTTTGACAACTGGCTCGCAGGAGGGGTGAATAGTTTTAGTGGAACCCTCAATTTTGATTATGATCTTGCGTATCAAAATGAAAAATGGAATTGGACGACGACCCTAGATGCTGCTTTAGGCTATGCTAAAAATATGGGCGATGATTATTTTAACAAGACAGAAGACCAATTAGAAATCAACACTATTTTGCTTCGCAAAAGTGAACGAGACATAAACTTTTCTTCTTCCTTCAATCTTAAAACGCAAAATGCTCCCGGGAATAACTTTATCGAACAAGAGGGAGATATTGAACGGGTTAAAACATCAGGCTTTTTCTCTCCAGCTTATATGCGTTTAGGGGTGGGGATCGCATTTAAAAAAGATGATCTCATTGCACTACAATTCAACCCTTTAAATGCCCGTTTAATCGTAGTCGATCAAATGTTTACCCGCAACCTTGCGGCTGGGGAAACTTTTTTTGGGGTAGCAGCAGATAAAACTACCCGCTGGGAGGCAGGGGCTTCCTTTGCCTTGCAAAGCAAAAGAACAATCGCAAAGAATGTAGTGCTTTCAAATAATTTGAGTTTAGTTGCAAACTATCTTGAAGAATTTAAAAATATTGACCTTGATTTTACCAGTACACTTAACATGAAAGTCAATGAGTATTTAAGCGCTATGCTTGAAGTGCAATTTTTGTATGATGACAATGCATTGGCAGATCTTCAATTTCGACAAGTTTTTGGTTTAGCCGTTTCCTTGCCATTTTAATTGTGTTTAAACAATTAAGGTATTGTGATAAGATTCGTGTTGATCGCTTAAACAGGATTATCGCAGCTAAATTTAGAGTTGTTATAAACTGTGAAAATCAAAGGGAATAATTTCATTCTAACAGCTTTATGCCTTAGTTTTGTTTCAAATAAACTGAATTAAATGAGTACACTAATCAAAACGTCACTGGCTAGAAAATTTGCCATGGCGCTTTCGGGATTGTTTTTGGTTTTCTTTTTGCTACAGCATTTTACCATCAATCTAACTTCTGTTTTCAGTGAAGAGGTCTTTAATGAATTTTCACACTTTATGGGAAACAATCCCCTAGTTCAATTTGCCTTACAACCCGTATTAATTTTTGGGGTGATTTTTCACTTTGTAATGGGCTTTGTTTTAGAAATTCAAAATAGAAAAGCAAGAGCTAGCAAATACGCGTCAAATAATGGCGCAGCAAATTCATCATGGATGTCAAGAAATATGATTATCTCTGGTGCTGTTGTGTTGTCCTTCCTTGGACTTCACTTTTACGACTTTTGGATTCCAGAAATGAATTACAAATACGTTGAGGTACTTCCAGAAAATCCCACGAGATATTTCGAAGAGATGGTTCACAAGTTCGAAAGCCCTGTACGTGTAGGATTATACGTGGTTTCTTTTGGCTTTTTAGCCTTGCACCTCTTACATGGATTTAGCTCTTCGTTCCAATCCCTAGGCGCAAATAATAAATACACTCGAGCAATAAAAGGTTTTACAACTGCTTTTGCAATCGGGATTCCATTAGGGTTTGTCTTTATTGCATTGTTTCACCATTTAACTGCATTTTAATATGGCGACTTTAGATTCTAAAATACCAAAAGGGCCTATGGCCGATAAGTGGACCAATCACAAGAGCCACATCAATCTAGTGAGTCCTGCTAACAAACGTTTAATTGACGTGATTGTGGTAGGAACAGGTTTAGCTGGAGCATCTGCTTCTGCTACCCTTGCAGAGCTAGGATATAATGTAAAAACATTTTGTTTTCAAGATTCTCCACGTCGTGCACACTCTATTGCTGCGCAAGGGGGAATCAATGCAGCAAAAAATTATCAAGGAGATGGGGATTCTACCTATCGCTTGTTTTATGATACCATTAAAGGGGGAGATTATCGTTCGCGTGAAGCTAATGTTCATCGTTTAGCAGAGGTATCGACAAATATTATTGACCAGTGTGTTGCGCAAGGAGTTCCTTTTGCACGTGACTATGGAGGATTATTAGATAACCGTTCATTTGGGGGAGTTTTGGTTTCCAGAACTTTCTATGCTAAAGGTCAAACAGGACAGCAATTATTACTAGGCGCTTATTCTGCCATGAACCGTCAAATAGGGCGTGGTAAAATCAAAATGTACAACCGTCACGAAATGATGGATATTGTTCTTGTTGATGGAAAAGCACGTGGAATTATTACCCGTAACCTAGTCAATGGACAAATTGAACGTCATGGGGCACATGCGGTTGTGATCGCTTCTGGAGGTTATGGAAACGTATTCTTCTTATCGACTAACGCCATGGGAAGTAATGTTTCTGCTGGATGGAAAATTCACAAAAAAGGAGCGCATTTTGCCAACCCTTGTTTTACACAAATTCACCCAACCTGTATTCCTGTTTCTGGAGACCATCAATCAAAGCTAACGTTGATGTCAGAATCTTTGCGTAATGATGGACGAATTTGGGTGCCTAAAAACATTGAAGACGTAAATGCCATTCGAGAAGGCAAGTTAAAGCCAACTGAAATCGCTGAAGAAAACCGCGATTATTATCTAGAACGTCGCTATCCGGCCTTTGGTAACCTTGTGCCTCGCGATGTAGCCTCTCGTGCTGCTAAAGAGCGTTGTGATGCAGGCTATGGGGTAAATAAAACAGGAGAAGCGGTTTACCTTGATTTTGCTTCTGCTATTATGCGTTATGGAAAAGAGCAGGCACACGTAAAAGGTTTAAATGAAAATGACGCTGTATTAGTCAAGAAATTAGGGCAAGATGTTGTGCGTGCAAAATATGGAAACCTTTTCCAGATGTACGAAAAAATCGTGGATCAAAACCCTTACGAAACCCCTATGATGATTTATCCAGCGGTACACTATACCATGGGAGGTGTTTGGGTAGATTACAACTTGATGACCAGTATCCCTGGATGTTATGCGATTGGAGAAGCGAACTTCTCTGATCACGGTGCGAACCGTTTAGGAGCGTCTGCCTTAATGCAAGGTTTAGCAGATGGTTACTTTGTCCTTCCTTACACTATTGGTGACTATTTAGCCAGTGATATCCGTACGGGAGCCATCGATACCAATACCCCTGAATTTGAGGCTGCAGAAAAAGCAGTGAAGGATCAAATCGATGCTTTTGTAAACAACAACGGTAAAAACTCGGTAGATTCTTATCACAGAAAACTGGGGAAAATCATGTGGAACAAATGTGGAATGTCACGTAATGCAGAAGGTTTAAAAGAAGCCATTGCTGAAATTAAAGCCCTGCGTGAAGATTTCTATAAAAATGTTAATGTTCCTGGAAAAGCAAACGAGTTCAACGAACAGTTAGCAAAAGCGGGTCGGGTAGCAGACTTCTTAGAATTAGGAGAATTATTTGCTAAGGATGCGCTTGAGCGAACAGAATCTTGTGGCGGACACTTCCGTGAAGAGTCACAAACTCCTGAAGGAGAAGCCTTGCGTGATGATGAAAACTTTACGTTTGTGTCAGCTTGGGAATACAAAGGAGAACCATCTGAAGCAGTTTTAGTTAAAGAAGACTTGAACTATGAAGAAATTGAAGTAAAAACACGTTCATACAAATAGACCTATGAATTTAACACTAAAGATTTGGCGTCAAGCAAACGCAGACGCTACCGGAAGTATAGAGACTTATCCTATTGAAAATGTATCGCCAGATATGTCCTTTTTAGAAATGATGGATGTGCTCAACGAAGAATTAATTGGTAAGGGAATCGACCCAGTTGCATTTGACCACGATTGTCGCGAAGGAATTTGCGGGATGTGCTCGATGTACATTAACGGAGAAGCCCACGGTCCAGACCGTCTGGTAACAACCTGTCAATTGCACATGCGTAAATTTAAAGATGGAGACACCATCACTATTGAACCTTTCCGTGCTAATGCTTTTCCAGTGGTAAAAGACTTAGCGGTAGATCGTTCAGCTTTTGATCGTATTCAACACGCGGGTGGTTTTGTGAGTGTAAACACTTCTGGTAATACCCAAGATGCAAATGCCATTCCTATTGATAAGCACGATGCAGATAAAGCATTTGATGCTGCAACTTGTATTGGATGTGGAGCTTGTGTAGCGAGCTGTAAAAATGCTTCTGCAATGTTGTTTGTTTCGGCAAAAGTGTCGCAATATGCCCTTTTACCCCAAGGGAAAGTAGAAGCGACAGACCGTGTTTTAAACATGGTAAAACAAATGGACGAAGAAGGTTTTGGAAACTGCACCAATACCGGCGCCTGCGAAGTAGAATGTCCTAAAGGAATTTCTTTAGAAAACATCGCTCGTATGAATCGCGAATATTTATCGGCTAGTTTAAAAGGCTAAGCCCATTTAAAATTAAGAGGACAACCTGCTCATGAGAATGAGCAGGCTTTTTTATGCTTCCATATTACTAGATTAAACTAAAAAGATAGGTAACAATAACTAATAAGGTAAAATGGATTAAGATTATCCTTGGTTTAAGTCCTATCTTATTCTTTGCTTTAAATATCAAGTAAAGCAATCCTAATAGTACAATACTGGTCCAAAAATAGGAAGGGAGACCCATAGCAATACTCGTTTTAATTTCATCACTAGACTTGATTATACCTAATAACGCTGCAGCAAGGCGAAGGACAAAAGCCGAAAGCAAAACATTAAACCAAAAACGAGATGATTTTTTTTTAAGCATTAGAAAGGCCACAAAGCCCTGAAAGAAGGTGAAAAAAGCTTCGCTACCAGAAACCCATGCCTGTTTCCAATTATCCATTATTTTTTTAGGTTGAATCAAATCTATATGGTTGATGTTAAAATTGACAGTATGCCCTAAACTGAGATGGGCCAGAAAATGAACAAGTTCATGAATAAAAAATGTCAAACAGCCTATTAGAATCAATTGCAGAGATAAGGATAGATTTTTATTCATCACAGAAGTATGTTTTCATAATTTTCTAAGGCAACACCACAGCCCAATTCCAATAACTTTTCTTGCGAAAACTGGGTGCTAATTCCCACCACTTCCATCCCTGCAGTTTGGGCAGCTGTAATCCCAGACAGGGTGTCTTCAAAGGCGAGACAGTCGTTAGGGTCAATGCCTATTTTTTCTGCGGCTCGCAAAAAGATTTCGGGATGAGGTTTCCCTTGTGTCACTTGATCCCCTCCAGTAGTACTGTGAAAATAGGAGGTAATTTCCAACTGCTTCAAAGTCAGTTCCAAATTGTTTTGGTCGCCCATGGTGGCTAATCCTAAGGGAATATTTTTTGCCTTGAGTTGTTCCAAAAAAAGATGCAAGCCCGGGAGAGGTTCAAGTAAATGTCCATAAGTATCGCGGTATAATGCTTCTTTTTCATTCCCCACAGCCCTAAGTTCAGCTTTGGTGGTTAGGTGGGGAAAAAAACGAGCCATGACTTCGATCAAAGTGCCTTTATGGTAGTCACGCTCAAAAGTTACTGCATCGATTCCCAGCTTTTTGAGTGCAATAAACTTCATCCATGCTTCGTGATGAAAATGCATATTATCTGTTAGGGTGCCATCCATATCAAAAATATAGGCTTTTGCTGGGGGGAGTTGTATCATTTTGTTGCGTCCATTACTTTTTCAAGGAAGCTAGGCATTGCTTTTGGCTCTAGCCAGCGGGTTACCACCACCATGTTTTCTTTGGGAATGATAATAATAAAGTTTCCACCAAAACCAGCAGCATAGTACATGTCTTCTCCAGCAGCAGCCACATAACGCGAACTGTCTTTATGATTTAGCCACCACAAATAGCCATAACTAGGGTTTGCTACAGAAGGTGTCGTAGCCTTTTTAATCCACTCAGGACTGATGAGTTGATGTGTTTTCCATTTTCCTTTATTGAGGAATAATAAGCCAAAACGTGCATGATCTTCGGTAGAGATAAAGAGTCCACCACCAGAGTGTCCTCCGCCAGAGACAGACTGCATTTTACTTCCGTCGATATTGACCCATGAATTGTTATACCCATACCAGCGCCAAGTGTTCGAAGCACCAATAGGATCCATGATGTATTCTTTGAGTACTTGAGGAAGAGGCTTACGCCATACATTGAGTAAAGAATAGGCAAGAACATTTACCCGAACATCGTTGTATTTAAAATGAGTTCCTGGCGCATATAATTTTCGATATTTCCAATCGTCTATGCCTCCCTCTTTTGGCGGTCGATCCGCCCAATCGTAGCCTCCCCAAAGGTTTCCCGACCAATCAGAAGATTGATTGAGTAAATGGTCCCATTGAATCTGTTGATTGTGATCTCCATCAAAGGTATTGTCCCAAACATTAGGAGCGACTTTATCGCTAGCACGAAAAAAGCCTCTATCTACTGCCAACCCTGCCACAGTTGACAAATAACTCTTGGTGACAGAAAAAGTCATGTCTACCCGTTTGGTGTCTCCCCACTGGGCAACGATATATCCATTTTTAATAATCATTCCCGCTGGGCCAGCTCGTTTTTTGGTAGGACCTAAAATTTGATGATAAGGCTCGTGCGAAAACCCTTTTAAAATAGCAATACGTAAATCGCGTTCCCCGCTATACTCATTTTCTATGGCAAAGCTCACAGCTTTTTTTAAAAGACCTTCATTGAGGTTCACTTGTTTTTCACTCAGGCTTTTCCATTGGGTATTGGCGTCTGGGAAATAAGTAATTTGGCCCTTTACCAGTGGATTGCCTAAGAAGAATATCGCCGAAAAAATCAGAAGAAAATACTGTTTCATAAACACAATTTTTTAATCTTTACTGTAAACGATTAAAGATATGGAATCTCATCTTACACTTAGCGCCCTTCAGACCAATCTTTTTTGGGAGGATAAACCAAAGAACTGGGAACATTTAGGTCATCAAATCGATGGGCTTCCTAAAACAGATCTGATCATTCTACCAGAAATGTTTACCACCGGTTTTAGTATGGAAGCAGAGAAAAATGCAGAATCCATGGAAGGAGAAACCATTCAATGGATGCAGCAGTGGGCGAAGAAAAAAGGTGCTGCTATTGCAGGGAGCACAGCGATTAAAGAAAATGGGAAATATTATAATCGTTTCTTGTTTGTCTCTCCAGACGGAACAATTCAGTTTTATGACAAGCGTCACACATTTACTTTAGCAGCAGAGGACAAGGCCTATGCTACTGGAGAAAACAGCGGAATAATTGACTATAAAGGTTGGAAAATATGTTTACGGGTTTGTTACGACCTGCGGTTCCCTGTATGGGGAAGAAACACATCAGATTATGATGTATTGATTTATACCGCCAACTGGCCACATAAACGCATTGGTGCATGGGATGCATTATTAAAAGCCCGTTCGATTGAAAATATGAGCTACTGCGTGGGTGTCAATAGAATTGGGACAGATGGATCTGATTTATACTATCCAGGGCACACGGCTGTATATGATTATATGGGTGAAAAAGTAGGTTCAACTAAAGCAGAAGAACAAGATCACACAACGGTCATAATGGATCGTGATAAAATGTTACTGGCCCGAAAAAAACTCAACTTTTTAAACGATAGAGATCGCTTTACTATTCAATCGTAAAGGTTTCGATTAAATCCCAATTTGCTCTTAGGGTAAGATAGTCAGCTAAATAAATCACCTCTTCGGGTTGTCTTTTTTCAAGGTAATTGCCTGTATCCCAGCGACCATTTCCATTGACGTCTTTGATAAAACGAATCTGATATTCTTTTGGTCTTAAATACTCCAATTTATAGCTGTTGTCTTCGTTTTGGTTAACACGTCTAATAAGGCTTCCGTTTTTATCAATCAATTCAAAAAAGTAAGGTATCGATTCATCCTTTCTTTCGACGGTTAAAAATAAAGTCCCATAATCTTCTACAGCTCCCGTTTTTACAGAATGAATGATAGTATCGTTTGTTGCACCTAAAAAATCCTTGATCGCGTTCGGTAAAATTTGAATGCGATAGTTGTCCTTTTGAACTTTTTTAAAGTCAAGATAAACCTTATCTTTATTTGGGTCAATAGAACTCGTAAAAGGAACGGCTACAGTATCAATATCAAAGATTTGAATGTATTCGTCGTTTACTTCTGTTACTGGAAGATTACTTTCAATCTTAAGGGTGTCTTTAAAGTGTAAAATATTGTGGTTTTTGGGGAGAACATTAATCATTAAAGAATCTAAGACAGGCTTAAAAGGTTTAATCACCACTGGGCGCATCGAATCTTTTTCTTCCAAAGCGACCACAATAGAATCCAATTCTTTTTGGGGTTGAAACCAGTAGTGTAAGGTATCCGTTTCTCTATCGCGAGTAAAGAAACCTTTGGCATTTTGTTCAAATGCCTCTTCAAAAACAATGTCTTTATTAGTCACATCTCCAAAGTATGCAAACTCTAAATGATGCTCATTTACATAACGAGGCCTTCCCCACTTAAAATTGGTCACTTCTTTAAAGAGTATAGGGAATTTCAAGGAGTCTTGCGGCAATTCAATGGGTGCTTCAAAAAAGCCTATTAAATCCACAAATTGATCGAATAGATAATTTTTCCCTACATCTTTGATGGCAATAAACTCATATTTCCCTGGAGCTAGACTTTGTAAATTGAAGTAAATGCTATCAAGTGTATTTCCCACATGAAATGGCTTTTGTAAATAGATCGTTGAATCGGTATAAGTTGAATCAATCGGATATAAATGAATTGAAATCTGGGATAAAGAACCTAACGCATATGCATCTTTAACAGTCCCAGATAAGTTTAAAGAATCTAAATAATCCCCAGTAGAAAAGGTATAACTAAAGAAGGGTAGAGGATTATTTTCATTGTAGTCTTCTATGGCTTCGCCAAAGTTAAAAGTGTAAGTTGTGTTATCTCTAGGGGCTTCTTCAAAACGAATCTCTACCTTCTTGCTCACGGTCCCTTCGGGAAGGATTTTATACGAACTTTTCTCGATGGGAGGAGAAACAATTAATTGGTTCGCAATGTCTTTTAATTGTATGTATTCGTCAAAAACTAAGACTACCCTTTCGGCATCAAAATTAACTTTATTGAGCGAGGGGTTTGCAGAGACTAACACAGGGGGAATACTGTCTTTTTCTCCCCCACTAGGGGTTCCTCTTTTAGCGCAGTGTGTCGTTGAGACCACCCATAGTATGGCGATAATAATGCTTAGTTTTTTTCGCATATGCTGCAAAGTAACACATAAATCTGCTAATTTCTATAGACGATGGTGGCAATACTCAAGGAAAGATGATCAATTTTAACAAGCAATTTTGAACAGGCTTTTAAGGTGGCTCCTGTAGTTAGAATATCGTCGAGTAATAAATAGTGTCCTTTAGGGAGTCTAATCAGTGGATTAATTCGAAATGCATCTTGAAGAATCTCAGTTCTATCACGGCTGGCTTTTGAAAGTTTTGGGGTGTGTTTAATTCTTTCAAGGAATGTTCCATAATAGGGAATTGATAAGGCTTTTGCTGCACTCTGGCCAATTAAATCAACCTGGTTAAACCCCCTTTTTCTTTGTCGCTTTGGGTGCAATGGCACCCCAATAATCCCATCAAAAGTACACGCTAAACCACTGATTAATCCCGCTAACTTCTGGCCAAAAAAAACACCAATCGCTTTGTTTCCACCATATTTTAATTGATACAGCAAAGATTCAATTAGTGCCATTTCTTCAAAAATATACAAAGAGAAAACCCTGTCGATTTTGAGGTCATTAAAGAGAAGGCGTTTTAAGGGCGAAGGGTGAATTAAATGGAAATAGGTTAAAGGCAACTCGAGTTCACAGTAGAGGCATAAGATCTTTTGACGGGAATTAATTTCCTTTTGACAGTTAATGCATAGGAGCGGGAAAAACAATTCAAATACTGTCTGTAGCAGCCGAAAAAGAGGAACGAACATTTCAAGGCGATTTGGTTCCTCCAAAATACGAAAAAGGGTTATTTTTGCAGCATGACAGATTTTAAGAAGATCATTTCCCACGCAAAAGAATACGGTTTTGTATTCCCTTCAAGTGAAATTTATGACGGGTTAAGCGCTGTGTATGACTATGCACAAAATGGCGCAGCCCTTAAGAAAAACATACGTGACTACTGGTGGAAAGCCATGGTGCAACTGCATAGTAATATTGTGGGCATCGATGCCGCTATTTTTATGCATCCTACCACCTGGAAAGCTTCTGGTCATGTCGATGCGTTCAACGATCCATTAATCGACAATAAAGATTCTAAAAAGCGCTATCGCGCAGATGTTTTAGTAGAAGATTACTGCGCTAAGATTGAAGTAAAAATGGAGAAAGAAGTCAAAAAAGCGGCAAAGCGTTTTGGAGAAACCTTCGATAAAGCTCAGTTCATCTCAACTAACCCACGCGTAGTAGGGTATCAAGATAAAATCAACGCTATCTTAAAACGTTTAGGGCAATCTTTAGAAAAAGAAGATTTAGCCGATGTCAAAGCATTGATTGAAGAATTAGAAATCGCCTGCCCAGAGTCTGGCTCTAGAAACTGGACCGATGTCAAGCAGTTTAATTTGATGTTTGGCACTAAATTAGGCGCTTCTGCAGAGTCGGCAATGGATTTATATTTACGTCCAGAAACCGCTCAGGGGATTTTTGTCAATTTCCTCAATGTGCAAAAGACAGGTCGTATGAAAATCCCGTTTGGGATTGCTCAAACAGGAAAAGCCTTTAGGAACGAAATCGTTGCACGACAGTTTATCTTTCGCATGCGTGAATTTGAACAAATGGAAATGCAATTCTTTGTTCCCCCAGGGACACAAAAAGAATGGTATGAAAAGTGGAAAGAAACCCGTTTAAAATGGCATTTATCGCTAGGGATGGGAGAAGATAATTACCGTTTTCACGACCATGAAAAGTTAGCCCATTATGCCGATGCTGCTGCAGATATCGAATTCAAATTCCCTTTTGGCTTTAAAGAACTAGAAGGAATCCACTCTAGAACAGACTTTGACTTATCTAGTCACGAAGAGTTTTCTGGAAAAAAATTGCAATACTTTGATCCAGAACGCAACGAGAACTATGTTCCTTATGTGGTGGAAACGTCCATTGGACTTGACAGAATGTTCTTAGCGACTTTTTCTTGGGCGCTTCGCGAAGAAACTTTAGAAGATGGGAGTCAACGCACTGTATTAAAATTACCAGCAGTTTTAGCGCCTACAAAAGTAGCAGTACTTCCATTAGTAAAGAAAGATGGCTTGCCAGATTTAGCCCACGAAATTGTCGATAGCCTTAAATGGGAACAAGCGGTTGCTTATGACGAAAAAGACGCCGTTGGACGCCGTTATCGCCGTCAAGATGCACTGGGTACACCATATTGCATTACCGTGGACCACCAGTCATTAGAAGACAAAACAGTGACCCTTCGCGATCGTGATAGCATGAAACAAGAACGTATCGCGATAAAGGAGCTCCCCGCTTATTTAGATGCAAAGCTCAATGTTAAACACTGGTTGAAGAATATTTAAAATCTTCTGCCAATAGAAAAGTTTATTCTGGGATAAGCAGTACCGTCTCGATAGGCATTGT
This sequence comes from uncultured Flavobacteriaceae bacterium, assembly GCA_943787295.1. Lineage (GTDB taxonomy): Bacteria > Bacteroidota > Bacteroidia > Flavobacteriales > Flavobacteriaceae > Arcticimaribacter. The sequence goes on along the minus strand of CALSLW010000002.1, from coordinate 560,065 downwards.
TGTCTGATTCGAGCACAAAATATCGGCCAACCCCTGCATGAATTTCAAATGTATATCGTTTTTGATTGACCCATTTACGTCCAATAAGCGCCCCGCCGGCTAATCCAAAAAAGTCATTTACGCCATAATCGCTAGAATTATTTGCTGCGTTAAAATTTAATTCTTCAGAATAATAATCATATTCTCCAGATGTTAAACTAAGGAAAGGTTGTACAAAAAAGCCTGAATTATGGGCGTTATTTTTTTTAAAATACAACCGATAATAGGGGGAGATTTCGAAGTGTTCAAAACGATAAGCTTCAGAAAACTCATTGTCGAAATTGATGAAAGCAGAGACCCCCCAACTCGATAAATCATCAATAAAACGTTCATAAGACACATCGATTCCTGGAAGCACAATCAATTGAAAAATGTCTAGTCGAACCTCGTGCCTAGTGATCAAGCTGTCTTTGGTTGCTTTATTTTGAGCGTTTATGCTCCAACAAAAGAAAATGGAAAGCAGTAAAAAGGGAAAACTCCTTTTGTGGATTTGGTTGACAACAGTGTTCATAGTTTGTAGATTAAAAGATTATGTGCATTATAAAGATAGAGAACAAATTGGTAATTTAGTTACGATGAAAATTATTTCTTATAACGTTAACGGAATTCGCGCTGCGCTTAAAAAAGACTTTGTTCAATGGTTAAAAGCCGCTAACCCAGATGTGGTTTGCCTGCAAGAAACCAAAGCCATGCAAGAACAAGTTGACATGACAGAAATTGAAGCCTTAGGCTATCAACACTATTGGTTTTCTGCTCAGAAAAAAGGTTATAGTGGAGTCGCGATTTTAAGCAAAACAGTTCCTAATAACATTAACTATGGTACTGGGATTGATCATATGGATTTTGAAGGACGAGTAATAAGAGCTGACTTTGATACTTGTTCTGTGATTAGTCTTTATCTCCCTTCTGGGACAAATACAGATCGTCTGGAATACAAGTTTAAATTCATGGACGACTTCAAGGAATATATCGATACTTTAAAACAAGATTTTCCTCAACTTGTGATTTGCGGGGATTACAATATTTGCCACGAAGCGATTGATATTCATGACCCAGTTAGAAATAAAAATGTCTCTGGCTTTTTACCACAAGAACGAGAATGGCTAGATAACTTCTTAAAAAGCGGATTTATTGATTCTTTTCGTCATTTAAATCCAGATCCTCATCATTACAGTTGGTGGAGTTATCGCGCTAACGCTCGCGCTAATAATAAAGGTTGGCGAATCGATTATGCGTTGGTTAGTGCGCCTTTGAAAGAAAATATTTCCCGTTCTTATATCTTACCAGAAGCCCATCATTCTGACCATTGCCCAGTTGTGGTTGAATTAAGTTAAACGAAAATAATGTAGATGAAAAAACTCCTTCTTTTATTGATTTTACCCCTGTGCACAAGTTGTGTTTCCTCTAAAATCTTTAACGAAATAGAAAGTCGATATGCTACCCTAAAAGGGGAAAATGCGGTTTTAGAAACAGAGCATGACCAACTCATTAAAAATTATGATTCATTGCGTTATCACTATGGAGAACTAGTGGAGCAATATGAAAAGCAAAGCCAAATTTTAGCAACGACTTCTGGAACTTTAGCAACCTTGCAAGATGCATACACCGCTTTAGAGCAAAACAGCAATGAAGCGCTGCAAGCGAGCATAGAAAAAAACCGTGGGCTTTTAGAAGAAATTCAAATTAAAGAAGGCGAACTTCTCTCAGAAAGAACCCGCCTGGATTCTTTACGTAATGAATTGTCTTCTAGAATTAGTAGAGTAGAAGAACTCGAAGGCTTAATCGCCGACAAAGAAGCCTTAATGAGTACTTTAAAAAATGCCCTCGCAGATGCTTTAGTTAGTTTTAAAGGTAATGGTCTTTCTGTAGAGCAACGCGGGGGGAAGGTTTATGTTTCCATGGAAAATAAGTTGTTGTTCCAGTCTGGAAGTTGGTCTGTAGCAAGCAATGGAAAACAAGCCCTCAAACAGTTAGGAAATGTCTTAGCGACAAACCCAGAAATTGCTGTTTTGATTGAAGGACATACAGATTCTGATCCCTATATTGGGAATGATAATTTAAGTGGAAACTGGGACTTATCGACTAAAAGAGCTACAGAGATTGTCAAATTATTATTAAAGAACAACAGTATTAAAGCCGAAAATTTAACCGCAGCAGGAAGAGGGCAACACCAACCTTTGGCAACAAATAAAACCGCAGTTGGGAAAGCAAAAAACAGGCGAATAGAAGTTATTTTAACACCAAAATTGGATAAAATTGCCGCCTTGCTTGAAGGTGTGGAAGACTAAATCATTTATGAAATATACTGTATTACCCTCAACAGACATTAAGGTCTCAAAATTGTGTTTAGGGACCATGACTTTTGGAAATCAAAACACTGAAGCTGAAGGCCATGCCCAGATGGATCTTGCCCTTGAAAGAGGAATTAACTTTTTTGATACCGCAGAATTATATCCTGTTCCTGCTAACGCAAAAACCTATGCCCAAACTGAACGCATTATTGGGACATGGTTTAAGAAAACACGAAATCGCGATAAAGTTGTGCTCGCCTCAAAGATTGTGGGAGGTGGAGCGTATACCGCCCATATTCGCGATCATGATATGTTTAGCCCTAAACATTTACGCGAAGCCCTAGAAGGAAGTTTAAAGCGTTTAAATACTGACTATCTCGATTTATATCAGTTGCACTGGCCAGAGAGAAAAGCCAACTTTTTTAGCGTTCGCGGCTATAAAGGACATCCAGATAAAGATCCATGGGAAGATAATTTTGAAGCCATTCTAGCAACTCTTGCAAAACTAATTGAAGAAGGGAAAATCAAACATATTGGTTTGTCAAATGAAACGCCTTGGGGTATTCACCGTTGTCTGCAATTAGCCGAAAAAGGTTACCCAAAAATGATAACGGTTCAAAATCCCTATAGCTTACTCAATCGCTTGTTTGAAGTAGGAAATTCAGAAATGTGTATGCGAGAAGGAATGGGCTTGCTGGCTTATTCTCCGCTAGGTTTTGGTCGTTTAACTGGTAAGTACCGCAATGGGATGCCAGAAAACTCTCGTTTTAAACTCTTTCCTAATTTAGCCCGCTTCAATGGAGACAACAGTATTTTAGCCACAGATGAATACTATAAAATCGCGCAAGAATTTAATCTTTCGCTTACCCAAATGGCCTTAGCTTTTGTTACCAATCGACCTTTTGTTACCTCAAATATTATTGGGGCGACAAACCTTGAGCAGCTAGAAGAGAATATAGCGTCTGTCGATGTTGATCTTTCAAAAGAGGTGTTAAAAGCGATAGAGGCAGTACAAGAAAGAATCCCTAATCCAGCACCATAAAGTTATTTAAGATTCAAGTCAAAGAGTTGTAATAATAGAATTAGCTTATCTATCATAAAATTGCGGCTAAAAGCGATTTAGAAAATTCTGTTTGTGGATTGTGATAAAGTGCATCTGCTTCATTTTCTTCAACAATGCAGCCTTGATGCATCACAATAATACGATCAGCCATATGTTTGACGACATTCAAATCATGGGAGACAAAAAGGTAAGAAAGCTTCAATTCTTTTTTGAGGTGATTTAACAAATTCAATACCTGTGCTTGCACAGAAATATCGAGTGCTGCCACACTTTCGTCACACAATAACACTTTGGGTTCAACCGCCAGTGCTCTTGCAATCACGACGCGTTGTCGCTGTCCGCCAGAGAGTTGATGCGGGTAACGATTACTAAAATCTGGGGAGAGGCCTACCTGTGTTAAAAGGGCTGTAATTCTTTCGCTTCGCTCCAAAGGAGAAAAGTTTGTATGTACGATCAAAACTTCGTCAATCGCCGCAGCAATCGTTTTTAAGGGATGAAGTGCCGCATAAGGATCTTGAAAAATAAACTGTATGTCCTTGCGCAGTTGTTTGATCTGTTTTTTATTATTTTCCTCGATTAAGGTGTCTTGCCAATAAATCTCTCCGCGATTCGCTGGATCGATAAAAACAAGGGCTTTAGCTAAGGTTGATTTACCACAACCTGAAGCGCCTACTAAACCTAAGGTCTCTCCAGGATAAAGGTCAAAGCTAATGTCTTTAAGCGCTAGTGTTGGCCGTTGTTGCTTACCTAGTAAAGAGGGATTTAAATAGCTTTTTTCTAGTTGTTTTGCACTTAATAAAGGAGCTTGTTTGTATAGTTTTTTGTGCTGTTGTTCTCTTTCTTTTTGGGCAACAATTTGCGGTTGAAAATCTCCATGAGAAAAATCACTTAAAGTGGGCAATTCTCGCAGGCGTTGATCTTTTGGGGGTCGGGCATTGAGTAATCCTTTTGTATAGGGGTGCTGGGGGTTTTGAAAGAGTGTTTTTGTACGAGCTAGTTCTACAATTTTTCCAGCTTGCATCACGGCGATGCGATCGGCTAGATTCGCGACTAAAGACAAATCGTGTGAGATAAATAAAACACTCATTTGAAATTCGTCTTGCAGTGATTTGATTAATTCAATGATTTCTTTTTGGACTAGGACATCTAATGCAGTTGTAGGCTCGTCTGCAATCAAAAGTTTTGGCGCGCAAAAAAGCGCCATAGCTATCATGATGCGTTGCTTTTGACCGCCGCTCAATTGATGTGGGTAAGCCTCATAAACACGTTCAGGATCAGGTAATTGTACATGGGTAAGTGCTTCAATAACTTTGGCCTTAAGGGCCTGCTTAGAAAGATCATTAGATAGATGTTGCCGCCCCAGTTCTTCGATTTGTTCGCCGCAACGCATAGAGGGATTGAGCGAAGATTGTGGCTCTTGGAAAACCATTCCTAATTCATTTCCGCGAAGTTTTCCCCATTCTTTTGAAGTAAGTGCAAGCAAATTGTGATTGTCAAAATGGATCGTACCACTTTCAATTTGGGTTTGTTTTTTGGGTAATAACCCCATCACAGCTTGAGCGGTGACAGATTTCCCGCTACCAGATTCTCCTACAAGGGCGACAATTTCGTTGGTTTGAACGTTTAAATTGATGTCCGTTAGAATGCGATTCCCGCCGATAGAAAGGGATAAGTTGTCAATGGATAAAAGTGCTGCATCTACTCGCTTAGCCATACAATTTGGTTTTCCTCCAATAAGGGTTTATTTAAGAAAGTTAAAAATACTTGGGCTAAAGTTAAGACGTCTTTTTCGCAATAACGTACAATGCGATCAAGGTTTTTTTCTGTATAATAAACGCGTGCAACATCACTGCCATCGATATCATCTTTTGGGGTAGGGATTCCAAAAATTTCAGCTAATAAAGCCAAAGAGGTGTAGTGCTTATAGTCCCCAAATTTCCACAATTGGAGGGTATCGAGATGCTGTACCTCCCAGGGTTTTTTCCCAAAGAGGTTAAGGATTTTAGGGAGGCTAATTCTGTGAATTACCATACGTCTTGCGATATAGGGAAAATCAAACTCTTTCCCGTTGTGGGCACAAAGCAAGTGGGATTTTAAATAATAATGTTTGTCGCAAAGATGTTTAAACTGCAAGAGAATGTTTTCTTCCTCGCCAGCAAAACTTTTAATTCTAAATTGTTTGTTGTTAGGAGCATTTGTGTCAAAAAAACCTACAGAGATGCACACAATTTTCCCAAACTCTGCCCATATTCCTGCCCTATCATAAAACGTTTCAGGACTTTGATCTTCTTTGCGCTGATAGGCTGTTTTTTGTTCCCACAAGGCTTGTCTTTCAGGCGACAATCCATCGTGTTTTTGTTCCTCTGGGACGGTCTCGATGTCCAGGAATAAGATTTTTGCTAAATCAAGGTTGCGTAACATTTGCTATCATTTCAAAACCTTCTTGTATATAGTCGTGGAAGCTTTGTGGTCCAAAACGGTCTTTCTTTGGTCCTTTTTGACGTCCTAAACGCACAATGATCAAGTCACTTTCTGGGAAGACGATAATATACTGCCCCAGGTGCCCACGCATGGCATAACCGTTTTCATCCTTGTATTGAGCTAGCCACCAGCCATAGCCATATTCTGGGCTGTCTTCAAATCGCGGTTGGGTACTTTTTGCAATAAAGGCAGAGTCGAGTAATTGCTCGCCATTCCACTTTCCGTGGTCTTTATATAGTTTTCCCATACGGGCAAAATCTTTTGCATTTGTCGCAAAACAACAATAGGCTTTTTCCATGCCATTTTCTTTGCTGTCTACTTGCCATAAAGCATCTTCCACGGCACCCATAGGTTGCCAAAAGTTTTCAGAAAAATAACTGCTTAAAGATTGTCCCACAGCCTTTTTAATAACCATCCCTAAGAGTTGTGTTGCGCCGCTGTAATAGACAAAGCCTTCTCCTGGGGGAGTTACAATTTTTCGATTTAGCATTAGCTTATCTAAATTTGGCGTGATATACGCCTCCATCATTCCATTGATAGAAAGGTCGTATTTCTCGTTCCAGTCTAGTCCAGTTGACATAGAAGACAAATCTCCCACGGTTAAGTCTGCGGCTAAACCTTTGCTAAATTCGGGATAATAATCGCCCACTTTTTGATCTAAACTTTCGATATGCCCTTGATCAATGGCTTTTCCTAACATGGCAGATACAAAGCTTTTTGCAACAGAAAATGAATTGCTCTTGGAAGTATCAGAATAATCTTGATAATAAGATTCGTGTAACAAACTGTCTTTGTGAATTACTAAAAAGGCAACTGATTCATACTTCTTATGCACTTCAGTAATTTTATTTGATAAAGGGATACTGTTGTACTGTGCGTGTTTTGGCCATTCTTCTGGGCTATTTGACGCTTTTACTACCGCATTATCAAAGTATTGATAATCCTCTAAAAAGGCTGTATCTCGACCTGTTTTAATGGCTTGCTTAGCTGCAATAAAGATAAAATTGTAAGGGCTAATGTAAAGTACAAGTAGAAAGAGGAGGATAGCTCCTAAAGTGTAACGCAAAATTTTTTTCATAGTAATACCGTTTTAAACGGTGTATCAAATTAATCTCTTTTGGACAGGGAAGCCTTCGGTTTCAAGTAAAGTCTCTTTTCTGTCTAATCCTCCAGAATAACCCACCAGTGTACCATCACTGCCAATTACCCTATGGCATGGGATAGCCACTAAGATAGGATTTTTTCCTATAGCTGCAGCGACAGCTCGAACGGCCTTTGTATTCCCATAAAGGCGCGATAATGTTAAGTAAGAAATTGTACTACCAATGGGAAGGTCCTTTAATAAATTCCAGATGGCTTTTTGGAAATCTGTCCCTTGAGGATTCATTTTAAAATTAAACATATGAAGGTTGCCAGCAAAGTATTGCTGAAGCTGTTCCACACAGGGAACTAAACTTATGGGTACAGTATTATTCATTTCAAGTGTACTTTCTTCAAAAAGCACTTCTTGAATTCCCGCAACATCACCTCTTACCTTAATTGTACCCAATGGACTATCAAAGTAATGTATATCCAAGACGGTGTTATTAATATAGAATATAAAGGTAGACAAAATAAAGTTGTAATGTGGATAATTAAATTTAAATCAATGAAATACAACTAATTCGTTTTATTGAAAAGAGTGCTATGGTTGATAAGAAATCCCGGTCGAAAAGGCGGGAGCTCTGTATAATACTCGACCGCTGAGGGGATAAGAACCACTTAGCCCCCAACTTATTTTTGGACTTAATTGATAGATTAACTCTCCTCCTAGATTGACTACCTCGACATTATTCGCGAAAATACTTCCATTGCTGTTTGATGCGTCTAGGCTTCCATTGTGAAAAGACTGTATGGTGTTACTTCTTAATAGAAGTAATAATTTCTCTTTAAAAACTTTAGTTCCTGTTTCCATATTTGCGTGAAATTCATCTGAAAAGCCTTTTGAGCGTTGATTGACGCCCACACTTACTTTGGCATAAAAATGCTGTGCTCCTAATTGATAAGACTTCCCTATGTGAAAACGCAACAGCTGATTAAATTCTCCATCTCCTGTTTGATAGCTCCCATCACTCCCGCCGCGATTTTTCCCGCTGGGTAAGCCTAAACTAAGGGAGATGGAATGGGCCCAGCCTTTATTTTTAGCTACTTGATATTCCACCCCCAGATTAATGTCCCCTAAACTCGAAAATTGCTCACCGGGAATCTGTTCTCTGCCAGAACTAAATACTTGTACGTTTTGATAAACCCTAGTGTGCGGGATATAGCCGATCAAAGTAATTTTATCGTTGAGGCCATAACGGCCAAAGAAATTAGTGATAAACAAACCCCTTGTTGCATTAGGGTCAATTAGACCTGTATTCGTATAATGCTCATCTGCTTCCAGCCACCATACCCCAATTTTATAATAGCCTTTTCCTTTTTCTTGTGTCCATTGTGCCTGGAGATTCATCCCGAATAAGCAAGCATAAAGTAGTATTAACTTTTTCATTAGTCAAAGATTTGTGCGTCACCTACTTTTACACGAAAAGGTTTACACCAGTAGAGAAGATATTTATAATCCATCAACCCAATCGAGGCTGGTAAACTATAGCTGTGTGCCCCAGAGAAAACACTAACGGCACCTACTTCATAACCGTCTTCGGGAGAACTAGGATTGTTTGTCAAATAAAGGTATAAGCCCGGTAAAGAAGAAGCCCGATAGCTGTCATCTATGCTAAGGATGATTTGCGTCCCGTTGTGTTCATAACGGAAATTTCCTTCTAAGGTATAGCTTGAGGTAGTTCGAATTTGTCCCTCAAAAATTGGGGCGCTACGACAATACCATCATCTGTACCGCCATTAGTGTTATCCTCATCACCATTGTTTTCTTCGTTATCTGTAGTTGTTGATGTCGTTGTATCTGTTGTTGAACTGGCTGTATCAGAGGTACTCGTTGAATTATCTGATGTTGCTGTTGAGGTATCTGATGTACTATTAGTTGTATCTGTTGTTGCCGTTGAGGTGTCAGAGGTAGAACTAGTTGTGTCTGTAGTGCTAGTTGTTGTTTCGGTGGTTTCAGTTGAAATTTCTGTTACCACTTTGGGACTAATCGTAAAAGATAAAGTGGCTTCAATAGGGTTCCCTTATAATCCAACAGTCCTTACAGTGAGCATTACATCGCCAGGGCTCAATGCTTTGAGCGTTCCATTGGGTTGGATTTCTACTGCGGTAGGAGGAACTGCCGACCACTCAAGACTAGGCTGGTCCACCTTTCTCCCCGATTCATCAAAAAACTGAGCTTCGAATTGATAACTCAAGCCTTCTCTTATGCTAATAATAGCGTTAGTGATTCTTAAATTAGGAGCAACATAGTCGTCTACAAAGTCTTCTCCGATACAGGCGAGAAATAGTAAACAACAGGTCCAAATGATTAAAGGGCGTTTCATGGATAATTGTTTTTTTATCCAAAAACCGCAAAAACGGTGCCTTAATAATTTATGCGCCTAAAATACGTGCAGCGTCTTTAGCGGTATAAGTGGCTATTAATGAGGCTCCAGCACGTTTAAAAGCGATTAGTTGTTCGTAGACAATTGCATCATAATCGATCCAACCTTTTGCGGCGGCAGCTTTTAACATCGCATATTCTCCACTCACTTGATAGGCCGCAATGGGGGTTTCAATTTGTTCAGCGAGGTCTCGAATGATATCTAAATAGGCAATCCCAGGTTTTACCATCACGATATCTGCGCCTTCTTCTATATCGAGTAAGGTTTCGCTTATGGCTTCTTTGCGGTTGTGAAAATCCATTTGATAGGTTTTTTTGTCCCCAAAACCTGGGGCCGAGTCTAAGGCATCGCGAAAAGGGCCATAAAAAGAAGAGGCATATTTCGCACTGTAGCTCATGATACCGGTGTGATGAAAACCTTCTGCTTCTAGTAATTCTCTAATGTGTTCTACACGACCGTCCATCATATCACTAGGAGCCACAAAATCAGCTCCTGCTTGGGCATGTGATAAGGCCATCCTGGCCAAAACTTCTTTGGTGGGATCATTGAGAATGATGCCCTCTTGAACAATTCCATCGTGTCCATAAGAAGAATAAGGGTCTAAGGCAATATCGGTCATGACCAGCATCTCAGGACAGGCTTTTTTTACGGTTTGTATGGCAAGCTGCATCAAGCCTTTTGGATTTAAAGCTTCGGTGCCTTTGTTGTCTTTTAAGAGATCTGGCACTTTTACAAAAAGTAAAACACTTTTTAAGCCTAAATCCCATATGGATTTAACCTCCTCAACGACTAAATCTAAACTCATGCGATAATAATCAGGCATAGAGGGGATTTCTTCTTTGATATTGCTTCCCTCGACTACAAATAGGGGGACAATAAAATCGTCTATACTAAGGTTTTGTTCGCGTACAAGGCTTCTAACAGCAGCACTGGTTCTTAATCTTCTATTGCGTTTTAACGGATACATTTCTTTATAGGGTTTCTTCTTCTGTAGGCAGGATGTTATCTTGATTGTTTTCTTCTGGGGGAAGCGCTGTTGTTTGATCTGGCGGGAGTGTATCTTGCACTTCGGGAAGTATAATTTCTTCAGGGAGTGTGGTTTCTTTTTTCATGGTACCTCTTGTCATGACGAGCATCGAGACAAGAATGACGACTAAAAGAACTTTTTCGTCGATCAATACTTTGGCTTCGCCTAAAAATTCAACTTCTGCAATTTGAAGAAATAAAAGGATACTAATCAAGCCACGAGGTGAAATAAACACTAAAGGGGAAGGACTTAACTTAAAGGTAGTTATTGTAAAATAGGCATAGCGCAATGCCCACATGACCCCAAAAATAACCAAGCCATAAACAAAGGGTTCTATTGAAGTAAAGTCTGTTATTTTAATGGAGAATCCAAAGAAAAGAAAGAAAAAGGTTTTGACTAAAAAAGTGGATTCAGCGGTTAAAATATGAAACTCGTGTAAGCCTTTTTCGGTTTCTTCTAAGTCAAGGCGCCTTTTTAAAAACCCTGGCAATAAGGCCTTTACATTGCTTAAAAATAAGCCAAAGATAAAAATGGTAACTAAGGCAGGAAGATGAAAGAATTTCCCAAAGGCGTAGACTAAGATCAGTAGGGCTAAAATGAGGAAGAACTTTACGTGATGTTCAATTTTTTGTAGCAATTGAAACAGACAAAAAGTGATGAACAAAGAGACTATAATGACCCCTAGTATTTGAAGACCTAAAGCGATAAGGGATTCTGGACTAACTAAAGATTGATTGGTTTCAAACTGCCGAATTGCATAATTAAATAACATGATCCCTAATATGTCTGAAAAGGTGGACTCATAAACCACAAACTCTTTTTCTTGTTGTCTCAATCCTGCACTAGAGGGAATGGCTACCGCACTACTAATAATCGAAAGAGGTGTCGCATAAATTATCGCTGCTTGATGAGACATGCCTAAGAGGTGTTCAAAAGCCAGACTAATCACGATAACATTAAGAATTAAAATAAGCCCAGCGGCGAGAAATCCTTTGATAATTACGGCTAGTTTATCTACTGTAATATTGAGTTCAAGGGCTCCTTCTAAAACAATCAGAATTAAACCAATGGTGCCTAAAACAGGAATAAGCCCATCTAAAAAACCAAAATTATCTATGCCGTAAATGGTCGTGGCTAATCGAACGCTGATCCCGGTAAACATCAATAGAATGACTGCCGGAAATTTTGTTTTCCGTGCGATAATATCAAACACATAGGAAAAAATGATCAAGAGCGGTAAGACAATTAATATAGATAAGGTGCTCATCTCTTTGTACTTTTAATCAAGATAAAGAATCTATTTTAGTTCGACCCAATTTTTAGGCTGTTTCAATACTTTGATGAGCTCTTCTTCTGGAGAATTTGCTTCGGGATCATGATTGTATTTCCATTGTACCTGTGGGGGCAGGCTCATCAAAATACTTTCAATACGGCCATTTGTCTTTAGGCCAAACAAGGTTCCTTTATCGTGAACAAGATTGAACTCTACATAGCGTCCACGTCGAATTTCTTGCCAGTTGCGTTGCGCTTCTGTATAGGGAAGGTCTTTTCTTCTTTCAATAATGGGAACATAGGCGGTGAGAAAATGATTGGCCACGTCTGTCACAAAAGTATACCATTCTTCCATGCTTTTTTGTTGTGGTTTTAGGTAGTCAAAAAACAGCCCTCCTAAACCACGGGCTTCGTCTCGATGGGCGTTCCAGAAATATTCGTCACAGCGTTTTTTATAGGTTGCATAGAAAGAAGGATCATGTCGATCGCATGCATCTTTACACGTTTGATGAAAGTGTATGGCATCTTCTTCAAAAAGATAATAGGGGGTTAAATCAAGGCCTCCGCCAAACCATTGATCGGCGATTTCTCCATTTGCATCATACAATTCAAAATAACGCCAGTTAGCATGAACTGTGGGAGCCAAAGGATTTTTAGGGTGGAGAACTAGACTTAAGCCACAGGCATAAAAAGAAGCCTCACTGACATTAAAATGCGTTTGCATGGTAGCGGGTAAGGTCCCATGAACCCCAGAAATATTGACGCCTCCTTTTTCAAAAACAGCACCGTTTTCAATTACTCGAGTGCGGCCACCGCCACCTTCTGGACGATCCCAAAGGTCTTCTTGAAAGCTGGCTTGGCCATCTACTTTTTCAATGGCAGCAGTAATGGTGTCTTGTAGGTCACAGATGTACTTGTAAAATTGGGTGCGCATGATTTAAACTTTATATTCTTTTACTGCATCGACAAAAGCCTGGGCGTGATCAACGGGGATATTGGGTAAAATTCCATGACCTAGGTTTACGATATAGCGATCTTTTCCAAAGCCGTCAATCATTTTCTTGACTTCGCTTTTAATGGTGGGGATAGGAGAGAGCAAACGCGATGGGTCAAAATTTCCTTGTAAGGTAATTTGACCTCCAGAGAGGTAACGCGCATTGCGAGCAGAACAGGTCCAATCAACGCCTAGTGCTGAAGCACCTGATTTTGCCATATCGTGTAGGGCAAACCAACAGCCTTTCCCAAAGACAATCACGGGGATATCGTCTTTTAAAGCCGTAACGATTTGCTGGATATAAGGCCAAGAGAAGATATTGTAATCGTCTGGAGAAAGTAATCCTCCCCAGGAATCAAAGAGTTGAACGGCATCTACTCCCGCAGCTACTTTTGCTTTAAGATAATCGATGGTGGTATCTGTAATCATTTGTAATAAGCGGTGGGCTAGTTCGGGTTGACTAAAGCAAAAGGCTTTTGCTATGTCAAAGTTTTTTGAGCCTTGCCCTTGAACGGCATAACACAACAATGTCCAGGGTGACCCCGCAAAACCGATTAAAGGAACGCGCTTGTTCAAGGCTTGTTTGGTCATTTTAACCGCATCGATTACATAGTCTAAAGCGACTTCAGCATCGGGGACAATTACTTCATTGAGTTCTTTTTCTGAACGAATGGGTGTAGGGATCCATGGCCCCACTTCTGGTTTCATTTCTACTTCGATATTCATGGCTTGAAGCACTACTAAAATATCACTAAAGAGAATAGCGGCATCTGTCCCGATTTGATCAATGGGCATGATGGTGATTTCTGTCGCTAGTTCTGGGGTTTGACAGCGGGTAAAGAAGTCATATTTTGCTTTGAGCTTCATGAAATCTGGAAGGTATCTTCCTGCTTGACGCATCATCCATACGGGCGGTCGTTCAACCGTTTCTCCTTTTAAAGCGCGTAATAATAAATCGTTTTGTATCATGCTAGTGTTGTGGTGTATTTTCTAACAGCGGCAATTAAATGCTCAATGGTGGGCTGGCTCGCTGTGATAATGTTATCGGTATGTAGTTGAAGGCTTTGCGCGGTTGTTTCGCCTAAGGCAAAACTGGTGACTTGCGCAAGGCTGTTGTTTTGTAAATAGCTTTCGACGCCAGAAGGGCTGTAAAAAAGGACAGCGTCATAATTCCCTATGGCTTTCGGTTGTTCGATAGTTGTATAAGTCTCGACAACTTCTAGCGGTCTTTTTTCTTGGGCAAATGCCGTTTCGATTATGGGCATTCTGCGGTTTCCGGTAAAAAACAAAAATGACTCGTTTTTAGCGTTTTTTAGGATAAAATCAACTAAAATGGACGAATTTTGAGCCATTTTGACCACTTTTTGACCATTTTCTTCTAAAATCTTTTGGGTTTTTTCTCCCACACAATAGCAATTATTTGCGCTATCGCGGAATTGATTAAAGACAGCTTTAACCGCATTTTGAGAGCTAAAGATGAGCGATTTATTGTCTATGTTAGCGTCAAAATCTTTTGCAGTAGTTGATATAAAGTCCCAACAGCTATAACTCACCCCAGTTTGGATCAATCTATTTTGCTGATCAATAGGCAAACATTTAGTCGATAAAAGTCTAATGTTATGCATGCCCTTTTTTGAATTCTTTCATCAATATGTCTCCCCCTTGTTGGAGTAATGCTTTGGCGAGTATCGCCCCCATTTTATCTGTCTCTTTTTTAGGGAAACTCTTTTTAATTTCTTGCGAACTGCTTCTTTCTAAAGAATATAGTCCTCCCTTAAAATGGACGGTATCTTTTTCGCAATAAGCATATGCTCCTATGGGGGCGGTACAGCCTCCCTCTAGAGTGCTTAAAAAATCGCGTTCGACCTGAGTGCAAATCTCTGCTTCACGGTCATTGAGTAAAGTGAGTTGCTGAGCGATATCTTCGTTTTCTAACCGACATACCACCATTAAAGCCCCTTGTGCTGGAGCGGGTAACAGATGGTTAAGTGGCTCAACGATTTCGTCTTTAATATTTAGTCGATGCAGGGCGGCTTCGGCAAAAATAGCGCCATCCCAATTTTCTTCTTGCAGTTTTTTAAGGCGGGTTTGAATGTTTCCTCTTAAGGGAACAATCTTGTCTTGGGGGTTTCCCGCCATCCATTGTGCCTTTCTTCTAAGACTGCCGGTTGCGATGGTCTTTGTCTCTTTGGCTTTAGCCATATTATTTTTCCACACCATGATATCTCCCACTGGGCCTCTTTCTAAAACAGCGGCTTGAACAATCCCTTTGGGCAATTGAGTAGGGACATCTTTCATGCTGTGGATGGCGATATCGATGTCTTTATTGAGTCAGTGCAATGTCCAGGGATTTTGTGAAAATCCCTGTGATTCCCATCGCATAGAGGGGTTGGTTTAAATTGAGATCTCCCTGACTTTTTATGGGAACTAGTTCTGCAGTGATGCCTAATTCTAACAAACGTTCTTGCAGGGTGTTTGCTTGCCAAAGGGCCAATGCGCTATCGCGTGTGCCTATGCGCATAGACCCTATTCATGGTGCGAGGGGTCTAATTGAAAAACGTCTTTAAAAATATTTAAAGCGTCACGTGGCTTTAGTGGGGTTTTCTTTGAGGAAATTAGCGAGTTGTCCTGTGATTTTCTGGATCATTTGATCCGATACTAGGGTTGCTTCTTCTGGCAGGTTTTGTTTGCGTTCTCGGGCTTTAATTTCGGCAGTTTGTTGTGCCGTTAGTTTTGCTTTTAAAGCGCGTAATGTAGGGGCATATTGACGGTCGTGTAACCACTGTGAAAACTCTGCCTCAATTTCACGAAGAATTTCTTCTGCATGGGGCAAATGCTTTTTGCGCTCTTCTAGTGTTTTGTTGGTAATCTGCGAGAGGGTATCAAGGTTGACCACTTTTACATGCTCTAAGTTTTTTACGTTTTCATGCACATTGCTGGGGATGGATAAATCCAAAATTAACAGCGGTTTCTCGGTATGTATAATATCTTTCGCCACCGGTGGGAAGCTGTGCGCCAGTGGCGACAATCATTACATCTGCTTTGCGAATTTCTGTGGGTAATTCGCCGTATTCTTTGACCAGGACATTGAATTTTCCTGCGATATTTTTTGCCTTTTCGTGGGTGCGGTTGATCAAAACAATATGATCATTTGTCGGTATGTTTGATGAGATTCTCACAAGTATTTCTCCCTATTTTACCGGTGCCAAACAGCAAAATGTTCTTGTCTGGAAACTGCCTCAATATTCTGAATGATATATTGCACCGAAGCAAAAGCGACAGGATGTCGCTCCAGTCGAAATTTTAGTTTCTGTTTTGATGCGTTTACTCGCTTGAATAACCGCATTGACTAGGCGTTCTGAAAAGCCATTGACTAGGCCTAATTTTTTAGAACGATAAAAGCCTTGCTTTAGTTGACCGATGATTTCAAAATCCCCTAAGAATTTGCGAGTCTAATCCTGTTCCTACTTTAAAGATGTGATGAATGGCTTCTTCGTTCTTTAAAATAAATCCTAGTTGTTCAAAAACACTTAACTCCCCCCCAGAATGGGCACAAAGTAATTTGATGATTTGATAAGGATGTTCTGCATAGGCATAGATTTCTGTCCTATTGCAAGTGGTGTTGATCAAGATTTCTTGATGCCTTTTTCTTTGGCTTCCTTGAGAAGGCTTAAACATTGCTCATTGCTCAAGCTAAACTTCCCCCTTGTATTAAGGTTAGCAGTTTTATAGCTTATGCCAATGGTATAAAAATGGTGTGTAGTAGAATCTACCTTCATGTATCAAATCTAAATCCGATACAAAAATAAAGGACGCCAGAGAAAAAAAGTAACGCTAAAAGTAGAGAAAGTAACGCAAAGCGATTATTTTTGACTAAATTCAACAAAAACAAGTGTTTAAGAAGGCTCAACCTAACCTATTAAGAACTATTCTAAATAAGCAAATCTCCTTTTCGATGGATAAAAATAACGATAAAAGTTTAGCAAAGCTAACCCAGATTGAAGAAGGCTTTTTTGTGATGCGTTTTCAAAATGATAGTGCAGCGGTTATTCGTGAAACTCGAGAGATGAGTAGCAGTTTTATTCAGTTTCATTTCTGTACAAAAGGCCGCGGTGAATTTTCTTTTTAACGATGGGAATTACAGCTTTCCGGTAGAAGAAGAAAACAACATCTTGTTGTTTAACCCCCAGCGAGATTTACCCATGGATTTAAAGTTAGCTCCTAATGCATGGCTGGTGAGTGTAGTTATTTCTATCAAAAAGTTTCACAGTTTGTTTTCTCAAGACGCTGACCATATCCACTTTTTGAGTCCAGATAATTTAACTAAAAAGTACTATGATACTTCAATTATTACCCCCAGTATGGCGGTGGTGTTGAGTCAAATTTTAAGTGCAAATGTTCACCCCTCTATGCAGGCCCTTTACCTCAAAGGGAAGGTGTATGAATTGTTAAGTCTTTATTTTAATAAAGAGCGAGGATGCGAACAGTGAACAATGTCCATTTTTAGTCGACGAGGAAAATGTGCGCAAGATTAGGCAAGCTAAAGAAATAATTTTAACCCACATGGCAGAACCCCCCTCTTTACAAGAATTGTCTGAGGAGATCGAGCTAAGTTTAAGCAAGTTAAAAGAAGGCTTTAAACAGCTCTATGGCGATACGGTTTATGGCTATTTATTGTCGCATAAAATGGAAGAGGCAAGACGAATGCTTGAATCGGGGAAATACAATGTAAATGAGGTAGGCTTAAAAATAGGCTACTCAACTGCAAGTCATTTTATCGCTGCCTTTAAAAAGAAATATGGCACCACTCCAAAAAAATACCTACTATCCTTATCTTCGTAAAAAAAATGCTGGCGGAGCGATCCACCAAAAAAGAAAAGAAAAAGCATATGAAAGGAGTCTTATTGGTCAATTTAGGGTCGCCAGACAGCCCAAATCCACCAGATGTAAAAACCTATTTAGGAGAGTTTTTAATGGATGAAAGGGTAATTGATTTGCCTAAACTATTCCGCACCCTATTGGTGAAGGGGATTATCTTAAATACTCGTCCAAAGAAATCGGCTAAAGCCTATAAAAAAATATGGTGGGAAGAAGGATCTCCCTTAATCGTTTTATCAGAACGACTTCAAGCGAAAGTGCAAGACAAGACTAGTGTGCCTAGTAGAATTGGCGATGCGCTATGGGAAACCTTCCATTAAAACTGGGCTTCAAGCCTTATCCGATAAAGGGGTGACAGAGACACTTATTATACCCCTCTACCCCCAGTTTGCTATGGCGACGACAGAGACCATTTTAGTTTTGGCAGAAGAATTGCGTCAACAGCATTTCCCGCAAATGGAGCTTTACTGCTTTGCCGCCCTTTTACAAGCATCCAGATTATGTTAGAGTCTTATCAAATTCGATTCAAGACTATTTAAAAGACAAAGAATGGGAGCATTTACTGTTTTCATATCACGGGGTGCCAAAACGCCATATTCGCAAGTCAGACATCACAAAGTCGCACTGTAAAATGGACGGAAAATGTTGTCAAACCGACTCTCCAGCACATGAATTTTGCTACAGTCATCAATGCTATGAAACCACAAAACAAGTCGCCGAATATTTAGAATTAAAAGAAGGGACCTATTCCACTTCTTTTCAATCGCGCCTGGGACTTGATCCATGGCTGCAACCTTATACCGATAAAACCATTGAGGCTTTCGCCAAAAGGGGCACTAAAAAAATGGCTGTGGTTACACCCAGCCTTTGTTTCTGATTGTCTAGAAACCCTTGAAGAAATAGGGATGGAAGCTGCCGAAGATTTTGAAGATAATGGAGGAGAACACCTAGAAGTAGTTCCCTGCATTAATGATCGCGAAGAGTGGATTAATGTAATGAGTCGCTGGGTCGATGAATGGGCTCTTTCACCGGTAAAAGCCTAATGGCAGATCGCTCGACACAAATGGGGACAGACCCCATTGGCAAACTATTGATACGGCAAGCGGTTCCAGCTTCCATTGGCATTCTAGTGATGTCACTCAATATTTTAATTGACACCATTTTTGTGGGACAGTGGATCGGTGCTAATGCTATTGCAGCCATCAATGTTGTTCTTCCAGTTTCTTTTTTTATTGCCGCTTTGGGAATGTCCATTGGAATGGGTGGAGGTTCTATTATTTCTCGTGCTTTAGGGAGTAATGAAAAGGCTAGGGCGAACAAAGTATTTGGGAATCAGTTGACCCTAACCTTTCTCTTTACCCTAAGTTTTATGATCATGGGTTTGGTGTTTTTAGAACAAATCATTCCACTATTTGGTGGAAAGGGGGCACTTTATCCCTTAGCTAGAATTTATTATATCATTGTGTTGATTGGAGTGCCCATTCTAGGTTTCTGTATGATGGGAAATAATACCATACGAGCAGAAGGCAAGCCAAAGAATGCCATGTACGCCATGGTGTTGCCTTCAATATCTAACTTGATCTTAGACTATGTTTTTATCTATCAAATGGGCTGGGGGATGGAAGGTGCCGCCTGGGCAACCACCTTGTCTTATGCCATTTGTGGAGCTTATATCCTCTATTTTTTTATATCTAAAAAATCAGATTTAAGTTTAGGCTGGAATGATTTATTACTCGATTTAAAAATTGTCAAAGAGATGGGAGGACTGGGCTTTGTTACCCTCGCAAGACAAGCCGTGGTGAGTGTTACTGTCCTCTTAGTGAATAATATTTTATTCACCTTAGAAGGAGAGAATTTAGTCGCCGTTTATGCTATTATTAGCCGCATGTTAATGTTTGCTCTTTTCCCTATCCTGGGAATCACACAAGGTTTTGTTCCTATTGCAGGCTTTAATTATGGCGCAAACAAAAAAGAGCGGGTGGTAGAAGTCATCAAGAAAGCCATTCTTTATGCGACGATATTAGCCACGTTGGTTTTTGTAATGATTGTCTTTTTTGCCGATCATATTGCAGCGGTGTTTACAAATGAACCCGAAGTAGTTTCAACAACAGCAAATGTTTTGACTTGGGTCTTTTTAAGTACACCCATTATTGGGATTCAGTTGATTGGTTCGGCTTATTTTCAAGCGATTGGGAAAGCAATCCCTGCCTTATTATTGACCTTGACGAGACAGGGTTTTTTCTTTATTCCGTTGCTGTTGATCTTGCCGCGTTATTATGGTTCTTTTGGGGTGTGGATCTCTTTTCCTATTGCAGAAGCGGTCGCGACGGTGGTTACCGCCATCTTCTTACAGCGAGAGCTGAGAAAATATATCGCTTCAGCTAGAGCGTTTGCTCTCTTCTTTTTGTATTTTTAGCAGAACAATTAATCTTATATCAAGGTGGACGCCTATTACAATTACATCAAATCTTTGCATTTAATCTTTGTGATTACTTGGTTTGCCGGCTTGTTTTATATGCCTCGTTTATTTATTTATCACATTGAGGCGATGGAAAAAGGAAGTCCAGATCGAGAAATTCTTGCCGAACAACTCAAATTGATGGCAAGGCGTTTATGGTATATCATCTCGTGGCCTTCGGCGGTGTTAGCGACAATTTTTGCGCTGCTTTTACTCTATATCATTCCGTCTTGGTTAACACAAGATTGGATGTTAATTAAGTTATTTTTTGTGGGTTTGCTATTTCTATATCATCTCAAGA
Source organism: uncultured Flavobacteriaceae bacterium (assembly GCA_943787295.1). GTDB lineage: Bacteria > Bacteroidota > Bacteroidia > Flavobacteriales > Flavobacteriaceae > Arcticimaribacter. The sequence goes on along the minus strand of CALSLW010000002.1, from coordinate 539,734 downwards.
CCCATCGCATCTTTAAAGCTTTTCAAAAGGACGACATACAATATTCATCTCTGTTTATGCGGGTGTGGAATGAAGGGGCAACCTTATTGCTTTTTGCCATTGTCTTTTTGGTGATTTTAAAGAGCAGTTTTCATTGGATTTTTGGAGTATTATCTCTGATAGGATTAGCTGTTTTATTGATGCTAGGAATCAAGCTGTATCAAAAAGTTCGCAAGGATTAAAGTTATGAAAGGAAGAAAAATTTCATTGAGATCGAGGATATTTTTCTCCATGATTGTCTTGACGATTTTCTCTCTTTTGTTGATTCTTTTTGCTTCCTATTTACAATACAATTCTCAAAGCGAAGATTATAATTTAAGGCGACTCTTCCGAAAAGAAACTCAGGTAAAAACCCACTTAAATTATTTGATGCAGCGCGACACTGCTTTTCAAGAAATTCAACAAAAAAAGGCGAATTATCAGCAAGAATTCACTTCTATTGCAGCCATTCACAAAGTACAATACGCACTTTTTACCCTAGAGGGTTTACCCCTTTTTTACTCTTATGCAGAAATGGGTGAAGAGGATGAAAATTATCGCTTGTCCCAAGAAGTGGTTGCGCAATTATTCGAAGATCAAAGCCTTCGGTTATTACAACAAAATCAAGCTGAAAAAGGAAAATTTCAATCCTCCTACAGTGTCTTGTCAGATGACAATGGGCAGCCTTATGTGATTTTATATTTTCCTTATTTTGAAGATGTATCTTTTAGCACGACAGAGTTAAATACCTTTTTAACTCGGGTATACCAGATCTCTTTATTAATGACGATTATTACTTTTTCTTTTGCCTTTTTATTGTCAGGATTTATCACACGACCGATAGAAAACCTTCGAAATAAAATCGATAAAATAGGTCTCTTAAAAGGCAATGAAAGGGTTACACTAGATAATGCCAGTAAAGAGATAGACAGTTTAGTGACCTCTTTTAACAGCATGTTAGATGCCTTAGAAGCGAGTGCAGAAAAATTAGCAAAAAGTGAACGGGAGCAAGCCTGGCAAGAAATGGCCAAACAGGTAGCCCATGAGATTAAAAACCCGTTAACCCCTATGCGATTGACCATTCAAAGCTTTCAGCAACGGTTTGATCCTTCAGCAGAAAACGGTTTGGATAAACTAAACGATTTCTCTAAAACCTTGATTGAGCAAATCGATACCATGAGTAGGGTAGCTAGTGCTTTCTCTGATTTTGCCACCCTTCCACAACCTAATATCCTAGAAGAGGACATTACAGAAATTACACGTCTTGCCACAGAGATTTTTGACAATGCAAAAATCAAATTAAATTTCCCATCAAAAGCAGTTGTTTGGCCAATCGATAGAACCCAATGGATTAGGGTAATGACCAACTTAATACAGAACGCGATTCAGGCTGTCCCTCAAGGAAAGTCTCCTGCGATTGAAGTTACCTTAAGAGCGACTAAACAAAAACTAAAGGTTCAGATTAAAGATAATGGCACAGGGATTTCGCCAGATGATATCCCTAGGGTATTTGAGCCCAAGTTCACCACTAAAACTGGAGGGATGGGACTGGGTTTAGCCATTGTAAAAAATATCATTTCTTCTCTTAACGGGACCATAGATTTTAACTCGTCTTTTGAAAAAGGAACCACTTTTTATATAGAATTAAACCGATAAATCAATGATGACATTTGAGCACCTTTTAGTTGAAAAACAAGATAAAATTGCATGGGTAAGTTTACATCGACCTAAAAAATTAAACGCCTTGAATGCTGCACTATTAGAAGAGCTTCATCATTTATTTCAAGGCCTAGCACAGGACAGTGAAATTCGTGTAATTGTCTTAACGGGAAGCGGTGAAAAAGCTTTTGTTGCGGGAGCAGATATAGCAGAATTTGCTCTGTTTGACGCCCAGCAAGGTGAAGCATTGTCGCGTAAAGGACAAGAGAAGGTTTTTGATTTAATTGCACAATCTTCTAAGCCAGTGATTGCAGCCATCAATGGTTTTGCATTAGGCGGAGGACTCGAATTGGCCTTGTCCTGCCATATTAGAATTGCTTCAAAAAATGCCCGTATGGGCCTACCTGAAACTTCTTTGGGTGTAATTCCAGGCTATGGGGGAACCCAACGTTTGGCGCAACTCATTGGCCGTGGTAGAGCAACAGATTTGATTTTGACCTGTAGAATGATGGGGGCAGAAGAAGCCTTGCAAGTTGGTCTTGTTACCCAGGTGGTTGCTCAAGAAGAACTTTTAGCGAGCGCGGCAATATTAGCCGATAAAATCATGCAGAATTCTTCTAATGCTTTGGGACATGCATTGGCTGCGATTGATGCGGGTTATCAAGAAGGCGCAGACGGTTTTGAACAAGAGATTAAAGCCTTTGGCCAATGCTTTGGCCATCCAGAATTTAAAGAAGGAACACAAGCCTTTTTAGAAAAGCGAAAGGCTAACTTTTAACCCCTATTTTTACGGCATTTTCTAACAAATCAATCGCTTTTTCCATTTCCATTTCTTGAGGTAAAATAGCTTTTTGAACCTTTATCTCTAAACGTACTCCTAATGGCATGGGGAAGTATTTCCACTGGGCTAATTTCCAAGAGTTGTTAATGCTAATAGGAACTAAAACAGGGTCTTTAATGTTGTTAAGTAACGTGCGCAAACCTGCTCGTTGAAATTTTTTAGGTTGCCCATTACGGGTTCTTGTCCCTTCGGGGAAGATCACCACTGACCAGTTGTTTTGTTGTACATTTTCTGCAAAACTAGCAATGGCTTCTAACGAAGCCAAAGGTGCTTTTCGGTCAATTAAAACATTGCCGCCATTGCGCAGATGATAAGAAATACTGGGTAGCCCTTCTCCCAATTCTTTTTTGGCGACAAACTTAGGATGATGTTTTCTCAAATACCAAATAAGGGGCGGGATATCATAAGTACTTTGATGATTTGCTGCAAAGATCAAAGTTCCTTCTTGTGGGAGAGAATCTGATGTTTTAAAGTCGATTCTTGTCCCTAAAAGATTGAGGCATCTTAAAAGAAGAAAGTTCAAAACATCTATTGCTTTTTTTTGAGCATTGATATTTATCCATCGCAAACAAAAGACTTGAATAGGATGGAAAAACAAGAGACAACTACTAAAAAAGCAGTAATAGAGAAAAGAAAAGGGATAAGCGAGGAGCTTTAACATCCACCTTTAGATTGGTTTAGCAGTGCTCGTCGTAAGCTTGTCTTAAGTTAGCAGCAATCATATCTGCAGGACGACCTTCGATATGGTGACGTTCTAACATATGCACTAATTCTCCGTCTTTAAACAATGCCATTGAAGGAGAAGAAGGAGGAAAAGGCACCATCATAGAACGAGCTGCATCTGTTGCTTCTCGATCTACTCCTGCAAAAACAGTTACTAAGGAACTAGGGACTTTTTCGTTATCTAGTGAAAATCTAACCCCAGGTCTTGCATTAGCTGCGGCACAGCCACAAACAGAATTTACGACAACTAAGGTGGTACCCTCTGCATTGATAGCCGCTTCAATCGTCTCTACTTCATTTACTTGTTTAAAACCTACTGCGGTTAACTCGTCGCGCATAGGTTGTACTAATTCAGCTGGATACATAATTGTTTTTTTTTTTTTGCTTAGGCAAAGATAAAGAGTTTTCTCATTTTGACATTGTAGTTGTCCTCATTTTAAAGTTAAAGTTATCTTTGTTCTTAGAAAGATCAAGAGAATGATAAAGTGGATAACGGCCATATTAGGATATACTTATTTTCGCTTTGGCGGTGCAATCTTAGGCTATTTTATTGGGAGTGTTTTAGAGCAGCTTTTTCGTCAAGAAAGACGCAACCCTTTTGCTAGTGTTCAATCCCAGCGAATGCAAGCCGACCAAGTACAGCTGAATTTACTCTCTCTTGCAGCCATTGTAATAAAGGCAGATGGGAAGGTAGATGAAAGGGAGTTGCGCTTTGTACGGAATTATTTTATCAGTAATTATGGAGAGGCCTATGCTTCTTCAATCTTCGCAAAATTCAATACAGAGATTAAAAAAGAGCAGCAAAACTTAAATGAGATAACTCGTTTGTTTGCTCAAAGAGCTCCATATGAAACCCGCCTCCAGATTTTACACTTTCTTTTTGCCATTGCGAATGCCGATGGACATATAGCTGAGCTTGAGGTCCAAAAAATTCTTCAAATCGCTAATGCCCTGCAGTTGCGTTCCATGGATTTTGAAAGCATTAAAGCGATGTTTGTTAAATCTGCAGACAACGCCTATAAAATCCTTGAAATTAGCTCTAGTGCTAGCGATGCTGAAGTAAAAAAAGCCTATCGCACCATGGCGAAAAAATATCACCCCGACAAGTTACAAACACAGGATGAAGCTCTAAAAAAAGGCGCGCAAGAAAAATTTCAGCAGGTGCAAGCGGCTTATGAAGCTATTCAAAAAGAAAGAGGTTTATAATGGAGACTTTTCAATTTTATACCACATTAGGATTTCAACATGTTACTGATCTTAACGGCTTAGATCACTTGTATTTTATTGTTGCTTTAAGTTTGCCTTTTGGGATTAATGACTGGAAAAAACTTTTGTGGTGGGTAACCTTATTTACCCTGGGGCACAGTCTTTCTTTGATTGGCAACTATTATGCTGGCTATGGTTTTTCTAGTTATTGGATAGAATTATTAATCCCTATTACTATTGCGGTGGGCTGTTTCCCGTTGTTATTGCAAAAAAGGCCAAGTACAAATGGTTTTAGCAGTGTATTAACCTTTCTTTTTGGCTTAATTCATGGCTTAGGTTTTGGACGCTTTTTTGCGATGATGGTTGAACCCGATGCCGCAATTGTCGGTCTTTTTTCTTTTGCTTTAGGAGTAGAATTAGCCCAGTTAGCCATTGTTTTAGCCGTGTTATTACTCAACTTTTTTATCTCAAAAAGGTATCGTTTCTTAAAGTTTTGGCGTTTGGGATTAGGGGGGATAATCTTCCTGCTCGCCCTTGTTATGATAGTTGAAAGAATCTAATTATCTTCCTTTTCTAATATATTTATTTTCATGAAAAAAATTGCTTCTTCCTTTACATTACCCAATGGTTCTGTTTTAATAAATCGCATTGCAAAATCGGCCATGAGTGAAAACATTGGGACCTTGAGCAATGCTCCTACAAAGACCTTGATTAATGCTTACAAAGTATGGGCAAAAGGGAATCCGGGTCTTTTGATTACAGGAAATGTAATGATTGACAGCAAGGCGCTGGGGGAGCCCAGAAATGTTGTGGTGGAAGATTATACCCATTTTGAATTATTAAAAGAGTGGGCAAAAACGGTAGAAGGAACGGGCGTGCATTTATGGCCACAATTGAATCATCCAGGGCGTCAAGCCTTTGGTTCAATCAATAGAGAAGTTGTTGCGCCTTCGGCGGTCCCATTAAAAATGGGGGGCGCCTCTAAAATGTTTAAAGTCGCTACTCCGCTAACAGAAGAGGAGATTTGGGACATCATTAAACGCTTTGGGAATGCGGCAAGAATCATGAAAGAAGCCGGTTTTACGGGCTGTCAAATTCATGGGGCACATGGCTATTTGGTGAGTCAGTTTTTATCCCCAATTAGCAACACCAGAACAGATAAATGGGGCGGTCCACTAGAAAATAGAGCCCGTTTTGTCTTGGAAGTCTATCGTGAGATTCGCAAGCAAGTAGGACCAGATTATCCGGTGGGAATTAAAATTAATTCTGCCGATTTTCAACGCGGTGGTTTTACCGAAGAAGAATCGATGGAAGTCGTTCAAATTCTTTCACGCGAGGGGATGGACTTGATTGAAATTTCTGGGGGGACCTATGAAAAGCCTGCCATGGTAAAAGGGAACCGCAAACAAAGTACCGTTGAGCGAGAAGCTTATTTCTTAGATTATATCAAGAAAGCACGTAAAATAACCGACAAACCTTTGTTGCTTACCGGTGGATTTCGATCGGTAAAAGTGATGGAAGAAGCCCTTGCAGGAGGAGCGATGGATGTGATAGGCCTGGGAAGACCTTTTTGTTTGTACCCCAATCTGGCTCAAGATATTTTTGACGGAAAAGAAAGCCGCTTTGAAACTCCTGTCCCCAGGATAGGAATCCAACTGTTAGATAAAATGGGTGGGGTAGAACTCCCATGGTATGAGTTGCAAATTCAACGCCTAGGGAAAGGAAAAAAACCTAAACCTTCGCTAGCGGGAATCTGGGCATTTTTGTTTACACTAAGGGGGATGTTTTTAAAATCTTTTTTAAAGAATTAAGCCTCAAAATTGATATCTTCGTTTAGCATGAATAAACAAGCACAATACGATCGCGCATATCTTTCAATGGCAAGGACTTGGGGAGACCTCTCATACTGCGAACGCAAGAAAGTAGGTGCCCTAATTGTCAAAGATCGGATGATTATTTCTGACGGCTATAATGGCACCCCTTCGGGTTTTGAAAATGTTTGCGAAGACGAAGAACACTATACAAAATGGTATGTGTTACACGCCGAGGCAAATGCCATCCTAAAAGTTGCTTCTTCGACACAATCGTGTCAGGGTGCAACCCTCTATATTACTCTTTCACCTTGTAAAGAATGTTCTAAATTAATCCATCAATCGGGCATCAAGCGCGTGGTTTATGCCACTGCTTATAAAGATCTGTCTGGGGTTGATTTTCTAAAAAAAGCGGGGGTAGTAGTTGAACATTTTTCTTTAGAAAACAAAAGCGAATGAAGTCCTACACCGTCTATATGTGGGTAGTTGTGCTACTTTCAATAACGCTAGGGTTCTTGATTGGGAGTAATCAACAAATCGTTCAAAATGTAGTACGCCAACCGATGACAGGAAATCAAAAACTGTCACAATTTATGCGGTATTTAGATCAATATTATGTCGATCAAATTGATACAGATAGTTTAGCCACAGAGGTAATTCAAGATTTAATCAAAAAGTTAGACCCCCACTCTTTCTATATCTCCAAAGAAGAATTGTCTCGTATGGCAGAGAATATGCAGGGAAATTTTGTCGGGATAGGGGTGAGCTTCTTTATGGTAAACGATACCGTTAATGTGGTGCGAGTTCTTCCGGGGGGTCCCAAGTAAGGCGGCTGGAATTTTGGCGGGGGATAGAATATTAATTGCCAATCAAGACACCCTTTATGGGAAGCAATTGCAAAGCCAAGACATTGTTAACATCCTTAGAGGAGAAGAAGACAGTCCTTTAAAACTATCACTCTTTCGCCCTACTGAGCAAAAAAACCTAATGGTAGAATTAAACCGCGGAGCGGTTCCTATTACCTCTGTCGCGCACTATTTAGTCGAACCAGAAATAGGCTATATCCAGATCAATCGTTTTGCAGAAACAACTTCAAGAGAGTTTGGCAAAGCCATGACATCCCTTAAGCAGCATGGAATGACGCAGCTAATTTTAGACCTGCGTAATAATCCAGGAGGATATTTAGATACAGCCGAAGAAATTGCCGATACCTTCTTGAGCGAAGGCAAGTCGATCGTTATGGTCGAAAGCAACAAAGGAGAGCAAGAGGTAACTTATGCCACAAAAGAAGGTGTCTTTGAAGAGGGACAAGTCTATGTTTTGATTAATGGCGAATCTGCCTCTGCAAGTGAAGTGGTGGCAGGAGCACTGCAAGACAATGATCGCGCTTGGATTTTAGGGCAGCGCAGTTTTGGGAAAGGCTTAGTACAACAGCAAATGCCCTTAGGGACTAAAGAAGCAGTTCGCTTAACCACAGCGCGTTATTACACCCCTACAGGACGATCTATACAACGGGCTTATGACAAAGGGAACGAAGCTTATTATGACGAAGTTCAAGAGCGTTACCAAACAGGAGAAATTGCCGATGCGACAAAAATACCTCAAAATGACTCCCTTGCGTTTACAACTCCAAAAGGAAGAGTGGTTTATGGCGGCGGCGGGATTGTGCCAGATATTTATGTGGCAAACACAGCAAGTTTAGACGAAGAATGGAGCAGTTATCTTTTACGCTCTAATCTAATAAATCACTTTGTCTTTAGAGAATTAGATCAACGCCGTAAAGACTTTGAAGACCTAGATCGGGAAGCATTTATAACTTCCGCTTTAGCAGAAAAAGAAAGATGGATCACCGCTTTGAAGCAATACATAAAAGAGCAAGGAGTTCCTTTGCAACTAGAAAATGAGGAACTTGCTACCACCGCAATACATTCCTATTTAGGATTACAGCTTTTTGACGAAGCTGCGCACTTAAAAATACTTCATCGACAGGACGAATTTATCAAAAAAGCCTTGCAAGAGCTTAAAGAAAAACCTTTGGATTAATTAAAAGTCCTTCCCTTTTTGCTTGGCATTTATCTTTAGCGATAGCAAAAGAATCCAAATTAAAAGTAAAGCAGAACCTGAAGCTAAAATTCCAATAATGGCGACCAGGCTGTCTCCTTCTGTAGGCATTTCCCAGTCAATCATAGTGAGGTTAAAAATCATCATTCCTAAGGCCAGTACTGCCATAACACGCAAGAAGTTTTTCATAGTATATGGTTTAAAAGAGTTGCTGCACGTTTGATGTAAAGAGTTTTACAGCAATAGCTAATAGGACTACGCCAAAAACTTTTCGAATAATATTAATTCCAGATCGTCCCAGCAGTTTTTCGATTCTACTAGAAGATTTTAAAATCACATACACAATAATGATGTTGATCACAATAGCAATAATGATATTAATCACGTGATATTCTGCTCTAAGGGAAAGTAAAGAAGTTAAGGTTCCTGCTCCTGCGATCATGGGAAACGCAAGCGGAACGATTGAGGCTGTATCCGGTTCGTCATTGTTGAAGAGATTGACGCCTAAGACCATTTCAAGCGCCAGGAAAAAGATGATAAAAGATCCTGCAATGGCAAAAGAATTGGTGTCAATCCCAATGAGTTTCAGGATTTCTTCTCCTACAAAAAGAAAAGCAATCATGATGATCCCTGATACAATTGAGGCTTTTTCAGATTGAATATGCCCAACTTTTTCTCTTAATGAAATCACTAATGGAATATTGCCGATAATATCAATTACAGCAAATAAGACCATTCCAGCGGTAAATACTTCTTTTAAGTCAAATGCCATCTCTTTGTGTTTTATAAAGCAAAAGTACATCAATTCTCTTTGCTTTTGTGAGATTCAAAACGAATTTATCCTCTTCAAAAAACTATCTTTGACCCATGATGCAGATTGATAAAACATTGGTTTCAGATGATTTATTTGAAAAAGATTTCGTTTGTAATCTACAACAGTGCAAAGGCGCATGTTGTGTAGAAGGAGAAGCAGGAGCACCACTCGAAGAAGGAGAATTAAAGGAATTAGAAAAAAACTTTGAGGCCATTCGGCCTTATCTCAATGAAAAAGGTTTAGCTGAAATTGAGCAGCAAGGGCTATACATAAAAGGCTGGGATGGAGAATGGGAAACCCCTATCATAGAAGGAAAAGAATGTGTCTATACCGTTTTTGACGATAAAGGTCATGCTGCTTGTGGGATAGAAAAAGCCTATTTAGATGGTAAAATTGACTGGAAAAAACCCGTTTCTTGTCATTTATACCCCGTTCGCGTACAGCAATATTCAGAATTTGCAGCGGTCAATTATCACCATTGGCAAATCTGTAGTGATGCTTGCAGTTTAGGAGAACAATTAAAAGTTCCCGTCTACAAATTTGTCAAAGAAGCCTTGATTAGAAAGTTTGGAAAAGACTGGTATAATTCGCTTGAAAAAGTTGCAGAAGAAAAAGCCAATTTGCGTTTCTAGGTTTTATAGGGCTTAAGAGCTGAAAAATCAGTTTAAACACTTGATTAACATATTGTTAAAAACTAGTCTATTTTAGCGATTTGTTGTAATTTAAGGGTGTTTTGTTAAAAACTATAGGTCATTGTGGATAAGTATGACTTTTATTTCTTCTCACAATTTTAAATCTTTGTTAGAGACAAAAACAGAACTAGAAATTCAAAATGACGAGATTATGGCAGCAGTAGAACCGATACTTCAAGAAAACAAAGACAGATTCGTAATTTTTCCAATCAAACACCACGACATTTGGGAGTGGTATAAGAAGATGGAAGCAAGTTTCTGGACGGCAGAAGAAATCGATTTACACCAGGATCTTACAGATTGGAACGACAAGTTAAGTGCAGATGAAAAATACTTCATCAAACACATCTTAGCTTTCTTTGCTGCTTCTGATGGAATTGTCAATGAAAATTTAGCAGAGAACTTTGTCAACGAAGTTCAATATTCTGAAGCGAAGTTTTTCTATGGTTTCCAAATCATGATGGAAAATATCCATTCTGAAACCTACTCTTTATTGATCGACACTTATGTTAAAGATGAGGCCGAAAAAGATCAATTGTTCCGTGCAATTGAGGTTTTCCCTGCCATTAAGAAAAAAGCAGAGTGGGCATTAAAATGGATAGATTCAGATTCTTTTGCAGAGCGTCTTATTGCCTTTGCAGCTGTAGAAGGGATTTTCTTTTCTGGAGCATTTTGTTCAATTTATTGGTTAAAGAAACGCGGGCTTATGCCAGGACTTACTTTCTCCAATGAGTTAATCTCACGAGATGAAGGAGTACACTGTGACTTTGCCGTGCACTTACACAACCATCACCTTGTGAACAAAGTGCCTACAGAGCGTATCCAAGAAATTATTTTAGATGCCCTAAACATCGAGCGCGAGTTTGTAACAGAATCATTACCAGTTAGCTTGATTGGGATGAATTCTAAGTTAATGACACAATACCTTGAGTTTGTGACAGACCGCTTATTGGTTGAGTTAAATTGCCCAAAAGAATTTAATGTGACCAACCCATTTGATTTTATGGACATGATTTCCCTACAAGGGAAAACCAACTTCTTTGAGAAGCGTGTGTCAGAATATCAAAAGGCAGGTGTTTTAAACGCCGAAGATCAAGAAACTAAAATTAGTTTCGACGCAGATTTCTAGAAGTTCCTTCTAGTTATAAAAAACACCGGTATTGTTGACAAGCAACTATACCAATGAAATAATCGTTAAAACCAAAAGTGCATGTTTGTAGTCAAAAGAGACGGGCATAAAGAGCCCATTATGTTCGATAAAATTACCGCAAGGGTAAAAAAGTTATGTTATGATTTAAATCCACTGGTTGATCCAGTTCGTGTTGCGATGCGAGTGATCGAAGGGCTTTATGATGGAGTGACTACCTCTGAGTTGGATAATCTAGCGTCTGAAATTGCCGCAACAATGACCACTTCGCACCCAGACTATGCACAACTGGCTGCGCGTATTTCTGTATCGAATCTGCACAAAAACACTAAGAAGTCCTTCTCTGAAACAATGACGGACTTGTACAAATATGTTAACCCCAGAACAGGTAAAGATGCACCTTTACTCTCTGACGAGGTTTATAACATCATTCAAAAGAACAAAGAAGTCCTTGACTCAAGCATCATTTATAATCGCGATTTTGGCTATGACTTCTTTGGTTTTAAAACCTTAGAACGTTCTTACTTACTTAAACTTAACGGTGAAATAGTTGAACGCCCACAGCATATGTTGATGCGCGTTTCTGTAGGGATTCACATGGATGACATTGATTCGGTTTTAGAGACCTATGAGCTGATGTCTAAACGTTTCTTTACCCACGCAACACCAACCCTGTTCAACTCTGGAACACCAAAACCACAAATGTCTTCTTGCTTCCTTTTGGCCATGCAAGATGATAGTATTGACGGGATTTATGATACCTTAAAACAAACGGCTAAAATTTCTCAGTCTGCAGGAGGAATTGGTCTATCGATACACAATGTTAGAGCGACAGGCTCTTATATCTCTGGAACTAACGGAACTTCTAATGGAATTGTTCCCATGCTCCGTGTTTACAACGACACCGCTCGTTATGTAGATCAAGGTGGGGGTAAACGAAAAGGCTCTTTTGCTATTTACATTGAACCATGGCATGCCGATATATTTGATTTCCTCGATTTAAGAAAGAATCACGGAAAAGAAGAAATGCGTGCACGTGATTTATTCTATGCCATGTGGACGCCAGATTTATTCATGAAAAGGGTAGAAGCAGATGCAGAATGGACCCTAATGTGTCCAAACGAATGTCCAGATCTGTACAAATGTCACAGTGACGAATTCGATGCGTTATACACCAAATACGAAAGTGAAGGAAAAGGTCGTAAAACCATTCGTGCGCGTGAATTATGGGAGAAAATATTAGAATCGCAAATCGAAACGGGAACACCTTATATGTTGTACAAGGATGCAGCGAACCGCAAGTCGAATCAAAAGAATCTAGGAACCATTCGTTCTTCTAACTTATGTACAGAGATCATGGAGTACACCTCTCCAGACGAAGTTGCTGTATGTAACTTAGCCTCGATTGCCTTGCCTATGTTCGTAAAAGACGGAGCTTTTGATCATGACGAACTTTACCGTGTGACCAAGCAAGTCACTAAAAACCTGAACCGTGTAATTGATCGTAACTACTATCCGGTTCAAGAAGCTGAGAATTCTAATATGCGCCATCGTCCAGTAGGATTAGGAGTACAAGGATTAGCCGATGCCTTTATACAACTGCGCCTACCATTTACTTCGCAAGAAGCAAAAGACTTAAACCAAGACATTTTCGAAACCCTCTATTTTGCTGCAGTAACTGCCTCTATGGAAGAAGCAGAAAAAGATGGACCCTACTCTACATTTAAAGGTTCTCCGATGTCAAAAGGAGAATTCCAGCACAATATGTGGGGTGTGAAAGACGAAGAATTAAGTGGTCGCTGGGACTGGGCAGCTTTACGTAAACAAGTTAAAAAGCACGGTGTGCGTAACTCTCTTCTCGTTGCACCTATGCCAACAGCATCTACTTCTCAAATTCTTGGAAACAACGAATGTTTTGAACCCTATACGTCTAACATCTACACTCGTCGTGTACTCTCTGGAGAGTTTATCGTTGTAAACAAACACCTTTTAGAAGATTTAGTAGAACTAGGTTTGTGGACAGAAGATATGAAGCAAGAGTTGATGCGTGCAAATGGATCAGTTCAAAACATTGAGGGGATTCCAGCAGAGATCAAAGAGCTGTATAAAACAGTTTGGGAGCTAAGCATGAAAGACATCATCGACATGTCTCGCCATAGAGGTTACTTTATCGATCAATCTCAATCCTTAAACCTCTTTATGGAAGGAGCCACCATGGCAAAATTAACTTCTATGCACTTCTATGCATGGAAGTCAGGTTTGAAGACAGGGATGTATTACTTGAGAACTAAATCAGCCGTAGATGCGATTAAATTTACCTTGAGTAACAAAGAGAAAGCACAAGTGCCTGAAACAGCCGCTGCAGCCGCTGCACAGGCACCATTAAAAGCCAATACAGCAGCTAAACCCGCCGCTGTACCCGTAGAGCCTTTAACCCCAGAAGAGTTAAAAACCATGTTAGATCAGTCTCGTGAAAGCGAAGATGACGATTGCTTAATGTGTGGTTCTTAAGACTAAATATCTGTAAAACAGCCCCTTAATGGGGCTTTTTTTATGCCTCAACCCCCAATGTTAAATTAATGTTACCTAATTATTGCCTATATATTAAATTAATGTTATATATTTGATATGTAATCATAAAACAATCCCTATGAGAACTTATATTTTAACATTCGTTTTAATGCTAGGAGTGACTGTAATGGCACAGGAGAATAATGAAACTTTAAAAACGGTTACCGTTAAAGAAGGCAAATTAACCAAGGTTAATACTTACCATGAAAATGGTCAGCTGGCACAAGAAGGTTATTTTAAGAATAATAAGCTTCATGGGAAATGGGTCAAGTATTCTGAAGAAGGAGATTTACTTTGTGTTGCCAACTACTCACGTGGAAAACGCAATGGCACTTGGTTGTTTTGGGATAATAAAGACTTAACAGAAGTTGAGTTTAAAAACAATAAGGTCTTACAAAAATTAACTTTTGAATCACAAACTAAAGTAGTTTCTGTAGAACGTTAACACTTATAAATTCGTCTTTAGTTGATTTGTCGTTTGATAAAACGAATCAATTAAGATTATTTTGTGGCGAATTAAATCTTTCGACTTTAGGAGTATATTAAAATACAATCTTGTGTTTTTTGGACTTCGTTCCTCCACCCTTGTCAAGCTAATCTGTTCATTGATCTTATCGTCAATCGTAGCAATCATATCCTCCTTTTTCCCTAACACTTCCCCCAGTTGTTTTAAGGAGTTATCTTCAAAAGCGTTAATAGAACCTTGAAGCAATAAGTCAATTAACTGAGAGATTTCTTTTAGTCCCCGAATTTGACTTAGTTTTAATTTACTGTGATTATTATTGATATGATCATAGCTTATGTTGACAAGATAATCGATGTCCTCTATGATGTCTTGAATATGTACCAAAGTGTCAATATAAAATCGACTCGCTTCAACACTATTATCTTCTAATTTTCGAATAAAAGAAAACAAATTGGATCTAAGGTCGTGGATACTTTCTTCTAAATTCTTTACTTTCTTTTTGGCCTTGCTAAGCTTCTTAAGATTTTGAGAGGAAAGCCCTTCAATAACCAGGGTAAAAGCTTGATGGGTGTCTATAGCAACCTGTGTGATATTTTCATCTGCTTCTTTAATCACCCCAATATAAGAATGACTCCCAGATTTTAAGATGGGAGATTCTACTTCAATTTCCTTTGATTTCTTTCGATGGTTCAAGAAATTTTTTCCTGTAATAAGCAGTACCACAAAAAAGATTGATGCAATGGCCACAGGACCACCAATGTGAAACAAGTATAAGATAATACCACAAACGGTAAAGGCACTAAAAGCGGTAAAAAACCATCCTCCAATTACGTTTAACACTCCAGCCACTCGATATACAGCACTATCTCTCCCCCAAGCTTTATCTGCCAGAGATGTTCCCATTGCAACCATGAAAGTAACATAAGTCGTAGATAAGGGAAGCTTTAGAGAGGTCGCTGCAGAAATCAATACAGCCGCTACAACAAGATTGATACTTGCGCGCATCATATCAAAAGAAGGGGCGTTATCTGTCCAGTCTTCTGAAGAATCAAGGGGAACTAATTCAAATTGTTTTTTGATTTTCTTCTGTGAAGATAGCGGGATAAATCGAATCACTTGATCACTGGTCCAACTAAAAAAACGAACCATTACCCTAGAGAGTGCGTTAGGTTTAAAACGCTCTTTGGTGTCATTTTGACTAGACAAATCTAGGGAAGTTTGTACTACTCCTTTTGCTTTTGAGGAAAACCAAAGCGTTAATATCATAACCATTCCTGAAGCAAATAAGAATAAAGTAGGGGTAGGTACTTTAGCGTCTAAGGCATTCATTGGAAAACTTTCGGCGGCTACTCCAGAAGCAACCCAAATCTCATAAGATTGAAAAGCGGCGATAGGGACCCCAATAAAATTAACCAAGTCATTCCCTGCAAAAGCAAGTGCTAGGGCAAAGGTTCCTATAGCGATGATTAATTTGAAAATATTAATTTGAGTGAATTTTATTAATCCAAAAGAAATCAAATACCAAATCAATAGATTTAACCCATTCACTAGGATCATTTCATTATTAAGAAATTCCTTTATTGTTTGATCTCCTAGAAGTGAAAATGAAATATCGGCATATTCAGTCCCTTTGATTCCTTTGATTAAAATAAAGTTGGAGAGGGCGGCTAAAGAAACTCCCCCAAAAAGCGCTTTCTTTATTGCAGAAGTCTTTTCTAGGAAGAAAGTTAACAGATAGCGAGAGATCCATTGCACTATCGCCCCTATTGTAAAGGCGACGAACACAGAGAGCAAGATTCCAAAAATAATTTGTGATGCCTTAGCGGTATTAATATAATTCTCTAACTCTCCTATATTGCCACTGTTAGCTAAAATTTTTATCATTGCCATCATAACGGCAGCACCCAGTAATTCAAAAACGATAGAAACAGTCGTTGAGGTAGGCATCCCCAGGGTGTTAAAAAAATCCAGAAGGAGGATATCCGTAATCATCACGGCCATAAAAATGTAGATGATTTCTTGAAAGCTAAAAGCCGAAGGATTAAAGATTCCTTTACGCGCAACCTCCATCATACCACTGGAGAATATGGCTCCTAGAGCAATTCCTATACTGGCTAAAATCATGATATTGCGAAATGAAATCGCTTTTGATCCTATGGCCGAATTTAAAAAGTTGACAGCGTCATTACTAACGCCGACAATTAAATCTCCTATGGCTAAAACAGCCAATAATATCACAATATAAAAATATAGATTCTCCATGTTTTACTTATGTGGTAAATCTACTCGTTTTTCATTGTATTATCAAGGCTTAGAACCTAATATTATATCCCAAAGTAATCATTCTATCAAGGTTGTATAACGAGAAAGGCAATTGTTGTTCCCCAAAGTAGTCATAGTAGCTCTCTCTAGAATCATTCAAAATATTTTGAACTTTCAAGGTAAGGGTTTGATTATTATCTGTGCCGAACTTTTTTATTACGGTTAAGTTTAAGTTATTGAAAGGATCTGTATAGACATCTGGAATATTCCCAACACCCACTACTTCAAGTGTTTTCCCCTGTACGTTGTAGAAAAGACTCGCATCGAGATTTGATTCTGGAAGGGTATAGGTTACTCCTGTGTTGATCAAAAATGGAGATTGTCCTTGTAAAACACGATAAGGATCGATGGTTCTATTGGGTTCTGTGATTACACGTCCATCATACTCTCCATCACTCATGCGTTGTCTAGACTGTATGAAAGATGCATTGACATTAAGAGAAAGTTTTTTTGTGCTGTTATCAAGTAAGTTCTTGCGGTACTCAACTTCAACTCCAGCTACGGTTGCAGATTCATTGTTTCGTGCAATTAACTGATTGGCAGTATTAAAGTCAAATGCTACAATTTCAATAGGATCAGTTAACTGTTTAAAGAAAACACTTAAAGCAAAGAATTGATTTCCTTCCCCATATTTTTCATAACGTAAATCTAAGTTATTAATATAAGAGGGGTTTAAGTCTGTATTCCCAATAAAAAAGCGCTCTGTAATGGGATCAAAAATGCGCGCTGCAGAGTTTTCTTTAAAACTAGGTCGTGCTGTTGTTCTGGCATAGGAAAAACGAAGATTAGTATCCTCGTCAAGACTTCTTATCACATTTAATGAAGGGAAAAAATCACTTACATTAATCAACTCTGCATTATCAAAAATATCTAGTTCTAAGCTCTCTCCCGTATATTTTACAAGGTAATTTTCAAAGCGAAGACCAATCACTGATTTCCACGCATCATTCAATTTTAGTTCAGCTGAGACAAAAGCTGCAGTAGTTCTACTCTTTGCATCATACTGATTGGTACGTTGAAAGTCTCCAAAAATGTAAGAGCCATTATTATTTTGTGGCGTCCATAAGTTTTCTGCTTGAAGGAGATTATTGGGGTCTCCCAATAAATTTTCACTTCGACCAATAAAGTCAACCGAATAATTAGCCGTTCTAAAGCTCCTGTTTTTAGTAGAATAAGCGGCTCCTGTTTTCAACTTCCCTTCGACTTTACCTCTTTCAAAATCATGTGAGTATAAAAATGTACTGGCAAGGGCGTCTTCTCTTAAGGTTCTCCATAAACGTTGTGGTAATTGCGTGGTTGCAGGAGAGAGGACAAAATAAGAGCGTTCTTGATTTGTTTCAAATACCGTCTTTTTAAAATCCTTGTCAAAGACTTCTGCAAAAGAAGGGGCCACTTTCCACTCTATGGTAGATTTTCCTTCATTTAAAACGTGTTTTGCACTAAAGGGGATAGAAACAATATTACGTTCTGTATAGGTAAGAACATTTGCAATACCAATATAAGGGTTCTCTAAGTAGTCTTGAAAAACCGCATTAATTGCATTAGACTCTGCACTGCGTAAATTAAGTAAGTTAAGCTTGTATTTTGACTTTTCTGTCTTAAGTGAAATACCTGCAAGACCACTCGCTAATTTGGTAATTTTACCTAATTCTCCATTTTGAGAAGTTTCTGGTGTAATTCCACTGCTGTTTTCTTTATTGGTTGTTCCAGTAGCATAATCGGCATAGTACTCAGTATTGCTTCTAAAACCTATCGCAGCAATAAATCCTATGGTTTTATCTTCTTTTAGACTAAATTGATTACTCGCACTTGCACCGATGTTATAGTTCAATCCTGTGTTATAACGGTTTATTGCCATTTCTGGAGTAAAAACTTCTGTAATTCTTGTTAAGACTGATGAGCGTCCTGGTTGAGAAACTTCAGGAAGAGGGATCACTTGACGAGCCCCAAGTCTTTGATCAAAGTAACCATTGTTAAATCCAAAGAGATTAGTTCCTTCAGGATTATTTTGAATGGCATTGCTCACAAGATTCATGGAGGGATTATAAGACCCAGAAACAGAGAAAGTGTATTCTGGTAAAGCCGAAAAGTCTTTTAAGATAATGTTTACTACCCCTCCAGAAAAATCTGCATTTAGATCAGCACTTGCCGATTTATTTACAATGATGTTATCTAAAAGGTTGGTAGGGAAAATATCTAATTGAAGGGTGTTTTTATCAGGGTCTAAACCAGGGATTTCTAATCCTCCTAAAAGTGTTTTAGAATAACGATCTCCTAATCCACGAACATAGACAAATTTGCCATCTTGTAAGGAAACTCCTGGGACACGTTTAATTGCCCCAGCAAGGTTGGTGTCTCCAGATTTTGTGATTGATTGAGAAGATAAACCATCCATTAAATTAATCGACTTTTTTTGCAACGCAAGAACAGCTTGTTCTGAGTTTTGTCTTGCAGAAGTGGTTACAACAACTTCTTCTAACGCATTGTCTAAGGCGCTAAGTGTTACATTTACAACTACTTCTCCATCGCTGTTTACTTCGATGTCAGAAATATTTTGTGTGCCATAGCCTACATAAGAGAATTCTATCAGGTATTTGCCTTGAACAACATCAAAGCTAAACTTCCCATCAAAATCAGAAGTACTCCCTCCTAAGGTGTTTGCTCCATCTGCAGTTTTAAGCACTACATTGGCAAAAGGTAAAGGTTCGACAAATTCGCCGTCTGTAATAGTACCCGTAATAATGGATTGTGAATAGGTATAGGTTGAAAATAAAAGGGCGAATAAAATAAATAATTGTCTCATTTGTAAAAAGTAGAATTTGCCTGACTGGAAAGTCAGGCAAATCCAAAGGTTAGTTAAATATATATATACATTAATTTGAAAGTGCATTCCAAAGTGTCCATGAAAACACTGTTTCGTCAGCACCAGTATTTGCCTGTTGTTCTGTTACAATTTCTGCCCAGTCTGCATAATCTGTAACTGTAGTGTTAGCAAAAATATCTGCGATAGCAGTCGTTGTAACAAAATCAAAATTGTTGAAGTTTAAGTTACCTAGAGAGGCTGCAGTTGCTTGCCCATTGTAAGTATCAGCATCGATGCCTTTAATGGCGAGAGCATTAATATTTTTATAGACAACATTATTTGTCAAGCCAGTAGCATCACTTTTCCAATCTCCTAGATTATTTTTGCCTGGCTCTGGATTATCATCTCCATAAACTGTTATATCGTTTACAGTAAATGCCCCGTCAATTGCTCCAGTAGAATCCTCAGTACCATCAATTTCAAATGGATTGTCAGAATTTGCTCTTAAGGCTAGTACAGCATTAGTAATGGTTCCTTTGTAACCTTGATCTAAATCAAGTGCGTCGTCACGTTGTCCAAAAATCACTACATTGTCTACATCGACACTTCCTCCAAAAATCTCAATCCCATCGTCATTACTTCCTACAACTTCAATATGATTAACCGTTGTTCCAGAACCAACTCCCCCTAGGGTTAGACCTTGGATTTCATCTCCACCAGCTAGTTGCGTTCCGCTGTGACGAATAGAAAGATAAGTCATTGAACCAGAAGAATCGTTGTCGTCATTGCCACCATAAGCGGTCCAATCATATCCAGCAGCAATACCTTCGATATCGTCGCTACCACCATCTTGTCCAACTGTAGCGTTACCTAAGACAATAATTCCACCCCACTTTCCAGTGTCTGTAGGGACACGATTAGGGCTTATAACACCATCATCATAATCAATATTATCATTCACATCTGTAAAGATAATTGGACTGTCAGCAGTTCCATTGGCATTGAATGTTGCTCCACTAGCAATAATTAAAGCTGTAGCATCTACACCTTGCGCACTTTCTGATTTAACGATTGTTCCAGCTTCTATGGTAAGTGAACCGCCAGATCTAACAACAACTTTTCCATATATGATCCATATGCGATCATTAGTCCAGGTTACAGCATCATCGATATAATAAATTCCACCTGCACCAACTGTTTCAGTTTCCGGGGTAGTCACCGGTGCCGAAGTGGTTACAGTTACTGTTTCGGTTACAGTGATTGTTTCAAAAATGGTTTCTGGCTCACTAGTACAAGAACTTAAACTAGCTATTAATACGAATAGTAATAAAATTTTTGTTGTTTTCATTTTTTTATTTTTTGATACTCCAAAACTAGGCTATATCTAAGCGGGATATTTTAGTTCTGTGTTAAGCCTTAAACCGTAAATTTTAACTTTGTACTACTTCATTTTTAAGTGAATGTTAAGTTGAGAAAAGCTCATTAACATTAATTTAATGCAGTCGCATTTTACTACATTTACAAAAAAAAGAATGAACTGGGAACAACTCCTTTCTCTACAACGTTTTGGCGATACGACTAAGCGTATTAGAAAAGAAATTGTGATTGTTTCTTTGACACAAAATAAATTCACAATAAAAACAAAGCTTGGACTTATTTTATTTGCAATTTCAACTGTATTAACCATTAATGCGCAAGAAATTAACGACACAACCTTTGGAAAAGGATTACTAAATTTTGTTGCTAAAGACAGTACATTTAGTGTAAAATTTGCCCCCCGTTTTCAAGTACGTTCAAATTCTTCTTGGGATTATAACGGAGACGATTATGACAGTGCGGATTACAACTTTATTGTTCGAAGAGCACGACTTATATTTGATGGTTTTGCCTACAGCTCAAAATTTAAATATAAAATCGAGTTAGGCTTATCAAATCGTGATATATCTGGAGCTAATCAATTTAATAGAAACACTCCACGTTATATCTTAGATGCAGTTATTATGTGGAACTTTGCTAAAAATTGGGAGCTGTGGGCAGGTCAAACAAAATTACCTGGAAACGTAGAACGCGTTGTGTCTTCTGCTAACCTGCAATTAATAGATCGTTCACTTTTGAACAGTCGTTTCAATATTGATCGAGATCTAGGACTCCAATTACGTCATAAAAGCAAGTTAGGAAACGATTTTTTAATGATAGAAAAATTAGCTATTTCTCAAGGAGAAGGACGCAATGTTACCGAAGGAAATGAAGGTGGTCTACAATATACCGCTCGTCTAGAATTACTGCCTATGGGTACCTTTAAGTCGAAAGGGGATTATTCTCAAGCAGATCTCAAACGAGAAGAAAAACCTAAACTAATGTTAGGATTAACGTATAACTTCAACGAAAACGCTGTAAGAGAGAGAGGTTTTGCAGGTGACTACATGATTAGAACAGATGGCTCAATATATGCAACAGATCAAACAACTATTTTTATTGATGCAATGTATAAATGCAAAGGATTCTCTTTTATGGGCGAATATGCTAAGCGTACTGCGGAAAATGAAATAGCTACAGAAATAGATGGTATCACCCCAACTGGTAATATTGTTTTGACAGGGAATGCGCTAAACCTACAGATGGGGTATTTATTTCGCAATAATATAGAATTAGCGGGAAGATTTACTTCAGTAACCTATGAAGCAATTACCAGGACTGATCCAAGAAAACAATACACTCTTGGATTGAATAAATACATTGTAGGACACAAACTAAAAGCACAAAGTGATTTGACTTACACGACCATCGATGGTGAACAGTATAATATCACATTTCGACTAGGCTTTGACCTTCATTTTTAACGATTTTAACACATTAACTTAATCTACTAATTATGATATTTACAACATTATCACAAATAAACGGCATGGACAATATTTTCTTATTGATGTTAATTGGGATTACAATCTTGGCTACTGCAGATATTGCAGTGGTAGTAAAATTGATTACTATAATCCCTTTCATATTCAAAGAAGGGGATTTTTTTGCTCCAAGATTAATTTTTGTGCGATTAACGTCTCTCAGAAAAGGAAGAAAAATTAATATGGGAGAACTCTTTTAGATTCCCTATTTTTGAACGAAAAAATATGACCTGGGAACAACTCCTTTCTTTACAACGTTTTGGTGACACTACTAAGCGAATAAGAAAAGAACAAGACGAAATTCGTTTGGGCTTTGAAGTGGATTATGATCGCGTAGTCTTCTCTTCTTATTTTAGATCCCTGCAAGACAAAACTCAGGTCATTCCCTTCTCAAAAACAGACTTTGTCCATACGCGTTTGACCCATAGTTTAGAGGTGTCTGTTGTAGCGCGAAGCCTAGGACGCTTAGCTGGGAAAGAAGTGTTAAAACGCCACCCCCATTTACAGAAAGTGCATGGGTACCACCCCAATGATTTTGGCGCTATAGTAGCTGCGGCTGCTTTAGCACATGATATTGGGAATCCTCCCTTTGGCCATAGCGGAGAAAAAGCCATAGGGCATTACTTTGAAACCGGTCAGGGGAAACAATATAAAGAAGAACTCACACCAGAAGAATACGCAGATCTTTGTCAGTTTGAAGGAAATGCAAACGGCTTTAAACTTTTAACAGAATCTGTGCCGGGGGCACCAGGGGGCTTGCGTATTAGCTATGCAACGCTGGGCGCCTATATGAAATACCCTAAAGGGTCGTTGCCTTATCGTCCTACCGCCCATGTAGCCGATAAAAAGTTTGGGTATTTCCAGTCAGAAAAAGCCTTCTTTGGCGAGCTCGCCATCGACATGGGATTGAAAGACCAGGCAAGAACCCATCGCCATCCCCTGGCTTATCTCGTAGAAGCGGCAGACGATATCTGCTATACCATTATCGACTTTGAAGACGGGATCAATCTAGGGTGGATTTCTGAAGATTATGCCCTAGAATACCTTATTAAGTTGGTAAAAGATCGCATGGATACAGAAAAGTATGCTGGCTTACAATCCACTTCTCAGCGGATGAGTTACTTGCGCTCCTTGGCCATTAATAGTTTAATTATGGACGCTGTTGAGATGTTCTTAGCCTATGAACAAGAGATTTTAGCAGGAACTTTTGTCCATGCCTTATTGGACAAAAGCAAGTATAAAGCTCAAATGGATGATATCATTGCCATAAGCGTAGATAAGGTGTACCGTTCAGACGAAGTCTTACAAAAAGAAATCGTAGGCTATAAAGTAATCTCCACCTTATTGTCAGCTTTTAGTACCGCTGCAGTAAATCAATTTAAAGGAACGACAAACACCTATGATCAATTGATTTTACGCTTAGTTCCTCAAGGCACCCCTTTAATAGAAGAGACCCTTTATAAAACACTATTAAATGCGAGTTGCTTTGTGGCGAGCTTGTCTGACGGCAAGGCGATGGAGTTAGCAGAAAAAATGAAATAAGATGCTTTTACGTTGGATATTTTTCCTCACCTTTTTTAGCTTACTACAATGGTATTCCTTTCAGGTCATTAAAACCATTGGCTTGAGTAAACCCTTAGTGATTGCTTATATCGCATTGGTGGGGCTTATTTTTGGAAACTTTATGTACTACAGTATTGGCTATGAACGCTCTGCCGGCTGGACCCAAGGGATTAGTTTTTCATTGGGCTTGTTTTTGTCCTTAATGGTTTTTCAATTGATTTTGGTTTTATTTTTAGCCTTTGAAGACCTGCTTCGTCTTCCACAAGCCTTGTACCGTTTTTTTATCGAAAGAGGAGAAGGGAATTATTTGCCTAGTCGGCGAAAGTTTATTTCTCAACTCGCCTTAGGACTTGCTGCGATTCCTTTTGCGTCGCTTTTAGTTGGTATGTTTAAAGGGAAGTACAACTATAAGGTTTTACATTATGCCTTGACCTTTGACGATCTCCCTGAAGCTTTTGATGGCTTCACCTTGACCCAAATATCAGACATACATTCGGGTAGTTTTGACAATGCAGCAAAGGTGAATTATGGGATTGATTTAATCAACGAGCAAAAATCTGATGTGATCTTGTTCACCGGAGATATTGTCAATAATAAGGCCGATGAGTTACTGCCGTGGAAAGACGCTTTTGGCCGTTTATCGGCCAAAGAAGGAGTGTATTCTGTTTTAGGGAACCACGATTATGGGGATTATGTCAACTGGGAAACTAAGGAAGATAAGGAGGCGAATTTACAGCAGCTTTTTGATCTTCAAGCCCAGATGGGCTTCACCCTTTTACGTAACGAAACCCACTTTCTTGAAAAGGACGGACAGCGACTTGCTTTAGTAGGCGTTGAAAACTGGGGAAAAGGAGGCTTTAAAAAGAAAGGAGACCTCGACAAAGCGATCGAAAAGGTTGCTGCAGATGATTTTAAAATCTTGCTTTCACACGATCCTTCGCATTGGGAGGCAAAAGTATTACCCCACCCCTATAATTTTCATGTAACCTTGAGTGGGCACACTCATGGGATGCAGTTTGGGATCGAAATCCCTGGTTGGTTTAAATGGAGCCCAGTCAAATGGCGTTACAAGCAATGGGCAGGCTTATATCAAGAGAAGAAAGAATGGATTAATGTCAACAGAGGCTTTGGATTTTTAGGCTATCCCGGTCGTGTAGGGATTTGGCCAGAGATTACTGTAATTACCTTAAAACGCTCTAGCAAAGAAGTTTAAAGAAAATACCCTAACTTCGTACTGTAATCATTAACCTAAAACACAATTAGCATGTCTAAATTTGGTGAATTAGTAGACGGGAAAGCTCCACTTCTTTTAGTGTTTTTTGAAGAGTTAGAAGAGCTTAAAGAAGAGTTTAATCACACCCTTCGAGATGTTGCAGCGGCCATGGGTGATCACGGGAAAGTGATCAAAATTAATATGGCTAAAAACCCTAAGTTAGTCGATGCGCTGCGCGTAAAAGTAATGCCAACCCTTATGATCTATAAACTAGGAGAAATGGTATGGCGTCAAAGTGGGGAACAAGATGCCAATACTTTGATTGCTTTAATGAACGAATACGTTAATTAATTCCCTTCTACCATATCGTCAAAGATGACTAAGTCTTTGATTCTATTGTAGATTTTGTTTTCTAGACTATCTCTTTGCGCTTCGTTATCATAAAGATTGACATAGAGCAATATTCTTCTAAATCCATTGACCTCATCCATGATTCTGTTGCGCAATTGGAGTTGACGTTCTGGTTCAAATCCTTGAATAACTTCTAGTCTTTCATCATATACCTCGCTAATTTTATTGACTAGTGCTCTTGCCTCTTCAATTTCTCCAGCCAGGTAAAGTCCTTCAACAAATTCTTCCATGGCAGTATAATAGTCATACTCTCCATAAAGAAAGGCAAACGCACGGCTATAGCTTCTAAAGTTTTGAATATAGATTCCTACTTTTTCGTTGTCTTTATTGTCTAAAACAGCTTCTACTAATGCGCGATAGCGTTCGACTTCAGTTAAGATTTCTTCGCCTAGTTCATAGCGTAAATTCAGTGATAAACTGTTGAAGTAGTCGAGTTGACTGTGGTGTTTTTTGGCGACAGCCTCAAAAACTTTACGCGCTTTTTCTTTCTTCTCTATGCGGTAATACGCGTCCACAAAAGGCGTGAGTAGACTGTAATACCCAAAGTACTCTATGGGCATTTTCTCAAGCGCTAAATCCATGATTTCTTCCGCTTTTTGATCTTTTCCTTCATCAATTAAAACTTCTGCAAGGCGCACCATATTTGAGCGATAAGAAATACTGTTTTTACGGGTTTCTGGATCGTGATAGATGTCTGGGCTATTTGAATTCCCCCATTCCCATTGCTTGACAATTTCATACATGAGATCAGCATCAAGGCGTCCCATGATATAAGGATTTACGGGATTTAAAGGCGTTTTAATGGGGACTAACTTATAGACTAAACCTTCGAGTTGGAGGTATTCTTTCATCCATAAATACTCGCTCTCTGCATAACTCCCACCAGTAAAGTAGATAGGTCGTTCCCAGTCATTATTTGCTAAAATATCCAGCATCATTAACTGATTTTTATATAAACCTCCTTTAGGAAGATCTATATCGATATAGGGGACAATTTGATCGCGGTCTTTCTCATTTACTAGTCCGCTTTTGATCACATTTTCAATATTTACAGGGACGCGAATCTTGTTAGTAGGGTAAAAAATCATCTCCTGTGTTCCCATGGGATAAAGTGCAGGGTCTCCTCCTGACTGCGCGATTAAGCTTTTGTATTTTGTTCTAGGGTCATCACTTTCAACCCAATTCACAAAGTCTTTAATGTTCCATCGCAAGGAATCTGCTAGGGGTTCATATTTAATGTAATCTCTAATCCCATAAGCGTATTTGTCATGGGTGAGTTGCGACGGTATGGGTTCGCTCTCATAGGTTTTGCGTTTCATTTGATCGATATACCAGTCTGTTGCGAGTAAACTGGTGTTGATTGGACGCACATCAGTTCGGTAGCCCTCAATGTCTTGTGCATACCACAGGGCAAAAGTATCATTGTCCCCAATGGTGAAAATCATCGCCCCCTTGTCTTCTTGGATAGAAGTTAAATAAGATTTTGCTACAGATTGAGCGGTATAGCGTCCAGATCGATCGTGATCATCCCAGTTTTGGTAGGCCATTAAAAATGGAACAGCAAGCAGACAAACGGCAGCTGCAATAGGTCTTGCCCATGCGTTGTTCCATACTCGTCTTAATTCGTTGGATAAGTAAAAGGCACCCATCCCAATCCATATGGCAAAGACATAGAAAGAACCCACTAGAGCATAGTCTCGTTCTCTGGGTTCAAAAGGACGTTCGTTGAGGTAAACTTTTAACGCTAATCCCGTGAAAAGGAAAAACAGCAATAATACCCAGAAGCGTTTTTTGTCCTGTTGATATAAAAACAGCAGCCCCATTAAGCCCAGGATAAAAGGCAAAAAGAAATAGGTGTTTCTTGCTTTATTGTTTTTTGCATCCTCGCTAATCGCACTTTGATTGCCTAAACGGATTTCGTCGATAAAGGGAATTCCGCTTAACCAATTCCCGTGTAGAATGTCATATTTTCCTTGGATGTCATCTTGCCTTCCGGCAAAATTCCAAAGGAAATAACGCAGGTACATATAATCCACCTGATAGGTAAAAAAGTAGTAAATGTTCGCAAAAAAGGTGGGCTTTTCGATGTCGATATAACGGGCCATCGTTTTGTAAAATTGATGGTAATCTTCTCCGGTTAAAATACCCTCTGCAGCATCCTGTCTAAATTGTGCAACACGTTGGAACAATTCTTCACTTCCCCTGTATTCTTTACGAATAGAAAATTCTAATGGGCCGGTGAAATTGATATAATTCTCGGCATGTTCTGAACTCCATAAGCGGGGGAGAAAACCTTTATGGTTACTGTTAGCATTAATCCGCGCATTTTCCCAATGGTTGACAATTACATAACGCCCAGTTTTTTCATTCCGTTCATATTTAGGTTTATCATCGATATATGGCTCGAAATCATCTTGACCGGCATACATGTCAGAGAACATAGGGCCATAGAACAGTTTTGTTTCTGGGTATTGTTCTAGGTTGTAGTAGGCCAATAATTGTCGCGCATCAGAAGGGGAGTTTTCGTTGATGACTGTATTGGCGTTTGCTCGAATGGGGAGCATAATCCAAGAAGAAAACCCTAGGAGTACAAACAATACACATAGAATTCCCGTGTTGAGGTTGATGTAGTTTTTTGCTCTGGTAAATCGCAAACTGTAGTAAAAGAAGACTAGAAATAAGATCCCTGTAATAATAGTTCCGCTATTAAAAGGTAGATTGACTTGATTGACAAAAAACACTTCCATTTTACTAAACAAGGCTAGGGTAGAAGGAAGTAACATTTTAAAGATAAAGAGCAGGATAGCGACAGAAACAATGTTGGCGGTGATAAAGTTTTTAAAGGTGACTTTTTTAGTGTTCTTAAAAAAGTAGAGCATCCCAATGGCAGGAATGGTCAGCAGTCCCATAAAGTGCACCCCAAATGAAAGTCCAATTACAAAGGCGATGAGCAGTAACCAGCGATCACCACGTGGCGTGTTCATTTCTCTTTCCCAGCGCAAGGCCATCCAGAATAAGGCAGACAGTATGCAGGTCGCCATGGCATATACCTCAGCTTCTACTGCGTTAAACCAAAAACTATCTGAAAAACAAAATGCTAGTGCACCTACTGCAGCACTCCCAAAATAGCCAATGGCTTCTCTCTTATCTGTAACTTCTTTAAAAGAAGGCAGTTTTCGCAATAAAAGGGTCAAGGATAAATAGAGAAAAAGAACAGTAAAAGCGCTTGAAAACACCGACATCAAATTCACCATTAAGGCGATTTTTTCTGGTCCGGTGGCAAAAAGGGCAAAGAAGGCACCCATCATTTGGAAAAATGGCGCTCCTGGGGGGTGACCCACTTGTAGCTTTGCCGAAGTGGCAATATATTCTCCAGCATCCCAAAAACTCGCTGTGGGTTCAACGGTTAATCCAAAGGTGAGTAAGGCAATTATAAATACTTCTGTTGCGACAATGCGATTCCAAAAGGCAAGTTGTTTAGCTGTCATAGGTGGCCCTTAATGCCTACGAAAATACGTATTCTAAAATTAATTCTCTCGGGATTTAACAATTCCATTTTTGTTTAATTAAAGCTTTTCAAAAAGACCCAAGTTTTTGTTTTTTTGGACTTCGTCCCATAAAAAATATTGCCCTTGCATGGTGATGTAAACATTGGAGGAAAGAGTTTGTGAAAACGAGAGGGCACAGCCCAAATTAAAAAACCCATCGGAAGAGCTCCCAAAAGCATAAGGAATCATCGCCCCAGTTAAAACAATGGTTTTGTCCAGTGCAAGTTGTGCTAGACGTTTAGCGGTATTCACCATGGTATCGGTGCCATGGGTAATAACGATTGATTTAGCGCTCGTGGTTGTACAAGCTTTTTCAATGCGCAGTAAATCCTCTTCTGTAAATGCTAAACTATCCTTTAATAATAAAGGGGTGACATGAATAGGGAGCTTACAGCGACTGCGCTTTAACATTTTGGGGATATGGGTATGTTCAAAATACAATTCCCCTTTGATGTGGTCATAGGTTTTGTCAAAAGTACCTCCGGTAACGATGAGTTGTATCATTCTTTTTTTATTTAAAAATAATGGGAAAATTAAAGAGTTGTGTTTTTTAAGCAACAATATTGTGTGGGGTTGTATGATTATTATTAATTGAATGTATACTTTAGTGTTCGTAGAATTTTACGTTTTTATTAAAAGTTTGTATCAAGAAAGGAAAAAATTAGACAACCCGGTATATCATTCTTTATGTGAGACACATCAAGATAAAGCCCTTGAATATAAAGGGGTGAAATTTTATGACCCTGCATATTGTTCTTTTGGAGGAGTTATAGATCCGCTGGTTAAGGCAAAAGATCTTGCTAATTATGCTCAGTTAGTTTCAGACTTTTTTATTGTTGGGACCGCACCGGTATTTGACACTAGCTTGATCTTAGTCGAAGAATTAGTTTGTTTACAAATGGTACTAGACAGCCCTATTGATTTAATTCCTAAAGAAGAAATTGTTCCCCTTGAAAGTAAGGCACAAAAACAAGCTTTATATGAGTTGGTGAATTATGTTCAACCAGGGTATTTTAAACAAGAGACTTCAGCTTTAGGACGTTATATCGGGATATATCAAGACCAGCAACTGGTCGCGGTAAGTGGTGAACGCATGAAAATGAAGGGTTTTACTGAGATTAGTGCGATTGTAACTCATCCAGATTATACGGGTAGAGGCTATGCTAAACAATTGATAAAGCACTGCACTCAAAACATTTTTGAAGAGGGTAAAACGCCTTATTTACATGTAGTTGAGTCTAATGTTGCTGCGATAAATCTCTACGAAAATCTAGGCTTTTTTACCCGTAGAAAAATTAGTTTCTGGAAGTTAGCTAAGATCTAATGTAAAAGGCAACCAATTAGGTTTGGAAAGTCCTACTTTTATTTTAAATTTGCACCGCAATTGGCCCATGGTGTAACTGGCAACACGTCTGATTTTGGTTCAGAAGAGTCTAGGTTCGAGCCCTAGTGGGCCAACAGAAACCCTCAAGAAATTGAGGGTTTTTCTTTTTCCCTCCATCGTAGCTCATGAAAATTATGTACTTTAATCATTGAATTAAACCTAATTAGCATGAAAAAAGCCCGCATTTTGCTACTGCTGCTCCTTATACTCGCCGTAGTTTATATTACCCAAAAAGACACTTTACCCTCTTACACCCCAACAAGAGATTATGTTGATCTAGAAGAAGAAATGGTAGAACAATTTATCTTGGCAAAAGACAGTTCTGTCATTGAATTACCCGAAGGTCATTTCTTATTCTCCCAATCCCTTAGTTTAGACAACAAAACCCACTTAACCATTAAAGGACAAGGAATAGATAAAACCGTGCTATCTTTTAAAGGACAAACTTCTGGCGCAGAAGGGATCAAGATTACCAATAGTCAAAACATCACCCTAGAAGATTTTGCGATTGAAGACGCCGTGGGGGATAATTTAAAAATAAGCGAATCAGACAGTATCGTCATGCGCCGTATTCGTTCTGCATGGACAGGAGAAGTTTCTGTTCAAAATGGCGCCTATGCGCTCTATCCAGTACTTTCTACTAATGTAATTATCGAAGAATGTGAAGCGATAGGCTCATCAGATGCAGGGATCTATGTGGGACAATCAAATAATGTGATTATTCGTAACAATAAGGCGTTTTACAATGTGGCTGGAATTGAAAGTGAAAACAGTACCAATGTTGAAATCTATGGAAATGAAGCCTATGAAAACACCAGCGGCTTATTGATTTTCAACCTTCCTGAACTCACTTTATACGGGGGAAATGTAAATGTCTATAACAATAATATTCACGATAATAACCTTACCAATTTTGCGGTAAAAGGTTCTATTGTTAGTGCTGTGCCAAAGGGAGCTGGAGTAGTGATTATGGCGACTAAAGATGTACAATTTCACAATAATATTGTCGCGAATCACAAAACGACCAACTTAAGCGTCGTTTCTTATGAAATCTTTGCAGCTGAAGAAGACGAGCAACGTGAAGCAACAGTTAACGATCAAGCTCAAGCCAGAGGCTTAAGAGCGATTGAAAGTGATTATAAAGATGACAAAGCCTATAATCCTTATCCCGGGAGAATTGATGTAAGAGATAATCGTTTTTCTAACAAACATTTCTTCCCCACCTTTTCAAATGACTTTGGAATATTGTGGCTTGTAAAAAACAGTGGTAACATTCCAGATATTGCCTATGATGGAATTTTTGCTCCAGGGGGATCCCTTCAAGATGAAGAGCATAAAATATGTATTCAAAATAATGGTGAAGCCTCTTTTGTTTATCTCGATGCTGCACACGATTTTGAAGGTTTCACCAATGATCAAAGCCCATTTGATTGTTTAATAAATTAGAAAAGTGATCATGCGGATTGAAGGGGTAGGCATTGTATTGGCTTGTTTTTTATTGTGTTGTGCATGTGGTACAACAGAGGATAAGCGCGTTGCGCCAAAAGCAAGAAAGGCCACAACAACACTGATTAAAAAAACAATTGCCACAGACGATCCTAAACTGCTTTCTGACTACGCCTTTTTTAAAGGAGAATTGAAAGATTTGACCCCCACAGAGCGGGTTTTTCCCTATGCCATTAACACCCCTTTATTTTCTAATTATGCCGAAAAGGCGCGCTTTATTTATTTACCTCAAGGAGAGTCAATGGATTTTACTGCAAATGGACCATTTGACTTTGATCCTGGCGCAATCTTAATCAAGAACTTCTTTTATCACGCAATTGAAGGAGATATCGCATCGCCCAGGAGGATTATTGAAACCCGTTTGCTGATCAAAGAAGAAAAAGGCTGGAAACCGCTTAACTACATTTGGAACGAGCAGCAAACCAATGCCGATTTGAATTATGTGGGGAAAAACATTGCAGTAAGCTGGGAGGATGGTCAAGGAGAAAATAAACATGTCAACTATGTAGTGCCTAATTTAAACCAATGTAAAAACTGTCATAGCAGCGACAATAACATTATCCCTATAGGGATCACTGCTGCCCAGTTAAATCAACGTTATACTGCTTTGCAACAAGAAATCAATCAACTGGATTATTTTAAGCAAGCAGGGATCTTAACTAACTTTAGCTCTGCCGCAGTCTACAAACCAATGCCCGTTTGGAATGATGTCCTTAAAGCAAGTGTAGAAGATCGTGCAAAAGCTTATTTAGACGCTAATTGTGCCCATTGTCATTCTGCTCAAGGAAGTGCAAAAAATTCAGGTTTGTATTTAAATTACCATCAAAAAGATCAACGTAAACGAGGTGTTTTAAAGCCGCCTATCGCTGCGGGGAAAGGGTCTGGAGATTTTAAATATGATATTGTTCCCGGTCATCCAGAAGAATCAATTTTTGTCTATCGAATGAGCAGTAATGATCCTGCGATTCGTATGCCAGAAATAGGCCGTTCTATCGTACATGAAGAGGGACTCGCCTTACTCACCCAGTATATCAAAGACTTAAAACAAAAAGATTAATCTTATTTTGCTTTTGAATCAATTAAGGTGATCGGCAATTACAATAAGAGAACTAAATTTTCTAATGTTTTGAGTATTCTATTCACGAAACACAGCTTCGGAAGAAACTATAAGGTCATGTTTTCAACAATAATCTGCCCTAAATTCCACGAGGGAATATAATAGGTATAATAAGTTTCGTCTAAAATTTCAGTAAAGATACGCTCTTGTAGCACGGTTGAATTTCCTGTAATGATGGTAAGAGAAAAGGATCCTTGTTGGTTTTCACGCTTTGCTAGGGTTTCACGAACAAGCTCCAAAGCTGGCTTATGCCTAAGACCGTGTAGATCAATTTCATCGGGTTGTGGAGTGCGTTTGGCCATATTATTTTTTGCAAAAATAAAAACCCCTGGCGGTCTTGGTAGCTTACCAGGGGCTTTATTAACCAAAATTATCAACTAGTACATGAAAATTATGATATAAAAGTAGCGACTAAACCCTCTTTGGGCTGTTAAAGTCCTGATAATGTTTTCACAAGGATACGTTAAAGTTTATAGAAGTATCCAGAAGAGATAGCCGTTCAAGACACAATAAAATGTTGCAGGAAAGCTTTGGATAAAGCGGTCTTTTATTTTGATGCGAACTCCAACACCAAATAACATCAATAGTGAGAGACCAAAACAACTAAATATTTGTAGAGGGATCCAATAAAAACCAGCTAAGGTTCCTATTCCACCCAACAACTGGAGAACGCCCGTTAGAGTCCTAAATTGCGGCACCCCATAGCGTTCGAACTCTGCAATTAAATAAGGACTACTTAAACAGCCTATCCCGAAAAAGAGAAAGGAAACTCCCGAAAAGATTAAAAGAAAATTAAATATCATCCAGCGCAAAGGTAGTCATTACCTCCAAAGAGACATAGTCTAAGGTTTTTTGATGGGTCGCGGCAAGATTAATTTTTGGCGCAATCCCTGCGCGATAAGCTTCTAGCCATCGCGAGACACAGAGACACCAGTAGTCTCCCGCCACTAAACCAGGAAAGTTATACTGTGGATAAGCACGGGTTAAATCATTGCCTTTACTTTTTGAAAACTGTAAAAATTCATCTGTTACTACAGCGCAAACAGTATGGGTACCCGCATCAAAAGGGCCGGTATCGCAGCAGCCATTGCGGTAGGCTCCCGTCATGGGTGTTGTCCCACAGACTTGTAAGGCTTCGCCAAAGACATTAAAGGAATCTGCTTTCATCGAGATAAAGAATAATTGAGTCCTATAAAGAAACGAATTCCCTGGTTAGGAGCATAGATATAAGTGGGATCAAAACTTAGTGCGTAAGGATTTTGATTCGTTGCTTGAATTGTTCCGTTTGCGTCATATTGCACATTGCGATCAAAAGGATCATCACTGCGCGCAATTAAAAAAGGATTGTTTTTTGTCGGGGTCCAATCGAGCAGATTTTTCACCCCTATAAAAAAGTTCCAATCGTTGTCCTTTTGATAGCTTAGCTTAATGTTTTGAATACTCCACACGGGCGAGAATTCTGCTCTAGGATCAAGATCTCCTAATAAAGGTAGTCGCATGGGCCCATAAAGATTCCCCGTATAATCAAGGCGCAACTTTTCAATCCATATAGGAGTGGTAATCGCCCAGGTCATCGACCATTTTTCGGTAAATACAGGGCGAACTTTATTGTTGTTTTCTTGGGTAAAAACATCTAAAAGACTCCCGCCTAATTGTGCGCGAAATCGACCATAATTGGCTTCAATATTGATGCTTCCTCCTTGAGAAACAGCATGACCGTTGAGGTTGTTATAACGAATTTCATTAGGGTTAGTGTCAAAATCAGGAAGGATTTGATTGGTAAAATAGGTATGCCATAGGGAGGTATCAATTCCTAGAATCCATCCGTTGGAGGTATAGATTTTTTTGTAAAAGTTGAGGTTGATGTTATACGATTGTTCTGGGGATAAATCTTCTTCAATCACTAAATCTCTTGCACCAGTGAGAGCTGCGTGGTCTTCGGTAAAAATATTCACGACCCTAAACCCTGTTCCTGCATTGAGCCGAAGCAGTGTCTGCTCGTCAAAATTGATTTTGTATCCCGCCCGTGGCGTGGCAATAATGCCGTGGTCTGGATGGTGATCAAGCCGCATGCCTAGCAGGAGTTTATGACGCACTTTTAGGGCGATTTCATCTTCTATAAAGACGCCCGGTAACCAGTAGCGATTGGGGTTGTTTACTGTGGCAATTTCGGTAGCAGGAGTATTGTCGTCATACCAACTATAGCGGGTGCTTAGCCCACCCAACCATTGATGTCGTCCACTCTCTTTACGCCAGATGCCTTGCACAAAACCAATCCGCTCTTTGGCTTGAAAAGCCATATCACCATAAAAAGAGTCCTGATCGTGATCTATATATGAATATTGAACTTCCCATTGATCGGATAGGTTTTGGGCGCCAATAATTTCAAAACGTTTGGTAAAGATACTTTCTCCATAGATTTGATCTCCTCCGCGATATGCATCGGTCCAATCTAATTCTCCGCCCCAGCGATCTTCATACAAATAGCGAAAGGCGAATGATCCTTTTAGGGAAGGGTTGTTTGTCCAAGCAAACTTTTGAAAGAGCGAAAAGCGTTTTTGCTGGGTAACATCGGTAAAGTTATCGTTGTTATGGTCTATAGGATTGTCGTAGATAAACCCATTGATGCCCGTTAGAAAATGGACATTCTCGTTGATTTTTCCAGAGAATCCAAGGTCTGCATTAAACTCTTGCCAAGAGGTCCCATAGATGTGATTAAAAAAGCGCGGACTGTATTCTGGCAATTTTGTGATCACATTGATCAATCCCCCCACTGCTTGACTCCCATACAAGGTGCCTGATGGCCCTTTGATGATTTCAACCTTTTCAATCATTCCTGTTGGGATGCCACTTAAGCCATAAACACTGGCTAAGCTACTTACAATGGGCATTCCATCAATTAAGACAAAAGTGTAGGGACCTTCTAAACCATTAATGTGAATGTCCCCGGTATTGCAAACAGAGCAATTGATTTGCGGCCTGATACCGTTAATGTATTGTATTCCTTCAAAGAGATTAGGCGAGGGGTTTTGTTGTAAAAATTCAGGGGAATAGACTTCTACAGGAATCGTGCTTTCTAGGCGATTCACCGGTTTTAGATTCCCAGAAATAATGATTTCATCCAAAGAACTATCGGGTAAAAGAATCAACTCGCCAAGATCCTGTTCGCCTTCGCTAATGCTAAGGGTTGTTTTTTGCGGTAAAAAGCCAACATAAGAAATCACTACAGGGTAATTCCCCTTTGGTAAAGCATCAAAGACAAAAACTCCATCAAGATTAGTTACTCCCCCTTTATTGATGGAAGGGAAATAGACCGTTGCCCCAGCAATGGGTTTTACTCCATCACTTACGCTCCCTTTGAGCTGTGACCGGCCAATTATGCTAGAGAGCAGTAAAACGAAGAATAAGGCTTTTTTCATTATTTTTTCCGCGGTCTTTTAGACCGCTGCAAAGGTACGCCCCTTTTAAGGAACTACCATTAAATTAAACCTTTATAAAAAGATTATTCAAAACCCTGTACCCCTTGTACTGTGGTGTATTTTAAAGTAAAGCGTTTATCTGGATTGATAATCTTATAGGCGGTTTGCACCGCCAAAGTAGCCTCGTGGAAACCACAGAGAATCAGTTTTAATTTCCCAGGATAGGTATTCACATCTCCTATGGCAAAAATGCCAGGGATATTGGTTTGATAATCTAAGGTGTTATCTACTTTGATCGCGTTCTTTTCAATCTCTAGACCCCAGTTGGCAATTGGACCTAGCTTTGGCGATAAACCAAAGAGGGGTAACCAAGTGTCCACTTCAACCGTTTTATTGGGTTGATCCTTCTGCTTAATTTCAATTGATTTTAGGGTGTCCTCACCGTTTAGTCCAACGATTTCTGCATGGGTATAGAAATCAATTTTTCCTTCTTTTTGCAATTGATACGCTTTTTCAACCGAGTCTTTATGGGCTCTAAAAGTATCGCTTCGATGTACAAGACCGACAGAGGTGTTGTTGTGTTCGGCAAAATAAATCGCCCAGTCTAAGGCAGAGTCTCCACCACCAGAGATAAAGATTTTCTTTCCAATAAAAGCATCGGGTTCTTTGACCATGTATTCCACGCCATTTTTTTCAAATTTAGGAAGGGTGTCAATCTTTGGTTTACGGGGTTCAAAACTCCCTAACCCTCCAGCGATCATTACTACGGGTGCTTGATGCTGTGTTCCTTCACTGGTGGTGACAATAAAACTACCGTCTGCTTGTTTTTCAATGGTATCTGCGCGTTCCCCTAGGGTAAATCCAGGTTTAAAAGGAGCGGCTTGTTCCATTAAGTTATCGACCAGTTCGCCTGCTAAAACACTGGGATAACCGGGAATATCATAAATGGGTTTTTTAGGATAAATCTCGGTCAATTGTCCTCCCGCTTGTGGGATGGCATCGATTAGATGGCATTTGAGTTTCATCAAACCTGCCTCAAAAATGGCAAATAAGCCTACTGGGCCTGCCCCTACAATGATGATATCTGTTTTAATCATTTTTTTCTTCTAATAACAATTTAGTTCTTTCATTCATTTCAATCACTTTTGACTCAAAATCTCCTTTAAGGGTCTGCCTGTAGTCCCTAAGTGTATTAAGCAAGTCATCAATTTCATCGGGTAAAAATCCCTCTAAAAATTGACGCATTCTTTTTGCAATCGTCGGAGATTTTCCATTGGTAGAAATCCCAATTTTTAAATTTCCTTTTGTAACGATCCCCCCCATATAGAAGTCACAAAGGTCGGGAGTATCTGCCACATTTACTAATATTCTTCTTTTGTTACAAGCAAGTCTTACTTTTTGATTCACCGCTGGGGAATCAGTCGTTGCTATAACGATGTTCTTTTTGCGTAAATCCCACAAGCGAAAACGACGTTTTATGACACATACTGGTTTGTCTTTTATAAAAGCTTTTGTCTCTTCACGAAGAAAAGGCGCCACAAGGGTGATTTTTGCCTTTGGCGAAGATTTTAATAAAAACTCCATTTTTTCTAAGGCAACATATCCTCCTCCTACAATTAAAAATTCCAATTGGTGTGCCTTGAGAAAAATTGGATAAAGTGGATTTAACTCTGGCATACCTTAGATTTTAGGTTCTTGTATTGGGTAATATGATCTACGACACTTTTGCCAAAAATAATATTCGCTGGGTTAGTGATTTGATATTCTTCTTTTAAAGAGATAATATTTTCTAAGGTTCCCACGATTACTTTTTCATTTGCTGTCGTTCCATTTTGAATGATTGCGACAGGATAATTTTTGGGTTTGTGTTGTGCAAATGTTTTGATGATTTTATTTAAAAAACGCATACCCATTAAAACGATTACTGTGGCATTTGTTTGTGCCGCAAGAGGAATATCTTTTGAGATTTCTCCGTCTTGCGTGTGTCCAGTTGTAATCCAAATGCTTTCGTTTTCTCCTCTTTTTGTCAAGGGAATTTGATGTTGTGCAGCAATGCCAGTATAAGATGAAATCCCTGGGATAACTTGGGTAGGGATGTTAAAAAGAGAAGCATAATGCAATTCTTCTGCTGCACGACCAAAGATCATAGGATCTCCTCCCTTTAAGCGAACTACTTTTTTTCCTTTTAAGGCATAGCTAATCAAAAGGCTATTGATTTCTTCTTGATTCATTTTTGCAAAGCCTAACCTTTTTCCTACAAAAACTTTTTCTGCGATTGGATTGTGGTCTAATAGTCTAGGGTTAATTAAGACGTCGTATAGAATGACCTCTGCTTTTTGTATGGCTTTTAGCCCTTTTATGGTAAGCAATTCTGGATCCCCTGGACCAGCTCCTACCAATGTAATTTCTCCTTGAAAATTATTTTGCATTGCGTTCTTTTTTGACCCAAGCGATAATAGATTGCGTCTCTTGAATAAAGTTTTTTGCAAAGCTTGTATCGGGACTTTTTTGAGTAAAGTTTTTGATTCCTTCTTTAAATGTTACCCCATTACTTTCTTTAAAATGTGGAAATTGAATATCAAATCCATCAATGATAGTTTTGTGGCTATTGGTTTTTTGTTCGTTGGCTATTAGCAATGCTTTTGCAGCTCTAATTCGACCGTTATAGGCGTGATAAACGGCATCACTCAATCTGTTTTCATTTAGTGCACTCAAGGCCCATCCATAGGCTTCTTCTGCTTCAAAGATTAGGGTTTGAATTAAGTCAATAGTGACCCCAGCACATTCTCCTATCCCAATGGCTTTTTCATATTTTGTTTCATTGCCCCAATCGATAAAGTCCTTTGGTTTGAGTTGATCTGTCTCACTGTGGTGTTTTAGATTTTGATAGAAGTAATCTTTTGTTTTTCGATCATAGTAAGCGAAGAAGTCTTCACTATTTAATTTATTCGATTCAAAGTCAGTTAAGATCCATCGCAAAACATCTGGTGTTCTTTTAGCAGGAACTTTTAAGACCTTGTCTGCAAATCGGCCATTACCATTCCCTAAAACTCCCCCGCCTAATAGTATTTGTGTGGCAGGAGCGATGTTTCCATTGGCTTTAAGGGTCATACCTTGAAAACCAATATGTCCCAGGGTGTGTTGTCCACAGGCATTCATACACCCACTAATGCGAATTTTAAGATCGTGGGCTTCGATAAGGTGGTTAAATTCACCTTCAATTACTTTTTGTAATTCTCTGGCGAGTCCATAACTACTTGCGATCCCCAGATTACAGGTGTCTGTTCCCGGGCATGCAACGATATCATTTGTTTTATGAAACCCAATACGGTGAAAGTCTAATGCTTTTAACGCGAGATAGAGGGCGGGAAGATGCTCTTCTTTAACATCTCTCAATAAGATACTTTGCGCGATTGTAAAGCGGTTGTCATTTTTAGTAAAGCGTGTGATCACTTCGGCGAGCTTGCGCGCCTTATTAGAAGAAATATCTCCTGTTTGCACTGCAATACCTACGCTTAAGTAACCTGTTTGCTTTTGTGGAAACGTATTTACTTTTTTCCATTGTGTAAAGGCAGAATCCGTTTGTACATCAATTTCATCAAGCTTAATTTGTGCCGCATCTAGTTTGCGTTCTGTGGTTTGAATAGGTAAACTTTGGGTTAAAAGTGA
This sequence comes from uncultured Flavobacteriaceae bacterium, assembly GCA_943787295.1. Classification (GTDB taxonomy): domain Bacteria; phylum Bacteroidota; class Bacteroidia; order Flavobacteriales; family Flavobacteriaceae; genus Arcticimaribacter. The sequence continues at coordinate 499,870 of CALSLW010000002.1, read as the reverse complement.
TTTTTTTTCGACTTCAACTAGGGTTAAAAATTGTTCTAATCCAAGGTCTTTGACAAGAAACTTGAGCCTTGCTTTATTGCGTTTATTGCGTTCCCCATGTCGATCAAAAAGGCGAATAATCGCTTCGCTATAGGGGATGATTTGATCTGTGGTTAAAAAGTCAAATAGCTTTTGAGAAGGCATGGGTTGTGAGCCAATTCCGCCGCCCAGCATAAGTTGGAAGCCAGCTTTTCCATCTTTAATTTTTGGGATAAACCCAAGGTCGTGAATAAAGGTTAATGCGTCGTCTTGTTTATTGCTCGAAAAGGCTACTTTAATTTTTCTTCCCATGTCTTGACAAATGGGATTGCGCAAAAAATATTGAAAGAATGCTTCAGCAAAAGGTGTTACATCAAAGGGTTCGTCAATGTCAACTCCTGCTGTCGCAGAAGCAGTTACATTTCTTACGGTATTTCCACAAGCCTCTCTTAAAGTGATTTGATCTTTTTCTAATTCTTCCCACAGTTGTGGCGTGCGATCTAATTCAACATAGTGCAATTGAATGTCTTGACGGGTAGTTATATGAAGATTTCCGCTCCCATATTCGTCTGCGACATAAGCGATTTTTTTTAATTGTTTGGCTGTAAATCGGCCCATAGGAAGCTTAATGCGAACCATCTGTACACCCTGTTGACGTTGTCCATAAACTCCTCTGGCAAGGCGTAAACTTCTAAACTTTTCTTCGTCAATGGCATTATTTTTAAAAGCATGAATTTTTTGTTCTAAATCGATAATGTCTTTTTCGACGATGGGGTTTTCAATTTCTGTTCTAAAACTTTGCATAATTTATCGGATAAAGCCTACTGCTGCGGTATTATTTGTTTGAGGATCGATCAGGATAAAGCGTCCTATGTTTTTGTTCTGTTTGAATGGAGTAGATAAAATGGGTTCAGATAAACGCAGGCTAATGTTGCCTATATCATTTAATTTAAAACTAGCAGGGGAACCTTCGATGGTGGTTACTTTAGTTTGTAGCTGTTGCGTTCCTTGTTGTAAGAAATACTTGCTTTGCGTATTAAGGGGTTGATTTTGCATCCAGCAAATGGTCGCATTGATTTGTTTTGACGGTTGTGTTTCTTCTTCAGCGGTTGTTCCAATGATACTAGAACCACGTGATAAATCGATATCGTCTTCTAGGATAAGGGTGCCATTTTCTCCCTCATATAAAAGAGTTACAGCTTTCCCATAACGGTCAATTTGTTTGATTTTTGAGTTTAATCCAGAGGGGAATACAGTTATTTCATCTCCTACACGAAAACAACCACTGTTCACTTTCCCAGCAAAACCGCGATAGTCATGATGTGATTTAAGTTGTGGACGAATCACCCATTGTACTTGTAGGATATTTTCTTGTTGATTTGATGGAACAAGATCAATATTTTCGATTAATTCGAGTAAAGCAGGTCCATTATACCATGGAGTATTCTTTGATTGGATGGTAATATTATCCCCTTTTAAAGCAGAGACTGGAAGAAGATGCAGTGTGTTTTCATTCTTCTGGGTCAATTGTAGGATGTCCTCTTTGATGCCTTTGAATTTCTCGTGATTGTAATCGATCAAATCCATTTTATTGATAACAAAAATCAAATGATTGATCCCAAGTAGTTGCGTGATATTATAGTGACGTTGTGTTTGCTCGAGAACTCCTTTTCTAGCGTCAATTAAAATAATAGCCGTATCAGCATTAGAAGCGCCTGTGACCATATTACGGGTGTATTCTACATGGCCAGGAGCATCGGCAATAATGAATCGTCTTTGATTCGTTTTAAAAAAGATATTAGAGATGTCGATGGTGATTCCTTGTTCACGTTCTGTCAATAAACCATCTGTTGCAAGTGAGAAATCGATGTAGTCAATTCCTTTGCTTTTGCTCTTTTCTACAATATGTTCTAATTGATCGTCTTTAAGGGATTTTGTTTCGTATAACAATCTTCCAATAAGTGTGCTTTTGCCGTCATCTACACTTCCAGCAGTAACAATACGTAATAATTCCATAGTGATTTGATTAAAAGTAACCGACTTTTTTGCGTTCTTCCATTGCTCCCTCAGAGCGTTTATCATCCATACGAGCGCCTCTTTCTGAAAATGCCGAGGCTTTAATTTCATGTATTATCTCCTCGACTGTCGATGCATTAGAGACCACTGCAGCAGTACAAGACATGTCTCCCACGGTTCTAAAGCGAACTGTTTTTTCTTGGATGACATCTTCGGGGATATTATGAAATTCACAACGCGGCATCCATTGTCCCTCACGTGGATATATTTCTCTTTTGTGCGCAAAATAGATATTGGGAAGCTCTAAATTTTCTTGTTTGATGTATTCCCATACGTCTAATTCTGTCCAGTTGCTGATAGGAAACGCTCTTACATTTTCTCCAGTATGAATACGACCATTTAAAATGTCGAATAATTCTGGACGTTGTAGTTTTTCATTCCATTGCCCAAAGTCATCTCTTACTGAAAAGATGCGTTCTTTAGCTCTTGCTTTTTCTTCGTCTCTTCTCGCACCACCAATACAAGCATCCAGTTTTAATTCTTCTATGGTATCCAGCAGGGTTGTGGTCTGTAAACCATTTCTACTTGAAAACTTTCCTGTTTCTTCTTGCACTTTCCCTTGGTCAATACTGTCTTGTACTAGGCCAATGATCAAGCGGGCGTTATATTTCTCGACTAAATAATCTCTGTGGTTAAGGGTTTCTTGAAAATTATGTCCTGTGTCAATATGGAGGAGGGGAAAAGGTATTTTTCCAGGATAAAATGCTTTAGCACATAAGTGAAGTAGTACGATAGAATCCTTTCCACCAGAGAAAAGTAAGGCTGGTTGATTGAACTGTCCAGCCACCTCTCTAATTATATAGATTGCTTCTTCTTCTAATTGTTTTAAAATATTCATATTAATCTTGTTGATGTAATCCACATTCTTTTTTGCTGTTTTCCCACCACCAGCGACCCGAACGAATATCTTCTCCTTGTTCTACCGGGCGTGTACATGGCGCGCATCCAATACTGGGATAATTTTTTTTATGCAAACTGTTTTGCGGAACATTGTATTGCTCTAAATAGGCTGTAACCTCTTCTAATGACCAATAAACGAGGGGATTGAATTTGATTAACCCAAAGGAAGTGTCATATTGAAAGAGATCAAAATTTTCTCTAAAATGACTTTGACCACCTCTAAGTCCAGTGATCCACAGATCCACCCCGCGCAAGGCTTTTTGTAAGGGGTCAATTTTACGGATACCGCAACATTCTTTTCTGTTTTCAACCGAACTATAAAAGCTATTAGGCCCTTTTTTAGCTAATAAAGCTTCTACTTTTTTAGCATCGGGAAAATAGGGTTCAATCAGTTTATCATATTTGTTTACAGTGCGGTGATAAACCTCATAGGTTTCTTCAAAAAGCCTTCCGGTATCTAGGGTGAAAATCGTGATAGGATAATCGCTGCGAAAAATAAAATCAGTAAGCACCTGGTCTTCTTGACCAAAAGAGGTTGAAAAAGCCATCTTCCCCAACTTAAGTTCTATTAATGCATCGAAGGCTTCTTGTAAGTTTTTGTTTTTAAAAGATTCGTTTAATTCTTTCAATAGTTCTTTTTCCATAACTAGATGTTTTTACCCCACTGGATTTTATTCCAGCTTCGTTCGTGAAAAAAATACAAGATCATTTTTGTGATCAATTCAAACCCGCCAATTGATACCGCATGATTAAAAGTACCCGTAACCATGTAAGCGATAAAAAAAGTATCAAGGGTCCCGATCACACGCCAAGAAATTGTTTTAAGAATGCTTCTCTCCACCCCTTCACTTTTAGGAGTTGTTTTCTTTTGTTTTAAAATCAAGTCGACTATCATTTTAATTAAATATTTAAACCTATAGGGTTAGTAGGTTAATAAAAATAAAAATTAGGCAAAGCGATTAAACAATGCCTAATTAAGTTTAGTTAAAAGCTTGCTTTAAATCTGCTTTTAGATCTTCGATGTCTTCTAGTCCAACAGAAAGGCGCACTAAGTCTTGGGTCACCCCAGTTTCTTTTTGCGACGCTTCGTTTAATTGTTGGTGCGTAGTACTGGCTGGGTGAATAATCAAGGATTTAGAATCTCCAATATTCGCTAGTAGAGAGAAAATCTTTGTATCATCTGCAACTTTTTTCGCCGCACCAAAACCACCTTTTAAACCAAAGGTGACAATTCCACTTTGTCCTTTTGGTAAATACTCTTTGGCTAAGCCATTGTATTTACTTGCCGCTAAACCTGGGTAGTTTACCCATGCGACTTCTTTTTGTTGCGCTAACCAAGTTGCAATTTCTAAAGCGGCTTTAGAGTGTTGTTGCATGCGAATGCTCAATGTTTCTAAACCTTGAATGATTTGGAAACTGTTGAATGGACTTAAGGCTGCGCCAAAGTCTCTCAGACCTTCGATACGAACCTTAGCAATAAAAGCAGCTGGTCCTAAAGCCTCGTGATAAACAAGACCGTGGTAACCTGCACTAGGTTCTGTAAATTCTGGGAACAAACCATTGCCATAGTCAAAGGTTCCTGCATCAACAATCACTCCTCCCATGGCCGTACCATTTCCATTGATGAATTTTGTTAAAGAGTGAATCACAATATTTGCTCCGTGCTCGATAGGGTTGAGCAAGGCAGGTGTAGCAACAGTGTTATCTACAATAAAGGGAACTTTAGCTTTTTCGGCGAAGCCTGAAATAGTTTTTAAATCAAGTACATCTAATTTAGGGTTCCCTAGCGATTCTGCGAAGAATGCACGGGTATTGTCCTGTACAGCAGCTTCGAAATTAGCAGGATCGTCTGGATCAACAAAAGTGGTGGTGATCCCTAAACGAGGTAGGGTAACGCTCAATAAATTATACGTTCCTCCATATAAACTATTTGAAGCAACAATATGGTCTCCCGCTTTGAGTAAAACCATCAATGCAGTTGCAATTGCTGATGTTCCAGAAGCAGTAGATACTGCAGCTATTCCACCTTCAAGGGCAGCTAATCGCTGTTCTAGCACATCATTTGTTGGGTTGTTTAAACGCGTGTAAATGTATCCTGGCTCTGCTAACGAAAATAAGTTAGCAGCATGTTCTGCGCTATCAAATACATAGGCAGTAGATTGATAAATAGGTACAGCACGTGTTCCTTGTGTTTTGTCTACTTCATGTCCTGCATGAAGAGTCTTTGTGTTGAAGTTAAAATCTCCCATTTTTTTCTTTTTATGGTGCAAATGTAGGGGAGCCTTTTTAAATAAACAAGTAAAACCTATAAACTTTATAGGGATTAAGTGGATTTATTATTTTTCCCCTATATTTGATCCTATAAATACAGAATTAAGTGATTTCAAAGAAATGCAAATATGCCATTAAGGCTTTATTATATTTAGCTGATAACCAATCTGAAGATCGATCTATATTTTCAACTGAAATCGCTGAAAAGGAAAACATCCCTCAAAAATTTCTAGAAACGATCTTGAGAGAATTACGCAATTTTCAATTGCTCCAAAGTAAACGAGGGAAAACCGGAGGCTATAAACTACTCAAAAAACCTTCTGATATTAAGTTAGCTGAATTGATGCGTATGATGGATGGTCCTATTGCCTTATTACCCTGTGTTTCTCTTAATTACTATGCGCCCTGTGATGAGTGCGACGAAAAAACATGCAGCATAAAACCTGTCTTTGAACAAGTACGGGATCAAACCCTTTCTATCTTAGGGAATACGACCATAGAAATGATGCGTTAAAATCCTTTAAACTCGGATTTTTTTCCAACTGCCCTGCTTGAAAAAATAAATACTCACTAGGCTAAGAACAATTTCAGCAATCACAATAGCAAAAAGTACTCCTATCGGTCCCCATTCTAAATATAATGCGGTAAAATAAGCGAGTGGAAGTTGAAATAACCAAAAACAAAAGAAGTTGATTTTAGTGGGAGTTTTTGTGTCGCCAGCTCCATTAAATGCTTGAATGATTACCATCCCATAGGCATAAAACACATAGCCGTAAGCAAAAATTTGTAAACTTAATGTACCCATTTCTAGGACCTTAAGATCACGACTAAAAAACTGAATAATCTCCTTTGGCCACGCTAATAAAATAATGGAAAGGATTCCCATAAAAGCGGCATTGTATTTACTGGTTTGCCATACTGCTTTTTCTGCTCGATCAGGAAGCTGGGCACCTAAACTTTGTCCTACAAGGGTGGACGCAGCATTGCTCAATCCCCACGCTGGCATAAGGCTAAACATCATTATTCTTATCGCGATGGTGTACCCCGCCAGAACTTCACTCCCAAATTCTGATATAATCCGCATCAAAAACACCCAGCTAGATGTGCCAATTAAAAATTGACCAATGCCTCCCCAAGAGATGCGTAGAAGATTGAGAATAATCTTTCCTTGCAATTTAAGATGACCAAAAGCCAGTTGGATACGACTTTTACCTAACCAAAGCAATAGTAGTTGCAATACAACAGCACTGCCTCTTCCTATTGTTGTCGCTACGGCTGCTCCTGTAACTCCCATCTCTGGGAAAGGACCAATACCAAAAATAAATAGAGGGTCGAGGACTATATTTAAACTATTAGAAAAAATCAAAACCCACATGGCATAAGAAGCATTACCAGCGCCTCTAAAGATCGCATTGATCAAAAACAATAAGACAATGGTGATATTTCCGCCAATTAATATTTGTGTGTAACGATAGCCTTCTTCAATGACTGCTGGACTCGCTTTCATAATAGAAAGAATGTCTTTTGAAAAATAAATTCCCACCACACTAAATAAGAGACTCACAATAATCCCTAAATAAATGACTTGCGCGGCTGTTTTTTTAGCTCCTTCATTGTCCTTTTCGCCTATTCGGCGGGCAACTACAGCAGTTGCGGCCATGCTTATCCCTACCGCAACAGCATAAATTAGTGTTACCACAGATTCAGTTAAACCGATGGTAGCAACGGCATTTGTGCTTACTTGCGAGACAAAATAAATATCTACTAAGGCAAAGACAGATTCCATCAGCATTTCAAAAACCATAGGAATGGCTAAAAGAAAAATAGCTTTTGAAAGCGATCCTTGGGTGTAATCATAGTCCTTCCCTCGAAATGCTTCTCGCAATAAATGCAAACTTTTTATAACAGTTGTTTTTTGTTTCATTCAGAAGATTTGGGAATCAATTAAAATAAAGATAAATCTCTTAAAAGCAATCTATGAAAAAACAGAGTAAAAAGATTTTTTTCACTAGCCCAAAAGCTAGGGAAAAGATCAGTAGTTTTTTTTTATTTCCTTTTTTCATAGTCCACTAATATAACTACCCAAAGCGTCTTTAAATTGAAAGCCTTCTAGGGTGCGGTATTTATTCAAGCGTTTATTGGCTTCTAGTCCCCATAATAAAAATTCCATCATAAAGTGAGTGTCTTCTTCTGGACAAGCTGCTTGATGGGTATCAAGAATATTTTTGATATCAGGAATGTTTTCTAGAGTATCTCGATAGAGCCCATCGTCGAGGGTATCTTCTAAAAAGAGTTCGTTGTCGCTAAAGAACCATCCTAAAAGTTTGTCATAAGGGCCTTCTTCGTCTTGTTTTTCGAGCTTCTTTATCTCTGGGAAATAGTCTGGGAAAAGGGTTTTACAGGCTTGTGAAATCAAGTGATAAGAGATTTGTTCTGCTCCTTCTTGTTCTCCTTCATAGACCAACTCTACTTTTCCGTTAATGGCAGGAATGATGCCTAAAAAGTCAGACATGCGAATGCAAGTACTTTCTTCTCCGTTGATTAAGATTCTGCGTTCTGCCGTACTGATCAGGTTTTCAAAAGCGGTGATACTCATACGTGCACTCACCCCGCTTTTTGCATCGACATAATCGCTTTTACGGGCTTCAAAACCTATTTGCTCTAGGATATCTCTGGCCAGTTCTGGGATGTGAATTTGAGCTGCGGTGCCTTCTTTCATTTTTACTTCTTGAGCAGTAATGGCTTTCGCAATTTCACGGCTATGCGGGTAGTGGGTTAGGATTTGTGATCCAATACGATCTTTTAGAGGAGTTACAATACTGCCTCGATTAGTATAATCTTCTGGGTTAGCGGTAAAGATGATTTGTGTTTCAATAGGCAGCCGCAATTTAAAGCCGCGAATTTGGATTTCTTTTTCTTGTAGTATAGAAAATAAGGCTACTTGTATTCTGGCTTGTAAATCGGGTAATTCGTTTAACACAAAGATACAGCGGTGGGCACGAGGAATCATCCCAAAATGAATTACCCGTTCATCGGCATAAGAGAGTTTTAAGTTAGCGGCTTTAATGGGATCAACATCGCCAATAAGGTCGGCTACTGTTACATCTGGCGTCGCTAATTTTTCAAAAAAGCGATCATTACGATGCAGCCATTCAATGGGCGTATTGTCGCCCTGTTGTACGATTAATTCTTTGGCTTCACGACTAATAGGGTCAAGGGGGTCGTCGTTGATTTCTGAGCCCGTCACAACTGGTACCCACTCGTCTAACAACTGTGTCATTTGACGGGCTAAACGGGTTTTGGCTTGTCCACGTAAACCGAGTAGATTAATGTTGTGCCCCGATAGAAGTGCGCGTTCTACATCTGGAATAACCGTGTTTTCATACCCGATTAAGCCTTCAAAAGTGGCGACACCATCCCGCAAACGCTGGCGTAAGTTTTTTGCTAATTCGTCTTGTATATTTTGTGGCTTGTAGTCTGTTTTTTTAAGGGCGCCAAGGGTATTAATATTAGGTGAACTCATAGTGGGTTGTTTCTTTATTCTAAGCGTTTTTTTCTGTTTTTTTCATAGTCTTCGAAGATCATTTCGCCCAAGCCTTTTAAGCCGGTAAAAAAGGCTTTTCCGCGATTTGCTTCTGTAAAGGTGCGCACAAACTGTTGCAGATAGGGATCTTGTGCAATCATAAAAGTGGTAATGGGGATGTGTAATTTTTTGGCCTGACGGGCCATGTTGTAACATTTTTCAACGATGGTATCGTCTAAGCCTACACTGTTTTTATAGTAACTACCATCGGGGAGTTTTAAGCAACTGGGTTTCCCGTCGGTAATCATAAAAATTTGTTTGTTGCTGTTCTTTTTTCGGCGGAGTAAGTCCATAGCCAACTCCAACCCAGCAACAGTATTTGTATGATAAGGTCCCACCTCGAGGTAGGGGACTTCTTTTAAGGAAATGGGCCAGGCGTCATTCCCAAAAACGAGTATATCAAGGGTGTCTTTAGGGTAGCGGGTGGTGATTAATTCTGCTAGGGCCATGGCGACTTTTTTCGCTGGGGTAATGCGGTCCTCCCCATAGAGAATCATGCTGTGACTAATATCGATCATCAGGACCGTACTCATTTGGGTTTTAAAAAAACTGTCTTCTACCACCAGGTCGTCGTGCTGCAGGGTAAAGTCATTTCCTACCGATCGAATTTGAGCATTTTTAATGCTCTGGGTCATGTCGATTTTTTCTAAGGCATCGCCAAATTGATAGGCTTTAAATTCGCCGGTATTGTCCTCGCCTTGGCCTAATTTTTTGGTTTTATGATTTCCAGCATTGGATTTTCTAAGCTTCCCAAAGATTTGCTTTAATGCGTATTCTCGTAAAAGTTTTTCGGTCTTAGGAGTAAGGCCCATGCCGTCACCTTTTCCACTGCCCGTCCCTTTGGGTTGGATATAAGACTTCTGTAATAGATCATCGACAAAATCATCAATGGTATAGTCGTCGTCGGTCAATTGATATTCCCGGTCGAGTTCTCTTAACCAATCAATGGCTTCGTCAAAATCTCCAGAGGTGTGGGTGATTAATTCTTTAAAAATCTCAAACAAGCGCTCAAAGGGCGTTTGTTCCTTTGCACGGTATTTAGAAAACCGTATTCCAAGGGAAGTGATTTCATATTTCATAGCCCTTAAAAGTACGGTTTTTTTTAAGAAATTATGCCGATTTAATTTAGGTTCACTACAAGTCGTCCAGTAACTGTTCTGCCCAATTTAGGGAAGCTAGGGAGCGCCCTAAAACGATTATTTAGCACATTAATCCCTGCTAACTCAAAACGCAAGGACTCACTTAATTTTAAGCCTAAGGTGATATCGACTAGGTTTTTAGCTGGAACATTACCTGGAAAAACAGCGCTATTAGATGTAAAGCTATCGTCCCATTGATAATTAAGCGTGGCATCAAAAATTGTTTCTGGGTCATAGCTCAATCCTAAACGAATTTTATGCGCTGGAAAAGATGCATCTCCGGGAATGTCTTTATCCACTTGAAACCAGGTGTAATTTCCTTGAATCCCTAGTTCTTCTGTGGCAAAAAACTTAAAGTTAAATTCTGCTCCCCAATCTTCGTTGACAACACTTTCGTCAACCGATAAATACCCCAAGGTAAGTCGAGGAATTGCTGCGCTGTTTTCTTCTATTTCAACAATTCCATGAAAAGGTAAACCAGCCTGGGCAAGCATTTGTAAAAACGATTCTCCTCCTGCGCTGTAAGCAGCGTTTAATTGTTGTCCTAGCGAGGCAGCGGTTGCAGCAGCAACAGCGGGGTTATTTCCTAGATTGATTAGGGCTTGCTCAATTTGACCTTGCGCGTTATTTTGAACGGTTTGCCCTAAATTTTCTGGGAGATCTTCAATGTTTACCACAGGCGTGATTTGTCTAAAGGTGGCTCCCCCTTTTCGTCTAAAGTGATAGATGTCTACACCAAAAGAAAAACGATTCCCTACCACGCCTTTGTAGCCCAATTCATAGGACGTTAAAAAGCTCAATAAATTCCCTTGACCTCCTATTGGGGCTAAAGGTTGTCCGTCTGTTGTTAGTGTTAATACAGGAGTAAATGCAGTGTTAGGTACGATTTCGGGGTTGGATAAAATACTTTGCGCTAAAGGGACTAGTGGGGCTGTTACGGGGCTTTGTCCTAGTTGGTTGACTATCTCGTTAATCACACCCTGATTGACTGCTGCAAATGCAGCAGCAAGCGGAAATCCAGCAGCTACAGGAGTATTAGGAACTCCAGGGATCAACCAACTAATGTCGGGATTATTGCCAAAGGAGTAAGGGGTCTTTGCTCCATATACCCAGGCATCAAAGATGCCAAAAGATTGTGTGGGTAAATCAAAATATATATCAGAAGCCGCGATAGGATTTGCAGCGCGATTATAGGTTAAACGAATATTGTGTTGATTACTGGGTTTATAAACAAAAGCTGCTCTGGGGGAAAAAGTTTTTTCATCAGTGAAATTATAGCCGTCATAACGACCTGCGACAAATAGATCCAGTTTAGGATCTAGTTTAAATTTCCCTTGTAAATAGCCTCCTAAAATGCGGTAATCATCATCGTCTTCGTTGCGACCATAAACATGATTTTCGGTATTGGCGGTAGCACTTCTATAATCAACTCCTGTGGTCCATTCTGAATTAAAGAAGCTGTTCCAGTCAAAATTATATTGCAGTTGTGCTTCATAATGAGAGCGTTCTAAAGGGGTGATAAAGCCAGTTCGATTGAGGTAATTAGGGTTCTCATCATTACCGCCATCGTTTTTAATAAAATAGGTTTGGGCAAACCAGCCATTGTAGTTAAACCGTGCTTGTCCCCAATATTCGTTTCCATAAGCTTGACCTTCTCCCAGATCATTATAGAAAATCGCGGTTCCAGCATTCCATCCTCCAGCAGTGACAATTTCCATCCCGTTTTCTGGACGAAAATAAAGGGAGGCATTTGCAAGTCCTGCCCAATACTTTTCTTTTTGCGTTGGGCTAATATCGAAGAGTTTTGTGCCAGGCGAAGAGGTATCTACATTACCATTTGCAGAAATGGTCGCCCGGTTGATAGAAGTTTTAAAATTGGCGAGGATTTGACTGTCTTCGCTATCATTAGGATCTAGGGCAAAGTCTTTCCCACTGCTGTATCGCAGGTTAATTTTATAGCCAAAGGTTTCTTTCTCGTTTTTTCCAGCATGGCGAACCCCTGCCCGAAAGGTATTGCGTTCTCCATAGATCAATTCGGCTGTAGAGCCAGGGTGTTTAAAGGGGTCTTTTGAAATAAAGTGAATGACTCCCGTGGTGACATCTGGACCATAGAGGGCAGAACCCGGTCCTAAAACAACTTCCACTCTTTCTAAATCAATGGTATTGATCGGGGAGTTTTGCGAATCAAAATATTCTAAACCAGGGGTGATTAATGAACGGTAATCTAATAAGGGAAATACATTAGTAGAAAAAATCCCGTTTGCTCCTCGCAGTGCAATATTGATACGCTGCCCGGTTTGTTGTTGTAGTTCTACGCCAGGACTATTGATCAAAGCGCGAATGGGAGAGATGGCTCCTCCAGATTGGGTCACCTGCTTTGCCGAAATCACCGAAACAGCGGCCGGGGCTTCTTGTAATTTTTCTGCCTTTCGCGAAGCGGAAACAATAATTTCATCAAATCGATTTGAAAAAGACAGTTGAAATTCTTGAGGTTGATCGTTGTTTACGGTAAAACTAAGGTTGTCAAAGCCAACAAAAGAGATGACTAGCTTAAGCGGAAAAGCTTGTTGAGTAGTTAAATTAAATTCTCCTTGTGAGTCTGTAACAGTTCCTTCATTTGTCCCTTTAACAATAACAGTAGCACCGTATAAGGGTTGACCTTCGTCGTCGAGAACAGTACCGCTTAAAGTGTTTTGGGCAAAAGAAAAAACAGGAATAAAAACAAGCAAAAAAAGGGTTTTCCCCCAACATAGGTTTTTCATGATTGATAAGATTAGGTTAGACAAATATGAAAAAAATAAATATCTAAACAAAAAATCATTGAAATAACCTATATTTGCACCACATTCTAAACACAACGATTGGGAGACTTAAGGTCTTCTTTTTTTTTAGATGAGTTTTAAAGAAAAGGTAGAAGCACTCGTACAAGAAGCCTTGGTGGAAAATCCAAGTCTCTTTTTAATTGACCTCACCATTGGTGGGGATAACAGTATTCGCGTGCTCCTAGACGGCGATCAAGGGGTTACTTTAGAAGCTTGCATGCAAGTAAGTAGAAAAGTAGAACACAACCTTGATAGAGAAGAAACAGACTTTTCAATTGAAGTAAGTTCTTGCGGTGTAGGGTCTTTATTGACTATCCCCAGACAGTTTAAAAAGAATGTATCACGGAAGCTAGAAGTGACCGATAGTGAAGACAAGCAGGTGCAGGGCACCCTTGTTGAAACAACCGACGCTTCTTTTACTTTACAATGGAAAGCGCGAGAGCCTAAACCTGTTGGAAAAGGAAAAGTAACTGTAACAAAGACAAGAGAATTTCAATACGGCCAATATAAAAGCGCCAAAGTAATCGTATCTATTTAAGTAATTAATTATGGAAAATATAGCATTAATTGATTCGTTTTCAGAGTTTAAAGATGAAAAACTCATTGACAGAGTTACCTTGATGGTAATTCTTGAAGAAGTATTTAGAAATACCTTAAAACGCAAGTTTGGGTCAGATGACAATTTCGATATCATTATTAATCCTGACAAAGGGGATTTAGAAATTTGGCGAAACCGTATCGTTGTAGCAAACGACGAAGTAGAAGATCCCAATCAAGAAATTGAATTAAAAGAGGCACATAAAATCGAGCCAGATTTTGAAGTAGGAGAAGATGTGTCTGAAGAAGTAAAGTTAATTGATTTAGGACGCCGCTCAATTTTGACCTTGCGTCAAAACCTTGTGGCTAAGATTCACGAGCACGACTCAACAAATATCTTTAAGCAATTTAAAGAATTAGAAGGAGAATTATATACCGCAGAGGTACACCATATTAGAAGCCGTGAAGTCATCTTGTTAGACGATGAAGGCAATGAATTGATTTTACCAAAGGACCGCCAGATAGGATCAGACTTTTACCGTAAAGGAGATAATGTACGCGGAATTATTGAAACTGTAGAAATGCGTGGCAACAAGCCTAGAATTATTTTTTCTAGGACTTCGCCAAAGTTTTTAGAGAAGTTATTCGAACAAGAAATCCCAGAAGTATTCGACGGCTTGATCAACATTAAAAAAGCGGTGCGTATTCCTGGAGACAAAGCAAAAGTTGCTGTGGATTCTTATGACGATCGTATCGATCCAGTAGGAGCCTGTGTCGGGATGAAAGGTTCGCGTATTCACGGGATTGTTCGTGAATTAGGAAACGAAAATATTGATGTAATCAATTACACCAATAACCTGCAGCTATTTATTACACGCTCACTATCTCCCGCTAAAGTCAATTCTTTAAAGATTGACGAGGAGAACAAACGTGTACAAGTTTTCTTAAACCCAGAAGAGGTGTCAAAAGCCATTGGGCGTGGAGGAAATAATATTCGCTTAGCCGGACAATTAACAGGATTCGAAATCGATGTATATCGTGAAGGAATGGAAGAAGATGTCGAATTGACAGAATTCTCTGACGAAATCGAAGGCTGGGTAATTGAAGAATTTAAGAAAGTAGGGTTAGATACCGCTAAAAGTGTACTTGAACTTGATATACAAGAGCTTATAAAACGTACAGATTTAGAGGACGAAACCATCGAAGAAGTTGTTAAAATATTGAAAGAGGAGTTCGAAGAATAAAGAAAGCGATAATTTTTCTATTTTTGATACCGCATAAAACTATCTATGTCAGACCAACCAACATTGCGCTTAAACAAAGTTTTACGTGAGCTTAACATCTCACTAGATCGAGCAGTTGAGCACCTTTCGCAGCATGGGCACGAAATCGAAGCCCGTCCTACTACTAAAATTTCGCAAGAAGTTTACAACATTCTTTTGGACGAATTTGAAACAGATAAGTCTAAAAAAGACGCTTCTGCAGAAATTAGTGAAGAAAAAAGAAAGGAAAAGGAAAACCTTCGTTTAAAGCAAGAAAAGCTTGAACAGGAAAAGCTAGAGCGTGAAAAAGCACAACAAGAAGTGATTAAAGCGCGTGCTGCCATCCAAAAACCAAAAGCGGTGGGTAAAATTGATTTAGAACCTAAGGCTACGCCAAAAAAGCTAACGGAAGAAAAACCAGCAGCGGTTCTTGAAACACCTATTGAAGAAAAGCCAGCACCAACAGCGGTAGTAGAAGAAGTTAAGGCAGAAAAGCCCCCTAAAGAAGAAGCGCAGCAACCTCAGAAGATTGAAGCCAAACATGAAACTCCTCCTGACCTGGCGGTAGAAAAAACAGAGGAACCAAACAAAGCGGAAGAAGAAGAAGGCAAGAAAATCACCACCCAATACACCAAGTTGTCAGGTCCAAAGAAAACCGGACAAACCATTGACCTCAATCGCTTTAAGCAACAAGAAAAAAATGTTGAAGAAGCACGTAAGAAAAAGCGTAAACGCATAAGCAAAGAAACGCCAGGAAGTCAAAATAGGGGGGGAGCAAATAACAATAGAAAACCAGGTCAAAAACCACGCAATCGACCTGCGGCGGTAACTAAAGTTGAACCGACCGAAGAAGAAGTTCAAAAGCAAATTAGAGAAACCCTCGAAAAACTTCAAGGGAAAACAAATAAGTCTAAAGGTGCAAAATACCGTCGTGATAAGCGAGTACAACACCGTCAAAAAACGGAAGAGGAATTAGCACAGCAAGCTGCTGAAAGTAAAGTACTTAAAGTAACTGAATTTATTACAGTAGGTGAAATCGCTACTTTAATGGAAGTAGGTGGAACAGAAATTATTTCTGCCTGTATGAGTCTAGGAATCATGGTAACCATGAATCAACGTCTAGATGCAGAAACCTTAAGTATTGTTGCAGATGAATTTGGTTTCAAAGTAGAATTTGTAAAAAGTGATCTTGAAGAAACTTTCGAAGAGGAAGAAGTTGAAGATGAAGCCTCTTTAATTAGTCGTGCACCTATCGTTACCGTTATGGGACACGTTGATCACGGAAAAACTTCTCTTTTAGATTACATTCGTGAAGAAAATGTTATTGCAGGAGAATCTGGAGGAATCACCCAGCACATTGGAGCCTATTCTGTCTCCTTAAAAAGCGGTCAAAAGATTACCTTCTTAGACACACCAGGTCACGAGGCATTTACCGCCATGCGTGCACGTGGTGCTCAAGTAACGGATATTGCCGTCATCGTTATTGCAGCAGATGACAGCATCATGCCCCAAACTAAAGAAGCGATTAGTCATGCTCAAGCAGCAGGAGTACCAATCATCTTTGCGATTAATAAAGTGGATAAGCAAACAGCAAATCCTGACAAAATTAAAGAAGGTCTTGCTGCCATGAATTTAATGGTTGAAGACTGGGGAGGAAAGATTCAATCTCAAGACATTTCTGCCTTAAAAGGAACGGGAGTTGATGAACTACTAGAAAAAGTTCTCCTTGAAGCAGAATTATTAGAGCTTAAAGCGAACCCAGAGAGAAAATCTAAAGGAACCGTCGTTGAGGCTTATCTTGATAAAGGCCGTGGTTATGTCTCTACTATTCTTGTTCAAACTGGAACGCTTAAAATTGGAGATTACATCTTAGCTGGTAAACACAGCGGAAAAGTAAAAGCCATGTTTGACGAGCGTGGAAACGACATTGCAGAAGCACCACCATCTACACCTATCTCTATCTTAGGATTAGACGGAGCACCCCAAGCTGGAGACAACTTTAACGTATTAGAAGATGAGCGTGAAGCAAAGCAAATTGCCGCTAAACGCACACAGCTTCTAAGAGAGCAAAATGTTCGTACACAGCGTCATATTACCTTAGACGAGATTGGACGACGTATCGCCTTAGGAGACTTCCAGGAATTAAACATCATCTTGAAAGGGGATGTGGATGGATCTGTTGAAGCATTGACCGATTCTCTACAAAAATTATCTACAGAAGAAATCCAAGTGAATATCATTCACAAAGGAGTTGGTGCCATCACTGAATCTGACGTGCTTTTAGCCTCTGCTTCAGATGCCATTGTTTTAGGATTTAATGTTCGTCCTATGGGCAATGCCCGTGCAATCGCAGAGAAAGAAGAAATTGATATCCGTTCCTATTCTATTATTTATGACGCCATTAACGATGTTAAAGACGCCATGGAAGGAATGCTTTCACCAGAAATGAAAGAAGAAGTAACAGGTACAGCAGAGATTCGCGAAACCTACAAGATTTCTAAAGTGGGAACCATTGCTGGTTGTATGGTAACTTCTGGTAAGATCTATCGCAACTGTGGGATTAGAATTATTCGCGAAGGAATTGTGGTGTATACAGGTGCTTTATCTTCGTTAAAACGTTTCAAAGACGATGTTAAAGAAGTGGCAAAAGGCTATGACTGTGGCTTACAAATCAAGAATTACAACGACATCAAAATTGAAGATGTAATTGAATTCTTCCAAGAAGTAGCAGTAAAGAAAACCCTATAAATTATTAGGCTCTAGTAAGAATGCAGAAGGATAAACCTTTCTGATTTCTTCTAGCTTTTGATTAGCGACGTTGAGGTCTTTAAATCGACCTACACGTACCTTATAATTCGGTGTTTCAAAGCTCAATTCTGTCTCCCAACCACTAAAGTTTGCATTGAATTCATTTAGAATTCGTTCGGCTGCAGTATAGTTGCCATAGTATAATTGAATGGCGTAATATTGACTGTCAAAAATTGCTTTATTTACCTCTATTTTACGGTCAATAAGGATTTTGACCTCTGTTGAAGTTTCAATTTTTGATTGTTTTTCTTGAGCACTTATTGTTGAACTTAAAACAATAAAAATTCCTGCTGTAATGGCCTTCAAAATACTACGCTGATTCATCCTACAAAGAAATGGAATTTCATCTTTAATTTGAATTCTTCAACAGAATTAACATATTATTTAGACTGATTATAAATTAGTGAAATGCAAATAAGAACCTTTTCCCAAAAGCGGTCTATGTCTTACTTTTGTGGTGGATTTTAGCCCATCAATTTGATGATCTACATTAATATTTATTTATCGCATGAGGAAGAGTAACCTTGGTGTTGTTGCAGGAGTAAAGAATTTGTTCACGGTGATAGCCATATCATTTGCCTTTACTGTTAGTGCACAGGAAGCCGACCCAATCGCAGGAAAAAAATTGTTCAATGCAAATTGTGCAGCCTGCCACAAACTCAACAAGAAAGCAGTAGGTCCCGCCTTGAAAGGGGTTTCAGCGAAGTATGACAAAGAATGGTTATACAGCTGGATCAAAAACAGTGCAGCCATGATCAAAGAGGGTGATGCACAAGCTATAGCTATTTGGGAAGAGTATAACAAAACTGCCATGACAGCTTTCCCACAGTTATCTAACGCAGATATTGACAATATTATCGCTTATACGGATTACACTCCGCCAGCTCCAGCAGTACCAGCAGGAGCCGCGGTAGCGGCAGCGCCGGCAAGTGATTCGTTTTCAAATGATATCATATTAGGCGCACTTGCGCTTGTGTTCGGCATTTTAGTCGTGATGTTGATTTTAGTCAATAAAACACTCCAGAAAATAGCCGCTGCACAAGGAATTGAATTAGCGCCCAAAGAAGATAAACCAATACGCCGTCCACTTTGGCAAGCCTTTGCACAGAATCAATTCTTAGTTTTACTTTCTGTAGTATTCTTGTTATTGTCAAGTGCATACTTTGCTTACGGATACTTAATGCAAGTAGGAGTGGACCAAGGGTATATGCCAGTACAGCCAATCCATTATTCTCACAAAATTCACGCTGGTGCAAACCAGATTGAGTGTAAGTACTGTCACTCTTCCGCAAGAGTGTCTAAGCATTCTGGAATCCCTTCGTTAAACGTTTGTATGAACTGTCACAAGAATATCGCAGAGTACAACGGGGAAGAAGATTTAGAAAATGGTTACACCAAAGAATTCTATACCAAAGAAATCAAGAAGTTGTATGCTGCTGTAGGTTGGGACGAAGAGAACCAACAGTACACCGGGGAAACCGAGCCAGTAAAATGGGTACGTATCCACAACTTGCCAGATTTTGTTTACTTCAACCACGCACAACACGTACAAGTAGGGCAGATTGAATGTCAAACTTGTCACGGACCGGTAGAAGAAATGGAAATCATGTATCAGTACTCTCCTTTAACCATGGGATGGTGTATCAACTGTCACAGAGAAACTAATGTGAAAGTAAAAGATAACGAGTACTATACTAAAATTCACGAGGCACTTTCGAAGAAATACGGAGTAGAGAAACTCACAGCAGCCCAAATGGGAGGTTTAGAGTGTGGAAAGTGTCACTATTAACAAGAGCTTAAACAGAAGAATGTCTTATGGCAGCAAATAAAACCTATTGGAAAAACGCAGAACAGCTTCAGGAGAATTCTCCTATGGTTGATCAGCTAGAGCAAAAAGAATTTGCCGACTATGTTCCAGTAAACGAATTTTTAGAGGATAAAGAAGCTTTAGAAGATAGTAGTACTTCACGTCGCGACTTTTTAAAGTATGTTGGATTTAGTACAGCAGCAGCTTCATTAGCAGCCTGTGAAGGGCCAGTAATTAAATCTGTTCCTTATGTAGTGCAACCAGAACAAATTCGTCCTGGAGTAGCTAACTACTATGCTACTGCAATTGCAGATGGATTTGATTTTGGAAGCATCCTAATCAAGACCAGAGAAGGTCGTCCAATTAAAGTTGAAAACAATCCAGATGCTCCTGTTCTAGGGGGAGCAAATGCACGTGTACACGCATCAGTTTTATCCTTGTATGATACACAGCGTTTACAAGGTCCTAAAGGGAATGGTGCAGATATTAGCTGGGAAGATTTACACCTTCAAGCAGGCGCAAAGCTTAACGCACTTGCTGCTACAAACAAAGAAGTTGTTTTATTAACCCAAACTTTCGCCAGTCCAACAACAGCAAAATTAATTGCTGACTTTACGGCAAAGTACCCTAACGTAAAACACGTTGCTTTTGATACCGTCGCTTATGCCGATGCTGTAGATGCTTTTGAAGAAGCTTATGGCGTTCGTGCATTAGCAGATTATGACTTTAGTAAAGCTAAAGCCATTGTATCTGTTGGCGCAGATTTTTTAGGAGATTGGCAAGGAGGAGGATTTGACTCAGGTTATTCTAAAACACGTGTTCCTTCAAAAGACCACGGGAAAGCCACAATGTCAAAACACTTCCAGTTTGAAGCAAACATGACCTTGAGTGGAGCTGCGGCAGATTTTAGAGTGCCAGTAACCCCTTCAGCGCAAAAAAATATATTAGCGCACCTTTATGGTGCAATTACTGGAACTACAGTAAGTGCATCTTTAAGTCAAGCGCATCAAGCAAAAGTAGATGCTGCTGTTGCTGCTTTAAAAGCTGCTGGTGATAAAGCTGTTGTAGTAAGTGGCATTCAAGATAAAGGGGCTCAAGCACTTGTTTTAGCCATCAACAACGCTTTAGGTAGTGTAGTGATGGACGCAAACAGCCCACGTTTAACCCGTCAAGAAAACGGAGGTGAAGTTAAGCCCGTTATCGATGCGGTTATCGCTGGAACTATAGGAGGATTAATCACTGTGGGAATTAACCCAGTGTATAGCTTACCAGAAGGCGAAGCTTTTGCCGAAGGCATGAAAAAACTTGACTTGTCTGTTGCTTTCAGTATGAAAGAAGACGAGACAGCTGCTGCGGCACAATATATCGCGGCGACGCCTCACTATTTAGAGTCTTGGGGAGATTATGAGTTTAAAGCTGGGCACTACGCTTTGGCGCAGCCTACAATTCGCCCATTATTTGATACGCTTCAATTTCAAGATGCAGTCTTAAAATGGACAGGAAGCGAAGCAAGCTATTATGATACCATTAAGTCCAATTGGGCAGACACTATTTTAGGTGAGACATCTTGGAATACTGTATTGCACGATGGATATTTAAGTGTTGCAAATGCAACCCAAAATAAATACAATGCCACCGATCTTTCTGCTGCTGTAGCAAGTCTTGCTAGTGCGCAAACAGAAGGACTAGAATTAGTGTTATACACTAAAACTGGAATGGGAGACGGTCAACAAGCCAACAACCCATGGTTGCAAGAATTCCCTGATCCAATCACCCGTGTTACTTGGGACAATTATTTAACCGTTGCTGCCGCAGATGCTGCTGCTTTAGGCTTAAAGAATGTCAATGTAGCCAACGGTGCCTTGAACGGAAGTTATGCTAAAGTAACCGTAGGGGAGAAAACCTTAACGCTACCTGTAGTGATTCAGCCTGGACAGGCAAAAGGATCTGTAGGTCTTGCCTTAGGGTATGGAGAACGTAAAGGTTTACAAGACGAAATGAACGTTGGGGTGAATGCTTTCGCATTTTATAATAATGCCAAAAATGTTCAGTCTGCTAATGTTAGTTTAGCCGACGGTTTTCACGAGTTTGCCTGTACACAGTTACACAACACCTTAATGGGACGTGGGGATATCGTAAAAGAAACTACCCTAGAGGTATTCAATACAAAAGATAAGTCCTACTGGAATACAATTCCTTTAGTGTCTAAAAACCATATGGAGCAAGAAGTTACTTCTCCAGAAGTGGATATGTGGCAAGCATTTGATCGCTCTATTGGGCATCACTTTAACTTGTCGATTGACCTTAATGCTTGTACAGGATGTGGAGCGTGTGTTATTGCATGTCACGCAGAAAACAATGTCCCAGTAGTAGGAAAAGAAGAAGTACGTAAATCAAGAGATATGCACTGGTTGCGTATTGACCGCTATTACTCTTCAGACGAGACCTTTGAAGGGGATTTAGAAACAAAAGAAAACATTTCAGGAATTGGAGATTCATTGACCACTTTTGGACGCATGGAGCAAGCTTCAGAAAATCCACAAGTTACTTTCCAACCTGTAATGTGTCAGCACTGTAACCACGCACCTTGTGAAACAGTATGTCCAGTAGCGGCATCTTCTCACGGGCGTCAAGGACAAAACCACATGGCCTATAACCGTTGTGTAGGTACGCGTTACTGCGCAAACAACTGTCCTTATAAAGTAAGACGTTTCAACTGGTTCTTATACAATAAGAATGACGAGTTTGATTACCACATGAACAATGACCTTGGTCGTATGGTATTAAACCCAGACGTTGTGGTACGTTCTAGAGGTGTAATGGAGAAATGTTCTATGTGTATTCAAAAAACACAAAAAACGATTCTCGATGCTAAATTAGACGGGCGCGAGATTAAGGACGGTGAATTCCAAACGGCTTGTTCTGCTGCATGTAGCAACGGTGCAATGACCTTTGGAGATATTAATGACAAGGAAAGTAAGATTTCCGAATTAAAAGAAAACGAACGTATGTATCACTTATTGGAGCATGTAGGGACAAAACCTAACGTGATGTACCAAACCAAAGTGAGAAACGTATAATATAACTAGATAAAGCAATCGCATATGGCCTCGCATTACGAAGCACCGATTCGAAAACCCTTAGTTACTGGAGACAAGTCATATCATGACGTTACCATTGATGTAGCTGCACCAGTAGAGGGAGTTGCCAACCGCCAGTGGTGGATAGTATTTGGCATCGCATTAACCGCTTTCCTTTGGGGAGTAGGATGTATCATTTATACCATTTCAACTGGAATTGGAACATGGGGACTCAACAAGACTGTTGGGTGGGCATGGGATATTACCAACTTTGTATGGTGGGTAGGGATTGGACACGCCGGAACCTTGATTTCTGCGGTACTCTTACTCTTCCGTCAAAAATGGCGTATGGCGATTAACCGTTCTGCAGAGGCGATGACCATCTTCTCTGTAATCCAGGCAGGTTTATTTCCTATTATTCACATGGGTCGTCCATGGTTAGCGTATTGGGTATTACCTATTCCTAATGGTTTTGGGTCGTTATGGGTTAACTTTAACTCTCCCTTATTATGGGATGTATTTGCGATCTCAACTTATTTATCTGTATCATTAGTTTTCTGGTGGACTGGTCTTTTGCCAGATTTTGCCATGCTACGTGATCGCGCAGTTCGCCCTTTCCAAAAGAAAATCTATGCTTTATTAAGCTTTGGATGGTCTGGAAGAGCAAAAGACTGGCAGCGTTTTGAAGAAGTATCTTTGGTATTAGCAGGATTAGCAACACCCTTAGTACTTTCTGTACACACCATTGTATCATTTGATTTCGCCACCTCGGTTATTCCAGGATGGCACACCACAATTTTCCCACCTTACTTTGTAGCAGGAGCGATCTTCTCTGGATTTGCCATGGTAAACACCCTGTTGATTATTATGCGTAAAGTATCGCATTTAGAAGATTATATCACCGTACAACACATTGAGTTGATGAACATCGTTATCATGATCACCGGTTCAATTGTTGGGGTAGCTTATATCACTGAGCTGTTTATCGCTTGGTACTCTGGGGTTGAATACGAACAATACGCCTTCTTAAACCGTGCAACTGGTCCTTACTGGTGGGCATATTGGGCGATGATGAGTTGTAATGTATTCTCTCCACAGTTTATGTGGTTTAAAAAATTGAGAACGAGTATTATGTTCTCCTTCATTATTTCGATTGTAGTAAACATAGGGATGTGGTTTGAGCGTTTCGTGATTATCGTTACCTCTTTACACCGTGATTACCTTCCGTCTTCATGGACGATGTTCTCACCAACCTTTGTTGACATTGGAATCTTTATTGGAACAATAGGCTTCTTCTTTGTTCTCTTCTTATTGTATGCAAGAACTTTCCCAGTGATTGCACAAGCAGAGGTGAAAACGATATTAAAATCTTCAGGAGAGAAGTACAAAAAATTAAGAGACGGAAATGAGTAATCAAGTAATTCACGCATTATACGATGACGATGACACGCTATTAAGCGCGGTCAAAGAAGTACGTGCTAAAAAGCACCACATCGAAGAAATATATACCCCTTTTCCAGTTCACGGTCTAGACAAAGCAATGGGCTTAGAAGAGACTAGAATTGCAATTATGGCCTTTATTTATGGCTGTATTGGATTTGGTGTTGCTGTTGCCATGATCAACTTTATTATGATTGAAGATTGGCCACAAAACATTGGAGGGAAACCTAGTTTTAGCTTTTTAGAAAACATGCCAGCCTTTGTACCGGTTATGTTTGAGATGACCGTTTTCTTTGCGGCTCACCTTATGGTAATCACCTTCTATTTACGCAGCCGTTTATGGCCGTTTAAAGAAGCCGAAAACCCTAATCCATTAACTACAGACGATATGTTTTTAATGGAAATTGAATTAAAAAACAACGAGAAGGAATTAACCGCCTTATTGAAAGAAACGGGTGCTGTAGAGATTACTGTACCAGAAAACACGGAAGAATAATGAAGAAGTTAATCAGCCTTTCATTTAGTATCGTCGTGGCCTTAGGATTAGGGTCATGTCAAGATCCGTCTAAACCGAATTATCAATATTTCCCTAATATGTATGTACCAGTAGGCTATGAAGCCTATGCAGATTCTGATGCTTTTGCCAATGGTATCGAAGCTCAAATCCCTGCAGATGGTTCAATTGCACGTGGATGGCAGCCCTATGAATATCTTGATACAAATGAAGGATATGAAGCAGCTAAAGCCGAACTGCAATCGCCTCTTGTACAAACAGAAGCACATTTAGCCGAAGGAAAAGAACTCTATGGTCTTTACTGTGCTGTTTGTCATGGAAAAAAAGGAGATGGTCAAGGGATTTTAATGACCCGCGAAAAGTTTCTAGGAGTACCTAGTTATGCCGATCGTGAAATTACAGAAGGAAGCATTTACCACGTATTGATGTATGGTAAAAACGCGATGGGATCACACGCAGGTCAAGTAAATGCAACAGAGCGCTGGCAAATTGCCCAGCATGTTATGGAATTAAGAAGCGCTTTGCTTAAATAATATTAGAAGGTCTATGTATACGTTTTCAAATAAACTCAGAAATTTAGCCTTTGCCTTTATGGCGATAGGATTGGCCGGATTGGTGTATGGTTTCCTTAGCGCTCCCAAAACAGTGGAAGATGCTAAAGCCATGGTCGCCACAGAACACCATGAAGGTGGTCATGGAGAAGAACATGCTGATGAGGCTCACGCCGAAGAAAGCACCCATGATGCTCATCAAACAGAAGATCACTCCGCTGAAGCAGCTCACGGAGAAGAGCACGACGCTTCTCATGATGAACACCTTTTGCACCAGTTGCAAAACAAGCCATGGGCAGCCTTGTATGTAGCAGCGTTCTTTTTCTTTATGATCGCATTAGGAACCCTTGCATTCTATGCTATACAACGCGCAGCTCAAGCAGGTTGGTCTCCTGTCCTTTACAGAGTAATGGAAGGAATCACCGCTTATTTATTACCCGGTGGGATTATTGTAATCGCTATTCTTGCTATGTCAGGATTCCATATGAATCACCTATTTATCTGGATGGACCCAGAAGTAGTTGCGCACGATAAATTAATTGCAGGGAAAGTAGCCTTCTTAAATGTTCCTTTCTTTTTAGGAAGAGCAGTATTTTTCTTAGCAGGATGGACTGCCTATCGTTTTATTTCACGCAAATTTTCTTTGGCACAAGACGAAGCATCTGACAATAGTAACCACGTAAAAAACTTCCGTTTATCGGCAGGATTTTTAGTGTTCTTTATCGTGACAGAATCAATCATGTCTTGGGACTGGATTATGTCAATCGATCCACACTGGTTTAGTACCCTCTTTGGATGGTATGTATTTGCCAGTATGTTTGTCTCTGGAATCACCGCGATTGCTTTAATCACGATTTATCTTAAGTCTAAAGGATTGTTAGAATTCGTAAATGATTCTCATATTCACGATTTAGGGAAATTCATGTTTGGGGTGAGTGTATTCTGGACTTATTTATGGTTCTCACAATTCATGTTAATTTGGTATTCAAATATTCCAGAAGAGGTAACCTATTTCATCACGCGTATCGAGGATTACAACATTACCTTCTTTGGCATGATTGCCATGAACTTCTTGTTCCCATTATTGATCTTAATGAATAGTGACTACAAGCGAACCAACTACTTCATTATTATGGCAGGAATTGTTATCATCTTAGGACACTATTTAGATGTCTTTAATATGATCATGCCTTCTGCAGTAGGAGATCAATGGTTTATCGGTATTCCAGAAATTGGAGGATTCTTCTTCTTCTTAGGATTATTCATTTACATAGTATTTACAGCATTAACGAAAGCGCCGCTTCTTGCAAAAGGAGATCCTTATATGGGCGAGAGCGAGCGTTTTCATTATTAAAATATAATTAGAAAAGATAGATGACGGCTATATTGACACTTACGGTACTTGTTTTAATTGGAATTGCTGTTTGGCAAATTTCAAAAATGTTTGAATTGTCTCAAACAGAACGCAACACCACTCAAGTCGCTAACGACAAAGACAACGATACACAAGGGAAATTAATGTTTGCATTTTTAGCATTCATTTACATACTTACTTTGTATTCTTTTTACGCTTGGGGAGATGTATTATTACCAGAGGCAGCCTCTGAACACGGAAGCGATTATGACAATCTAATGTGGATTTCTTTCGCATTGATTTTCTTTGTTCAAACGATTACGCAGGCATTACTGCATTACTTCTCTTATAAGTACCGCGGGGAAAAAGGTAAAAAGGCCCTTTTCTATGCAGATAACGACCGTTTAGAAGCGATTTGGACCATTATTCCAGTAATCACTTTAGCTGGACTTATCTTATATGGTTTATACACTTGGACAAACATCATGACAGTTGAAGAGAACGACGAAGCTTTAGTCGTTGAGTTATACGCTCAACAGTTCAACTGGAAAGCGCGTTATGCTGGACAAGACGGTGTTTTAGGAGACGCAAATGTTCGTTTTTTACAGGATTTTGAAGGAAAAAACCTTGTGGGAATCGACGCGACAGACCCTAATGGTTTAGATGATGTTGTGGTACAAGAATTGCACTTACCTGTAGGACGTGAAGTGATCTTTAAAATGCGTTCACAAGATGTCTTACACTCGGCTTATATGCCTCACTTTAGAGCACAGATGAATTGTGTTCCTGGGATGATTACAGAGTTTGCTTTTACACCCATTACCACTACAGAGGAAATGCGTCAAAACCCTGATATGATTGCCAAAGTGAAAAAAATCAACAAAATTAGAGTAGAAAATAGCAAAGAATTAATCGCAAATGGGGAAGAAGCCCTAGAACCTTATATCTTTGATTATATTTTGCTATGTAATAAAATTTGTGGCGCCTCTCACTACAATATGCAGATGAAAATTGTGGTTGAATCGCCAGAAGAATATGAACAATGGATGGACCAGCAGCAAACTTTTGCGCAAGTCATTCAATAATTTAAAATAGAGAAAAGATATGTCAACAGCAGCGCACGTACACGAAGAGGATCACGGACATCATCACAAAGAAACATTCATGACGAAGTATATCTTCAGTCAGGATCATAAAATGATTGCAAAACAATACCTTATTACAGGGTTGTTTATGGGAATCATTGGGATTGCAATGTCTTTGTTATTTAGAATTCAATTAGCATGGCCAGAGCAGTCTTTTGCCATTTTTGATGTATTATTAGGGAAATGGGCTCCAGAGGGGGTGATGGATCCTAATGTCTATTTAGCTTTGGTTACCATTCATGGTACCATCATGGTATTTTTTGTCCTAACTGCAGGATTAAGCGGAACCTTTAGTAACCTT
The DNA here is from genome assembly GCA_943787295.1 of uncultured Flavobacteriaceae bacterium. Classification (GTDB taxonomy): domain Bacteria; phylum Bacteroidota; class Bacteroidia; order Flavobacteriales; family Flavobacteriaceae; genus Arcticimaribacter. The sequence continues at coordinate 472,262 of CALSLW010000002.1, read as the reverse complement.
TTAATTCCATTACAGATTGGAGCACGTGATATGGCTTCTGGTTTGTTGAATATGATTTCATTTTGGTTGTTTTTCCTTTCTTCAATGATTATGATTACTTCTCTTTTTGTAGAAGCTGGGCCAGCTGCTGCAGGATGGACCATCTATCCGCCCCTATCTGCTTTACCACAAGCACAACCTGGATCTGGTCTAGGAATGACTTTATGGTTAGTCTCTATGGCAATCTTTATTGCTTCTTCATTATTAGGTTCATTGAACTATATCGTTACCGTAATTAACTTACGTACAAAAGGGATGTCAATGTCGCGTTTACCGTTGACTATTTGGGCCTTCTTTGTAACGGCAATCATCGGGGTTGTATCTTTCCCAGTTTTATTATCAGCGGCTTTATTGTTGATCATGGATAGAAGTTTTGGAACATCTTTCTTCCTTTCAGATATTTTTATTCAAGGAGAAGTGTTACACTACCAAGGAGGGTCACCTGTATTATACGAACACCTTTTCTGGTTCTTAGGTCACCCAGAAGTATATATTGTATTACTTCCAGCCTTAGGAATTACCTCTGAAATTATCGCGACAAATTCGCGTAAACCTATCTTTGGATATCGTGCGATGGTTGCGTCAATTTTAGCAATCGCATTCTTATCTACCATTGTATGGGGGCACCATATGTTTATCTCTGGAATGAATCCATTCTTAGGGTCTGTATTTACCTTTACAACCTTATTAATTGCGATTCCATCTGCAGTAAAAGCGTTTAACTATATCACCACTTTATGGAAAGGTAATCTACAGTTAAACCCAGCGATGTTATTTTCGATTGGATTAGTTTCAACTTTTATTTCTGGAGGTTTAACCGGGATTATTTTAGGAGACAGTACACTTGATATCAACGTTCACGATACATATTTCGTTGTGGCTCACTTCCACTTAGTAATGGGTATTTCTGCCCTATACGGTTTATTTGCTGGGGTTTACCACTGGTTCCCAAAAATGTTTGGTCGTATGATGAACAAGAACTTAGGTTATATTCACTTTTGGGTAACAGCAGTCTGTGCTTATGGAGTATTCTTCCCAATGCACTTTATCGGAATGGCAGGTTTACCACGTCGTTATTACACAAACACTGCTTTCCCTTACTTTGATGATATTGCTGATATTAACGTTGTCATCTCATTATTTGCCTTTACAGCGGGAGCAGCACAGTTAGTGTTCTTATACAACTTTATCCACAGTATTTTCTATGGTAAAGCAGCAGAGCAAAACCCATGGAAATCGAATACTTTAGAATGGACCGCTCCTGTAGAGCATATGCACGGTAACTGGCCAGGAGAAATCCCTGAAGTTCACCGTTGGGCTTATGATTATTCTAAACCAGGACAAGAAGAGGATTGGGTTTCTCAAATTGTTCCCTTAAAAGAAGGAGAAGAAGAATTACAACATTAATTCTTTTCTATAATAAACACGAAAGAGGCCTTTGGGCCTCTTTTTTTTGTAGCTTCTGCTATATTTGTAATAATGAACGAACATCTCGATCCCACCAATGAACATTTGTCGCCAGAAGAGCAAGATATCGATCGCGCTTTAAGGCCGTTGAGTTTTGACGACTTTGCTGGTCAAGATGCGATTTTAGAAAACCTAAAAATATTTGTTGCAGCAGCAAACCAAAGAGGAGAAGCACTCGATCACACACTGTTTCACGGTCCTCCTGGTTTAGGGAAAACCACTCTTGCGCATATTTTAGCAAACGAGCTTGAAGTAGGACTTAAAATGACCTCTGGCCCTGTTCTTGATAAACCAGGAGATTTAGCGGGATTGTTGACTAATCTAGAACCCAGAGACATTCTCTTTATAGATGAAATTCATCGCCTAAGCCCGATTGTAGAAGAATACCTATATTCTGCGATGGAAGACTATAAGATCGATATCATGATCGAGTCTGGTCCAAATGCAAGAACCGTTCAAATCACCTTAAATCCATTTACTTTAGTGGGTGCGACTACCCGTTCAGGTCTATTAACCGCACCTATGCGGGCACGATTTGGCATCAGCAGTCGTCTACAATATTATTCTACAGAATTGCTTTCGACCATTATTGAACGTAGTTCAGCCATTCTTAATGTCCCCATTGATCAAGACGCAGCCATAGAGATCGCTGGTAGAAGTCGTGGAACGCCCAGAATTGCGAATGGCCTTTTGCGCCGCATAAGAGATTTTGCCCAGATAAAAGGGAATGGTAAGATCGATCTAGCCATTACTAAATACGGTCTAAATGCGCTCCAGGTAGACGCCCACGGTTTAGATGAAATGGACAATAAAATATTGACCACGTTAATCGATAAGTTTAAAGGAGGTCCAGTAGGGATTACCACTTTAGCCACCGCTGTTTCAGAAAATGGGGAAACCATTGAAGAGGTCTATGAGCCATTTTTGATCCAACAAGGGTTTATAGTGCGCACTCCGCGTGGAAGAGAAGTCACAGAACTTGCCTATAAGCACTTGGGACGTATAAAAGGAAATCAAGGAGGATTATTTTAACACCTTGATTCAATGAAAGACCAGCGGGCACAATATTCTCAATTGATTAAAAAAGAGGCTAAATCCCTAGGCTTTTTATCTTGTGGCATAGCCAAAGCAGGCTTTCTAGCAGACGAAGCTCCTAAACTGGAACAATGGTTACAAGAAGGGCGTCACGGAAAAATGCACTATATGGAAAATCACTTTGATAAGCGATTAGACCCAACGCTCTTAGTTCCCGGAGCAAAAAGTGTTGTTTCTCTATTACTCAATTATCATGCAGAAGAAAAGCAAGAGGACCCCAATGCGCCAAAAATTGCCTCTTATGCCTTTGGGCAAGATTATCATCATGTCATTAAGGGTAAATTAAAAATATTGCTAAGTCGTTTAAAAGAATCCATCGGCGAAATAGAAGGTCGTGTCTTTGTCGATTCTGCCCCTGTGATGGATAAGGCCTGGGCAGCCAAAGCGGGTCTGGGATGGATAGGAAAAAACACCAACCTTATCTCAAAGCAAGTAGGCTCATTTTTCTTTATTGCAGAAATGATTATCGACTTAGAGCTCGCCTATGATCTTCCTGTGGCAGATCATTGCGGAAGTTGTACTGCCTGTATCGATGCCTGCCCTACAGAAGCACTTATTGCACCTTATCAAATCGATGGAAGTAAATGTATCTCTTATGCAACCATTGAATTAAAAGAGGCTATCCCAAGTTCATTTAAAGATAAAATGGATGGGTGGATGTTTGGTTGTGATGTTTGTCAAACAGTTTGCCCGTGGAATCGATTTGCTACACCACATCAAGAGGCTGCTTTTCAGCCAAAAGGGGAGCTACTGGAATTAACGGCAAAAGACTGGCAAGAACTAACCGAAGAAACCTTTCAACGCGTCTTTCAAAAGAGTGCTGTAAAAAGGGCTAAATACACTGGTCTAAAGCGAAACATTCGTTTTTTAGACTCCAGCAAATCAAGTTGAATCTCTAACGACTAAACTAGTCTCTACTTCGATAATTTTGGGAGCGAACTTTTCTCCTTTTTTACGGAGTTGTAACTCTTCATAAAATAATTCAAACGCTTTTCTTCCCATGGTTTCCCCAGGTTGATTTACGGTACTTAAAGCAGGAGTAACTAAACCAGATATTTTCCAATTACTAAAGCCCATCACCGCAATTTGTTCTGGGATGGAGATGTTTTGTTCGTTAAAATACTTGATAGCGCCTATGGCGGGCATATCTGCCACAGCAAAAATGGCGTCAATTTCAGGGTGTTTATCAAGGATGTCTTTAGCATAAGTATAGCCTTCGTCACTTGTGATGTCATGACAAGTAAATACCCACTCTTTTTTATAAGGAAGCTGGTGTTTTTCTAAGGCCTTGCGATAACCCAAGAAGCGATCAATGGAATTTTGAGGGAATAAAGGACCTCTCAAGTGGGCAATGTTTTTTCTCCCACTTTTGATCAAATGTTCTACCGCAGTAAAAGCAGCATTTTGATCATTAATGATCACACTTGAACATTCACTAAGCTTAGAGTATTTGTCAAATAAGACAAGGGGGATATTTTGTTTGGAGATATTGTCAATATGTTCTGTATCATGCGTAGAATCTGCAATAGACATAAGGATGCCATCAACATTCTGTTTCATTAATCGATCGACCTGCTTTTTTTCTAATTCATAAGATTCTTCAGAACTAAGAATAATGACCATATAGCCTTCTTCCTCTGCGGCGTTCATAATACCTTTAAGTACGTTGCTAAAAAAGTAATGGTTAAGCTGTGGAATGATTACCCCAATCATTTTAGACTCTTGCGTTCTTAAATAAGCAGCATAGGCATTTGGGGTAAAATTCACCTCCTTTGCATAAGCTTTCACCTTTTTCTTTGTGTTAGTACTTACATCTGGGTAATCTTTTAAAGCTTTAGAGACAGTAGTTATCGATAGGTCAAGTGCAGTAGCGATATCTTTTAGGGTCAAATTCTTCATCAGATTATTTTTTGTAAAAATAGGGAAGAAGATTGATTAACGAAAACGATTTCGACGATAAGTGCTGTTAAATTTTACAGTTACTTGTTTTAAAACAACAACCTTAGGTAGATTATGAATAATGCCCAGTAATAGAATTAATTTAAACAAACTAGGATGAAGTGTTAACCTTGTCAAAAGGTAGATTATTTTATTTATTTTGTATATTTCTCTTTAAAGTCCCCTAATCTTTAAGCATGAAAAAACATATTTTAAGTGTTTTATTGTTCATATTTTCTTTGGCTTGCAAAGACAATAAATATGAACTATTTGTTTTGAAAAATCCAGAAGATACTGGAATAACTCATCAAAACACTATTCAGTCAACAACAGAGTTAAATGTTTTTCGTTATCGTAATTTCTACAATGGCGGAGGCATTGGAATTGCAGATATTAATAACGATGGACTCTCTGACATTTATTTTACCATTAATCGAGGACCAAATAAACTTTATCTTAATAAAGGGGATTTTATATTTGAAGATATAACTGAAACTGCTGGTGTAGCTGGAACAAAACCCTGGTCTACTAGAGCAACTTATACACGTGCTGATTTAGTTGAAAACTTAAGTACGTCAGTAGACGAAGGAGTAGCAGTTGGTATTCTAAGAGGACAACAATATGCTCCAGGTGGAACAACTGCTCTAGAAGATCGTTTAGGGAATCCTCTGACTTTTTCTCCAATTACAGAACTTGTAATAACGAGTCAGTCTACAATAGAACGTCAAGGATTTAGAGCGAGAAAATATGTTCCAGACGCTAGAAACTTTGACAACCCTGCTAATGATCATATAGTGTATCGATATGCAGATGCTCTTTTAATGCGTGCCGAAGCTGTATTTAGAGGCGGCTCTGGAGCAGATGCACAAGCTGATTTAGACGCGATTCGAAGTCGCGTTGGACTTGGAAGTATTTCAGCATCTTTAGATAATTTATATGCAGAAAGAGCACGAGAATTATGGCTTGAAGGTTGGAGAAGAGAAGATATGATACGTTTTGGAACCTTTTTGGATACAAAAGAATTAAAACCATCAGTCTCGGACGCCAAGTATTTGTTATATGCTATTCCTGCAGATGCATTAATTAACCCTAATATGACCCAAAACCCGGGCTATTAATACACTTTTATTATACTAAAAAAAGCCGCTCTTTAAGAGTGGTTTTTTTTTCGATTAATTGCGTCTATTAAAAAGGACTTCCTACATTTGTTATAAGCACATTACCATGAGTAAAGAAAACAACCGTAGGGAGGCCTTAGTTTATCATGCTAAACCTCGACCAGGAAAAATAGAAGTAGTTCCAACAAAAAAATATAACACTCAGCGAGATTTAGCCTTAGCCTATTCCCCTGGAGTTGCGATTCCTTGTTTAGAAATAGACAAAGAGGTTGACAACGTTTATAAATACACTAATAAGGGGAATCTAGTTGCCGTAATTTCTAATGGAACGGCAGTTTTAGGTTTAGGAGATATCGGTCCAGAGGCGTCTAAGCCTGTAATGGAGGGAAAAGGACTTCTTTTTAAAATATTTGCAGGGATTGATGTTTTTGATATTGAGGTTGACACCAAAAATACTGAAGAATTTATCGCTGCAGTAAAGGCGATTGCCCCCACTTTTGGAGGAATTAATCTAGAAGACATCAAAGCGCCAGAGGCCTTTGAGATCGAAAGAAGATTAAAAGAAGAACTGGACATCCCAGTGATGCACGATGACCAACATGGGACAGCTATTATCTCTTGTGCGGCCTTATTAAACGCTTTAGAGTTATCGAATAAAAAGATAGAAGAGGTGCGTATTGTGATTTCTGGTGCGGGGGCAGCAGCAGTTTCTTGTACACGTTTGTATAAAGCATTTGGAGCTAAAGCCAAAAATATTGTCATGACAGACAGTAAAGGCGTGATTCGAAAAGATCGCGAAACGCTAACGCCAGAAAAGGCAGAGTTTGCAACTGATCTCGACTTGCATAGCCTTGAAGACGCGATGATTAATGCTGACGTCTTCATTGGCTTATCGATGGCCAATATTGTCACCCCAGAAATGTTGATTTCTATGGCGAAAAACCCTATTGTTTTTGCCATGGCTAATCCAGATCCAGAAATCGCCTATGATCTAGCTTGTTCAACCAGAGATGATATTTTAATGGCTACAGGTCGTTCAGACCACCCCAATCAGGTGAATAATGTTTTAGGCTTTCCTTTTATCTTTAGAGGGGCACTCGATGTTCGCGCCACTGCCATTAACGAAGCGATGAAGATGGCAGCAGTAGAAGCCTTAGCAGAATTAACAAAAAAACCCGTGCCAGAGCAAGTGAATCTTGCCTATAACGAAACTCGATTGACCTTTGGACGTGATTATATCATCCCAAAACCCTTTGACCCCCGATTAATCGTTGAGGTACCTCTGGCTGTCGCAAAAGCAGCAATAGCGTCTGGCGTTGCAAAAGAACCCATTGAAGATTGGGATCGATACCGTGAGGAATTAGCGGCTAGAACTGGGAGCGAGCAAAAAACATTAAGAGTATTACACCACCGTGCAAAACAAGAACCCAAAAAACTGGTTTTTGCAGAGGCAGATCAACTCGATGTCCTCAAAGCTGCCCAGATTGTTAAAGAAGAAGGTATTGCAGACCCCATTCTTTTAGGGCGAAAAGAAGTCATTATCGATTTAATGGAGTCCATTGATTTTGATCAAGATTCCGTTCAAATTCTTGACCCTAAAAGCTTGGAGGAGCGCGAGATTAAAAATCATTATGCGAACCTCTATTGGGAAAATCAAAAGCGCAAAGGAGTAACAGAATATGAAGCAAAGTCTGTCATGCGAGAGCGAAATTACTTCGCTTCCATGATGGTTAAAACGGGGGATGCAGATGCTATGCTCTCTGGATATTCAAGAAACTATGCTTCTGTGGTAAAGCCTGTTATGAGTATTATAGGCAAAGCCAAAGGAGTGACTCGAATTGCCGCTACAAATATGATGTTGACAGATAGAGGTCCGTTGTTTTTATCAGATACTTCGATCAACATTGACCCTACGGCTAAAGAGTTGGCTAAAATCGCTTACATGAATGCTCAAGTTGTTGAAATGTTTGGGTTTAAACCAGTCACTGCCATGATTACCTTTGCCAATTTTGGTGCGTCTAATCACCCTGGAGTAAAAAAGGTAAGTGATGCGGTAGATTACTTACACCGTTATTATCCAGACCTAGAAGTCGATGGACCATTACAATCAGATTTTGCTTTAAATAAAGAGATGTTAGCGGAAAAGTTTCCTTTTTCAGAATTGGTCAAAAATAATGTAAACACCTTGATTTTTCCTAATCTTGAGTCGGCTAATATCACTTATAAATTGTTAAAAGAACTCAATGGAGCGCAATCTGTAGGGCCTATTTTATTGGGTCTAGAAAAGGCGGTGCACGTTTTACAATTAGGCGCTAGTGTAGACGAGATGGTAAATATGGCTGCCGTTGCAGTAATTGATGCCCAGCAAAAGCAGTTAAAAGAGCAGCTATGATCACACAATTACAAGGCCGATTAATTGAGAAAAATCCCACCTATGTGGTCATTGATTGTCATGGCGTGGGCTATGAAGTTAATATCTCTTTGCATACCTATGGTATGATTGGTTCAGATGAAAATATTCGTTTGTATACCCACTTGCAAATTAGAGAAGATGCTCACACGCTCTATGGTTTTTACCAACCCATGGAACGCAGTATTTTTCGTTTGTTAATTTCTATTTCGGGGATTGGAGCAAGTATCGCTCGAACAATGTTATCATCTATGACTCCCACAGAAATTCAACAAGCCATCGTACACGAAGATTTAGCCGCGATTAAGGCCGTGAAAGGGATTGGTTTAAAAACCGCTCAAAGGGTTTTAATTGAACTGAAAGACAAAATTCAAAATGTAGCTGGAATGGATGAAATTCCTATCCTTAAAAGCAATACAATCAAAGAAGAAACGTTATCAGCACTAGAGGTTCTTGGTTACCCTAGAAGGCAAGCCGAGAAAGTAATTGATAACATCATTCAAAGTGCCCCAGATAGTTCTGTTGAAGAACTCATCAAACAAGCTTTGAATAAATTGTAAATAACCTTTGATTGACCAAAAAAAAGCGAACTTAAAACACCTACACTTTTTTCTTTTACTCACGCTATTGTTGGGAGTAGGGAGTGTGAAAAGTTATGGACAAGACCCCACCATAGAAGCTAATGAGTTGGGTAGAATCGCTTTGCCTCAAACACAAGACATCACCTCTTTTTACAGTTATGATCCTGAGCAGGACCTCTACTTCTTTACAGCCTCTATTGCAGATTTTCCCATAGGGACTCCTTTAATTTTGACACCCGAAGAATTTGAAAAGCGGGTGCTTAAAGCCCAAATGAATGCCTATTTCCAGCAAAAAATCACCATTATTGGCAAAAATAAAGGGCAGAATAATGAAGCTCAAAAAGACTTGCTCCCAGAGTTATATGTCAATTCGAAGTTTTTTTCTTCCATCTTTGGAAGTAATGAAATTGATGTTCAACCCCAAGGTTCGATAGGAATTGATTTAGGCGTGCGCTATCAAAAGACGGATAACCCCTCTTTTTCTCCGCGCAATAGAAGAAACTTTGGATTTGATTTTGATCAGCGTATTAGCCTTAGTCTTCTGGGTTCCATTGGCGAACGCCTTCAAATTACCGCCAACTATGACACTGAATCTACCTTTGATTTTCAAAACCTGGTAAAACTTCAATTTAATCCTCCAAAAATCAATGATCTTGAAAGTTTTTTACCCGAGTCTTTGACAAATACAGTTGATGATTTAGCACAAAAAGGAGCAAAACTAAAAGATCGATACGATCAAGTAAAAGGGAAGGTTGATGATGTAAAAGGAAAGCTACAGTCGCTTCAAGATAAAGCGAATAATCTGCAAGGTACGGTGGGGAATTATAAGAATAAGATCAACGATTTCTTAAACAAACCCGCCTCTGAAGATGCCATATTACAAAACATCGATATTGGAAACATCAATATGCCCTTGAACAGTACCTTGATTTCTGGGGCGCAAAGTTTGATGGGGGTAAGAGCGCAGTTAAAATTTGGGCGGACTAATATCACTGGGGTATTTGCTGAACAACGCTCGCAAAGCCAATCTGTTATCGCACAAGGGGGAGGCGCTTTACAAGAGTTTTCTGTTTTTGCACTGGATTATGAAGCAGATCGTCACTTCTTTTTAGCGCATTATTTTAGGGATAATTATGACCGTTTTTTACAAACTTACCCTTACATCAATTCACCTATCCAAATTACTAGGGTCGAGGTGTGGATTACCAACCGCCAATCCCAAGTCAACAACATTCGAAACATTGTTGCTTTACAGGATTTAGGAGAGTCAAACCCTAATAGGACAAGGCTAGGGCAGCTAAACACAAGCTTTTTTAATTCTCCTTTACCCAATGGCGTTCCTGCAAATGAAGCCAATAAATTAGACCCAGAAAAAATTAGTGCAGGCTCCTATATTACAGATGGAATTAGAGATGTGGGAACTTTATCTCAATCTTTTGGTGCCCTCAATGGACAAGTACAAGAAGGCTTTGATTACGCCTTTTTAGAGAGCGCTCGAAAATTAGACCCTTCAGAATACAATTTGCATCCACAATTGGGATACATCTCTCTAAATCAGCGATTGAGTAATGATGAAATACTTGGAGTTGCCTTTCAATTTACTTATAACGGAGAGGTGTATCAAGTTGGAGAATTTGCTAATGGAGGCGTTGCAGGAACAAGTATTGATCCCACTACTGCAAATACAGCTGTAGCGCAGGTAGAAACAAACAACCTGGTGGTAAAAATGTTAAAAAGTAGTTTAACAGATGTGCGTCAACCTGTCTGGAATTTGATGATGAAAAACATCTATAACACTGGGGCATTTCAATTAGAACAAGAAGATTTTAGATTAAATATTCTCTACACCGATCCTTCGCCCATTAACTATCTCTCTGCTGTAGACGCTAGTATTTGGCCAGAAGAATTAGAGAATAGTATTCTATTACGCAGCTTGCGTTTAGACCGTTTAAACATTTACAATGATCCAGAACCAGAGGGCGATGGATTCTTTGATTTTATTCCCGGTATTACAGTAGATCCGCAATACGGAAGAATTATTTTCCCTACCGTTGAACCCTTTGGAGAAAGTCTATTTGCTTTACTTGACGACCCTGCAAACAGTGCAGAAACCTACAGCGATGAGATGACCTATAATGCGAATCAAGCCAAATATGTCTTTAGAGAAATGTATGCTCTAACTCAGGCAGCTGCCCTTGAAGCAACAGAGAAAAATAAATATCAATTAAAAGGGCGATATAAATCTGCTGGGGGCGATGGAATCGCCATTGGCGCATTTAATGTCCCCCGGGGATCGGTACAAGTGACTGCTGGAGGACGGGTGTTAAGAGAAGGTTTAGATTACACGGTGAATTATCAAATAGGGCGTGTAAAAATTCTAGATCCTGCCTTACAGGCATCGAATGTTCCTATTCAGATTTCGGTAGAAAACAATACTTTTTTTGGTCAACAAAACAAGCGTTTTAGCGGTTTTGACATCACCCACCAATTTAATGAAAAGGTCGCCATAGGAGGGACATTGATTAACTTAAGTGAAAACCCATTGACCCAAAAGGCCAATTATGGAACAGAGCCAGTCAACAATACCATGATTGGTTTTAACACTAATTTCTCTACAGAAATTCCATTTTTAACCCGCCTGATTAACAAGTTACCCACCATTGAAACGACTGCTCCTTCGAGAATTTCGTTCAGAGGTGAAATAGCCTCTTTGATTGCTGGTGATCCTCGAAATACAAAATTAGAAGGTGAGACAAATGTCTACCTAGATGACTTTGAAGGTGCCCAAACGAATATCGATGTAAAAGGAGCTTTTGCATGGAGGTTAGCCTCAGTTCCTTTTGAAGGTTTTGGTGGGTCAGATGCCGGACAAGATGACTTAGCTGCAGGCTACAACCGGGCAAAAATAGCCTGGTATACTGTAGACCCTATATTTTATGCGGTTCAGTCCAGGCCAGCAGGAATAAGCAATAGCGATATTTCTTTAAATACAACTAGGGGGATTTTTATTAAAGAGATTTTTCCAGAACAAGATTTGGTTCAAGGCCAACCCACCAGACAACCTACCTTAGATTTAGCTTATTTCCCAGAAGAAAAAGGACCTTATAACAATCAAGAGAATAACCTTTTTGCGAATCAACCTGAGCAAAATTGGGGAGGAATTATGCGTTCGATTAATGCGACTAATTTTGAGCAGTCTAATGTAGAATTTATTGAGTTCTGGGTCTTGGATACTTTTAATGAGCTTGAGTCAAATGATGATGAATTAGGAGAATTGGTCTTCCACTTAGGAAACATATCAGAAGATATTTTACGCGATGGTCGAAAACAATATGAAAACGGTTTACCCAGTACAGAGGCAACCGCTGTACAAACGACCAATTGGGGAAGAACCCCATCTGCACAATCGTTATTGTATGCTTTTAATACCATTGAAGAAGATCGTCTTTTACAGGATGTAGGTTTAGATGGTTTAAACGATGAAGAAGAAAGAGCAGTATATCCTAATGGCCCCGCAAATGACCCGGCAGGAGACAACTATGAATACTTTTTACAAGCAGAAGGAAGCATTATTAATCGCTATAAAAACTATAACGGGACAGAGGGGAATTCTCCTATTGCCTTCTCTGATACCGATAGAGGAAGTACCACAGAGCCAGATGCCGAAGATGTTAATCGCGATCAAACCATGAACACGATTGACAGCTATTTTGAGTATAGAATTCCCATCGAAAAAAATATGACTGTTGGCGCGCATCCTTTTGTGACAGATGTTCGCGAAAATGTAACGGTATCTTTACCTAATGGAGAAAATCTGGTCACAAGATGGATCCAGTTTAAAGTCCCTATTGATAAAAATTATTACCAAGGCACTAACTTTTCAAGTTATTTCAATACCATCAATGGGATCCAAGACTTGCGTTCAATTCGATTTATGCGAATGTTATTGAGTGGTTTTGATCAATCGGTAGTTATGCGTTTTGGAACATTAGATTTAGTAAGAGGAGATTGGCGTCGTTATAACCGTTCTCTAAACGAAGATGTTTTGACGAATGCCAATACAACCGTAGACATATCAACGGTCAATATTTTAGAAAACGAAAATCGCAATCCGGTAAATTATGTTTTACCTCCAGAAATTCAACGGGAGCAAATCAATAATAACAACACCATTGTTCGTCAAAATGAGCAGTCGCTTTCTTTTAGAGTATGTGGTTTACAGCCCATGGATTCTCGCGGGATTTATAAAGGTGTCGATGTTGATTTACGCCAGTACAAAAAACTAAAAATGTACTTGCATGCCGAATCAATTCAAGGGCAAACCCCCTTACCGGGATCAGGAACCACAGACGAATATGATAGCAGACTGGTGGCGTTTATTCGATTGGGGACAGATTATCAAGACAACTATTATCAGATAGAAGTTCCCTTAAAACCTACAAGCTATGTCGAAAATACCGCAAATCGATTAGCTGCAGAAGAAGTTTGGCAGCCAGATTTTAACTCAATAGATGTTCCGGTAGAATTGTTGTCAAAAATTAAGGCAGCTTATTTGAATAATCCATCTTTTAGAACGGCAAGTTATTTTGACGAAGAGCTTAACCCCATAGATGAATTTACACCCATTAGTAGTTTGCCGGGGCAAAAGCGATACAAGTTATCGATCAAAGGGAACCCTTCTTTAGGGGCGATTAAGACCATGATGATCGGGGTGAAAAACCCTTCTACACAAGTGGGTGATATACTGTGTGGTGAAGTGTGGTTTAACGAATTGCGTATCGCCGGAATTGACAGTCAAGGTGGCTGGGCAGCCATAGGAGCACTAGACGCAAATATTGCAGATTTTGCTAATCTAAGTGCTAGTGGTCGCTACTCGACCATTGGTTTTGGGAGTATTGATCAATCCCCAAATCAAAGAAGTCGAGAAGAATTAGTGCAATATGACCTGGTATCTACCGTAAATGCTGGACAACTACTTCCGCAAAAATGGGGGGTTAATCTACCGTTGAATTACAGCATAGGCGAAACTGCCATTACCCCAGAATACGATCCATTTTATCAAGATTTAAGACTTGAAGATCGCTTGAGTACTGCACAAAACGCAACAGAGCGAAAGGCGATAAGAGACCAAGCTATTGATTATACTAAACGAAAGAGCATTAGTTTAATAGGTGTTAGAAAAACTGGAAGTCCTGCAAAACCGCGTTTTTACAATATCGAAAACTTTGACGTGTCTTATGCATTTAATCAGTTGACCCATCACGATTATGAGATAGAAAATCAATCTAATACTTCCCTTCGTTTAGGTGCGAATTATGGCCATACTTTTAAGCCTTTTGAGATTAATCCTTTTAAAAAGGTAAAACTCTTTAGCAAAAAACAATACTTGCGCTGGTTAAAAGAAATTAATTTAAATCCAGTTCCTGCGAATATTTCGATTAGCTCTAATATTAATCGCTTGTTCAATAATCAACGTTTTAGAGAAGTATATTTAGAGGGAGTAGATGCTTCAAGTCAATTGAGTTTACCCGAACTGCAACAACGCAATTTCTTGTTTGACTGGACCTATTCTTTAGGGCATAACTTAACGCGATCCCTTCGATTAAACTTTACCGCCTCGAGTAATAACATTGTCAAAAATTATTATGAAGAAAACCCAGATGGCACTAGACGAGTTGACAAAGCAAGAGGTATCTGGGACGGGTTGTGGGACTTTGGGGACCCTAACAGGCATTTTCAAACATTAAATCTCACCTATAAATTACCCTTTGCTTATATCCCGTTCTTGAGTTTTATAGACGCAAATTACAGCTATAACGGGGATTTTAGTTGGCAAAGAGGATCAGATATTCTAGCAGAAGTAGAACATGAAAATGGTGCTGTTTTAGGTATTGTAAATACCATCCAAAATGTCAATTCAAAGTCTTTAAATGGGTCGATACAAACCGATCGTCTTTATCGTATTTTAGGCATAACCAAAAAACGTAAGAATTCACGAGCACTCCCTGCAAGAGCAGTTTCTCCAGCAGACACTACTAAAGCTAAAAAACCGAAAAAGAAGCGCAAGGTTTTAACCAGCGTGGTGGATGCATTAACGATCTTAAGACGTCTGCAATTCTCCTACACAGAAAACAACGGAAAGGTTCTACCGGGTTATTTACCTAAAGTGGGACTATTAGGAACCTTGCAACCTTCTCCAGGCTTTACCTTTGGGAGTCAGGCAGATATTCGTTATGAAGCGGCGAAGCAAGGCTGGTTGACAGATTTCCCAAATTTCAATCAACCGTATACCCAGCTTAACAACACCCAACTCAATTTAACGGGCCAACTCGATTTTGGGAAAGGTCTAATCATCGATTTGAGTGCTGAACGTAATTTTTCTGAGAGTATTACTGAAAACTTTAATGTCGTCAATCAAGAATATGTTCCTTTAAATTCGAATAGTTTTGGAAACTTTGGGATTTCTACCATCCTGATCAAAACAGCCTTTCAACGTTCAAAAGATGAGGCGAGTCCTTATTTTGAAACCTTTAGAGAGAACAGACAAATTATTGCGAATCGTTTAGCACAAGAAAGAGGACTTTCGCCAAATGATCTAGACCAAAATGGTTTCCCTAATGGTTACGGTAAGAGCCAACAAGAAGTTGTTGTTCCAGCATTTTTAGCCGCTTATTCTGGCAGTAATCCAAACAATATTTCGCTCGATCCTATTCAAAAAGTTCCCCTGCCTAATTGGAATTTAAAATACACTGGCTTGATGAATATCAAGTCCCTTAAAAAAGTATTTAATCGTTTTTCTTTAACCCATGCCTATCGTTCAAGCTATACGATCAATCAGTTTCAAACCAATCTTGATTATGACCCCCAATCGCCAAATTTAAAAGATACTGGCGGTAACTTTGTTCCTGAAAAACTATACGGAAATATCAATTTAGTCGAGCAGTTTAATCCACTGGTTAGAGTGGATTTAGAATTGAAAAATTCATTTAAATTTTTAGCCGAACTTAAAACTGACCGCGCATTATCGCTAAGTTTAGATAATAATTTATTGACAGAAACAAGCGGAGAAGAGTATATTCTAGGAATGGGATATCGCATTAAAGATTTACCTTTTACCACAAATATTGGTGGGAGAAAGCGCACCTTAAAAGGGGATTTAAACATTAAGGCAGACCTGTCTTATCGCAATAATATTACAGTATTACGCAACCTTGAAATTGACAATAATCAAGTTACTGCAGGACAAACATTGTGGTCGATAAAAGTCACAGCAGACTATGCTTTATCGCGCAATCTACAGGCACTTTTCTTTTATGATCACAACTTTTCCAAGTTTGCTATTTCTACCGCCTTTCCACAAACCAGTATTCGTTCTGGAATTACCATGCGATATAATTTTGGGAATTAATTGATTGGGATTTCGCTCAAAAATATATATTTGCTTCAAGCAAAAAACATGTTATGAACGTACCAGATAATTTACACTATACCAAAGATCACGAATGGGTTTCCATTGAAGGGGATGTTGCCACAATTGGCATAACAGACTTTGCCCAAGGAGAACTAGGCGATATCGTTTATGTTGAGGTAGAGACAATAGACGAAAACATCGATGCAGAAGAGGTATTTGGAACTGTAGAAGCAGTTAAAACAGTATCCGATCTATTTATGCCTTTAAAAGGCACAGTGATAGAATTTAACGATGCACTAACCGATGCACCAGAGGTAGTCAATGACGACCCTTATGGAGAAGGCTGGATGATCAAGGTGCAACTGGATGATGCGAATGATAACACAGGTCTACTTGATGCAACTGCTTACAAAGCCCTTATAGGTGCCTAAATTTACTTGGTCAATATTTGCCATAAGTGTTGCCTCGATTATTGTGTTCCTTTCGACGGTTCCATTAAAGTTACCTCCAATTGATCATATGGGTCTAAGTATAGACAAAGTGTTGCATGTCATTGCCTACTTTGTCCTTGCGACATGCTTTAGTTTAGCCCTTGATTTAGATTGGAAAATTATAAACAACCGTGACATTACATTTATCTCGGTCTTTCTATTTGGGTTTACCCTAGAAATCATTCAAGGTTATGTCTTGATCTATAGGGCATTTGAGCTATATGATTTGTTAGCAAACACTTTAGGTATATTAGCTGGGATACTTTCAGTAAAAACTATCAAAAAAATTGTGGTCAAAAGCCGTATTTTTATAAATTAGCCTACTAAACTTTTTGCAATGCAATTAAAAAAGAATCCCAAAGCCGATTTAACTAAAAATAGTAGTCTCTATTTTGCAATTGGACTGGCCGTCGTTTTATTAATCTCATGGAGAGCCATTGAATGGAAAACTTATGAAAGAACTGGATATGGTTACGAATCATTGAATGTTGAAGATGAAGACGATGAAGAAGTGCCAATTACTGAACAAATAAAAACACCACCACCGCCACCGCCACCGCCACCCGCACCAGAGGTGATCGAAATCGTAGAAGATGAAGAAGAAGTGGAAGAAACAGTGATTGAGTCAACAGAAACAGATCAAGAGGAAATTGTTGAGGTTGATGATATTGAAGTGGAAGACGATTTTGACGACGTTGATGTACCTTTTGCTGTAATCGAGGATGTACCGATTTATCCTGGTTGTGAAAAAGTGCCAAAGTCACAAAGAAGAACATGTTTTCAAGATAAAATTAATAAGCATATCCGTAAAAACTTCCGTTACCCAGAAATTGCACAAGAAATGGGGATTCAGGGGAGAGTATATGTTCAGTTTGTCATCGCAAAAGACGGATCAATTACCAGCGTTCGTATGCGTGGACCAGACAAGAATTTAGAAAAAGAAGCAGCGAGAATTATCTCTAAACTTCCTAAAATGACTCCAGGAAAACAAAGAGGTCGTGCTGTGCGAGTTCCTTTTAGTATCCCGATTACCTTCCGTCTACAATAGATAGAAAATAAAATTATATCAAACCCGAAGTTGCCTTCGGGTTTTTTTATGGCATAAATATTGGAGTTGTTGGGTTGAATCTTTAATAGCTCCCTTATGTTACCAAAAAAAAGTCCTCGAAAAGACCTGTCTAAAAACAGTAGTTTTTACTTCGCTATTGGTTTAACACTTATTTTATTTATTACTTGGCAAGCGATCGAGTGGAAGACCTATGAGAAGGCAGGATACGCTTACGAATCATTGAATGTTGAAGATGAAGACGATGAAGAAGTGCCAATTACTGAACAAATAAAAACACCACCACCGCCCCCGCCCCCAGCACCAGAGGTGATCGAAATCGTAGAAGATGAAAAAGAAGTGGAAGAAATGGTAATTGAATCAACAGAAACAAACCAAGAAGAAATTGTTGAAGTTGACGATATCGAAGTCGAAGAAGATTTTGATGATGATCCCGTACCCTTTGCGATTATTGAAGACGTACCCATTTATCCGGGTTGTGAAGGCGTTGCCAAAGAAGATCGCCGTAAATGTTTTCAAAAAAAAATAGTTAAGCATGTAAAAGATAATTTTCGCTATCCTGCGATTGCACAAGATTTAGGCATATCGGGAAAGGTTTTCATGCAATTTGTTATCGATAAAGACGGATCTATTGTAGACATCAAAATCGCAAGAAGTCCTGACGATAATCTAGCTAAAGAAGCGATGCTAATTATCTCGAAACTTCCTAAAATGACACCAGGAAAACAAAGAGGTCGTGCTGTGCGAGTGCCGTTTAGTATACCGATTACTTTCCGCCTACAATAGACAAAAAAGTAAATGATATATAACCCGAAGGCAACTTCGGTTTTTTTGTCCTCAAAAAGCATGGGAAAAGAAGGAATATCCCTCAAGGTGCGTTATCTTTACCCTGTTGAAAGAATGAATATGTCTGCTGAAGCTGCTGCAATAAATATTACTTGGCTTGATGACTTTAAAGCAATCACAAAGATGCGTTTGGCACTTAGTGTTGTGTTTTCTTCTATTGCGGGATATTTTTTAGCAGCAGATACCATTAATTATATCGATTTAGCCTTACTCGCTGCAGGTGGATATTGTCTAGTAGGGGCTTCAAATGCTTTTAATCAAGTGATTGAAAAAGATTTAGATGCCTTGATGCAACGCACCAAAAATAGACCTTTGCCTTCTGGGCGAATGTTACCATTCAAAGCTTTAGGATTAGCGATAGGGATGACCATATTAGGTTTAATATTGTTGTATTTATTGAACTGGAGAACAGCTTTTTTTGGGAGCATTTCCATTTTTTTATATGTAGCCCTTTACACTCCCCTAAAAACAAGAACGCCTCTAGCTGTTTTTGTAGGTGCCTTTCCTGGAGCAATACCTTTTATGCTAGGTTGGGTCGCATATACGAACTATTTTGGTATAGAACCTGGCGTATTATTTATGTTGCAATTCTTCTGGCAGTTTCCCCATTTTTGGGCCATTGCGTGGATGCTAGATGACGATTACAAAAAAGCAGGATTTAAAATGTTGCCCACTGGAAAAAAAGATCAAGGAACGGCCTTTCAAATTGTCGTCTACACCCTCTGGATGTTATTGATTTCCCTTTTACCGTTTACGCATTATACAGGTGCATTGTATTTGAGTCTGTATGGAGCAATTGCAGTAAGTATTGTAGGATTAATAATGTTGTATTTTGCAGGAGATTTAATGCGTAAAAGAGATGATCAATCTGCGCGACGATTAATGTTGAGTAGTGTATTTTATATTAGTGCTGTACAGCTGATTTACGTGATGGATAAATTTTTAGTTTATGGAAATTAACATGAAAGATAGAAATAGTAGAACCAAAAAAATGATGCTTTGGTTCGGAATGATCAGTATGTCCATGACATTTGCTGGTCTAACCAGTGCTTATGTTGTAAGTAGTTCAAGAGCAGACTGGCTCGAAAACTTTAGCATGCCAGCGGTTTTCACTTATAGTACAATCACTATTGTATTAAGCAGCATTACTTTTTATTTAGCCAAAAGGAACCTGGCACAAAACAAACTGGGGCAATTCAAAGGGATGCTTTGGCTAACCTTTGCCCTTACTGTAGCCTTTATCAATTTTCAATTTCAAGGTTTTAGTGAAATCGTCTCTTCCGGCTACTATTTTACTGGAGCCGAAAGTTCAATTACCACCTCTTTTTTATATGTTTTGGTTTTGCTTCACTTAGCCCATGTATCGGCAGGATTAATTGTTCTTAGTGCTGTTCTAATCAATGCTTATCGAAATCAATACAATCCAGAACAAACGCTAGGGGTTGAGTTAGCTGAATTGTTTTGGCATTTCCTTGATTTTCTATGGTTATATTTGTTCTTGTTTGTAACAATTTATCAGTAAAAACACTTAAATTTACATCAATAATTTGACAATATTTTATGGAAGTAACAGCAACCAACTCCAATGAAGAAACCAATGTTTGGGGCGGAGGGAATAAGCCCTTAAACGCGAGTTATGGCAAGATGATGATGTGGTTCTTTATCGTATCTGATGCCCTTACATTTTCAGGATTTTTAGTAGCCTATGGCTTTTCACGTTTTAAAAACATAGACTCTTGGCCTATTGCCGATGAGGTGTTTACCCACTTTCCATTTTTACATGGAGTAGATGCCCCTATGTACTATGTTGCCTTGATGACCTTTGTTTTAATTTTCTCTTCTGTAACCATGGTACTTGCAGTAGACGCAGGTCACCACATGAACAAAGCAAAGGTTACATTTTATATGCTTTTAACCGTTATTGGTGGAGCCATTTTTGTAGGATCACAAGCATGGGAATGGAAGAACTTTATCAAAGGGGAATACGGAGCACTAGAAACAAGAGGAGGTCAAATTCTTCAATTTGTTGACGGCGATACAGGAAAGCGCGTTGCGCTTGAAGCTTTCGCAGCTAATATAATCTCTGATAGAGCTACTCACCAAAGTAGTAACGGGATTTGGTTTGTGGGTGAAACCAGCTTACCAAATTTCACTGTTGAAGAAGTAAAAGAAGGTTTTGCTGCAAACGATAATCTCTTAATTCGAGGAGAAAAAATTGACGAGAAAGGTCACAAAATTGTTCTCTCTAGAGAAGCATCTTTAGCTAAAATAAACGATGCTGTTGGTGTCGTTGAAGGAGCTAACCTAATTCACAATGAATATGGAAATCGCCTTTTTGCAGACTTCTTTTTCTTTATTACAGGATTTCACGGTTTTCACGTATTCTCTGGAGTAGTCATCAATATCATTATCTTTTTTAATGTAATTAGAGGGACTTACGAGCGCAGAGGACATTATGAAATGGTAGAAAAAGTAGGGCTTTACTGGCACTTTGTCGATTTAGTTTGGGTATTTGTATTCACCTTTTTCTATTTGGTATAACAATAAATTACAGCACATATGGCACACGCAGATCAAAAATTAGCCATCTTTAGAGGACTATTAAGATTCAAATCTAATGTTCAAAAGATTTGGGGAGTATTAATCTTCTTATCTATTGTAACGACTATCGAAGTTGTTCTAGGTATTATCAAGCCAGAAAGCTTGATGAATATGGTTTTTGGAATGAAAATCTTAAACTGGATCTTCATTATCTTAACCATTGTTAAGGCCTATTATATCGCCTGGGACTTTATGCACATTCGCGATGAAAAAGGTTCGTTGAAAGGGTCGATTGTACTTCCTTTAGTGATATTAATTCCTTACTTGGCCTTTATATTATTAGTGGAGGCAGATTATATCTTTGATGTAATGAACGCAGGTTTCGTTAGCTGGAATTTCTAAATTCTCCTAATGAAAAAAGAAGCCTTTAAGAAATTTTTAGTCCTTGGGATACTTTTTATCTTCCCATTGGTCATCTATCTTTTCTTTGCTTCTGGCATCAATAATTTTGCACGTCTTCCTGTTTTGACAGAAGAGGTAGATGAAATTAATAGCTGGTCTACTTTAAAAGGCTCTTCTCATCAATTTGATGGAATGATTTCTGTGGTTGGCTTTTGGGGGAGTGATCTCGATATGAGAAAAGCAGATGCTTTCAACCTAAATCAAAAAATCTATAAACGCTT
Source organism: uncultured Flavobacteriaceae bacterium (assembly GCA_943787295.1). Taxonomy (GTDB): domain Bacteria; phylum Bacteroidota; class Bacteroidia; order Flavobacteriales; family Flavobacteriaceae; genus Arcticimaribacter. The sequence continues at coordinate 450,576 of CALSLW010000002.1, read as the reverse complement.
CTACGAATTCAAAGACTTTCAATTTGTGATGGTCGTTGAAGAGGGGCAACAAGAAAAGGTGAAAGAAATTTTAGCCGAGTTGCAAAAAGGTGCTGCCACAGATTTATCAAAATGGAAATTTATTTTTGGAGCACAAAGCGAAATCAGCACCCTATTCTCCAGTTTCGAGACAGATGTTTCCCTAAATGACAAGTTTAGTAACCCTACTGTATTTATCATTGATCGTGCAAAAAAATTGCGCGGAAGAGACGACGATGAAGAAGTAGGAACTCTCTTTGGGTACAACACTTCTTCTGTTGCAGAACTCAACAAAAAAATGACCGACGATGTTAAGGTAATCTTAGCAGAATACCGTCTAGCTCTAAAAAAGAACAATAGCGATAGGGCTAAGTAAGTTTTCTTACCATCATCAGTTTAAAATTCCTTAATTTTACGGCATGAAAAAGGGCAGTACTATAGGACTAATCATTGTGCTATTAATTTTTGGGTATTTATTTATCCCAAAGATAATAGGTCGCGTCTCAGATAACAGCACCATTAGTAGTAATCGTTCAGTAAAACCCGGTTACACTGCTTTAGACTTTATTCGCCTTAATGGAGAGGCTAAAAAAGTACCTGATTTTTTATTCTTAAATCAAGACAGCATTTATATTTCTAACGAAGACTTTTTAGGTAAAGTTTATGTTGCTGAATTTTTCTTTAGCCGTTGTCCTTCGATTTGCCCCATCATGAATAAAAACATGAAGGTCTTGTATGATCAATTTGGAGATAGAGAGGACTTTGCCATTGCTTCTTTCTCCATAGACCCAGAAAATGATACTCCTTCGGCCTTAAAAAAATACGCAGAAGGATATGTAGATAAAAACCCTTCTTGGCAGTTTTTAACCTTAGATAAGCCTACTGTTTATGAGCTTGCGAATAAAGGCTTTAATATTTTTGCATCGATTAATCCAGCAGTAGCTGGTGGCTTTGAACATCAAGGTTATTTTGCTTTAATCGATCAAAATGGTTTTATTCGATCTCGCCGCGATAATTATGGCAATCCCATTGTTTATTATATGGGGATTGATCAAGAAGATGATGAAGAACAAGGAGTAGATCAGCTTTTAGTTGATATAGAAAAACTATTAAACGAAAAATAAGTATGAAAAAAGAGTCTTTAAAAGCAAATGATTTAAGATATAAGAACTTAATTATAGCTGTTTCTATCCTTATCCCAGTAGTAGTAGCAATACTGTTTCGTATACGATTAGAAGGAGTGCAGTCCTTTACTTTTTTACCGCCCATTTACGCAGCGATTAATGGGTATACCGCAGTGATTTTGATCATTGCATTATGGGCGATTAAAAATAGGAGAATCACTTTGCACGAACAATTGATGAAAACTGCCATAGGCTTATCTCTTAGTTTTCTAGTCATGTATGTGGCCTATCATTTGACATCAGATCCTACACCATTTGGTGGAGAGGGATGGGTGAAAACAACCTATTATTTCATCTTGATTTCTCATATTATTCTATCGGTAGTAATTATCCCCTTAGTTTTAATCTCATATGTTAGGGCGATTTCACAACAGTTTACTTCGCACAGAAAGATTGCAAAAATCACTTTCCCAATTTGGTTATATATAACCATTACAGGGGTAATAATTTACTTAATGATATCACCTTATTATTCTTAAATGAAAAAAAAGACACTTCTTTTTACTTTAGTCATGTTAGTTGGCTTGTTTTTACCAGATCAAGTAGAAGCGCAATGTTCTATGTGTCGCGCTGTACTGGAGTCTGAAGAAGGGCAAGCAACAGCTAAAGGAATCAACGATGGTATTGTTTACTTAATGGCCATGCCCTATTTATTGGTCGCTGGAGTTGGTTTTGTGGTCTACCGGATGATGTATAAATAATCTTGTTAAAGTGTAACAAAATATATTTTCCTGCGTCTTATTGGTTATAAAATTGCATAATCATCCATGATACAGATTAACGATTTACACAAGTCCTATAAAATGGGGAGCAGTTCTCTCCACGTATTAAAAGGGATCAATTTATCCGTTGAAGATGGAGAGCTAGTCGCTATAATGGGCTCTTCTGGTTCTGGAAAGTCAACCTTGTTGAACATCATTGGGATGTTAGATATTTTGGACACAGGAACCTATGAAATAGATAAGGTTTTAATTGAAGATTTAGATGAAACCAAAGCAGCCAAGTATCGCAATCAATTTTTAGGATTTGTTTTTCAATCTTTTAATTTGATCAATTACAAAACCGCCCTGGAAAATGTTTCTCTCCCATTGTATTATCAAGGGATGAAAAGAAAAGAGCGCCAAGATAAAGCCCTCAAATATTTAGCAAGTGTTGGATTAGCAGATTGGGCAACCCACTTGCCTAGTGAATTATCTGGAGGACAAAAGCAACGTGTTGCTATTGCAAGAGCTTTAGTCTCTGAACCCAAATTATTACTGGCAGATGAGCCCACTGGAGCATTAGATACACAAACCTCTTATGAAGTGATGGATATCATTCAGAAAATTAATCAAGAGGGGAAAACGATTTTAGTTGTTACTCACGAAGAAGATATTGCACAAATGTGTAAACGCATAGTGCGTCTTAAAGATGGAGTGATTATACAAGACACAAAAGTAAACCAGGTTTTAGCAGAACAATATGTTTAGTCGAGATCGCTGGCAAGAAATATTTGAAACCATTCGCAAGAATAAGCTGCGTACTTTTCTTTCTGGATTTACAGTTGCTTTAGGGATTTTGATCTTTATTATTCTTTTTGGCTTTGGCAATGGTTTAAAAAATACCTTTAAGGAGTTTTTTCTTGACGATGCCACAAACACTCTTTTTTTATTTGCTGGTAAAACCTCAAAACCTTACAAAGGGTTTAAATCCAATCGACGCATTGAATTTAAAAATGATGATTTAAAAGACATCAAAGAAAATTTCCCTTTCTTTTTAGAATATATCACGCCTAGAATTTCTAGGGGGGCCTCTGTTCGCTATAAAAACGAATTTGACAACTACACTACTCGTGGCATTGCTCCCGATCATCAATATGCCGAAAAGACCATTATCATGAAGGGGCGTTATATTAATCAATTAGACATTAAAAAAAAGAGTAAACATGCTGTTATAGGTCGTTTAGTTGCGCGAGACTTATTTAAGCAAGAAGATCCTGTTGGAAAGTTTATTGATATAGGTAAAAGTGTTTTTAAGGTAGTAGGCGTTTTTCAAGACGAAGGGGGTGACAATGAAGAGCGATTTATTTATATCCCGTATACAACAAGACAATCACTTGAAAAAGGAAATGATAAGGTAGACCAAATTATTGTTGCTTTTAGACCAGAATTAGGTCATACAGGAGCAGTCGCTTTTGAAAATCAGTTGCGCAAATTTTTAAAAGCAAAAAAATCGATTGATCCAACTGATCCCAGAGGGATTTTTATTCGAAATATTGTCGACCAACTAAAACAAAATCAGCAGTTCGCTAATGTATTACAGCTTATCGTAACCTTTGTAGGTTTGGGAACTTTAATCGCGGGAATCATTGGGATCTCTAATATCATGGTTTTTGTGGTAAAAGAAAGAACAAAAGAATTAGGGATTAGAAAAGCCCTAGGGGCAACCCCAAAATCTGTGATACAGATGATTCTTCAAGAATCTATTTTTATCACCACCATTTCTGGATATGTAGGAATGGGAGTTGGGATATTAATTCTCAATAATATGGGAGAATCCCTAGAGGATTATTTTATTAAAAACCCCTATATCGACATGGAAACGGCGCTATTTTCTACCATGATTTTAATCATCTTTGGTGGAATTGCGGGCTATATTCCCGCAAAGCGAGCCGCGAGTATTAAACCTATAGTTGCATTAAGAGATGAATAGTCTAAAAATCATATTTGACCGCGACACCTGGCAAGAAATTTTTGGTTCCATCCAAAAAAACAAAGTGCGTACCATCATTACCGTCATTGGTGTCTTATGGGGAATCTTTATTTATATCACTTTATCTGGATCTGCAAAAGGATTAGATAACGGTTTTGAACGTGAGTTTGAAAACATTGCCATGAATTCTATGTTTGTGTGGGCTCAAAGTACAAGCCTACCATATGAAGGTTTTAAAACCGGAAGAAACCCACAGTTAAAATTAAAAGACGCACAGACCTTACGCAATAATGTTCCTGAAATACAATTTATCGCCCCAAGAAATGTTCGCGGTGTTTTTGACGGAACCAGTGGCTCACAAATAGTAAGAGGGACTAAATCTGGCACCTATAATGTTTATGGGGATTTCCCAGAATACACTAAAATTGCTACAAAAAAGATTTACAACGGTGGAAGGTTTATCAATCAATCAGACATAGACGATGCCCGTAAAGTATGCGTGATTGGAGAGCGAACTCAAAAAGAGTTATTTGAAGCAGACGAAGAACCCGTAGGGAAATTTGTGCGCATTGATGATATTTATTTTCAAATAATCGGCGTGCATAAATATGTGCAAGGTGGTGGTTTTGAAAGTGATGGTGATGTTTTCATCCCCTTTGCCACTTTTAGAAAATTATACAATACAGGAGAAAACGTCGAATGGTTCACCATCGCCGCCTATGACGACGCAGACGTTATTCAAGTTGAGAAAGATGTCAAGCAAACATTAAAACGCATCCACCGAGTAAGCCCAAAAGACGAAAGAGCCTTTGGTTCTTTTAACCTAGGAGAAGTATTTAACCGCATTATGGGATTTGCTAGAGGAATGACCTTTTTATCCCTCATAGTTGGTATTGCTACGATTATTGCAGGGGTCATTGGGATTGGAAACATTTTATTGATTTCTGTCAAAGAACGCACTAAAGAATTAGGGGTAAGAAGAGCCCTAGGAGCAACTCCGGCTGAAGTTCGCATGCAGATCATTTTAGAATCGGTCTTTTTGACTACAGTTGCAGGAATTTTTGGGATTGTATTAGGAGCCTTTGTACTAGCTGGGATTAACGCTGGAACAGCCAACCTTGAAGATTTCCCTTATACGAACCCCACCGTGCCTATTTCCTTTGTATTAGGAGCTTTAGCCATTATGGTTAGTTTAGGAACACTCATCGGTTTAATCCCAGCGCAAAGAGCCGTTAGTATTAAACCAATTGACGCATTAAGAGAAGAATAAAATAAAAATTAATTGAACCCATATTATGAATAAAATTGTCCGTTATTTAATCATTGCCATAGTTGTTTTTGGTGTATTATTCGCAGCAGCCTACTTCATCAAATCTAATAGCAAAGCATCTATTAGCTACGAAACTGAAACGGCTTTAATCACTTCCATCGAAGAAAAAACTGTCGCTACTGGCAAAGTAGTCCCAGAAGATGAAGTAGAAGTTAAACCTCAAGTTCAAGGAATCCTTCAAGCGCTTTATGTTGAAGAAGGAGATTTTGTCAATGAAGGTGATTTGCTAGCAAAAATTAAGGTTGTAGCAGACGAAGGCCAGTTAAACAGTGCCAAAGGTCGTTTAGCCAATGCTAAAATTGTGCTGAAAAACGCTCAAATCGAATACAATCGTAATAAGACCCTTTTTGAACAAGAAATTATTTCTCAGCAAGAGTTTCAAACTGTAGAACTCAATTTCAACCGTGCAAAGCAAGACGTAAATAATGCGCAGAGTGATTTTGAAATCATTAAGCTAGGTTCTGCTGGTGGATCTGCCTCTGCCAATACAAATGTTAGAGCAACTGTAGCAGGTACCGTCTTAGAACTGCCCGTCAAAGAAGGAGATCAAGTGATTGAAAGTAACTCTTTTAACGCGGGAACTACCATTGCGATTATCGCTGATTTAAAGAAAATGATCTTTGAAGGTAAAGTAGACGAAGCCGAAGTAGGGAAACTCGTTATCGGGATGCCCTTAACAGTGAGCCTTGGTGCTATTCAAGACAAAGAATTTGACGCTAAATTAAAGTTTATTGCCCCTAAAGGGAATGAAGAACAAGGAGCAGTTCAATTTAAAATTGAAGGTGATGTTACCCTTGACAATGACTTTTTTGTCCGAGCTGGATACAGCGCAAACGCTTCTTTAATTTTAGAAAGAAAAGATAGTATCCTCGCTATATCAGAAGCTTTATTACAGTTTGATAAAGACACAGAAAAACCCTATGTTGAAATTCAAATTGATGAGCAAAAATTCGAGCGTAAAGATATTGAGATAGGAATTTCAGACGGTATTAATGTAGAAATTGTCTCAGGAATTACAATAGAAGATAAAATCAAAGTTTGGAATAAAACCGAAGATAAAAAGATCGGAGAAGACGAATCAGAGGAAGAGGATCAAGAATAAATAATCACATGAAAAAAGTATCCTATTATTTTACGTTGGTCCTTTTATCTTTAGGGACTGTCCTTTATGCCCAAACAAAGCAATGGACATTAGAAGAGTGTGTTATACTAGCTTTAGAAAAGAACATCACCATTAAGCAAAATGAGTTGAACTATGCAAATGCAGAGTTAGATAAACTTTCTGCTTTTGCCAGTTTTTTACCTAGTGTAAATGCAAGTGCAAATCACTCTTGGAACATAGGTCTTAACCAGAACATTACTACAGGATTGTTAGAAAACGTGACCACACAGTTCTCCTCTGGAGGGGTTAATCTAGGTTTAGATATCTATAAAGGAAAGCAAAATTTTAACCAGCTACACCGCGCTAATTTAGCCTTACTTGCTAGTCAATATCAATTAGCAGACATTAGTGATGATATCTCCTTATTAGTGGCAAATGGTTTTCTACAAATTATGTTTAATAAAGAAATTCTAGGGGTGCAACAAGCTCAGTTAGAAGTATCTGAAGTAGAGCTAAGTCGTTCAAAAGAATTAATCAAAGCTGGGGTTTTAACCCTTGGGGATGTTTATGAGTTAGAGGCAAATATTGCGACCCAAAAGCAAGTCGTTGTACAAGCAGAAAACACCTTGCGTTTAGCAAAAATCAATCTTGCGCAATTATTGTTGATTACAGATTATGAAAATTTTGACATTGAAATGGTGGATCTAGATGTTCCTTTTTCTGAAGTCATGAAAGAGTCCCCAAAAAAGATATTTGAAAAGGCCTTAACCTTTCGTAATGATATCAAATTAGCAGAGACAAATGTCGCCATAGCAGAAACAGATTTAAAATTAGCCAAAGGAACTTTGCAACCCTCTTTAAGAGCATTTTATGGCTACAGCACACGTTTATCTTATGCAGATAGGATTCAAGGGACAGGAGAGTTTACAGATGTTCCTATTGGATTTGTTAGAGGGTCTGGAGAAGTAGTCAATACCCGTGTTGAAGGAAGAGAAATAGTTGATCCTTTACCTATTGCAGATCAATTGGGATTGAATGATGGACATAACTTTGGGATTCAATTAAACATTCCTATTTTCAATGCCTTTGGGGCAAAAAATAATGTAAAACGCAATAAGATTAATCTTGCTCGTTCAGAGTTTACTAAAGAGCAACAGCAACTTGATCTAGAGGCTACCATCAATCAAGCATATAACGATGCTGAAGGCGCGGCTACATTTTATGAGGCAGCTAAAAGTACGGTAGAAGCTCGAAAACTTACCTATACAAATGCACAAAAACGTTTTAATGCGGGAGTGTTAGATTCTTTTAATTTTTCTCAAATTAAACAACGGTATGAAGCTGCGGTATCTGATGAAGTTCGTGCCAAGTATGATTATATCTTTAAATTGAAGGTCTTAGATTTCTATTTTGGGATACCCCTTGAATTTTAAAATTTTCGCAACGGACTAATGAAAGAATACCTTTTACATATAGAAACAGCCACCACAAATTGTTCTGTTGCAGTTTCCCTAGATGGAGCATTACTATACTGTAAAGAAAGCAACGCACCCGATTTTAGGCACAGTGATTACCTCCATTTGTTTATTGAAGCTGCTTTAAAAGAGGCAGGAGTTGCTATACAATCTCTTGCTGGAGTAGGGGTTAGTATGGGCCCAGGCTCTTATACCGGGTTAAGGATAGGGGTATCATCGGCTAAAGGGATTTGTTATGCTAATGATATTCCCTTAATGACAGTTAATTCTCTTGAAGTTCTTGCACAGCAAGCCAAAGTTGATAAAGGGGTACATATTGTACCCATGATTGATGCCAGAAGAATGGAGGTGTTTACCATGACCCTCGATGCAGCTTATGCTATTGTTCAACCCACATCTTCAATAATCATTACCCCAGATTGGATCGAAGATCTCCCTGCTGGGAAAAAAGTGATCATTGGCAGTGGAGCAGAAAAGTGTAAAACGATTTTAGTGGGAGATGACTTTGATTATCAAACAGAGATAGTAGTCCCTTCTGCACGTGATATGGTGAGCCTTGTAACGAAAAAGTTTGTAGAGAAGCAATGGGAAGACGTTGCTTATTTTGAACCTTTTTATTTAAAAGATTTTTATGGCAATACTGCAAAATCTAACTAAGCGCTTCGTTCTTTTTAAATTCTTCTAGTGAAGCATAAGCTAAGTTGCATTGATTGTTTTTACACAAATAGATTAATGTTTTCCCCTCTTGGAATCTTCCTTTAAACAGGGGATAATTTGAAGCAGTTTTACTTGCCGCCCAGTGGGTTACTTTCAAATATGATTTTTGTAAATCACTGATCCATGCTATCGCCTTTGGTCCCACAACTACAATTTCAATACTAGTTTCTTGCAGACTCAAAGCAAGTCTTAGCCAGGTACTGTAGGCTCTAGGATAGTCTAAGATTTCTTTCCCGACAAGGGCGATCATCTTTTTGGCTTGTAAAAGCCATTCCATCTTGCCTAAATGAACACTAGCTCGCATTAAATTTTCGGCCATTATAGCATTTGATGAAGGGATAACATTGTCGTTGACTTCTTTTGTTTGAAGGATTAGTTTTTCTTCTTCAGCAAATTGAAATAAAGCTGCTGTGTCTGTCTTGAAGTGGGTGTTGCAGTAGTGAATTAATTTAGCCGCTTTTTCTAGAAAAAAGGGATCAAAAAAGACTTCATAGGCATCGAGATAATAGGCGATAAGATGACAATAATCTTCAAGAAAACCATTGACTGGGTCAGCTGTCGCTTTATTGAGGCGATACAGCCCCCCGTCTTTACGAAGAAAATAGTCTTCTATAAAAACTAAGTGTTTTTTAGAAAGGCTGAAATAGTGATCATTCTCCCAAACTTTTGCCGCCTTCAATAAACCTCTTCCTATTAAAGCATTCCAAGAGCAGATAATTTTATCATCAAGGCGAGGGTAGGATCTTTTATCACGTGTATTAGTTAGCAGTTGTTCCCATTGCGCTACTTTAGTTTTAAAAGATGCGTCTAATTGATTTTCTTCAATATAGTGGTCAAGGGATTTTTTTCTATAAAAAACATATTGATCCTTTTCCCAATAGCCATCTTCGTTTATGCCAAAATATGCACTAAAATGTTCTTCCGCTAAAAGCCCCAAAGCTTCTAGCTCTTTAATCGTCCACACATAATATGCGCCTTCTGTGAGCTGTTTTTGCTCGTCTAGGCTATCTGCGTCTAGTGCGGCATAAAAGCCCCCTTCTGGGGCGCTTAACTCCCTTAGGAGAAAGGCAATCGTTTTATCGACCACTTCCTTGTATAATTCATTTGGCTTTGCCTCATAAGCACTACTATAGCTATAGAGTAGTTGCCCGTTGTCATAGCCCATTTTTTCAAAGTGTGGTACATGCCATTTTTCGTCCACAGCATAACGCGAAAATCCACCACCGATTAAGTCAAAGACACCCCCTAGCGCAATTTTTTCTAGGGTGAAATGGGCGTGTTTTTCTAATGGAGTAGTAGAAAGAAAAAGGTCGATTAGTGTGGGCATCATAAACTTTGGCGCGCCTACTAATCCCCCGTATTTAAGATCGAGTTTAGCATTAAAAAGCGAAAGGGTTTTTTCGAGATCTTCTTTTACTAAGTCGAGTTCGTCCTTGCTTTTCTCTAGCTCAAGTTGTTGCATTCCTTTTTCAAGATGGTTGGCATAGTCGAGTAATCGCTGTGGCTCTTTTTGATGAAGGCTAACAATTTGCTGGAGATAATCCATCCACTGCGCTTTTGGGAAATAGGTACCTCCCCACACGGGACGACCATCTGGTAGCGCAACGATGTTTAATGGCCAGCCGCCTTGACCTGTAAGAATTTGAAGTGCCTGCATATAGATGTGATCAATATCTGGACGTTCTTCTCGATCGACTTTAATGCTTACAAAATGATTGTTCATCAAGTTAGCAACTGCTTCGTCTTCAAAGGATTCATGCTCCATTACATGGCACCAGTGACAGGCTGCATACCCAATACTAATAATGACAAGTTTGTTTTCTTTTTGTGCTTTTTCAAGCTGTGCTTCTTCCCATGGAAACCAATCTACCGGATTGTTTACATGCTGCAAAAGGTAGGGACTTTGCGCATGAGCAAGTACATTTTTTTTTGAAGAAGGCCCCTTAGCCATTGAGTGCTGTAACCGTAGCTACTTTCCCAGGAAGCATTTCTTTGAGCATGGTTTCGATCCCATTCTTCAAAGTAATGGTAGAAGAAGGACAACCACTGCACGCTCCTTGCAAGACCACTTGAACCGATTTGTCTTCGGTATTATAGTTGTCAAAAAGGATATTCCCCCCGTCAGATGCGACTGCGGGTTTTATATAATCTTCGATAATCTTTACAATTTCTTGAGATGTTTCGTCAAGATCCTCTAAAGGAGTTGCACTAGAAGAAAAAGTTTCTTTTGATGGCGAAGCCAAAGTAACAATCGTTTTCCCGTCTTCAATATAAGCGCGGATAAACTCTCTTACTTCCATCACGATGGTTTCCCATTCTATCTCTTCTTTTTTATTGATCGAAATATAATTGGTATCAAGAAAAACTTCTTTTACAAATGGAAATTGAAAGAGTGCTGCTGCTAGAGGAGCAGTTGAGGTGTCTTCGATAGATTTGAATTCAAAAACGGCATCAACTAACATCTTGTTTGCCACAAACTTCATTACGCTGGGATTGGGAGTACTTTCTGCATACACAGTCACCGGAACCTTTTTAAGGTCAGACGCTTCAGTTACTTTTCCTCCATCGTTCAAGTATTTTTGGATCTCTTGACCTACTTCGTCAATCACATCTTTCCAATCTAAAATATCAAAGCGTTCTAGGGCTAAGCCATTGTCCATTAATTCAACAGACTTGACAAAAGGTAAATAAAACATTTGCTGTACCAGCGGAAAGTCTTTTGCGTCTTCTACAGAATTAAAGGTTTTATTTTCTTTTACACCAAAAGAAGCATTCACAGTAAATAACGCGAATTTGTTATCGTTCTTGATAAAGGGGGTAACAATAAAATGGCTCATTCTTTTTTTTTCAAAATTACATAAAAGTCTCTTCAAGAGATGGTTTTAAACAGAATCATTTTTTACCTTTCTTCAAATTAATGTTATGCTTATAAAGTCAGTTCGAGGGTTCACCCCCAGTTGGGGAAAAGATTGTTTTATCGCCGAAAATGCTACTCTGATAGGAGAAGTGACCATGGGAGATCAATGTTCTATATGGTTTCAAGCGGTGGTTAGGGGAGATGTACACCATATTCGCATTGGTAATCGAGTTAACATTCAAGACGGGGCAGTAATTCACGCTACTTATAAAAAAGCAGGAACAACTATCGGGAATGATGTTTCTATAGGGCACAACGCAATTGTTCACGGTTGTACTTTACACGATCGCGTGCTCATCGGTATGGGAAGTATTGTTATGGATAATTGTGTTATACAATCAAATAGTATTATTGCTGCTGGGAGTGTTGTTACTCAAGGGACTATTGTCGAAGAAGGGGCTATTTATGCGGGGATTCCTGCTAAAAAGATAAAAGATGTTGATCCATCCTTACAAAAAGGAGAGATTGAAAGAATCGCCCAAAATTATTTAATGTATTCCGGTTGGTTTAAAGCGGAAGGTACTCCACCGGAGCAGAAGTAAATAAGGCTAAGTTATTTTCTTTTTGGGTAGAAAAGAAATACAGTTGTTTCTCGGTATCCTTTGTTGCTAAATTTTTTTCGTTTTTAAGCAAGCGTTTAATTTGATTTGCAATAGCCTGGCTATTGTCAATTACCCGTACACTTGAAGGAAGGATTTGTTCAATCGTATGGATTAAGAAAGGGTAATGAGTACATCCTAAAACAAGTGTATCTATTCCTTCTGCTATCATAGGGTTTAAATAAGACTCTAACAACATCCTTGTCTGTTGATCTTCTCTTTTACCCTCCTCGACACAATCGACTAAACCTTTACCGATTTGCTTGACAATAGTAATTTCATTACCGTAGTCCTTCACACTTTGGTGAAAGAGTTCACTATCTAAAGTGCCTTTTGTAGCTAAGACCCCTACTTTTCCTGTTTCTGTCGCAAGTGCAGCTGGTTTAATGGCAGGTTCAATCCCCACAAAAGACAAAGGGAATTCTGCCCTTAATTGATCGATAATTTGTGTTGTAGCAGTGTTGCAGGCTAGGACAATAAGCTTGCAATCAAGTTCAATAAGTTTCTTAGTGATCTCTCTAGCCCTATTTAAGACAACATCAAGTGGTTTATCACCATAGGGAGAATAGGCATGATCTGCGATATAACAAATACTTTCTTGAGGAAGTAACGCTTCAACTGCAGGGAGTAAACTCATCCCTCCAATACCTGAATCAAAAAAGCCTATGGGTCGTTTCATGGTAAAAAAAAAGCCACTTATAACTAAGTGACTTTATATTAGATTAACGGTTGAATTAAAATCCTAACTCAGCTTTAACATCAGCCATTAAGTCTTTTCCTTTGGCCATGATAACGCTTCCTCCAGCAGAAGCATCAAGTACATAATCAAAACCTTGTCCAGCAGCTACTTTTTCAATAGCAACTCTTGCTTTGTCGTACAAAGGGCGCATCATTTCGACTTGCTTTTTCTGTAAGTCTTGTGCAGCTGTTTCTCTGTATTGGTTGATGTTCTGTTGCATAGTTTCTAATTCTTTTTGACGCGCTTGATTCGTTACGTCAGTTTGATTAGCAGCATCAGCAGAATAAGATTGTGCTTTAGTTTGGAACTCTTTATAAGTGTTCTCAATTTCTGTAGCGTAGGTTTTTTCTAATTGCTCCAATTGTTTTTGTGCAGCAATTACCTCAGGCATTTCACCAATAAGTTTTTGAGTGTCAATATGAGCAACTTTAGATTGCGCATAAGAAAAAGTCATTGGGAGTGCCATAATTATGGCAATAAAAAGTGATTTTAGGTTTTTCATTATTAGATTAATTAGTCGTGTTTAATTTTTTTTTCGTTGCTCAATTTGAGCTTTACGTTCTTCAATTTGTTTCTTTCTCGCTTTAATTCGCTCTTGCGTATTAATACGTTGCAAAACTAAGTTGCTAATATCGTAATTTTTTGTGGAATATAGCATAACCAAGTCTGAAGAGCGATCAAATACAAAATCATACTTTTTTTCTTGTGCGATTTTACGCACAATTGAAAGTACGCGGTCTTGTATTGGTTTTAAAATGTTATTCTTTTGCTGGATATAGTCTCCTTTAGGCCCAAAGTACTTTGTTTGCAAGTCAATAATTTCTGAACGAAAAATAGTAAGTTCTTCTTTTCGGTCCTCAATCAATTCTTGCGTTAACAATACTTTTTCTGCCTGCATTTGCTCTTCTCTTCCTTTAAGCTCCATTTTTTTGAGCTCTATATCTTTTTTCCAAGTGGCAACATTTTTGTCTAAGAGGGTACTAGCTGTTTTATACTCTTCTACATTTTCTAGGATTTCATCCATATCAATATAGGCAAGTCTTACGCCTCTTTGTGCAAAAGATTGTTGTACAAGGCTAAGAAAAAAAACAAAAAGCAAGGGGCGAAGAGCTTTCATAATGAATTATTTAGACAAATATACTAAAATTGTTGACCAATGATAAAATGTGTCTCCCAGCCATTAGGAGTAGTTCGCGTGAGATCGACATTGTCAAATCCATAAGCAAAGTCAATTCCCAGTAGTCCAAAGGCGGGCATAAAGATACGTACCCCTGCACCAGCAGATCTGTTTGCGTTAAATGGATTAAAGTTTTTAAAACCCTCATAACCTCTTCCTGATTCTAAGAAAGACAACGCATAGATAGAAGCCGTAGGTTTTAAGGTAATGGGATATCTCAACTCTAAAGTAAACTTGTTATAGACAGTGGATCCATCTCTACTTGAAAGCCCCTGGTTAGGATAGCCACGTAAGGCAACAACCTCTCTGCCATCTAGTGCAAAATTATTTGCCATACCGTCTCCACCGATGTAGAAACGCTCAAATGGAATTTCTCCTCTTTTACTATTATAAGTGCCTAAGAAACCAAAATCAGTTTGTGTTTTTAAAACTAACTTATCGAAAAGCTTAGTATACCATGTACCAGTGAATTTTAATTTATAGTATTCTAAAAAACGAAATCTCTCTTGGTCAATTTTCCCTTGATCTGCGACCATTTCACCCTCAGCATTAATGCTTTGATAGGCAGGTAAATTCTCTAGATTTTCATAATCAACATCTTCAAATAGCGAATATGGAGGAGTGAATTTCGCGCTAAGCACAAAATTTGAGCCTCCTAATGGAAAGATTGGATTAGTGTAAGTATTGTTCCTAGATAAAGCGACGGTGTAAGAGATATTATTCGATACTCCGTTACCAAATGTAAATAGTCCAGTAAAATAATTTTTAAGATTGTAGTACTGATATGTCAGGGCTTGAGAAAGTGTAAAATAATCATCTGGAACCCTTAGTCTTTTTGCCAGTCCTAAAGTTATACTGCTAATCTCAAAGGATTGTGATTTATCTGCACGACCAGTTAAGAAATCATATCTAAATTGGTTTGTACGAGATAATGAAGTAGAGAATTGTACGGGTTGTCTTCCGCCTAACCATGGTTCTGCAAATGTAAAACTATAGGTATTGAAAAATTGACTGGCTTGTAAGCGAAGACTAAGTTTCTGTCCATCTCCAGAAGGCACTGGTTTGTATGATTCTTTATCAAAAATATTTCGCATAGAGAAGTTATTGAACGACAATCCTAGTGTCCCAATAAATCCACCGCCACCATAACCACCTTGTAATTCAATTTGACTTGCACCAGATTCTTGTAGACCAAATTCGATATCTACCGTCCCCGCATTAGGGTCTACATTCTTAAAGTCTGGAGAAATTTGTTCTGCATCAAAAAAGCCTAGTTGACCTAATTCTCTAACCGTTCTAACAACTTTGTCTTTGCTGTATAATTCTCCTGGCTTTGTTCGCAGTTCTCTAAAAATCACATGGTCATTTGTTTTTTCATTCCCTACAACCGTTATCTTATTAAAAGAAGCTAATTTTCCTTCGGTAACTCGAATTTCAAAATTGATGGTGTCCTCAGCTGCACTTACTTCTACTGCATTGATGTTAGAGAACAAATACCCGCTATTTTGGTAGAGGTTAGTGATGTCTTGACCATCTGGTTTTGTGTCGTCCGCAATTCTTTTCTTGAGTAGGACCCCGTTATAAGCATCTCCCTTTTTAATTCCTAAAACAGAAGCGAGTTGGTAATCTGTATAAGCTGCATTTCCTAAAAAGACAATATCCCCGAAATAGTAGCGACCTCCTTCTTCTACATCAAATTCTAGGGTTAGCGTATTGTCTTTATTTATGATGACACTGTCTTTTAAGATACGCGCATCGCGATATCCTTTTTCTTTAAAGAAATTAATGAGATCTTTTTTGTCTTCATCAAATTCATCTGGAATGAATTTAGAAGATTTCCAAAAACGATAAAAGGCTTTTTGTTTTGTGTTTTTAAGTTTACTGGCGAGTTTATTGCTTTTAAACTTTTCATTCCCATTAAATACTATATCCTTAATTTTTACTCTACTTCCACGGTCAATATTCACGACCATATTAAACGTATTCACGCTGGTAGAATCTGGGATAGTATTTAACGTGACCTTTGTATTGAGGAAACCTTCTTGTTTATATTTATTGGTGATGTAATTTTTAGTATTAGTTAAAAAACTTTCAGATAGTTTTTTCCCTTTTTCCAATTCTGTATCATTAATGATACCTTGAATTTTCCCTTTTTTTATACCGTAAATTTTTACCTCATTAAGGGTGGGTAGTTCTTCTATTTCGATTTGTAGCGTAAGGCTATTTTCTTTTACATTAATAGCATAGAAGTTAATGTCAGAAAACAAATCAAGATTCCAAAGTTTATTGATCACAGAACTAACTTGATCTCCTGGAAGACGTACTTTTTGCCCTCTTCTTAGTCCACTGTAAGAAACCACTGTTTTTTCACTAAAGCTTTTTAGTCCTACAACCTGGATGGAATCAATGGTGTATTCTTTTCCAGACACAAATTTGGATGTTTGCGCGCTGGCTGTGAGATTGCAAAAGAAAAGCATTACAAAAAGGGAGCATGCTATAACTGTGCTGAAAAAAGGTTTAGCTGATGAGTTGTTCGCTTGTTTTTCCAAATCTACGTTCTCGTTTTTGGTAGCTAGTAATTGCTTCTTCAAAATGTTTTTCATTAAAATCGGGCCATAGCACCTCTGAGAAATACAACTCGGCATAGGCAATTTGCCACAATAAAAAGTTACTTATTCTTTGTTCTCCACTAGTTCTAATTAATAGATCTACCGAAGGTAAATTTTGCGTGTAAAGATGCTTATTAATAATGGTTTCATCAACATTTTCGGGGGAAATTATGTTATTTTTAACTTTGCTCGCAATTTGTTGCATGGCTTGAGTTAATTCCTGTCTTGCACCATAATTTAATGCTAGGGTAAGAATCATTCCATCATTGTCTCTTGTCTTGTTAATCGTATCGATTAATTCTTTTTCTACCTCAGTAGGTAATTTGCTAATATCCCCTATGCTTTTAAGTTGAATGTTGTTTTTAACCATCTTGTTCAACTCTCTTCTTAATGCTCTGATTAACAGATCCATCAATGTGCTTACTTCTTGTTGAGGGCGATTCCAATTTTCAGTGGAAAAAGCATAAAGTGTCAAATGCTCAATCTGCATTCTTGCAGCAGCTTCAACAACTTTGTGAACGGCTTCGGTTCCATTGCGATGACCAAAAACCCTATTCTTTCCTTTTAATTTTGCCCATCGTCCATTCCCGTCCATAATAATGGCAATGTGTTTCGGCAAATTGGTTTCGTCTATCATTTCTTTTCTTTACAATAACACGGAATTTGACCAAAGGTATAACTAAAAGTGAAGCCAGTAAAGACATACCAGTCATTATTATAGGCAGCCCCCCTTTGAAGGGCAGTATTATCTGGTGCACTACCGTCAATATTATCGGTAAATGCATAGCGAATCCCTGTCTCTAAACTCAAGACGAATAAGGGTGAAAGACTAGCTTTAACCCCCACTACTGCTGGGATAGACAAATCCATCTCACCGCCCACTTTTTCAATAGGAAATCCAGGGGCGGGGTGTCCTAGAGGTATCTCTAGTAGATCATAGGCAAAGTAACTTACTCCAGCATAAACATAAGGGGTAAATTCTTTGTCATCATCATGCAGATTAAACTCAAAAAAATTGACTTCAAACCCCAGGGAGAATTCGTTAATGGTATTATCCACCGCAATAAATCGGTTGAAACGACTCAAATCTTGCGCATAAGTGTCATAACTCTTGAGCTTACTGTTGATTAAACTTGCCCTTATAGCATAACGCGTGGTGATATTCCATTTGTAAATTAAGCCTAAAGCTGGAGAGTTAGCATAGACAAATTTTGTCGGTCCAATATCGGCAATGGTATTACTGCCTCCTATAAAAACACCTAATTCATGGATCTGTGCTTTTGCAGATAGAAAGCAATAAAAAAATACAATAAGTAAGCCGATCCTTTTCATTCAGTTTAGGGTGCAAATAGTGTGCAAGCGATACGCCTGGACACTACTATTACATTAAACTGATTTTAGACAGATTTATTGTTTAATTTCTCTTGTCTAAGCCCCAAAATAATTTTTCTCTTAAAGTGTTGTAGAATGCCGAATCATCAAACTGAATTGTCGATATCGAGAAGTCTGCTTTTTGAATGTGAATGGGAGTATTATGTGGAAGGGTAACCAAACGAGAGTCTAGCGATAGAAGATGTTGTTCTTCTCTTCCAGAAACTTTGAGTTGAATCACAGAATTATCAGGTAAAACCAAAGGGCGAATATTGAGGTTGTGCGGGGCGATAGGAGTCATTACTAAAGCTGGTGTTCCGGGTAATAGAATAGGTCCGCCACTACTTAAATTATAGCCAGTAGAACCCGTAGGAGTGGATATTATTAAGCCATCTGCCCAATAGGTGGTTAATTCGTGATGGTTAATTTGAACTTTAACACTAATCAAAGAAGCGCTGTCTTTTCTACTTACACTGATTTCATTTAGCGCATAAGGAAAGTCCCCTAATAATTTTTGTTCTTGACCTAATTTGACCTCTAAAAGAGTTCTTTCAATTAAGCTATATTTCTTTTCCCAAAGGGCTTCTAGACCTTTGTTGAGAGATTCTTTTTGTAAGCTCGTAAGAAAGCCTAGACGCCCAGTATTTATCCCTAGAATGGGAACACCACTGTCTTTTACTCTTGTTACAGCTTGTAACATAGAACCATCACCGCCAATACAAATAAGGAAATCTGTACTGCTATCAAGGGTTTTAAAAACGTTTAGTTGTTCTTTTAACGGAAGGTTTTCTAAGCCTGCATGTAATTGTTCATCGACAATGACTTTTACTTTTAATCCCATCAAATGTTCGATAATGCCTTCGGCATAACCTATGGAGACGGGTTTCATAAACGGGCAAAGGACTGCAATTTGCATGCACTATGTTTTATACAAACTTACGAAAATATGGTGGTCAAAACCCAAGCTATCCCTTCGCTATTGTTTTTCATTCAATTTGATAGGGTAGCGGGGACAAAGTTTGTAATTTTACTCAAAAAAAGTAAGATGACTAAATTAAGCGTTAACGTTAATAAAGTTGCCACTTTACGCAATTCAAGAGGAGGGAATGTGCCTGATCTTTTAAAGGTTGCAATAGATTTGCAAACCTTTGGTGCCCAAGGCATCACGGTACATCCACGACCAGATCAGCGACATATTCGTTATGATGATGCCAAAGGTTTACCCACTGTAGTAACCACAGAATACAATATAGAAGGGAATCCAATTCCTGAATTTTTGGATTTGGTTTTAGCCATAAAACCTACCCAAGTTACCCTTGTACCAGATGCAGAAGATGCCATTACCTCAAATGCAGGATGGGATACCCTTGATAATGCTGACTTTCTCAAAAAGGTTATTGCACAATTTAAAGCTGCGGGAATTCGCACCTCTATTTTTGTCGATCCAGATCTAAAAATGATTGAAGGAGCAGTAGCCACAGGAACAGATCGTATCGAATTGTATACAGAAGCGTATGCCGAAAAATATTTATCTAATAAAGAAGCTGCCATTGCACCCTACCGCGAAGCAGCAATTCTAGCAAATAAATTAGGGCTAGGTATTAATGCTGGACATGATTTAAGTTTAGAAAACATCGCTTTTTTTGCACAAGAAATCCCCGATTTATTAGAGGTTTCTATAGGGCATGCATTAATGAGTGAGTCCCTTTATTTAGGCTTTGAAACGGTTGTAAAACGCTATTTATCTCTTTTGGCCTAATGGATGTTTTGCATAGCCTCATCATAGGGGAAGGCGAGAAAGACCTCTTGATTTTACACGGGTTTTTAGGGATGGGTGACAACTGGAAAACCCATGCAAAACACTGGGCAACAAAAGGCTGGCGCGTCCACCTTATTGATCAACGCAATCACGGAAGAAGTTTTTGGAGCGATGACTTCAATTATGATTTTATGGCAGAAGATCTTTTGAAGTATTTCGATGCTCATAAAATCGCAGAAGCGACACTCCTAGGTCATTCTATGGGCGGGAAAGTAGCCATGCAATTTGCTTGTACGAATCCAGAAAAAGTAACCCAATTAATAGTGGCAGATATTGCTCCAAAGGCATATCCCCCACATCATCAGCAAATATTAAATGGTCTTGCAGCCTTAAATTTTAGTCAAATCACTAGCCGAAAAGAAGCAGACCAAACGCTTTCTAACTTTATTAAAGAAGCTGGAATACGTCAATTTTTATTAAAAAACATTTATCGGGTAACACCAACACAATTGGGGCTTCGAATCAACATTGCTGTTTTAAAAAATGCTAGTGATCAAATAGGAACAAGTCTTTCACAAGAGATGCAGTACCCCGGAAAGACCCTTTTTTTGAAAGGAGAACATTCAGGCTATATTGAAGCAGGGGATGAGCTATTACTGCAACATCACTTCCCTCAAAACACACTAGTTACCATAGAAAAGGCAGGACATTGGTTACATGCAGAAAACCCCATGGCCTTTGGTCAAGCGATTGCTAACTGGTGGTAAATCGAATCTCACGGTTTTCTAACAAATTGTGAAAAAACTAATTAAACAAAGTACAATCCTATTAACAATACTATTTTTGTCACATGAATGCAGTGAATTTACGTTTTGCAGAAGAAAGGGATATGACATCGGTTATGGCTTTGATCCAAGAGTTAGCCGATTTCGAAAAGGAACCCCATGCTGTCGTTATAACAGCAGCTGACTTGATCCGTGATGCCTTTGGCGATAGGTCAAAATTTAAATGTATTGTGGCAGAAAAAGGAGAAAGCATTATTGGGATGGCATTGTTTTATCCCCGTTATTCGACTTGGAAAGGCCCAACCTTGCATCTGGAAGATTTGATTGTCACTCAGTCAGAACGTGGTACCGGAGTAGGAAAAGCATTATATACTGCCTTTATTGATTATGCCGCTTCGCAAAAAGTAAGACGCATAGAATGGGTTGTCCTAGATTGGAATACCCCTGCAGTAAATTTTTATAAAAAAAGTGGTGCAAATGTCTTAAATGACTGGTGCACTGTACAAATGGACGAGGTTGCGATGCAACACTATTTAGCGAAAGAAAAATGAGGATATTTAAGTTTGGAGGGGCATCTGTAAAAGATGCATCTAGTGTAAAAAATGTAGCCAATGTTTTAAAAAAAGTTGGCCATGAAGATGTGTTGATCATTGTGTCAGCAATGGGGAAAACCACTAATGCCCTAGAAGCAGTGGTGGAAACCTATCTAAATAATCCTGGTCAATTAAAAACTGCTCTGCAAGAGTTAGAGGCCTTTCATTTAAATATTGTAGCGGATTTATTAGGGGAAAACAAAACTCCTTTAGTGGAGAAAGTGCGTGGGTTAATCCAGGAGTTGGCTACTTTTTTTAAGCATAATAAGGCCCCTAATTACAGTTTTGTTTACGATCAAACAGTAAGTTTTGGAGAGTTGTTATCGACGACTATTATTGTGGATTATTTAGTCTCTATCGGTCTACCAGCAAAATGGTTAGACGCACGTCAATGTGTTAAAACAGATGATTATTATCGCGATGCGAATTTAGACTGGGAGTTGACCCAAACTAAAATCAAAGAACAAGTCAACGGGGCAAAATTAATTGTTTCTCAAGGCTTTATAGGAAGTGATGCAAATAACTTTACGACTACTTTAGGGCGCGAAGGTTCAGATTATTCTGCGGCGATTTTTGGTTATGCTTTAGGGGCAGAATCAGTTACCATATGGAAAGATGTTCCTGGGGTATTGAACGGAGATCCACGTCATTTTGAAGACACGGTTTTATTAAATCAAATTTCCTATCGCGAGGCCATTGAATTAGCTTTTTATGGAGCTTCTGTAATCCACCCCAAAACCTTACAACCTTTACAACGCAAAGAAATCCCACTTTATGTGCGTTCGTTTATCGCCCCAGAAGGAAAGGGTACAGCGGTGTCTAAAGGGCAAACGCTCGAGCCATATGTGCCTTGCTACATCATTAAAAAAGACCAAGTTTTATTAAAACTCTCTTCCCTCGATTTTTCCTTTATCGTAGAAGACAATATTTCTGAAATTTTTGCCCTACTCTCTCGTTTTCAAATGCGGGTGGAATTGATTCAAAATTCAGCCATTAGTTTTTCTGTTGTGGTGAACAATAAATACAACCGTCTAGAGGAGTTATTAGCAGAACTAAGAGCGAAGTTTAAAGTAACGGTTACAGAAGATGTGAATCTATTCACCGTGCGTCATTTTGATCAAGCAGCAAAAGAAAAGGTGCGCAGTTATGGCGAAAAGATTTTGTTAGAACAACGTACAAGAGAGACTTTGCAAGTGGTTTTAACCAACTAGAGTTGCTTGTAGTTTAAAATAATTTGGTGGACGATTATTTGGGCTAGTTTGCGGTGACTTTCTATACTCCACCCAGCAACATGAGGAGAAAGTAAAACGTTGTCAGCAGCTAATAAATAGCTAAAGTCGCTAGAGATTTCTGTAGAAAAGAGATTTTCAAAAGAGCTTTTTTCATATTCTAGGACATCAAGTGCAGCTCCTTTTACTGTTCCGTTTTTCAGGGCTTGTACGAGATCTCTTGTTTTTACTGCACTGCCTCTAGCAGTATTGATGAGCCAAAAAGGCTGCTGCATTTTAGCTAAAAAAGCGGCATTAATCATCCCTTTGGTCAATGTTGTTTGTGGGGTATGTAAGCTTAAGACTTCGGCCTTTGCTTGTAATTCTTCTAATGCGACTTGACGGGCAAAATCATCAGAAGGTTTTGTTTCGATATCGTAGTAAATGACTTCCTTTACATCAAAGCCTAATAACTTTTTGGCGAAGCTTTTCCCCATATTGCCATAGCCAATAATCCCTACTGTTTTTCCTTCTAGTTCTTCGCCACGGTGGGTTTCGCGTAGCCATTCTCCCGCTTGGATGGATTGATGGGCTAAGCGCAGTTTATTCATCAAACCTAAAAGCATGCCCAGGGCGTGTTCACCCACAGCGTTTGCATTACCTAGAGGGGCTGCAAAAAGTTCTATGCCTAGTTCTTTTGCAGCTTCTTGATCAATGTTTTCTACTCCGGCGCCAACACGGGCGATAAATTTTAAGTTCGTTCCTTTGGCTAAAAATGAAGCGTCAATCGGAAAGCGAGAACGCACTACTAGTCCGTTGTAATCTTTTAAGGTTCTTTCGATTTCGCTTTTTGATGCGGTATAAGCTAGGGTATTTTGAAAGCCTGCTTTTTCAAGTTCTTTTACAAGTAAGGGATGGTTTTCGTCAAGGTGAAGAATGCGCATAACGATTGTTTAAAAACCTAAAATGGCCTGTGCCATAAAGAAGAAAAGGAAGATCCCAAAGATGTCGTTTGCAGTGGTAATAAATGGACCAGTAGCAATGGCTGGATCGATACCTCGTTTGTCAAGGACAATCGGTACAAAGGTGCCAATCAATGCTGCCATAACGATTACTCCCATCATCGAGCCCGCAACGGTTAGACTCAAGATTAATTCCTGGCCCATGATTTGGCCAAAACCGATTAACACTAGTGCTAATAAAAAGCCATTGATTAAGCTCAATCCCACCTCTTTAAAAAGCCGTTGAAGCATAGACCCTTTGATGATGTCATTGGCTAAACCTTGAACAATAATGGCAGAGGATTGCACCCCTACATTGCCTGCCATGGCGGCAATCAATGGGGTGTAAAAGAATAAACTGCGCAATCGCGGTTGATTCATGATCGTTTCAAAATCTTTTAAAATAAAAACACTGCCTAAACCTCCTAATAATCCAAGGAATAGCCAGGGTAAACGGGCACGGGTGAGTTCCCAGATGGTGTCATCTGCCTCTACATCGTTCGATATACCTGCGGCAAGTTGGTAATCTTTATCGGCTTCTTCTCTGATAACATCGACGATATCATCAATGGTAATACGCCCTAATAATTCTTTTTTATCGTTGACAACTGGAATGGCCTCGAGGTCATATTTTGACATGATTCTTGCGACTTCTTCCACATCTTGATCTACGGTGACAAAGTCCACTTTAGGGATATAAATGTCTTTGACAATCGCTTTTGAGTTCGCAGTCAATAAGTCTTTTAAAGAAAGACGACCCAGTAATTGATTTTTTGCATTCACTACATAAATAGAGTGTACGCGGGTCACCTCTTCAGCTTGTTTTCGCATGGCATTGACACACTTGAGTACGCTTAGGTCTTCGTGCACTTTGACCAATTCTTTTGCCATTAAACCCCCTGCAGTATCCTCTTCGTACTTTAAAAGTTCGCGAATGTCTTTGAGGTGATCGGTATCTTCAATTTGAGAGAGGACTTTTTCTTGGCGATCTTCGGGTAGTTCTGCAATGATGTCTGCGGCATCATCTGTATCGAGTTCTTCTACTTCTTCTGCGATTTCTTTGGCAGAAAGTTGACCTAAGATTTTTTCACGAAAGTCTTCGTCCACCTCTGCTAGGGCATCGGCAGTTTTTTCGCTATCGAGTAATTTAACCAGATAGATTGCATCGTTTAAAGCGAGTTCTTCAATGAGCTCTGCTATATCTGCATAGTGTAATTCGTGGACCTGTTTTTTGAGTTTTTTATCCTTTTGTTTTTGGATAAGGGACTTTATTGCTCCTACATAATCATCGTCAAGTTGGAAGTTGGCCATGGTCAATTTTTTTGGTTAGCGCAATAAAGTCGTCTCCAGAGAGTTTCTCGGGACGCAGGTCAAAGATACTATCTTCTGTAATATTTTTAGGAAGCCCAAGGGTTTTTAAGCTATTACGTAAAGTTTTACGTCTTTGTTGGAAGCTCATTTTTACAATTTTGAACAAAAGTTTTTCGTTGCAATCTAGGGTGTAAATTGCTTTCCGCTTAAGGGTAAGTACGCCAGAGTCTACCTTTGGAGGGGGATTAAAGACTCCTGGGGGAACCGTAAATTCATATTTGGCCTCATAAAAAAGTTGCGTCAAAACCGATAGTATGCCGTATTTCTTTGTTCCTGGAGGTTCACAAATGCGCTGCGCAACTTCTTTTTGGAACATCCCAGAAAAAAAAGGGATCTGATCCCTGTTCTCTAAGGTTTTAAATACAATTTGTGTAGAGATATTATAAGGGAAGTTGCCAATAATAGCAAAAGGGGCTTTCCCCATTAAAGTGCTTAAATCGATTTTTAAAAAATCTCCTTCATGGATTTTATCGATCATGTTAACATAGTTCGCTTGTAGGTATTCTATGGATTCACTGTCTAATTCGATCAGGGAAACTTTGCCTTCTTTCCAGGGTAAAAACTGAGTGAGTACGCCCATTCCTGGACCTATTTCTAAGACCTTGTCATAGTGATCAAAGGTTAAGGTTTGCGCGATTTTTTCGGCGATGGATAAATCGGTCAAGAAGTGTTGCCCTAATTTCTTTTTTGGGCGAACGCTTTTCATGCTACAGTAGTGATTTCGTCTAGCTGGGTGCGAAAGGCTAGAATGGCGTTGCCAAAACGATCAAGGGCGTCTTGTCTTAGTTGATCTGCGTGAAGATTGATATAATCTTGGTATTCTTTGCGCGAATTACAGTGATACTGTGCGGCATAGCTTATCCCGCCGTGATCTTGATCTGTTATCACCTTGAAAAGTTTCGCTTGTTGAAAATGCCCGGTTTTAATCATTTTAGGAAGATGATCTTCTTTCATCCACTTGAGCCAGTCATGTTCAACTGTGGGTTCTACATGTGTGGTTACATTGTAAATAAACATACTTAGTCGATTTTTTCAAAGCCAGTATAAGGGATTAATGCCTTTGGGAGAACAATTCCATCTGGGGTTTGACAATTTTCTAAAAGGGTAGCAAGTACGCGAGGCAAGGCCAAAGAGCTTCCGTTTAAGGTGTGAACATTTTGTTTTTGCCCGTCTTTGGTTCTGTAACGCAGTTGTAAACGCTCGGCTTGATATCCTTCAAAGGTAGAAACAGAACTGATCTCTAGCCACTTTTCTTGCGCGGCAGAATACATTTCAAAGTCATAAGTTAGGGCAGAGGTAAAGCCTAAATCCCCGCCACATAAACGCAGTACACGATAAGGTAAATCTAGTTCTGCCAATATTCCTTTGACGTGTTGCATCATTTCTTCTAAGGCGGCATTAGAGCGTTCTTGGGTTTCTAAGCGTACAATTTCTACTTTATCAAATTGATGTAAGCGGTTTAAGCCGCGAACATGCGCCCCATAACTTCCCGCTTCTCTTCTAAAACAAGGGGTATATCCTGTAACTGCGATAGGGAGTTCCTTTTCTTCTAAAAGAACATTGCGGTACATATTAGTCAAGGGTACTTCTGCGGTAGGAATCAAATAGAGGTCATCGCCGGTTACGTGATA
This sequence comes from uncultured Flavobacteriaceae bacterium, assembly GCA_943787295.1. Taxonomy (GTDB): domain Bacteria; phylum Bacteroidota; class Bacteroidia; order Flavobacteriales; family Flavobacteriaceae; genus Arcticimaribacter. The sequence goes on along the minus strand of CALSLW010000002.1, from coordinate 424,299 downwards.
CATTTGCCCCTCTTTATCGGGTAATTGACCGGTTCCATAACCAGAAGCTTCATTGACTAAATGAGGAACTTGCATTTCGCGATAGCCTGCTGCTGTATTTTTGTCAAGGAAATAGTTGATGAGTGCACGTTGAAGACGAGCGCCTTTCCCTTTGTAAACAGGGAAGCCAGCACCAGTGATTTTGCTACCTAAATCAAAATCGATGAGGTCGTATTTTTTAGCCAGTTCCCAATGGGGTAAAGCCCCTTCTGCTAGGGTGGGCATAGTGCCTCCTTTTTCTAATTCTTCATTGTCCTCTTCAGAATTTCCAGCAGGAACACTTGCTTGAGGAACATTAGGGATTTGATAGCGCAGCTCAAGAATTTCCTTTTCTAAGCTTTGCATTTCTTCTTGTAAAGCTTTTGTATTGGTTTTAAGTTCTGCAGAGCGTTCTTTTAAACCTTGTGCTTCTTGTGCTTTCCCACTTTTAAAGAGTTGCCCAATTTCTTTAGCCAATTGATTGGCCTCTGCAAGTTGACTATCTAACTCAGTTTGAGTTTTACGTCTTTTTTCGTCTGCAGCTAAAAGGGTATCAACCAGTTCAAGTTCTTTAAAGTTTCTTCTTTGAAGTCCTTCTAAAGCTGCTGCTTTATTTTCTCTAAGTTGTTTTAGTGGTATCATGCAATAAATCTCTGGCACAAAGATAAAATTTTGTACTTCATTTTAGCGCTATTTAGCAGGAATCAATTGACGGCATTTTGCTTGATCTTCTTCTAATTGAACTTTGAGCATCTCGAGGGAGTCAAACTTCTTTTCTTTGCGAATTAATTCAAGCAGATCAATGTGTAATAATGCTCCGTATAAGTCTTGTTTAAAGTCAAAAAAATGAACTTCAAAACTGCGTTTTTCGCCTTCAAGCGTAGGGCGGAAGCCTACATTCATCATTCCATAAACCAACGTATTCTCTAGTTGTGATTGAATAAAGTAAACCCCGTCACAAGGCATGAGTTTGTACCCTTCTTCGATTTGTAAGTTTGCGGTAGGAAAGCCGATAGTTCTACCTATTTTTTCTCCTTCAATTACTTTTCCACATAAGCGAAAAGGGCGATTGAGATAGTCGGTAGCAATTTTCATTTTACCCTCTTCTAAAGCGGTACGAATTTTTGTTGAACTCACATTGACCGAGGCGATTTCTTGGGCTTCGATCTTTTCTACTGTGAATCCATAGGTTTCACCAGCATTGATAAGATCGTCAACGGTGGCTTCTCTATTTCTGCCAAAACGATGATCATAGCCTATGATCAAGTGTTCAATATTAAAGGCTTTTACAAGAATGTCGCGGGTAAATTCGTCTGCCGTTTGACGCGAAAATTCTTTTGAAAAAGGATGGATGACTACTACATCAACTCCAAGATCTGATAAGAGCTGTTGTTTTTCTTTTAAAGTATCAATCAAACGAATTGAGGTATCCTTTTGTAATACCATACGCGGATGGGGAAAAAAGGTAAGCACTACTGCAAGATGATTTTTCTCTCGAGCACTTTTCACTAATCGATCAATGATTTCTCTATGCCCAATATGCACCCCGTCAAATGTTCCTATGGTCAATGAACACCCTTCAGTTGCTTGATAATTTTCAATGGTAGAAATGACCTTCACAAAAAAAGACTATCTTTAAATTTTTAGTAAAATTAGCTTATTTAAGGCAATCAGTACGTTATTTTATTGAAACATTAATTCAATTTTCAAGGTTTGAAAAAAGTCCTATTTCTTTTTGTGTTAAGTTTTACCTCTTCTTTGTTTGGGCAAGACTATTGGCTTTTTTCTTCACCACAGACGACTTCTGCTATTCAGCAAAAAAAATTAGTGAAGACAATTGCTCTGGATTTTAATTTACTGCAAACCGCGCTTGAAAAAGAAGTAATCTCTCAAACAACAAAAGAAACGCCTTTAGTTTTATATTTCCCTAACGAAGAGAATCGTTTAGAGGCGTTTGAATTAGCAAGTGTACCTTTATTTTCTTCCGCGCTAGCGCAAAAATTCCCTAACATTAAGGCATACAGGGGAAGGAGTACATCACGAAATGGCGTTAGTATTCGAGTAACAATAAGCCCACAAGGGGTTAGTGGAACCATGCGTACTCCCACAGGAATGGTTTTTATGCAACCTAAAAAAGAAGGGAACGGAGATCATATTTATTACCAAAGGAACGATGCGTTATATAAAGATTATGACACATTCTTTTGTACCACAGTTGCTGGAAATAATTTTTCTAAAGAAGAAATCTCTACTGTTAAAAACAGCAATAAGTCTGCAGTAGGCGTATTGAGAACCTATCGTTTTGCAGTTGCTGCAACAGCAGAGTACACTAATTTTTGGGGTGATGACGATGATACAAATGGGACTAATCAAGAGGATGCATTAGCAGCAGTCGCGAATACCGTTAACCGGATGAACGAAGTTTTTGAAGTGGATCTAGGAATAAGATTAACCTTAGTTACAGCTGCGTCTTTATTGTACACCGATACCAATACAGATCCATTTGGTGGAGATTTTAATGATGAAATACAAGTAACTTTAACCAGTGAAGTTGGGGAAGAAAATTATGATATAGGACATTTATTTCATCGAGGTGAAGCGAATGGAGATGCAGGAAGTGTGGGAAATGTTTGTAGAAATGGCCAAAAGGGTAGCGCTTTTTCTTCGCATCCTTTTATTGCGACAAATGGTAGTGGAGGAGATTTTTTGACAGATTATTTTGATATTGATTATGTCATTCATGAAGTGGGGCATCAATTCGGGGCCTTGCACACTTTTGCCCACAGTACAGAATCTTTTGGGGTGAATAGCGAGCCAGGGAGTGGGTCGACCATCATGTCTTATGCGGGAATTGTAAGTGGGCAGAATATGCAACGTCACAGCGATCCCTATTTTCATTACCACAATATTCAAAACATCAATGACTATTTAAAATTCTTTAGCTGTCAATCTGAGACAACTACAACAAATCAAATCCCAGTTTTAAGTGCGGGATTGGATTATAACATCCCCAAAGGAACTGCCTATACACTCACTGCAATAGCTACAGATACAGATCGTTTGTCCTATTGTTGGGAACAACTCGATTCTGGAAGGGTGACTTCACAAGATTTTGGCCCTAATTTACTTTCTGGAAGTATGAATAGGTCATTGTTGCCAGATTCATTGCCTTCAAGAACCATCCCTAGAATGAGTAATGTGTTAGCGGGGAATTTAACGCAAGAAAATCCTACAATAGGCTCTGCCTGGGAAACAGTTTCTCTAGTGGAGAGAAGTTTAAGATGGGGAATTACAGTGCGGGATAGAGACCAAGCAAATCCTAATGGTGTAGGTTTTTCTGCTCAAGATGAAATGAATATTCGTGTAGAGGGGGATGCAGGTCCGTTTGTCGTTAGATCTCAAAACGATGCATCCCTCGAATGGCTTTCTGGTGCAAATGAAAAAATTGTATGGGATGTCGCAAATACACATCAAGCTCCAATAAATACCGATACAGTTTCTATTTATTTATCCCTTGACGGGGGTAGGACTTTTCCTGTGCTTTTAGCAGGAAATGTTGCAAATGATGGAGATGAATTTATCGTGGTTCCTGGAAATGTTTCTACCACTCAAGCACGTATAAAAATTCAAGCAGATAATAACATTTATTTTGCAGTGAACAGTGCTGAGTTTAGCATTCAAGAACGCCCTTTTGCATTGCCATTTACCGTCCCAGAAAAGGTGGTCTGTGGAATATCTTCTGTTAGCTTTAATTTTAGTTTACAGGAGTATGTTAGTGCCTCTGGATCGGTCAACTTAAGTGTTAGTGGCTTGCCTACTGGCGTAACCGCATCGCTCAATCCTGCAGCATTGGCGACCAATGGCTCAAGTGGAACTTTAGTCCTTAATACAGATGGTGTGTCCACAGGAACGTATTCGTTTACATTAGATGGAATAAGAGGTGCGACTGTGATTAATCAAGTTTTTAGGGTAAAATTTTATCCAGAAACAATACCAATTCCTGCATTGCAATCTCCTATGGATAATGCTGTAGATCAATCGACAAACTTGCGATTCACCTGGTTAGCAAATCAAACAGCAAGTCAATATCGATTGCAAGTCAGTACGGTATCAGACTTTTCATCTTATGTTGAGAATGTTGTAGTCAATACCAACTTTTACACTACAACTCAGCTCTTAGGGGAGACTACTTGTTATTGGCGAGTAAGTACTTTGAACGAATGTGGCCAAAGTGATTTTAGTTCCACTTTTGAGTTTGAGACTAATAGAACAAGTTGTGGGACTTTTACTTCTTATCAAGTGCCACAAAATATTCAAGATGCCACGGGTTCTTCTCCTGGAGTGACTGAAGTAATCATTCAAGTAATCGACAACCTGCCCATTATAGACGTTGACGTTAAAGTGAACATATCTCATACCTATAATCAAGATCTAACGTTAAGTTTGATTCATCCAGATGGGAGAGAAATTATTTTAAGTCAAAATCAAGGAGGGAGTGGTAATAACTATAACAATACCATTTTTGATGCAGAAGCTACCACACCTATACAATCAGGGAGTTCTCCTTATTCTGGGACTTATATACCACAAGGGGATTTAGCCTCTTTATATAATTCTTTATCAGAAGGAAGCTGGCGATTTAAAGTAGTAGATGATGCGACCCAAGACACGGGAATAATTGAAGCGGTAGAGTTAATTCTCTGTTTGAGTGGACAGTTACAACCTAATGATGACAATGACTTATATCCTAATAGTACTGACAATTGCCCCTATGTCACAAATCAAAATCAAATCGACACCGATCAAGATGGCGAAGGTGACTTATGTGATATTGACGCACAGCGTAATTTTTCAATTTTTAAAACCGATGAAACCTGTATAACACAGAATAATGGTTCAATTATGGTCAATGCAGTCGCTCAGTTTCCATATGTGTTGAACTTAGTGGGATCAAATGGTTTTAGTCAAAGTTACTTAATGAACGGCCAGAGCTTACAGATAAACAATCTTCAAAGTGGGGATTATTTGTTGTGCATTAGAAGCGCACAAGTCCCCGATTTTGAGCAGTGTTTTGCAACGACAATAGCCGAACCTCTTCCCTTAAGCATAAGCACAAAAGTCAATACTGCCAAAGAAAAGGTAACCCTAAATTTAGCCGGTAGTGATCAATACATTATTAGTCTTAATGATATCGTATTTGAAACTTTTGGAAGTAGTCAAAAAGAATTACCCTTACAAAAAGGCTTAAATATTATTGAGGTTAGAACAAATTTAAGTTGCCAAGGGAGTCATAAAGAGATGATTTATCTTGACAACTCTTCAACTTTATATCCCAATCCGGTTCAAGATAATTTAACTGTTCTAATTGGCGGAAATAGTTCTCAAGTGCAATTGTTCATATATGATATTCAAGGGAATCAACTTTATGTTCAGGCAGCTCAATTAGATGAATTAAATCGATCAATTGGTTTAGAAGTAGAGGATTATCCTGCGGGAAATTATATTGTAAAGTTAGTTAGGGGAGAAAAAGTGGAAACTTTAAAATTTATCAAGCAATGAAAACTAATCTAGTCCTTTTATTAGTGTTAGTATCATTGACTTTTATGGGCTGTAAAGATTCCATTCCAGATCCAGAACAAACGGTTTTAATCTTACCAGAAGACAATACGAGCTGTCTCTATGTAAGTCAGAGCTCGTCTACTGCAAGTGTCGATTTTTCCTGGAAGCAAGCTTTACACACAGATGAATATAAGCTGGTTGTGAAAAACTTAACCACTAATGAGCAAATCACTTCAATAACAGAAAATACGGGCTTAAGATTAACCCTTACCAGAGGGACGCCCTATCAATGGAAAGTAATTACTACTTCAGAACTAAGTAATGTAGAGACTTCAAGTAGCAATTTTAGTTTTTATTTAGAAGCACAACAACAAGGTAATTATTTGCCTTTTCCAGCTGGATTACTATCCCCACAGAATGATGAGATTGTGACTTTAACAAATGGTCGATATGACTTTTCTTGGCAAGGAGAAGATATAGATAACGATCTATCTCATTATACTTTGTTGATCGGTAATGCGGAAGACGCTTTAAGTGAAATCGCCACAGATATTGTGACTACTTCATTTAGTGCAGATCTTAATGCGGCACAAGTTTATTTTTGGCAAATTATCAGTTATGACCAAATAGGGAACAGCACTAAATCCATTATTAATCGATTTGAAACCGCCCCTTAAATTTATTTTCCGTTAAACTGATTCATGGTGTTTTGTGCACCTTGAGTGGCAAAAGAAAAAATCATTTTGGCAATCATTTCATAGCGTTCTTTCAATGTGGTTTGCTCTTCAGCGGTCCATTTTCCTAAAACAAAATCTACTGTATCATAGCCTTTTTCGTCAGAATGAATTCCAAAACGAAGACGGGAATAGTTAGTTGTATTGAGTTGTGCTTGAGTGTCTTTTAAACCGTTATGTCCCCCGTCACTCCCTTTTGTTTTTAATCGAAGGGTACCAAAAGGAAGGTTTAAATCATCTGTAATGATTAAGATGTTTTCCAATGGAATATTTTCTTTAAGCGCCCAGTATCTTATAGCTTTCCCACTATTATTCATAAAAGTAGAAGGCTTGAGTAAAAGCAGTGTTCTGCCCTTAAACTTTGTTTTTGTAAGCGCACCATATCGCAACTCTTCAAAGGTTAATTCTTTTTCTTCGGCTAGAGCATCTAGTGCATCAAAACCAATATTGTGCCTTGTATTGTGATAAGTCGCTCCAATATTACCCAGTCCTACAATTAAATATTTTTTCACTTCCAGTGGATTTGATTTTTGTCCGCTAAGCCATTTCCAAAAAGACATCTTCTGTAAAAATAAAAAAAGCAGCTAGGTAATTGCCCCTAGCTGCTTTATACTTATAAACGAAAGAATGTTTATTCTGCCGCTTCTTCTGTCGCTTCTTCTGCTTCTTCTTCAACAATTTCAGCGTCACTTTTGATAGACGCACGAGAAGTTTTCACTTGACACACAACCGTGTTATCTGGATGTAAGAAGCTAAACTCTTCTTCAGCTAATTGAGAAGTGTATAATTTATTTCCTAGTTCTAAACCAGAAATATCTGCAACGATAAAATCAGGAAGATTACTAGGTATAGCACGTACACGTAATTTGCGTTTGTTTAAGATTAGTGTCCCCCCAGAGTTTAAAACACCAGGTGCAGCTCCTTCAACGACTACAGGAATATTCATTGAAATTTCTTTTCCTTCATTTAGCTGATAAAAGTCCACATGAAGAATTTTGTCACTAACCGGATGGAATTGAATGTCCTGTAAAACAGCTTTGAATTCGCCATCTTCGGTTTTAATTACCACTGTGTGTGCATTAGGTGTGTACACTAGTTTGCTGAAATCAAGTTCTTTCGCTGCGAAGTGTATCGGCTCATTTTCGCCATACAGTACACAGGGAACCATCTCAGCATTACGTAAGGCTTTTGTTGACTTCTTGCCTACGCTTTCTCTTTTAGATCCGTTAATTGTAATAGATTTCATATTGATTTAATTGATAAAATTTTCGTGAATTGATTTATTGAGGTGAACACTTTTCATGGTAGAACCAAAAAGTTCTGCACAACTCAATATTTTGATTTTAGGGCTATCTTTTTTTGAAGGGATACTGTCTGTAATAATAAGCTCTTCTAGTGAAGAGTTTTCTATCCTTTCATGCGCATTACCAGAGAGGATACCATGTGTACAAACTGCACGAACAGATTTTGCTCCTCTTTCGAGCATTAGCTCTGCTGCTTTTGTTAGAGTTCCAGCTGTATCAACCATGTCATCGACTAGTACCACATTCTTACCTTGAACATCACCAATCAACTCCATATGTGAAATAACATTGGCCTTCTGTCTTTGTTTGTAGCAAATAACCACATCACTTTTTAAGAATTTAGAATAAGCATAAGCGCGTTTTGACCCCCCCATATCCGGAGAGGCAATTGTTAAGTTATCTAAATTTAGGCTTTGTAAGTAAGGCACAAATATGGTTGAGGCAAATAAATGATCTACTGGTTTTTCAAAGAAACCTTGAATTTGATCTGCGTGCAAATCCATGGTGATGATTCTAGTAGCGCCTGCAGTCTCTAATAATTTTGCAATCATTTTAGCCCCAATCGGCACTCTAGGTTTGTCTTTTCGGTCTTGTCTTGCCCATCCAAAATAAGGAAGGACAGCAGTGATATGTCTTGCAGAAGCGCGTTTGGCTGCATCTAACATCAAGAGCATTTCCATTAAATTATCAGAACTAGGATGAGTAGAACCAATGATGAAAACACGTGATCCTCTAACTGATTCCTCAAAAGAAGGTTGGAATTCTCCATCACTGTAATGAGAGAAAGTTACATTCCCCATAGGGATACCAAATTTTTCAGCTATTTTATAAGCCAAATCTTTACTTTGAGTACAGCTGAAAATCTTCGCTTCAGTCATTTTTTCCTAAACCTTTTATATTCTACTAATTAGGGATTGCAAATGTAAAAATTTATTTCCCTTGTAGTGCTTAATTTTATAGAAATTTAGGTGAAGAAAATTATTTGTTTAATTTTGTCCCGCTTAAGCCTCGGTGGCGGAACTGGTAGACGCGCTGGATTCAAAATCCAGTTCTTTCGAGAGTGTGGGTTCGATTCCCACCCGAGGTACAAAAAAAGCCCTTGTCAATTGACAAGGGCTTTTTTGATTATAAGAATTAAAACTTTGGTTTTCTTTTTTCAAGAAAAGAGGCTAAACCTTCTTTTCCTTCTTCAGAAGCGCGAACGTTAGCAATCACATCTGCGGTATACTCTACAACCCCATCATTAATAGGCTGATAGGCTAAGTTTAAGAGTAAAGCTTTGATGATATTTAATGCCTCTGGGGCATTTTGACTTATTTTTTTAGCGATGGATTGAATTTGTAAATCAAATTCTTCTTCCTTAAACAAACCGGTAAGTAATTGTTGGTTCACGGCCTCTTGTCCTTGCATGACTTCGGCAGTAAGCATTAAACGATGTGCATTGCGAACCCCTATGGCTTTTAAGATATAAGGTCCTATGGTCGCCGGAACCATCCCAATTTTCACCTCACTCAAGCAAACCTTAGTATTTTCTGTCCCAAAGGCCATGTCGCAGCAGCACAAAAGCCCCACTCCGCCTCCATAAGCAGCACCATTAACACGGGCGATGGTTGGTTTTGGGAACTCATTTAAAGCTTGCATTAGGTAAGCCATTTGTAAGGCATCTTCTTTGTTTTCTTCAAAACTATTTGTGCCTAAAGAGCGCATATAGTTAATATCCCCCCCAGCACAAAAGTTCTTACCACTTCCTGTAAGGATCAGTAAGCGAACTGAATCGTTTTCTGCAGCTTCTTCAAGCGCCTCAAGTATGTTTTCAATCAGTGCGCCATTAAAAGCATTGTACACTTCTGGTCGATTGAGCACCATATAAAGTGCACCGTCTTTGGTGAGAAACTGTTGTAAGCTTTTATCTGTACTTAAAGCTTTGTGGTCTGAAGGTAGAAAATCGTACACTTTTTTTTTACGAAGATAGCAAATCTTATTTCGAAGCTTTGATAAAGTGATGGAGTTCTTCAGGAGTAATTTTTGGATTAGCTCCTGTACTTGATGCTACCATGGCACCCATAGCACAGGCGTTTTCTAAAGCAATTTCAGGAGCTTTATTAGTCAATATACCTTCTAAAAGTGTTGCTAGAAAAGAGTCTCCAGCTCCCACGGTATCCACAACTTTTATGGGGAAACCTTTTTGATCATACAGTTGATCATTTAATAGAAGTAGAGCGCCGTCTCCCCCTTTAGTAACACATACTTTGGGAGTGTTTGTTTTTACCGAAATAAATCTTAGTTGCTTTTCGAGCGACTTCTCTTGACTGCCCATGGCTTTTGAAATTTCAGCTAATTCTTCGTCATTGAATTTGATCAAATCGGCTTTTTGCATTAAGTCCTCGATTAGGGTTTGAGAATAATGAGGCGCTCTTAAATTAACATCAAAGACTTTAAAGGAGGCCTTTTTAAGCAAGGACAAAAGGCTTTTTTTTGAAACGACATCTCGTGTGACTAAACTCCCGAAAAGGAATAAATCTGCTTGCGCAACCTCTTCTTCAAGTGTAGACACAAGGTCAATTTTATCCCAAGCTGCTGGGTAAGCAATCTCATAAGACGCAGCGCCATTTTGGTCTAGGGTCACATTTACTTTTCCCGTTTCAAACTGAGCGTCTTGTTGAATATATTCTGTACCTATGCCTTGCTGATGAATAAAATCGATTAAGCGTTTGCCTAATTGATCCTTGCCAACTTTACTCACAATAGTGGTAGCAATTCCTAAGGATTTTAGCCGTAAGGCTATATTAAGCGGGGCTCCGCCTATTTTTTCTCCTCCTGGGAAAACATCCCAAAGTATTTCTCCAAAACAAATGACTTTTTTTGACATGTCCAATGGTTTATTTTATTGAAATCTATTTGTTTATCAAGGCAACTATTCTAAAGAGAAAATCATTTTCATTGTTCTTTAATCAATTGTTGCGCTAAAGACTCGAGGGATACCCCCTTTGTCTCAGGCATCCAAAAATATACAAATAAGAGTTGTAGCAACATCATAAAAGCAAAAACTGCAAAGACAACACCAGCCCCTATACTGGCAAATAGTAGAGGAACTAAAGAAGGAATAATGGCAGCTAATACCCAGTGGGTTGATGTCCCAAAGGATTGTCCGGCACTTCGTAAATGATTAGGGTAAATTTCTGAGATAAAAACCCAGATCACTGCCCCTTGACCTATGGCATGTGAAGCAATGAATACAAATAAAAAGATTGGCAAAGCAAACCCTTTCCAAGACAGTAGGAATGATACTGCGATTAAACTTAGGGAGATGATATAGCCTATTGAACCGATATACATTAAGCTTTTTCTCCCCAAACGATCAATCAAATTGATGCCAATTAGGGTAAAAATTAAGTTGATTAATCCAATTCCTACGCTGCTTAATAAAGCGGTGCTCTCCCCCAGTCCACCTTCTTCAAAAATCCGAGGAGCATAATACAAGAAGGCATTAATACCAGAAAATTGATTAAAAAAAGCGATTAAGAAAGCAAGTTTGAGGATAAAACGATATTTCGGTTTAAAGATGCTTTCGTTTTCTACGGTTACATCCTGTTCTTTACTAATATCTGCTATTAGTGAGTCTGCGTCTTCTTTGGCGTAAGCCTGATAAATAATGGCTTTGGCTTCTTCTGTTCTGTTTTGTAAAAACAACCAGCGAGGACTTTTAGGAATACCTAAGGTCAGTAAAGTGTAAATAATGGCAGGAATAGCTTCAACTCCCATCATATAACGCCAGGCATTTTCGCCTAAATTACTTAAGAAGTAATTGGATATAAAGGCGACAAGAATTCCAAAAACAATATTGAATTGATATAAGCCTACTAAACGACCCCGGTCTTTGGCCGGAGCAATTTCAGAAATATATGCTGGGGCAGCAATGGTCGAAGCACCGACCCCCAGGCCTCCTAAAAATCTAAAAAAAGCGAATAGATAGGGCGTGGTCGCTAAAGCAGACCCTAAGGCTGAAACACTGTAAAAAACCCCAATCCAAAACAAGGTGTTTTTTCGACCAAGCAAACGTGTAGGTATACTGCCAAAAAGTGCCCCAATTACAGTTCCCCAAAGTGCCATCGCCATAACAACAAAGCCGTGAAAAGCATTAGTAGAGCTCCATAAATTTTGTAATTTTTGATCTGCCCCAGAAATAACTACGGTATCAAAACCAAAAAGGAAACCTGCAAGCGCTGCGGTCAATGACCATTGCATTAATTTATTCATTTGGAGTAGTTTAATCCTTCTTCTAAGATAGAATTTTCTGTGAAAAGGAAATTCTCCTTACTTTAGTAAAGTTCACCAATACCTATTTCATGAAACATCTCTCTCCATTTTTAGTCCTTCTAGCAACCATATCCTTTGTTAGTTGTCAAACAAAAGAATCAAAGTCAACCTCTATGAGCGAAGCAGAACGCATCCATAAAGCAGTAATCACCATAGATACCCACGACGATATTAATGTAGGAAACTTTTCAGATTCAATAAACTATACCCAAAAGACTAATTCACAGGTCAACCTTCCTAACATGAATGCCGGTGGTTTAGATGTTTCTTGGTTTATTGTTTACACAGGACAAGACAGCTTGACAAAAAGTGGTTTTGAAAAAGCCGCTGCAACTGCTGAATCAAAATTTAAAGCCATTCACCGTTTAGTTAACGACTATGCGCCAGATCAAATTGAACTGGCCCTAACTGCTGCAGATGTTCGCAGCATCTGGAAAAGTGGGAAAAAAGTTGCCATGATAGGAGTTGAAAACGGTTATCCTTTAGGAACCGATTTAAATAATGTCAAAAAATTCTATGATCAAGGAGCTCGTTATATCTCACTAGCACATAACGGTCACAGTCAGTTATCCGATTCAAATACAGGAGAGGGAGACGGTTTTTTCTTGCATAATGGTCTTAGCGAATTAGGAAAACAAGTCATTGATCAAATGAATTACTATGGCATCATGGTTGATATTTCACATCCTTCTAAGGAGGCTATTCGCCAAATGGCTGAGCGCTCAAAAGCGCCGATCATGGCTTCGCATTCTTCTGCAAGAGCCTTGTGTAATCACTCTAGAAACTTAGATGACGAACAATTGCAATGGGTAAAAGAAAGTGGAGGAGTGGTTCAGACGGTTGCCTTTAGCTCTTATTTGCATACTGAAAAACACAATGCTTACAACAAAGCAAAAGATTCAATATTAAAAGTAGTTGGCGCGAAACACGACATTCCAGGTTTAGATAAATATGAAATGCGTGCCCTAGATTTTGAGGCACTTCAAGCTTATATCTCAAAGCGAAATGAATTATTTGCCCTTGCGGCCGAAGATTTAGAAGCCATTAAGACCATTTATCCGCCCGTATCGGTGAGTGATTTTGTGGATCATATAGATTATATCAAAAGCAAAATTGGAATTGATCATGTGGGAATAAGCTCAGATTTTGACGGTGGCGGTGGAATCGAAGGTTGGCAAGATGCCTCGGAAACTTTAAATGTAACCAAAGAGCTAGTAAAGCGGGGATACACAGAAGAAGAAATTGAAAAAATATGGGGTGGTAATCTCTTGAGAGTAATGGAAGAAGTTGAAGACGTTGCAAAGAAGCTTCAAGCAGGAGCATAACTATTACCTTCAGAAAATGAATTTATGGCATATGTGTTTTTAGATATTTAATTACAGCTAAATCATTTTCTTAAATAGTGTTTAAAACTTGTACCATTTTCACCCTTTTCCAAAAAAAACCGTAATTTTCGAAAACTAATATTTGATTTATGCCTAAGAGTGAACTGCCTAAAAGAAAACGCGGTAGGCCAAGTTTATCACAAACCCTTGATTTAAATGATATTTTGATTGCTGCTTTAGACGTCTTTTCTGAAAAAGGGTATGACGGCGCACAGTTAAAAGATGTTGCTCAAAAAGTCGGAGTGACAAATCCCTTGATTAGTTACCGTTTTGAAAACAAAGAAGATTTGTGGAAAAAATCAATGAGCTATTTAGGCGATAAATTAGTCGATCGTTTTGAACATATCAAAAGTTATTATGTTGATTTGTCTGGGACCATGGCGTTAAGAGCATATACCCGTCAATACATATACTTTTTAGCAGAGAATCCTGCTTTGTACAAAATCATTTTTCAAGAGATGGGGGAAGAAAATTGGCGTTCTACTTTTTTGATAGAGCAGCTATTTACCCCAGTGATTTGGTTTGGCGAAAAAAGTATTGAAGCCCCTATGGATGGCTTAAAAGAATTTAAGACGATCCCTAGAGCGAACTTTATATCTATTATTATGGGAGCGTCCAGTAGTTTCTTTATGCTAGCGCAATTAATGAAAAGTCAATACGGTACAGAAGTTTTCTCTCAAGAACAGATCGAACAGCACGCAGAGATTGTCAATAATATCATCTTTAAACAATTCGAAGAATAAAAAAAAGCGCCATTAAGGCGCTTTTTTTTATCAATATACTAAGGTTTATTTTTTAAAGTCATGGATGGATTTCCCAGCAGCGGCTAAATCGCGCAAACTTTGTGGTACTTCCCAGTGATCTCCGTGTAATGCTTTAAAGGCATCGCAATCGGCGATAAAATTATCCATTCCTACATAGTCAATATAAGACAGTGCTCCTCCAGTGAAAATAGGGAATCCCCAGCCTAGAATAGAGCCAATGTCTCCATCTGTTGTAGAACGTAAAACCCCTTCGTCTAAACAACGGTAGCTTTCTAATACTTGACGGTGTAACATGCGTTTCTTCACATCTTCTTCTGAAACTGCGTTGACATCTGGCGTGTAAATTTCCTTTAAGCCAGACCATAATTTCTTTTGGCCTCCTTTAGGATAATCATAGAAACCAGCACCGTCGCGTTTTCCAGTTCTGTTGTGGTTTTCTACTAAGTTTTTCACCATAGCATATGAGCGTTTTTCACTTGCGCTTTTTTCTGCCGGGTCACTTTCAAAAATGTGAACAGATAAAGTTAAAGAAACTTCATCGTGCACCGCAAGTGGACCAACCGGTAAACCTATTTTTGTCGCAACACGTTCGATCATTGGTGCAGGTACTCCTTCTTCTAATAAGAACATCCCTTCTGAAACATAGGTTCCAAAACAGCGTGAGGTAAAAAAGCCACGACTATCGTTCACCACAATCGGCACTTTTTTAATGGCAACGGTATAATCTACTGCAGCAGCAATGGCTTTATCTTCGGTTTTTTCTCCTACGATAATTTCTACCAATGGCATTTTATCTACGGGAGAGAAAAAGTGAATCCCGATAAAGTTTTCTGGTCGAGCAGACGACTTTGCTAATAAAGAAATCGGAATGGTTGAGGTATTTGATCCATAAATCTTATCCTCTCCAAGAACCGCTTCTGTTTGCTTAGTCACTTTATCTTTTAAGTCAACATTTTCAAATACTGCTTCGATGATTAGGTCACTTCCTTCTACTGCATTAGGATCATCAGTAGGAGTAATTTTAGCTAATAAAGCTTCTTTCTTTTCTGGGATAGAACGCTTTTTAGCAATGGCTTTGTCTAACAACATGGTAGAATAAGCCTTTCCTTTTTCTGCGCCTTCTTGACTTACATCTTTTAGCACTACACTCATTCCGGCTTTAGCTGAAACATAAGCAATTCCAGCTCCCATCATTCCAGCCCCTAAGACACCTAGTTTTTCGATTTCGTATTTAGGTTGATCTTTTGGACGGGCTTTTCCTTTTGCTGCATCTTGAATGGCAAAGAATCCTGTGCGGATCATATTTTTAGCTTCAGGAGTTGAAGCAGCAGCAGTAAAGTTGCGGGCTTCAATTTCTAAGGCGCGATCGACAGGGATTTGGATTCCATCGTGAATGACTTTTATGATTTTTTGCGCAGAAGGGTAATTCCCGTGGGTTAATTTCCCAACGTTTCCAGAGGCTCCCACCATGGTTTGAACTCCGTTAGGCGTCCAAATGTTTCCACCAGGAATTCTGTGCTTCTTGTTGTCCCAGGGTTGCACTGGATTAGGCGTAGCAAGGATATAGGCTTTTGCTGCTGCAAGCATTTCTTCTTCTGTTTCTGCAACAGCGTCGATTAAACCGTCTTTTAAGGCTTTTGGTGGACGTGCTTCAATCCCTTGAAGTAAATACATTAAGGCCGTTTGGATTCCCATTAAATAGGGGGCTTTTACTGTTCCACCACCGCCGGGGAATAAGCCTACTTTAATTTCAGGGAAACCAATTTTGATTTTGGTAGAATTTAATGCAATTCTATGATGGCAAGCCAAACAGAGTTCTAACCCACCGCCTAGTGCAGTTCCATTAATGGCGGCAACAAAAGGTTTTCCTCCAGTTTCGATTTCACGCATTCCCTTGTGCATCTCTAGGATAGTTTGGGTAAAGGCCCCTTTATCAGGAATCTCTTCTAGTAAAGCACGTAAATCTGCTCCTGCCATAAAGATAGGTTTACCAGAAGTTACAATAACTCCCTTAACGCTATCATCTGCAATAGCAGCGTGGGCTACTTCAACATAACGTTTGATAAACTCTTCTGAAAAGAGATTAGCTGAGTTTTCAGTTTGGTTAATGACGAGTGTTCCAATACCATCAGCATCAACACTAAATGATAATAATTTATCTTGAATATTTTCCATTTCTATAGTAAAGCTTAAAAATTATACGCGTTCGATAATGGTGGCAATCCCCATTCCTCCAGCGATACATAAAGTGACTAATCCCGTATTTAAATCACGGCGTTCTAATTCGTCCATCAATGTTCCAGCAAGCATACAACCTGTGGCACCTAGTGGGTGACCCATGGCAATGGCTCCACCGTTAACATTGACATTGCTGCTATCGATGCCCATTTCTTCCATGAATAACATAGGAATAGCAGAGAAGGCTTCGTTAACTTCGATCAAGTCGATGTCTCCGATGTTCATCCCAGCCTGCTTTAAGGCTTTGCGAGTTGCGGGTGCTGGTCCAGTCAACATGATCGTTGGGTCTGTCCCGTCGATGGCAGCAGTACGGATTTTAAAACGCGGTTTTAAGCCCATTTGCTTTCCTGCTTCTTCGCTACCAATTAAAGAGATCGCGGCACCATCTACAATGGCAGAAGAGTTTCCGGCGTGATGCACGTGGTGTAGTGTTTCCACTTCTGGGTATTTATCTAGTGCGACATCGTCAAATCCAGCCATTGCTCCCATCATTTGGAAGGCAGGTGGAAGGCTAGCTAAAGATGCTGCAGTTGTTCCAGGACGAATGTTTTCGTCTGTGGTTAAGATATCGGTTCCGTTTTGGTCTTGAATAGCAATACGAGATTTGAAGTATCCTTTTGCGTTAGCTTCCGCTGCACGGCGTTGAGATTCTGCAGCAAATGCATCTGTAGCTTCGCGGGTATAGCCGTATTTAGAGGCAATTAAATCGGCAGAAATTCCTTGAGGAACAAGATTCCCTGGAATCGCTAGTGTAGGGTCAATAAACATCCCTGCACCATCTGATCCCATAGCAACACGTGACATGCTTTCTACTCCACCGGCTACAATTAAATCACGGAAACCAGATTTAATATAGGCCGCAGCTTGATTCATTGATTCTAATCCAGAACCACAAAAGCGGTTTAGAGTTACGCCACAAAGATGATCGCCATAAGCAGAGGCTTGTGCAGCCGATTTTGCAATATTGGCTCCCTGATCTTTTACTTGACCAACACAGCCTAAAATAACATCGTTTACTAGCGTAGTGTCTAATTGATGTTTAGCTTGTAAAGCAGTAAGTGTTTGTCTAGCAAGTTCTGTGGGAGTTACTCCGATCAATGCTCCTTTTTTGTTACCCTTTCCCCTTACGGTACGGATAGCGTCATAAATATATGCTTCCATGATATAGTATTAATATGCGTTTATTGTATCAATTAATTTAATTGTATTTCAATTAAATTAGGCATGTAAAACTAGGGCTAAATGACTGATTATCCAAACAATCTTTTTGGAGAGTCAATTAGGCTTAAAAGAAAGGAGGAGTGGATTAGACTTCTTCGTCTTTTTTTGCTTTAGGATCCATACCTAACATGCGTTCAAGACGATCTGGGATATAGTTTTTATTGACGTCCTCTTCGTATCCCATAGAGGTACTAACTACACCATAAATAACGATTGCTGCTATTAAGATAAATATAGCGATGCTTACAATTATAATATCATTCATAATGCTTGTCTTTGTTACAAGATAGTAAAAATTTAATAAAATACAGCCGTATTTTTCACTTAAGTTACTAATTATAGGAGTTTTGTGCTTAATTAAGACCCTGAAAAAGACAATAAATGCAAGCGTTAAAACAAAAGGATGCAATCCTTGTTTATACTGCAATAATACTGCATGAGATTAAAATTCACCTTTTTTATAAGATCTTATCCAATAAGTTTAAATAAATCTCGTTAAAGGAATTATAATCATAAATCAAAAGAGATGATTAATACACTATTTTTTATTGCGATAGGCCTTTCGATTGCCTTGTTGTTTTTTTATTGGTATGCGAATTATTCAACTAAATCTGGTTTTGCAACAGATGAGAATAAAAACAATATTCCAGATTCTTGGGAAAAATATGCTATTGTTTTTAAACTGAAAAACGCAATTATCCTTTTACTAGGAATCATCATAGGTTACCTATTTAGTTTTACCACCCTTTAAGTATTTTACCATGAATAATAACGCACTTTCTTCTGTATTTAACTATAGAATTTTAATCATATTGATAGAAACAGTTGTCATCTATTATTTATATGATTTTTACCAAATCAATTTAGAAATTGACTTTACCATTATGAGTATTGCCATTGTTTTTCCATTGGTATTCTCAATCACAAGCGCGTATCAAAGACGACAAGATGCGATTAATGTCTTTGCCGAGTTTAGGAATAAGATCGTTGATTTGACGAATATTTTTTATGCAGTAGAAAAAATTAAAAAAGAGGATTACGATAAGTTATATGGTGTTTTAATGGAAGCACAAGAGATTTTAATTGATTACCTCAAGAATCCTAACACAACAAAAGAGTTTAATGCCTTAAGGCAAAAGCGCAAAACGATCTTAGTGTTGATAGATGCTTACAAAGGTTTGTTTAATGAGCGTGAAAAGGACAGTTTAATTAGGGTGAAAAATGAATTATTTCTCACCGCAGAAAAGATTCGCGGCATTAAGATTCACGGTACCCCTATTTCATTGCGAAAATACTGTTTGATCTTTATCTATCTTTCTCCTTTACTATACAACTCTCAGTTGATTGTTGCGAGGGAAACCCTAGGAATAAATATTGAAACAATCATCTCGCTACTTTTCTCTTTAGTAGTAAGTTTTGTTTTAATGGCTTTATACAATGTACAAGAGTATATCGAAAACCCATTTGATCAAAAAGGTCTTGATGATTTAAAAATCGACGAGATGGAAGTCAATCAGTGGGAATCACTTTACGAAGCATAAGAAAACCGCACGGGCATTTCTCGTTTTTTTTACTTAAATCTAAAGGATAAATACTTTTTCATGCAATTGCCCTATAATTATGAGATAGTAGCTTAAAGTTGTTAAGGGGTGTTATAAATTCATGTTATACCTTAGTACTTGGGTGAGGTAGATTCTGAAAGAGCTTGAATTGCAAGAGACTTTTATGTTAAATAATGTAACAATTAAATGACTTTAGCTTCTTATTGATGTAACGAGATACAGATTTAGTCTGTTTCTGTCGACTATTTACATTACAATATGAAATCATTATTTAGCTATTTAGCTTTTCTTTTTTTAGGTCTTTATTCAGTAAAAGCGCAGCATACCATAAGTGGGAAAATAGCAGATAATTTTGAATCTCCAATTCCATTCGCAAACATAATTCTAATGCAAAAGGATGATGAATCCTTTATTAGAGGTGTTGTTTCTGATGACGAAGGAAAGTATCTTTTTGAAGATATCGAAAAGGGAACTTATCAGATTGAAGTTTCTGTTTTAGGCTTTAAGTTAAAGCATACAGAAGAATTTGAATTGCTTGAAAATAAAATCGCTGATTTTATATTAGAAGAAGAGATAGAGAATTTGGACGAAGTAGTGGTAAAAAATAAGCGTCCTACCATTCGACAAACAGCCGAAAAATTGGTGGTGAATCTTGAAAATTCTGAGATGATAAATACCAGTTTAAGGGATGTAATGCGAAAAGTACCGGGTGTTTTAGTGACTAATAATGGTATTTCAATCGCTGGGAATAGGGGAATCAGAATTTTGATCAATGGAAAGACAACCGAGTATACGGATGTACAAACCTTATTACGTGATTTACCAGCAGACAATATTGCTAAAATTGAAGTAATCGAGCAGCCAGGAGCAGAATATCAAGCCTCGGGTTCAGGTGCCATTATCGATATTATTTTAAAGAAAAATGTACGTTTAGGCACTTATGGAAGTGTCAATACTTGGGTAGGAGAGGATCAAGGTTTTGAATACGGAACAACTGCCTCAATTGCCAGTTACAAGAATAAATTAAATTGGCAGACGAGCGTTGGTTATTCTGAGCCGACATGGAGAGACGATTTGTTTTTAGTCAGAACAGTTGGCGACCTGACGTATGATCAGGAAACAATAGAGCCTTATGCTCCAGTGAATCTAAGATTTTCGGGTGCGTTAGATTATTATTTGAACGAGAAGCATTCAATTGGACTTGCTGGTCGGTGGAACAGTAGAGATTCACAACGTACCGCAACAAGTGAAACCGTTGTTTCTGATCAAAATAACGTCAATACTTTATTTTCAGAAAACACCTTTGATAGGGACCGAAGTGATTTTAGTTTTAACCCTTACTATGAATACAAAACCGAAACGGATAAATTACTCGTGGATTTTAATTATATCAACTTTATAAATGATAACACGAACCAGTTGTCTGGTCTCGCAAGAAGCACACTCCCTTTTATTGATAGAAGGTATATTCAAAATGGGGAATGCGCCATTAAGACTTACAAAGTAGATTATTTCAAAAAATTTAACGATAATTTCAAGCTAAGTTTGGGTTCAAGGTATGCCAATGTTGATACAGATAATGATTTACAGTCCTATCGAGCTAATGATCAAGGAGCTTTTGTTTTAATTGAAGAGGAGAGTAGCCAATTTTTGATTGACGAAACTATTTTTGCTGTGTATGCAAAATTAAATGCAAGCAAGGGAAAATGGTCTTTTTCTGGCGGATTGCGATACGAAGATAGTAATACAGATGGCACCTCTATTTTTATGCAAGGGGGGACTCCTGAAGTGAGTATAAAATGAAGACCCATCAAGAAAATATTTCCCAGTGCGTCAGTCAGTAGAGAATTGTCAGATGTTTTGGGTGCAAGTGTGTCCTACAGCTATCGAATCGAGCGTCCTTCTTACAGTAGTTTAAACTCTTTTGCAGAATTTTTAGACCCTTTTTCAGCCAGTCAAGGGAACCCAAATTTAGCCCCTTCATATACCAATAATTATCAATTTAATTTGACCTATGAAGGGCAGCCATTTTTCACTATTGCTTATAGAAAAACAGACGATGAAATTTTCCAATTAATTCAACAAGACAATACTACAGCACAAATCAGACAGCGAGAGGTAAACATAGAGGAAAACTCAAATTGGAATTTCAGATTATTTGCCCCCCTAAGTTTATTGGGTGATGTTGAGGGTTATACGGGTGTAATTGTAGTCAATACAGATTATCAGTCATTAATCTATAATGTGAATTTAAATAAATGGTATATGTTTTGGTTTATTCAAGCGGGTTATGCCGTGGGGAATAAATTTTGAAATGAGTGGAAACTATGGCACAGGGGCATTGGAAGGCCAAATTGAAGTGGATTGGTTGGCTGAATTAGATTTTTCTTTTGGCAAGGCCTTCTTAGACGATCAATTGAAAGCAAACCTTGGATTCAATAAGATACTCAATAGAGGTTTTGTAGGGAAAATAGATTATGGTAACGGCTCTGCAGCAGTAGAAAGCAACGGTTCAAGACAAAACATTCAATTGAGATTAATTTATAGTTTTGGGTCGAAATTTGGTAAAAGTAAGGAGGATCGTACTAGACCCCAAGAAGAAAACCGAATCAGGGACGAAAATTAATCAATTGTCCCTTTGGTGGAAGACAAAAGGGAACACCAAATAAACTAACTAAAGTAATTAGAACAGTTTTAAAAGATTTGATTTATAAGGAACTGGATGAAATTCGAAAATGCTTAGATTCTTTAGAACCAAAACAAAGGATAGAACTTGTTATTAAATTGATTCCTTATGTGTTGCCAAAAGTAGATAGTATTTCGCATTCGGCTAATGAGTCTTTGGATTTTAGATTTAATTCTGAAATTGTTTAAAATAAGGATATATTTCACTTATTATCTATTCTCCCCCGCCGCCAGCATCTCCCCCGCCACCAGCATCTCCACCGTTAAAGCCTCCTCCATCATTTCCTGCTCCTATTCCGTATAACATTGCATCACCTGCATCTCCAGAGGGTAAGGTGTTTATTTCGATTTGAAACTCATCTACTATAAAAGTTAATTCCTTAGGATTTATGTTTGCCGGTAATTTAGCTTCTGATAAGCTTCCAGTATTAAGATTTAAAACTTTAGTCCTCTTTGTCGAAAATAGGTATATATTATTTTCAATCAGTGCCATTTTTGGAGATTCATACCATTTGAAATCCATCTTGACTCTGAACTTTTCTTCACCACTATTTAGTAATAAACAAACTACCTCTTTGGTTTTATCAATATATATAATAGTTTCTTCAAAGACATGAACATGATAAAGTATCTTATTTATTGTCCAGAGCAGTTTTCCACTATTAAATTTTAATAAACTGGTATGGTATTTCCCCCAATTACTAACAGTGGAAATAAACACATATTCATTGACTCTTGAGATTCCAGCTATTTTATGTTCAAAAGAAACATCCCATTCTATTTTTTGTGATGCTGTGTTTAATTTAAAAACTTTTCTTTTTTCACTTATTAATATTGAATTAGTCTTCATATAGAATTGATTTATGGTTAATAATAAAACCAATGTATACAAAAAAAATAGATTACATATCAAACCCTATTCCTATGCTTCAATAAAAAAATCCGCAACATCATGTAAAACAATCTATTACGGGTTCTAAAGTGCTCGAGGCGGGACTTGAACCCGCAAGTGGAGTGAGAAAGCGATGTGGAATTCATTATTATACATTTAGAGTAAACTTTGTTTTATCAATTGATCCAGAAAAAAGTTATAATTTGAATAAAAATTATCCAATGAGCATAAAAAAGTTTGTATCACTCGCTAGCCTTATCTTTACGACCCATGTTTTTGCACAAGAAGAACTAGGGTATCAAACTCCAAAGAAAGAATTACTTGAATTGATTGATGTAAACTTAGCACCAGCAGTTCTAAGCAATTCAAAAAATACAGTATTAGTTCTAGTTTCTCGCCCGACCTATAAAAACATTGCAGATTTATCAAGAAAGGAATTACGTCTTGCAGGTCTAAGGGTTGATCCCAAGCGTTATATAGGTAGTCGAACAACTTATTATAATAAGGTTGAAATTGTATCCCTAAATCAGGGGAAAGAGAGGGTCCTAGTAGAAGGACTCCCAGAAAACCCCAAACTTAGTAATTTTACTTGGTCACCAGATGAGAAAAAAATTGCGATGACCCATACTTCTGAGAATGGAGTTGAACTTTGGGTCTTAGATATAGAGACTAAATTGGCAAAAAGATTAGTTTCCTCACCATTAAATGCGAGCATGGGAAAAAGCATAAATTGGCTAAAGGACAGTAAGAGAATGTTAGTTAAGTTTCTTCCGAAAGACCGGAAGCCCATTCTAGACCAAGCTGAAATTATTCCAACAGGGCCAAAGGTTACCGAAAATAATGGTGAAAAAGCTCAGAATAGAACCTATCAAGACCTTATTAAAAATCCAGTAGATGTAAAGAACTTTGAACAGTTAAGTCGGTCTGAAATTGACCTCGTAGACTTAAAAGGGAATAGAACACCATTTTTATCCGCTAAAATGTATCGTGACGTTCAAGTTTCCCCTAATGGAGCCTATGTTTTGATCTCTTTTGTTAAACCCCCTTTTTCATATATAGTCCCTTATAATCGTTTTCCTACTGAAACACATGTTTATGACTTGAATGCTAAAAGGATTAAAGTAATTTCAGATAGCCCTCTTCAGGAAGTATTACCAAAAGGATTTATGTCTGCAAGCACAGAAAAAAGACGAATCTCCTGGCGAAACGATCAACCCTCAACAATTTTCTATGTAAAAGCCCTTGATAATGGAGACCCTGAAGTTGAGGTAGTTTACAGAGACGCATTATACCAATGGGAAGCACCATTTAAAAATGAACCAGAACAATTAACCCAAATAAAAAATAGATTTTCTCAGGTAATCTGGGGAGATGATTCTTTGGCTATTGTCCTTGACAGATGGTGGAATAATAGAAATACCAAAACATATGTCTTTAATCCTTCTAACCCCCAAAAAAGCGCACAACTATTATATGACCGTAACTATCAAGACCGGTACAGTGATCCTGGTAGATTTGTTACTAAAAAAGGAAAGTATGGTGAGCGGGTTTTGGCCTTAAAAAACAATTCAGCTTTTCTTATCGGAGCAGGCTTTTCAAAATTAGGTCAATTCCCTTTTCTAGATGAAATTAATTTAGTAGAAAAAAGCACTAATAGAATTTATCAATCAATATACACTGATAAGTACGAGCAGATTAATGATTTTGATTATCAAAAAAATAAGTTGCGGGTTCGTATTGAATCAAAAAGCGAGTATCCTAATTATTTTGTTAGAGATTTGTTTAGCAAAGACTCATTAGAACAACTGACTTTCTTTGAGAACCCTTTTAAATCCCTAGAAAGTGTCAAAAAGGAGCTGATTACTTATAAGCGAAATGATGGTATAGAATTAAGCGGAATACTTTATGTTCCTGGTGGGTATAAGCCTAACCAATCAGAGCCCTTACCCATGATATTGTGGGCCTACCCTAGAGAGTTTAAAGATAAGTCTAGTGCCTCGCAAAAAACCAATAATCCAAATCGTTTTGTATCACCGAATTGGGGTTCACCAATTTATTGGGTAAATCAAGGATATGTAGTTTTAGATCGTGCGGCTTTCCCTATTATTGGTGAGGGAGATAAAGAACCAAATGATAGCTTTAGAACACAATTGATTGCAAATGCTGAAGCAGCAATTGATGCAGTAGTTGATAAAGGTCTTGCGGATAGGGAGCGAGTTGCTGTTGGTGGACATAGTTACGGTGCTTTTATGGTTGCTAACTTATTAAGTCATTCCAATTTATTTGCTGCGGGTATCGCTCGAAGCGGAGCCTATAACAGGACCCTAACACCCTTTGGTTTTCAAAGTGAGTCTAGGTCATATTGGGAAGCTCCAGAAGTTTATTACACAATGTCTCCTTTTATGCATGCTGAGAAGATGAAAACTCCATTATTACTTGTTCATGGAAAAGCAGATAATAACTCTGGTACATATCCGCTTCAGAGTGAGAGATATTATAATGCACTTAAGGGGTTAGGAGCAACAACACGATTAGTAATGTTTCCAAAGGAGAGCCACGGCTACAGAGCAAAAGAAACAATTCTCCATTTAATCTGGGAACAAGATCAGTGGCTTGAAAGACATGTTAAAAACAAGAAAAAAGACCTCATAAAACAGGAAATCAAGCCTAAGGGTTAAAATTTCATTATCCATCAAAGAGATTATATTTATATTATAAGGAAGCCACTTTATAAAGTGGCTTTTTTATTTAGGTACATCCGTTTTATTTGATTTAATAATCTAAAATTCTTTGCATAAAAAAACCCTCCTAAAAAGGAGGGTTTAGTACTCGAGGCGGGACTTGAACCCGCACGACCGCAATGGTCATTGGATTTTAAGTCCAACGTGTCTACCAATTCCACCACTCGAGCAAAGCTTTTTGTGGAGCGAAAGACGGGATTTGAACCCGCGACCCTCACCTTGGCAAGGTGATGCTCTACCCCTGAGCTACTTTCGCATGGGATGGCAAAGGTAAAATAATTTTTAAATTTTAAAACCTTTTTTTAAGATTTTAAGCAGGACTTTTTCCGCCTAGGCGACGTTTGATACTATTGAGTTTCATCAAGGCTTCTACTGGGGTAAGCGTATCGATGTCAAGATCAATGATTTCATCTTTTAATTCTTCTAAAAGTGGGTCGTCAAGATTGATAAAACTCAGTTGCATTTCACTGTTATCTTTTTTTAAGGCTTCTTTTCGATCGTCTTCTTGATGGCTTTTTTCAAGCACTTTTAGCTTGCGTTCTGCCGTAGAGACAACTTGGATGGGCATGCCGGCCATTTTGGCTACATGTATCCCAAAGCTGTGCGCGCTTCCTCCTTTGGTCAGTTTTCTTAAAAACAGTACACTGTCTTTTAACTCTTTTACCGCGACATTGTAATTTTTGATGCGATCAAAGCGCCCTTCCATCTCGTTGAGTTCGTGGTAGTGGGTGGCGAATAATGTTTTGGGTTGGCTGGGGTGTTGGTGCAAGTATTCTGCAATGGCCCAGGCAATGGAAATTCCATCATAGGTAGAAGTCCCTCGTCCTATTTCGTCTAATAAGACTAAACTACTTGCGGTAATATTATTGAGAATGGCGGCAGATTCGTTCATCTCGACCATAAAAGTGGACTCTCCTAAAGAGATATTATCACTTGCACCCACACGGGTAAAGACATGATCGACAACCCCCATTTTAACTGCTTTTGCGGGGACAAAACTTCCCATTTGTGCGAGTAAAACTATCAAGGCAGTCTGTCGTAAAAGGGCAGATTTCCCCGACATATTGGGCCCAGTAATCATAATGATTTGTTGTTCCTCGCGATTGAGTACAAGGTCATTAGCAATATAAGCCTCTCCGGCGGGCAGTTGTTGCTCGATCACAGGATGACGCCCTTCGCTAATTTCAAGATCAGTACCTGCCTCAATTTCTGGACAACAATAATGGTGTTTTGTGGCCAATAGTGCAAAACTTTGTAAGCAATCGATTTGTGCTAGGGAGACAGCGGCTTGTTTCAGTTCGCTTAAGTCATTTTGCAATTGCTCGAGTAGGTCCTGGTAAAAGTGCAATTCGAGCTGTTGAATCTTATCTTCAGCCCCTAAGATTTTACTTTCATATTCCTTGAGTTCTTCGGTGATATAACGCTCTGCGTTGACTAGGGTTTGCTTACGGGTCCATCGTTCTGGAACTTTATCGCGGTGGGTATTACGTACTTCAATATAGTAGCCAAAGACATTGTTAAAAGCAATTTTCAAGGAAGGTATTCCAGTTGCTTCGGTTTCGCGTTCCAGCATTGCGTCTAAATGTCCTTTCCCAGAATGTAAGAGGGCTCGCAATTCGTCTAACTCAGCCGAAAATCCATCTGCAATAAAGTTCCCTTTTGAAGTGGCTACTGGCGCATCTTCTTTTAGGGTGTTGGCGATGGTTTCATTGAGTTTTTGACAGGGCGGAAGTTGAGCCGCACGTGCGACCAGTTCTTTTTGTCCGCTCTCTGAAAGGGTTTGCTTAATATGATTACTTTCAAGAATGGATTGCTGTAGGATATTGAGTTCACGTGGACTAATCTTTTGCGTCGAAATCTTTGCCATTAGGCGTTCAATATCACCAATCTTCTTTAGGTGGTGGCGCAGTTGAACAGTAGAATCATCTGCTGCGATATAGGCTTTGACAACCGCATGTCTTTCTTGAATTTTCTCGACAGATTTTAACGGAAAACTCACCCACTTACGCAATAAACGCCCCCCCATTGCAGTAGCGGTATAATCGATTACATCAATCAAGGCGACTCCCCCAATAGAGGTAGAATACAACAATTCAAGATTCCGCGCGGTAAAACGGTCAATCCCCACAAAATCATCACTGGCAATTTTTTGCAGGCTGGTAATGTGTTGCAGTTTGTTGTGCTGGGTTTCAGAGAGGTAATGCAAAACCGCTCCAGCACTGATAATCCCAGTACTAAAGTTTTCTAAACCAAAACCTTTTAAACTCTTGGTCTTAAAATGTTGTTGTAATAACTCATTCGCAAAAGTATCCTGGAAAACCCAATCCTCTTGAAAAAAGGGGTTGAGTTCTGTGCCAAATAAAGCCCCAAAAGTAGATTTAAGGGGTTTAGGGACTAGAATTTCTGCGGGAGAAAACTTTTGAATGAGTTGGTTGAGGTGATTCATATTCCCTTCACTCACTAAAAAATCTCCAGTAGAAATATCTAAAAATGCAATTCCCCAAACTTTTTTTCCTTGGGTGATTGCTGCTAGATAATTGTTTTTCTTTTGTTCTAAAACATCGTCGTTTAGAGCGACCCCCGGCGTGACTAGTTCTGTCACCCCGCGCTTGACGATGGTCTTGGTCATTTTAGGATCTTCTAATTGATCACAAATAGCGACACGACATCCCGCTTTGACCAACTTAGGCAAATACGTATTCAAAGAGTGATGCGGAAAACCGGCGAGTTCCGTTTCACTGGTACTTCCAGCCCCGCGTTTGGTTTGAATAATTCCTAATATTTTTGAGGCTTTGACTGCGTCTGCGCCAAAGGTTTCATAAAAATCACCCACGCGAAACAAAAGCAAGGCATCAGGGTATTTTGCCTTGATCTGGTTGTATTGTTTCATTAAGGGGGTTTCTTTTGCTTTCTTAGCCAAGGGGAAATTTATTTGCTGATATTGCGAATATAACCCTTATTTCATTTTTAAAAAATGCTACCGAATACTTCCTTATTTTTGCCCTATGCAAAACCGGAAATTAAAAAATAGTGAGTTGAATCGAAAAAGTGTTGTAGATGCTAAAACAGCGCAGAAAACTCCTTTGATTCTTATATTAGATAACATTCGCAGTTTGAATAATATTGGTTCGGTTTTTCGCACAGCAGATGCTTTTTTGATTGAAAAGATTTACCTCTGTGGGATCACGGCCACTCCGCCACACAAGGACATTCAAAAAACAGCCTTAGGTGCGACAGATTCTGTCGTGTGGGAATACAAAGAAGATACCGTTGCTGTTGTTGCTGCATTACAACAAGAGGGGGTAGAAGTCTGGGCCATCGAACAAACAGAAAATGCCACCTTTTTAAATGATTACCAGCCTAGTTATGAAGGCAAAACTGCATTTGTTCTAGGGAACGAAGTTAAAGGAGTACAACAAGCGGTAATCGATCAAGCCACAAAGGTGCTTGAAATCCCTCAAGAGGGAGCAAAACACTCTTTAAATATCGCAGTAACGACCGGAGTGGTATGTTGGGATTTTTATCAAAAGTTAGGCGCAAAAAAAGGCGTACAATAACGGGAAGAAATCCTCTGGATCTTCGATAAAGTCAATTCCTTTTGTATTGAGCTCACAAATATTTAATGTGCTGTTTTCTTTCCATTGTAGATAGCCAGTTTCAATCTTTTGTAGGTAGTCATCGCTGATGTCCTGTTCAAAGTCTCTTCCGCGTTTTTCAATGTTTTTTTGAAGCTGGGGTACGCTTTGTAATAGAAAAAGGACTAGGTCTGGTTGAGGGAGACCTTCATTCACCTTCAAGTACTGTTTTTTATAGGCGTCAAAATCCCTTGCAGACAGGTTTTGCCGCGCAAAGAGTAAAGATTTTTCCAAACTAAAATCTGCAATCACTGGACGTGTATTTTTTTGACTAAAAAATGTAGTGAGCTGATGAATGCGTTCTTCTAAAAAAGCTGTTTCGACTTTGAGTGCATAGGTTTCTGGATCTTGATAAAAATCGGCGAGGTAGGGGTTGTCGAAAAAATTCTCGTGTAATAATGTACCCCCAACAGCTGCTTGTAGAAGCTGTGTAAAAGAGGTTTTCCCCACGGCAATATTTCCTTCTATGGCGACGAACTGCTGTCTTTTTGGAAGCATTAATTCGTCTTTTAGAGATGTAACATTAGCCTTGTCTTGAGAATCTGCTACGAGTTGTCGAATGCTTTGCTTTAAGACAGGATGCTTAAAGTCTGGCGCAATTTCAGCGAGTGGAGCGAGCACAAAATTTCTCTTTTCCATGCGGGGATGGGGGATATTGAGGTGTTCGGTGTTAATGACTTTGTCTTCATAAAATAAGATATCTAAGTCAATGGTTCTGGCTTGATAGCCTTCTGCTTTTTTTCTTTCACGTCCCAATAAAGATTCAATGGCGAGCAATTCGTTTAAAACGTCTTGAGGATTTAATGCTGTTTCTACTCCGACACAAGCGTTGTAAAACGCATCCCCTTCAAAGCCCCATGCGGGGGTTTCAACCACACTCGAGAGTTGTTTTACCCGTCCGATTCTATATGTTATTAATCCAATCGCCAATTGTAAAAACATTTGGCGGTCGCCCATATTGCTTCCTAAAGAAAGATAAACCATACCTGTAATTGAGGGTTAAAAGTACGGAATACTCCAGCAGCAATAAAGGTCGAAGAAACTATTTTTTTATCACCTTCGCCAGAGAATCTGCATAGGGGATATGTGCCTCAAGGGTTTTGATTCGTCTTTTACTCGATGGGTGAGTACTTAAAATTTCTGGGGGTGCTTTTCCGCCGCTATCGGCCTGCATTCTTCGCCATACGTCTGCGGCTTCTTTAGGATCATACCCGGCAATGGTCATGAGCTCTAAGCCTATTTTATCAGCTTCAATTTCATGCTTGCGGCTAAAGGGAAGAATGGCTCCAAGTTGACTCCCATAACCATAAGCTGCAAGGATTTTCTTGCGTTTCTCTTCGGGTTGTTTTTCTGTGCTTTTTGCGGCGATAAAGTCTAAACCTGTTTTGATCGCATTTGCACTCATGCGTTGTGCCCCATGGTCTGCAAGGGCATGAGCAACCTCGTGACCCATTATCGCTGCAATCCCGTCTGGGTTTTTTGCAATGGGGAGAATTCCGGTGTAGAAGACTATTTTACCCCCCGGCATACACCAGGCATTTTTTTGATCATTTTGAATCAAATTGTACTCCCAGGCATAGTCTTTTAAAAATTTGGCTTGTCCTTTATGTTCAAAATATGCTTGCGCCGCAGCAGTTATTTTTTGACCAATGACCTTGATTTGACGGCTTTCTGCTGTGTTTTTGACAGGAGGATTTTTTGAAATAAAAGAAGAATACTCTTTAAAAGCAATAGGGAACACTTTTTCATTGCTAAAAAAATTGAGTGTTTTTTTACCCGTGTATTGATTAACTTTACAGGCAAAACAACAGCATAGTAAAAAAGTAAGCAGGCTTAATTTTTTCAGAAGATTTGATTTGGGTTGAAATAAAGGTAACTTATTTAACTAAAAAAGAAGCAACTCTGTAACAAAAAGTGGAAATTTGCGCCTAATGTGTACACAATTAAAATTTGTAAGAAGATGAATTTTTTCAAGAGTTTTTTAGCCTCAGTTTTAGGAACAGTAGTCGCTTTTATATTTATCGGACTTTTGTTGATGATGAGTATTGCAGGCATCGCTACCGCTATTTCTTCAGAGGACAGCATTTCAGTTGATATTAGTGAGAATAGTTTGCTAGAGCTCGATCTAGATATCCCCATGTTTGATAATGTTGGCGCAACCCAAGATATTGAACAAGCTTTAGGGCTGGGAGAAGATGTATTAAAATATTACGATGTTATTCGCGCCATCCGCAAAGCGGCAAAAGACGATCGCATTAAAGGAATTGATTTACAAGCCCAATTTCCTTCTATGGGCTGGTCTCAAGCTCAGGGGATTCACAAAGCCCTTCAAGATTTTAAAGCAGAAGGGAAATTTATCTATGCTTATGGGGATTATTTTTCTCAGAAAGGATACTACATCGCCTCTGTCTCAGATTCTATTTTTCTACACCCTATGGGTGGGATGGAATTTAAAGGCCTTGCGGCCGAAGTGCTCTACTACAAAGATTTTCAAGAGGAGTATGGCTTTAAGATGGAAGTCGTGCGTCACGGAAAATACAAAAGTGCTGTAGAACCTTACCTTGAAAGTGAAATGAGTGAAGCAAATCGCACTCAGATTTCTTCTTTATTAAACAGTGTTTGGGAAAGTATAAGTGAAGCCATCGCTATGGGTAGGAATTTAACGCTAACCCAGTTAGACGAAATTGCGAATGGCTTAAAAGCGACACAACCAGAACACGCTCAAGCAAATGGTTTGATTGATGCATTAGCCTATGAAAGTGATTATGACGACAAACTCAAGAATGCCTTAGGGATAGAGTCAGATAGCCGTCTTAAAACTGTAAGTATAGGACAACTTATTTCTGGAAATGGTTTAGCAAAAAAAGGGGTGCGTGAACGTATCGCCGTGATTTATGCACAAGGTCCAGTCTTGTATGGAGAAGGAAGTGAAAACATCATTGGGCAAGAGGTTTTTTTAAAAGCCATTGATCAAGCAGTGAAAAGTCGCCGAGTAAAAGCCATTGTTTTAAGGGTAGATTCTCCTGGCGGAAGTGCATTGAGTTCTGATATTATTTGGAAGGCTTTAGTCAAAGCCAAAAAAGAAAAACCCCTAGTTGTTTCTATGGGGAATGTAGCTGCCTCTGGTGGATATTATTTAGCAGTTGCAGGAGATGAAATCTATGCAAATGACATGACTATTACTGGTTCAATCGGGGTGTTTGCTACGGTTCCTAATATCAGAGGATTTACAGACGATGTAGGGATTAATGTACAACATGTTGAAACCCATAAAAACGCCTTAGGCTATAGCGTTTTTGAAGCACCTTCTGGGGATTTTCGCGCCAGTATTAAAGAAGGAATTGAACATGTTTATGCTACCTTTAAACAACGTGTTGCAGATGGAAGAGGCTTGAGTCTTGACGAAGTTGAAGCCATTGCTCAAGGCCGCGTCTGGACCGGGAAACAAGCCCTTGAAAATGGCTTAGTCGACGGTTTAGGCGGGATGGATCAAGCCCTAGCCGCCGCTGCTAGACTCGCCGAAATAGAAGAGTATAATCTGATTTCTTACCCTAAGATTGAACCAGAGCTAGAAGACATCTTTTCTGCCATGGGGCCATTTAGTAAAATCGAAGAAAAAATATTGGCCAACTATCCTAGTGAAATCAGTGCATTTTTAACTGGTTTAAAAACACAAGACGATCGCCCTAAAATGGAAATTCGTTTGCCTTATACGGTAGAAATTAAGTAGTAAATGGATAAAAACGACAAGGCCTTAGCCCAAAAGATTTATCTCTATCTAGCGGCGTTGTTTATCACCTCTTTGGTGGTGTCGAATCTTATTTTCCAAAAGTTCTTTTTTTGGTATCCTTTTGACACAAGTATTATGGGGGTGCCCTTGTTTGAACTTTCTGTTGGGATCTTACCTTATCCCATCACCTTTTTAATCACCGACCTTATCTCTGAGATTTACGGACAAAAGCGGGCGAACCAAGTGGTGATTGCAGGAATATTTGCTTCCTTTTTTTCTATTGGGATTTTATTAGTCGCTGGAACTGCTCCCGCTATTACTACTTCTCCCATAGACAATGCGACTTTTACAAAGGTGTTTTCCCTTTCGCCTTTGGCTGTTTTAGCCTCCATGATTGCCTACCTCTTTGCCCAGTTTATCGACATTAGAATTTACCACTTCTGGAAAAAATTAACCGAAGGAAAACACCTTTGGCTCCGTAATAATTTTTCGACTTTTGCGTCACAAATTATTGATTCTGGTACAGTGATTTTGCTCTTGTGTCTCTTTGGGGTATTGCCCTGGAATTTGTTTTGGGGCTTAACCCTTTCGAGTATAGTCTTTAAGGTTTTAGTCGCGGCAATCGATACCCCTTTCTTATATTTGTTCGTCCATCTTTTTAGACGAAGATTTAATTTAAAAATTGGACAAGAAATCAATTTAGATTAGTCATGGATGAAAATCAACCTGTACGCATTAATAAGTATCTCAGCGAAATAGGGTATTGCTCCAGACGTGCTGCAGACAAGTTAATTGACGAAGAACGCATCACGGTAAACGGAAAGCCCGTAGAAATGGGCTTAAAAGTTACCCCAGCAGACCAGATTGCGGTAGATGGTGTCGTGGTGGATCAAGCAGGAGATAAGCCTGTTTATATCGCTTTTAACAAACCCGTGGGGATTGTTTGTACAACAGATACTCGAGTAGAGAAAGACAACATCATTGACTATATCAATTTTCCAACCCGTATATTTCCCATCGGTCGATTAGACAAACCCTCAGAAGGATTAATCTTTTTGACCAATGATGGAGACATTGTCAATAAAATATTACGTTCCCGCAATCATCACGAAAAAGAATATGTGGTTACAGTGAACCGCCCCATCACAGAAGAGTTTATCCAAAAAATGGGTGCTGGGGTTCCTATTTTAGATACGGTAACACGTCCTTGTGAAGTAAAACAGACCCATAAAAAAGAGTTCCGTATTATTTTGACCCAAGGCCTAAATCGTCAAATTCGCCGTATGTGTGAATACCTCGATTATCGCGTGGTTACCCTTAAACGGGTGCGCATTATGAATGTCTCCTTGGATGTTGGTAAAGGCAAATGGCGTCATCTTACAAAAAAAGAAATGGCAGAGATCAATCGACTGGTCGCCGATTCTGCAAAGACCTTCGAGGGTTACTCAGCTTAAACTCAACGACTAAACCTTCATTGCTTCTCACATTAAAAACAGTGTTGTCTTCAAAGATGAGGTATTGTCCTTTGATGCCTTTTAAAACCCCAGTGTATTGCTCCTCCTTAACAAGGTTGAGACTTTTTACTTTTTCTGGGTAGCGTTCTACCGGGAAGGGGAGAGTCGTCAAACCTTCGTCTTGAATAATATAAGGTTTCAACTCATTCGGTAAAGCATCAATCGCTTTGTTGCGCTCTAAGGTCCAGTCAATTTCTGGGACTTCATTAAACTGTAACATCTTTCGCCAGTTAGTCTTATCAGAAAAATGTGCTTTTAGGGCAACTTCTCCCACCCCTGCAAGATAGCGGTTTGGGACTTCTAATAAAGCCATCGCTTGATGGGCTCCTTGATCTATCCATCTTGTGGGGACTTGGCTCTTACGGGTAATCCCCACTTTAAGGTGACTAGAGAGGGCGAGATAGACAATATGGGGTTGTAATTGCACCTTTTTTTCATAGGCCAAATCTCTGTCTTCGATGTCTAAATGCGCCTTGCTTAATTCTGGACGCATGATCCAATCTCCCGCTTGCGGACTTTCAAAAAAACACTTTTTACAAAAACCTTGTCGAAAAATGGGCTCCGTCTTTTGACAATTCAAACACTCATAACCTTTTAAGCTTAAGCATAGACTTTTATTGACACATTGATTCATGTTGAGTACATGCTGCGGAAGATCGAGGTAGTATTGAATTTCTTGCTCAATTTCAGTTTGCATTTTTTTAAGGACACCTGAGAACATATCGACGGAAAGAATTAAATTTATGCTAAAGATAAAGATTCTATGGCGATCCCCTTATTCAATTCCATTGCTTCTTGGTTTCTTAAGAAACGTATTCATCAAATTGAGTTGTTCATCAAATACCCCAATGAAGTGCAGCAAGAAGTGTTACAAGACTTATTAGGCTTCGCCAAAAAAACAAAGATTGGCTACCAGCACGACTTTAGTTCCATCAATCAATATGCAGAATTTGCCCGTCGTATTCCTATTGTCACTTATGAAGACCTTGCAGAAGAAATTACCGCTGGGCGTCAAGGAGAGGACAATATCCTTTGGCCTACTCCCATTAAATGGTATGCTAAATCCAGCGGAACCACTAATGCAAAAAGCAAGTTTATCCCCGTGAGTGTGCAAGCGCTAGAAGACTGTCATTACAAAGCCGGGAAAGATATGCTTTCGCTCTATATCAACAACAATCCAGAGGCGCAGTTATTTACCGGTAAGACCCTTAGACTAGGTGGTAGTCAGGAATTATATCACAATGAGAAAAGTGCCTTTGGGGACCTTTCAGCCATCATGACAGACAACCTTCCTTTTTGGGCAGAACTCAACTGTACCCCCAGTTTAAAAGTGTCTTTGATGTCAGAATGGGAAGCTAAAATGCAAGCTATTTTAGAAGAGAGTTCACAAGAAAATGTGACTGGATTGATGGGCGTCCCCTCTTGGATGCTGGTCTTATTGCATAAATTGATAGCGCAAAATCGAGGTAAAAGCCTCAAAGATATCTGGCCTAATATTGAAGTTTATTTTCATGGCGGAGTTAGTTTTCGCCCTTACCGCTGTCAATTTGAGACCCTGTTAAAGGATCATTCGCTGCAATTTTATGAAATTTACAACGCTTCTGAAGGCTTTTTTGCCATACAAGATCGCAATGATTCAGACGAGTTGTTGTTGATGTTAGACTATGGTATTTTTTATGAATTTATTCCTTTAGGAGAAGACGATTCTGCCATTATCTCTTTAGCTCAAGTGGAGTTAGGGAAACGCTATACCATCGTCATCACGACAAATGGGGGGCTATGGCGTTATAAAATCGGAGATGTTGTCAAGTTTACTTCTTTGTCTCCCTACCGCATTCAAATTGCCGGAAGAACCAAGCACTATATCAATGCTTTTGGCGAAGAATTAGTGGTTGAAAATGCAGATCGTGCTATTGAAGTTGCGGCGCAACAATGTGCCGTTGAGGTGGTTGATTATACTGCTGCTCCTATTTTTATGGAAGGAAAACAAAAAGGCTGTCATCAATGGATCATCGAATTTAAATCCCCACCTAGAGAGCTCGATCTATTTCAGGCGACTTTAGACAAAGAATTGAAAAAACTCAATTCTGATTATGAGGCCAAAAGATATAAGGACATGACCATGGTTTCACCAAAAGTAACCGTGGCGAAGCAAGGTCTTTTTTATCGTTGGCTAGAACAAAAGAAGAAACTAGGGGGACAGCATAAGGTTCCTCGCCTATCTAACGACCGTAAATTAATGGATATTTTACTAAAAATGAATACTTAAGAAACAGCTTTTAGCTTAGAGGTATTCGCTTTCTTTAACTGTTGTTCGGCATAAGTCTTAGTGACCTTAAGTTCTGTCAATTCACCCCCAGGCATTTCGAACATGGCGTGATTGAGAATAGCTTCACATAAAGAACGCAGTCCACGCGCTCCCAGATTGTATTCTAGTGCTTTTTCGACGATATAGTCTAAGGCTCCTGCAGTAAACTCTAATTTAATCCCATCGAGTTCAAACAGTTTTTCGTACTGCTTAGTCAAGGCGTTTTTGGGTTCAGTTAAAATAGAACGCAAGGTTTTACCATCTAAAGGATGCATAAAGGTTAGTACAGGTAAGCGCCCAATGATTTCTGGGATTAATCCAAAAGATTTTACATCCTTAGGGTTAATGTATTGCAGTAGATTATCCTTGTCAATTTCTTCGGTAGAAGAAGCTGTTTTATAGCCTATGGCTTGAAGGTTGAGACGTTTATTTATTTCTCTTTCTATCCCGTCAAAAGCACCCCCAGCAATAAATAATATATTAGAAGTATCTACTTCAATAAATTTTTGATCAGGGTGTTTGCGCCCCCCCTTTGGAGGCACATTGACAACTGTGCCTTCTAATAACTTTAATAAAGCTTGTTGCACCCCTTCTCCAGAAACATCACGGGTGATGGAAGGGTTATCCCCTTTACGGGCAATCTTGTCAATCTCATCGATAAATACAATTCCTCTTTGAGCGTTTTCTACGTCATAGTCTGCGGCTTGTAAGAGACGGGTTAAGATACTTTCAACATCTTCACCCACATATCCTGCTTCTGTTAAAATAGTGGCATCCACAATCGCTAATGGAAGTTGAAGCATTTTAGCGATGGTTTGTGCTAAAAGGGTTTTTCCTGTTCCAGTTTGTCCAACAAGGAGAAGGTTACTCTTTTGAATTTCAATTTCCTCCTCCACCTTTGGGTTTAGGATTCTTTTGTAGTGATTGTATACCGCCACAGAAAGGACTTTTTTAGCGTCTGTTTGTCCAATGACAAATTGATCTAAAAAGGTTTTGATTTCTTTAGGCGGCTTGAGTTCAAAACTCGATGAGGACTGATCTTCGTCTGTACCTTCTTCAGAAACAATTCCGTGCGCTTGTTCGATACAACGATCACAAATATGTGCATCTAAACCAGCGATTAAAAGGTCTGTTTGTGGTTTAGCGCGACCGCAAAAGGAACAACTTAATTCTTCACTCATTGAGCTGTGTTTTTATTTTGATAACACCTCGTCGACCATGCCATAAGCTTTGGCCTCTTCAGCTTTCATCCAGTAATCGCGATC
Organism: uncultured Flavobacteriaceae bacterium; assembly: GCA_943787295.1. GTDB lineage: Bacteria > Bacteroidota > Bacteroidia > Flavobacteriales > Flavobacteriaceae > Arcticimaribacter. The sequence continues at coordinate 386,427 of CALSLW010000002.1, read as the reverse complement.
ACTGTCTTGGTTCACCTTTTCAAAGGTTTGTCCAGAGTGCTTTGCGATAATTTGGTATAACTCATCTTTGAGTTTTAAGATCTCTCGTGCTGTGATTTCAATGTCAGATGCTTGTCCTTGAGCTCCTCCTAAAGGTTGGTGGATCATCACACGAGAATGGGGTAGCGCTGTGCGCTTTCCTTCTTGCCCTGCACAAAGTAATACAGCTCCCATAGAAGCGGCCATTCCTGTACAAATTGTTGCCACATCTGGCGTGATATACTGCATGGTGTCATAGATTCCCAGTCCAGCATAAACGCTTCCTCCAGGAGAGTTGATATACATTTGAATGTCGCGTTTAGGGTCAACACTTTGTAAAAACAATAATTGTGCTTGAATTACATTAGCGACTTGATCATCAATCCCAGTTCCTAAGAACATAACACGATCCATCATCAATCTTGAGAAGACGTCCATTTGAGCAACATTCATTTGACGCTCCTCAATAATATAAGGGGTCATGCTACTTGTGATTTTATCAAAATGCATGGCGCTAATACCATGGTGTTTTGTGGCGTACTTCTTAAATTCTTTTCCGTAATTCATTTGCAATATTTTTTTATATAACTAAAGGTACATAAATTTATTGTGCTGCCCCATAAGCCTCTTTTACAAAGGCGTCATAGTTAACTTTTTTCACCTTAAGGTTTGCGTTCTCTTTATAGAAGTCTAATAATTTCTTACTCATCAATTGATCAGACAAACGCTTTGTTTCTTCTTGATTACTAAAGATACGTGCAGTGATATCTTCTAAGTCTTTATCAGAAGGGTCAAGTTGACCATATTGTGCCATTTGTTGCTTGATCATTCCTTTAGCAAATTCTTGTAATTCTTCAAACTGAATTTGTAAGTCGTGCTCTTTGATCAATGCACCTTCGATTAATTGATAGCGAATACCTTTTTCTGATTTTTCGTATTCCTCTGCTGCCTCTTCTTCTGTTAAAGGCTGTTCTCCGGTGTTTTGCAACCAGCGAACTAAGAATTCTTTTGGTAAATCAAACTTGGTTTGGTCGATTAAACTTTCGGTTACGTCATTGAGTAACTTTTGCTCAGTTTGTTGTTCGAATTGTTTTTCAATACCTTCTTTGATTTTGTCTTTCAGCTCAGTCACATTTTTTATTGTTCCCGGCTCATACAATTTGTCAAATAATTCTTGGTCAAGGTCAGCAAGGGTGCGTTTGTTTGCTTCTGTAACGCTCACCGTAACTTCTTTAGGCGCCTCTTCTAGTTTGTCTACTGTAATGCCTAGTGCACGAGCTAAAATCTGATCTTCTTTAAACAAACCTTTGGTCTTTAAAGTGATCGTGTTATTTAATCCTGCAGCTTTTAAAGCGTCTAAGTTTTTCTTTCCTTTTAATTGGTCCCACTCAACAGTTGTGGTTGCGTCGATTTCAGCTTCTTCGTTAGTTACTTTAAGACTAAGCTCAAGGCCTTCTTCTACCGCGGTTTGGGCTTCGATTTTCCCGTATTGTTTTTGCAAGTATTGTAGCTGCTCATCAATCATTTTCTTGTCTGCTTCGATTTGAAATTGAGTAACGGCTTTTTTGCCTTTGATTTTAACCTCAAAGCTAGGGGCAAGTCCTAATTCAAATTCAAAAGAGAGGTTCTTTGCCTTCCAATTGATTTCATCCTGCATTACAGGAAGTGGGTTACCTAATAATTCAAGCTTTTCGTCTTGAATGTATTTATTGAGGTTTTCTTGCAAGAGTTTGTTCACCTCGTCTGCTGTAACGGCAGTTTCGTATTGTTTTTTAATCATTCCCATAGGGACATGACCTTTTCTAAATCCAGGGATATTAGCGTTTTTACGGTAATCTTTTAAAATGTCATCTACCTTTTGGGCGAAATCATTTTGTTCGATTGAAATAGCTACTTTTGCGTTCAGGGCATCGACGTCTGTTCTAGTAATTTGCATGAATTTTTTCTCAATAAATTAGGGCGCAAAAATAAGGCATTAAAATGGTTCTACAAACCTGAATTCAAGGAGATTTCATGCTTTTTTGGCTTCGCCTAAAAATTGGGTGGTAACTTCCAAAATAAAATGTTACATTTGCAGCCTGAATTAATAACCCCGAGCGTCGGGCACGCTCAAAATTAATATGATATGCCAGTAAAAATTAGATTACAAAGACACGGAAAGAAAGGAAAACCATTTTATTGGGTAGTAGCTGCAGATGCACGCGCAAAGCGTGATGGGCGTTACCTAGAAAAAATTGGAACGTACAATCCTAATGCTAATCCTGCAACAGTTAACATCGATGTTGACTCTGCTGTTAAATGGTTAGAAAACGGTGCACAACCTACAGATACTGCAAGAACATTATTGTCTTATAGAGGTGTAATGTTGAAGCATCACTTAAATGGTGGTGTGGCTAAAGGAGCTCATACGCAAGAAGAAGCAGATGCTAAATTCGAAGCATGGGTAACTGAAAAAGAAGCTAAAATTCAAGCGAAAGTTGAAGGTTTAACGAAAGCTGAAGCTGATGAACGTGCAAAAGCACTCGCTGCCGAAAAAGAAGTGAACGAAAAACGTGTTGCTGATGCCAAAGCAATCGAAGAAGAAGCGATCGCTGCAGAAGCTGCTGCAAAAGCAGAGGCCGAAGCCGAAGCTGCTGCTGAAGAAGCTCCTGCTGAAGACGCTCCTGCTGCCGAAGCTACAGAAGAAGTTCCTGCTGCCGAAGCTGCTGCTGAAGAAGCTCCTGCTGCTGAAGAAGCATCAGAGGAAGCTGCTGAAGACGCTCCTGCTGCAGAATAAATTATCTTACGATGAAGAAAGAAGAATGCTTCTATCTAGGAACCATCGTATCAAAATTTAGTTTTAAGGGAGAAGTGCTAGCTAAGCTAGATACAGACAATCCCAAGGACTTTACTGAATTGGAATCAATTTTTGTCGAAGAAAAGCAAAGATTGGTTCCTTTTTTTATTGAACGTGCTCAATTGCAAAAGTCGCAACTCTTGCGCATTAAATTTGAGGACATAGCGACAGAAGAAGAAGCAGATCACTTGCTCAAAAAAGACCTCTATCTTCCCTTAGCCGCTTTACCCATCCTAGAAGGCAATAAGTTTTATTATCACGAAGTCATTGGTTTTACCATAGGCGAAGAAGAACAAAATCCACTAGGAGAAATTACAGGGGTGATTGATCAAACTGCACAAGCACTCTTTCAGATAAAAGCTGAAAAAGAAATCCTGATTCCCATTCACGACGATTTTTTAGTAAAGGTCGATAGAGCGAATAAACACATCACAGTACAGCTTCCCGAAGGTTTTATTTCCCTTTACCAATAAATGGATGCTTCTTTTTTTCAGTTTCAACAATTTGCTGTTCGTCAGCGGGATAGCGCGATGAAGATTGGCACAGATGGGGTGCTTCTTGGCGCCTGGAGTGAAATAGATTCCAGTGCTAAAAAGGTTTTAGATATAGGAACAGGAACAGGTTTAATAAGCCTAATGCTCGCCCAGCGTTACCCAGAGATCACCATAGATGCCATTGAATTAGATCAAGCTGCGGCGGGCGAAGCCACTTTTAATTTTGCGCAAAGTCCATGGGCGAAGCGATTAAACTGCACCGCCAAGTCTTTACAAGATTTTCGCGAAGTTTCTTTGGTCATTTATGACCATGTTATTTGTAATCCGCCTTTTTATCAAGGAACCTATGCCATCAAGGATGTCGGAAGAGACCAAGCCCGTAACCATGCGTTTTTGCCTTTAATAGAGCTTTTTGCTGGGATAGGTCAATTGCTGTCCTCACAAGGGAGTTGTAGTGTAATTTTACCGATTGAGCATAAAAAAATGGCGACACATGAAGCCGAAAAAAACGGGCTTTACTTAAGCCGTTTTACTGCGGTAAAAGGAAATGAGACTGCGCCAGTTAAGCGTGCATTACTGTCCTATTCTCGTTTAGCTAACAGCTGTGAATCCACGGTGCTAACTCTTGAAATAGCTCGTCATCAACGCACTAAAACACATCAAGAATTAGTGGCTGATTTCTATTTACCTAAACCTTAAAAGTCAAAGACAAAACCAAACGAGGGTAGGGGAGTTTCTGTGCGGTCAGTGTCGATAAGGACTAAACTCCTAGGGACGACTTCCGAGCCATCTTCATTTCGGGCTAGCCCGTATTCTTGTGGGCGTGGAACTGCATTTGCTAGGAAGTTTTGAACTTCGAGATAGAAGTTAAAAGAAAGCCGTTTGAAATTCCATTTCTTGTCAATACGAATATCTCCTTGACTAAAGGCATCAAGCGTTACCTCTCCTAAACGGTTATAATCCAATACAATGCGTGGATAAGCGGCAAGACTCGCGGCTACATCTGTGGGAACATATGGTGTTGCCCCGGCATAGCGATAACGCAAAGACACTTCCCAGTTGCGTTTAAATTTATATCCACCAGTAAATGAGAGCAAATTTCTGCTGTCCCATACAGTGGGGAGTAAAGGTCCGTTCGCGCGACTAAACTCGCTAAAGAAGTGAGTGTAGGCGAGTACTCCGTAAAAGTTTTTGGTTAGCTTTTGTTGGAATAAAACTTCGACACCCGTACTTTTTCCCTCTCCGGTATCGACTACGGGTTCATTTCCTAAGACTTCAAACCCCCCTCCTTTATTGGCGAGTGAAACTTGGTCAAAAACAGAAACAGGATATTGACTGTAGTCTTTGATAAAACCTTCTACTGTGATACGAGCAGTTGGGGACCAGTTGTATTCTACCCCAAAGACATAATGGTCACTCTGGGTATAACGGTTGTTTTTATTGATAAAATTTCCTTGTAAGTCTTGAAAGCCTAACATGGTATAGGTTGGCATTTTATAGTAACGCCCCACAGAAGCGTTAAGCTTCCATCGTTGATCTGAAGAAAGTTGATAGCTGGCCGCTATTCTGGGAGAAAGATTATCGATTAAAGAAGATCCCGTTGTAAAACTATCTGCATCAAGCCTTAATCCAAAAGAGAGCGAAAGTTTATCGTCATAATAAGAACGACTCGCTTTTCCAAAAAAGCCATATTTCATAAAGTCGATCGAGGTGGCATAATTGAAGTTTTCTAGTAGCCCGAGGGTCGCATTAGAATAGTTCGACAATTGCACATTTGCCCCATAGCTAAATTTCCAGTCAGTAGAGAACTGGGTTACCTGCGTTCGAAGTTTTGTTTCGTGTTCTACAGCATCATTTTCAAAGAGTAGACCTGTTTGATTTTCATTGTCAGAAAAACGGCTAAATACATTTTGAAGGCGATTTGTACTTAGGGTTGTTTGCATGCGTCCATTCCCGCTCTTGAATTTTCGTTTCCACGAAAGCCCCACAGTGGAGGTTTTTTGTTGGATGATAGGAACCTGTTCTATGGTCGATTGTTGTTCTGCATCAAATTCATCTGGGGCAACAACAGAAAAGTCGTCAATAGACCCTAGACCAATAAAGCTAATACTGTTAAAAGCATCAATGGTGTGATTGATTTTCCATTGATAATCCCAGTAGTCTGGGCGAATAGGAAGTCCTACTAATTCAAAGATAAACTGTAAATAGCTGCGTCTAGCAGAGAGCATTAAAGTGGTATTTGAACGTTCCTTATCTCCTTTAAATAAAGGAGTGTTTAAGGTAAAACCAGCTTCACTTGCTCCTATGCGAACTTTAGTCGCCATCTTTGTTGCATTTCCATCACGCTGTTCAAATGCTAACACCCCCGAAAGGGGATTGTCATATTCTGCACCAAAAGCCGAACTAGATAAGGTTACTTCTCTTACAAAATCAACATTGAGCATCCCTACAGGACCTCCTGCACTTCCTTGAGTGCTAAAGTGATTGATATTAGGAATTTCAACTCCGTCGAGGTAATAAACACTTTCATTTGGTGCCCCTCCTCGAATGATAAAGTCGTTTCTAAACCCTCCTATGGAAGGAGAAATACCTGGTAAACTTTGGGCAACCTTTGCAATATCATTGTTTCCACCGGGGTAGGTTTCAATTTCTACTGCAGACAAAGATTGTGTTGAAAGTGGAGTTTCTGTGCTGGTGCGGAAAGGGCTTTTTGCGACCACGACTTCGTCCAATGTTTCAGAAAGTTCTTCCAGTTTAAAAAGCAAGTCTGCTGTTCCGACCGATTTTACGATCACATTGAATTTTGTTTGCGAGGCAAAGCCTAAGAAACTAGCGGTGATATTATAGGTTTGAGGAGGGATATCATTGAGGGTAAAATATCCTTCTGCATCTGTGATCACACCAATGGAAGTTCCTTCAATGATTACTGTTGCGCCTTCTAGTGGAAGAAGACTTTTGTCGTCAATTACTTGACCCAATAAACTTCCGTTATTTTGTGCATTAAGAGAAAATAAGCCAAGGAGCAAGAGTATTGTAAGAAAACGATTGATCATCTTTTTTTTGGTAAAAGTAAGCTTGATAAAGTTAAGCCCCAAAAAAATGTTTAACAATATTTATATTTTAGTTAAACAAAATTATTAATTCTTTTTTCGTTTCTTCTTTTTACTTGCTTTTTCTAGTTCTCTAAGTTTCTTTTCTTCCTGCTGTAATTCATATTCTAGTCTTAGCCCCTCTAAGTCCTCTGAAGAGATGGTTTCTTGGTCAGGTGCTTGAAGCGCCCCATCTTCGATATTAAACTCTTTTTTATCGGTTTGCTGCCGCATAATTTCTTTTGCTGTCTTAAGGTTGTAATATACCTTTGGGTCGATCATTTTATTGGCGACATAGTTTTCTTTTTTCTTTTTATCCCAGCGAATAAAAATGAATCCACTTTGTGATTCCTCGTCATAAATTACCCTAAAAATTTTGGCATTATTTGGTAGGGTTTGATAGACTTCAATTTCGTCAACTGTATAGCCAGCAAGAGACATTAGGTCATTGACGAAATATTTTTGACCAAGCGTAGTTTTGTCATTAATAGGGCCTTGAAAAGAATCATCTTCAGTCTGATCTAAATCCGTTGATTGTGCAACAATTGTTTCTCCAAACAAGATTAATAGTGCGAACAAAAATTTAAAGTTCATTATTTGATTTTGTTTTAAAGTACAAAAAAATAAAGAACAAAGTTGGAGCATAAAGCAAGGTTTCAATACCGTGTAAGAGATCGCTTTTTAAATAAAATCGATTTACCCCCTATAAGAGATGCAGTAATGCTTAACATTACAAGCCCAGTGGTAAAATAACCCACAGATCTCGATCTGCGTTGAAGGTAGACAATAATACTCAAGGCAGCAGCAAAGCTTAATGTTGCTGAGTAAATGATAATGGGAATAAACAACTCTTTTAAGTAAGGTTTAATAAAAGTCATAAGTATAACAAAGTAAATCCCATATATCACTAGTGGGAGGGCGTATTTCCATTTTCTTAATGATTCTCCTAATGATTTGTCCAATTCTCTGTTCAAGGTAATACAGAAAAGAATCGAAGCCCCCCAATATGCCATTAATGCCGAGACGAAATAGTAAAAGTCGTCACTTATTACAATTACATCACCTATCAAACAAAAGGTTAAGATAAAGTAAATCGCTTGATCTTTTCCTGCCTTAATGTGGTAGTCATAGAGGAGCGATAAGGTAAGCAAAGGAATAAAGATTAAAGCAATTTGTTCTAACCCTAGCGCCCTCATAGTAATGATGATAATTGTAGCCGATACAAATAACGCTCTGACATAAGGAGAAAGATGGGATTTCAACACGGGTTAAGCTTTTTTGGGTGATTGATTAAACATAAAATAGAGACATATAAATTAACACCTGCTTATCAAAATAATGATATTATTTTTACAATAAAAAGAAATACATAAAAAAATATACTAATATTTTTTTGCTAAAAAAGTAGCGATCAAAAATTGTGCAGGAATATAGGTTGCCATCACCCACGGTCCAAACACCTTTTGCTTAAAATAAAACGCATCAAACGCAATCATACTATCTGAAATAACAAATAACAAACAGCCTGAAGCGAGGTAAAGGGCTGTTTTTGTTTCTTTTTCTAGAGCGATTAAAACGCCTAGAAATCCTGTAACAGTTAAGGTGGCCGCATATAAACTTACTGGGACTTGAAGTGGACCCAATTGGGGTGACATTAAAAGGAGCATAAAGCATAAATAGCCTCCCAATAATAACAGTGGAAGTAAGGCTTTTTTCTTTTTAAGTTGCCTTAATAAACCCTCGCCTAAATGCTTTAGCATTAAACGGCAGTAAATAATTTGAGTTAACCAGAATGCAGCAATTCCTGTTACGAAGAATTGGCTTCCTTCTGGGATTAAAAAAAGATCTCCTAGCCAAGAGAAAAAGAGCGCAATTAAATACAGGCGAGAGGGAGAATAACAACTCCATACATATCCCATCAAGGATGGAATGATCAGCGCTTTACTTGCGTGAGCAAGTAGGCCGATTTGTAAGACTTGACCACTAAGATTTGATATCCCAGTGACAAGAAAAAACAAAAGAAAGAGGGTTTTACTTTGCACCCTTCTAAGTTATACTTTTTTCACTACATAAGTGACGACTCCCCAAATGATAAGTTGATTGTCTTCGGTAACTCTAATGGGTTTATAGTTGGGGTTTTCAGGCATTAGATAAATGCATTCTGCTTCAACTTTAAGCCGTTTTACGGTAAACTCTCCGTCGATAAAGCAAACAGCAATGGCGTTGTCTTCAGGTTCTTTACTGCGATCAATGACCAGTAAATCTCCATCATCTAATCCCGCCCCCTGCATGGATTGTCCATCTACCCTTGCATAAAAAGTAGCTTCTTCGTTTTTAACCACTTCTTGATCGATACTAATGCGCAATTCCTTAAAATCATCTGCTGGCGATGGAAACCCCGCTGAAACCCCAGTGTGGGCTAATGGCATGTCTTTATAGCTCTGGTCATTTGGTTTAAAAAAAACAAGGTTGTTTTGGGCTTCTTTCATTATTTATTGTGGGAATAGACGCGAATTACATCGCTTAGTTCGGTGGTGAAACGCGGCGAGAGGTGTTCTTGTCTCATCTTCCATGTTTTATTGAGATCTTGATTGCCTAGTTTAATGCGATGAGGACCAAAACGACGATGCAAACGATCGATGGTTTGCATAAGGGGGTCGTGCTTGTTTTGGTCGGCGTGAAAAAGGTTGAGTTGTCGTTCATTAGAAGGGCTTAAGCCCATTAAAATAACGCCTGCTTTTTTGTAATCAATCCCTGTTTTAAAAATATTTTTTAATCCAAAAGTAGCATACTGCGATAGGATAATACTAGAATCTGTAGCATAGGGAAGGGTAACTACACAACTGTTGCGGTATTGTTCACTCCCCTCTTTGTGGGGATTACTGCGTACAAAAACCATTAAAGCAGAGCAGCTGCTTTTTTGTTGGCGTAATTTTTCGGCACAGCTAGTGGCATAAGTGGCAATGCGCTCTTCGACTTCCCAAAAATGCGATAAAGTAGATCGAAAACTACGGGTAGTGGCGATGGACTTTTTAGCGGGTTGGGTATCTTCTAATTGAATGTAGGAGAGCCCCAAGAGATCTTTTTTTAGTCTTAGCTCGAGTACGCTCATGTGTTTGCGAATCCAGCTATCTGGGAGGTTAGAAAAGTCATAGGCTGTTTTGACACCTTGTTGTTCTAAGCGTTTAGCGTGTTGTCGCCCAATCCCCCAAATATCTTTTACGGCAGTCCATTTTAAGGCTTTGATTCGTTGTTCATCGGTTGCCATTAGATAAACTCCACCTGTCTTATCGTTGTATTTTTTAGCGATCTTATTCGCAATTTTAGCAAGTCCTTTGGTAGGCGCAATCCCTACTGAAACAGGAATACCCGTCCATTGTTGCACTTGTTTTTTCATAGCACGACCCTGTGCATCAAGATCAAAATGTTCAAAGCCTTTAAATTGTAGAAAGGCTTCGTCTATGCTGTAAATTTCAATGTCTGGAGTATAGGTTTCTAGGATTTTCATCACGCGACTACTCATGTCGCCATAAAGCGGGTAATTCGAAGAAAACACCTTGATGTTCTGGCGGCTAAAGATGTCTTTGTATTGAAAGGCAGGAGCACCCATAGGAATGCCTAATGCTTTAGCTTCATTACTTCGTGCGATAACACAACCGTCATTATTCGATAGAATAACCACGGGTTTCCCCTCCCATTGTGGTTGAAAAACCCGCTCACAAGAAGCATAAAAATTATTACAATCTACCAGTGCGAACATGAGTCAAAAATACATATTTATCGTGCTAAAAAGGTCTGATATAAGGGCTTAATTTTTCGATTTCTTCCCCTTGTTTCTCTTAGTGAGTAAAAACTTAGCTTTATTATAATTATAACACTAAAAAAATGCTTGTAAAAAGTAAAGCAGGGGAGGTATTTGCTTGAATTAAATGTTGTAATTTTGATTTTAGATTTGATAGATCCAATAATAATGGATAAATATTCTTTTTTGAACGCGGCGCATACAGCACATTTTGCGCAATTGTACGATCAGTACTTACAACATCCCGATAGTGTAGAGCCTAGTTGGCGTGCATTTTTTCAAGGCTTTGATTTTGGAATTGAAAACAGTGATCACGGAACTGCTGGAGAAGTTGCTCCAGAAGTGCCAGAACATTTGCAACGAGAATTTAAAGTGGTTCAGTTGATTGATGCTTACCGTAAAAGAGGGCATTTGTTTACTAAAACCAATCCAGTGCGGGATCGACGTACTTATCAGCCCAATTTAGCCCTTGAAAACTTTGGCTTAACCCAGGCAGATATCAACGAGACATTTAATGCAGGGGAGACCATGGGAATAGGGCCATCTACTTTGGCTAAAATCATTGATCACCTCGAGCAAATTTATTGTGACTCAATCGGGGTAGAGTATATGTATATTCGAGATCCTGAAAAAGTCAACTGGATTCAGCAGCGCTTAAATATTAATAATAATCACCCTGTTTTTTCTACAGAACAGAAAAAACATATCCTTAAAAAACTCAATCAAGCCGTTTCTTTTGAAAACTTTTTGCATACTAAATATGTAGGGCAAAAGCGTTTTTCTTTAGAAGGAGGAGAATCATTGATCCCAGCCCTAGACGCAGTTGTAGAAGCAGCAGCAGATCAAGGAGTGGAAGAGTTTGTGATGGGAATGGCACATAGGGGTCGTTTAAATACACTGACCAATATCTTTGGCAAATCAAGCCGTGATATCTTTTCAGAGTTTGACGGGAAAGACTATGAAGAAGTCGTCTTTGATGGGGATGTTAAGTATCACCTTGGGTGGACCTCTAAGCGCAGTACAGATAACGGTAAAAAAATCAATATGAATATTGCTCCAAACCCTTCTCACCTTGAGACAGTAGGAGCGGTTGTTGAAGGAATCACACGTGCTAAGCTTGAAAATAAATACGACTTTGATACGAATAAAGTACTGCCGATTATTGTGCATGGTGATGCAGCAATAGCAGGACAAGGCTTACCCTATGAAATTGTTCAAATGGCCCGTTTGAAAGGATATGGAACTGGCGGAACAGTCCATATTGTAGTAAACAATCAAATTGGATTCACCACAAATTACCTTGACGCAAGATCTTCTACTTATTGTACAGATGTTGCCAAAGTTACCCTTTCACCCGTATTACACGTCAATGCAGATGATGCCGAAGCAGTCGTACACGCGACTTTATTTGCCTTAGATTATCGCATGAAGTTTGGTCGTGATGTCTTCATCGATTTATTAGGCTATCGTAAATATGGACACAACGAAGGGGATGAACCTCGTTTTACGCAGCCCAAATTGTACAAAGCAATTTCAAAGCATAAAAATCCTAGAGATATTTATGCAGCTCAACTTATTGAACAAGGGATTATCTCTCAAGCTGACATCAAGCAAATGGAAAAAGAGTACAAAGACTCTTTAGAAATTGATTTAGCTGACTCTCGCAAAATTGAAAAAACCGAAATCACTCCCTTCATGCAAGACGAATGGAAGGGTTTTGTTCGAGTAGACGAGTCTAAGATGATGCAGCCTGTAAAAACAGCCGTTGATAAAAAAACCTTAACCAAGGTAGCTAAGGCAATCACAGAACTGCCTGCCGATAAAAAATTCTTGCGAAAGATTGAAAAATTAATCGGTGATCGCAAGCGCATGTTCTTTGAAGATGATGCAATGGACTGGGCCATGGGAGAATTGTTGGCTTACGGAAGTTTGCTTGTAGAAGGCCATGATGTTCGTATATCTGGACAAGATGTAGAACGCGGAACCTTCTCTCACAGACACGCCATTGTTAAGGCAGAAGAGTCTGAAGAAGAAAACATTTTACTCAACCATGTACAAGAAGATCAAGGTCGTTTAAGAATTTATAACTCTCTACTATCTGAATATGGTGTTTTAGGTTTTGATTATGGTTATGCGATGGCAAGCCCAAATGCTTTAACCATCTGGGAAGCGCAGTTTGGAGACTTTTCTAACGGGGCGCAAATCATGATCGATCAATATATCTCTGCTGCCGAAGATAAATGGAAACTTCAAAACGGAATTGTCCTTCTTTTGCCACATGGCTATGAAGGTCAAGGTGCAGAACATTCTTCTGCACGCATGGAACGCTATTTACAATTATGTGCAAAAGACAATATGTTTGTTGCAAATTGTACTACGCCAGCAAATTTATTTCATCTTTTACGTCGTCAAGTAAAATCAAATTATCGCAAACCTTTAGTCGTATTCACACCAAAAAGTCTTTTGCGTCACCCACAAGTGCTGTCGCCATTAAAAGACTTCACTACTGGGCATTTCCAAACCTTAATTGAGGATGCAACAGTTGATGCTAAAAAAGCGAAGAAACTTGTTTTCTGTGCAGGGAAATTCTATTACGACCTATTAAAAGAACGCGAAGAACGCGGAATCAAAGATGTTGCTCTTATTCGCCTTGAACAACTATTCCCTTTACCGGTTGATGAAATCAATGCGCAGATAGAAAAATACACCGCCGTGACCGATGTGGTCTGGGCACAAGAAGAACCCCGTAATATGGGGGCATGGTCTCATATATTATTACATATGCCTGAAGCTGCAAGCATTAGACCAGCCACACGTCGTTTTTATGGAGCACCTGCTGCAGGTAGTGCTACTAGATCAGCAAAACGACACAAAGAAGTCATTGACTATGTCTTTGACGAAACAAAAGATAATTTTATTCGTAAAACAAAATAATTCACTTAAACACACTCCCGATGATTTTAGAAATGAAAGTCCCATCTCCAGGAGAATCAATTACTGAAGTAGAAATTGCACAATGGCTTGTTGCCGACGGGGATTATGTCGAAAAAGATCAAGCAATTGCAGAGGTCGATTCTGACAAAGCAACCCTTGAACTCCCTGCAGAAGTTAGCGGAACCATTACCCTTAAAGCAGAAGAAGGAGACGCTGTCGAAGTAGGCCAAGTGGTGTGTTTAATTGATACAGAAGGACAACCCGCCGAAGGCGCAACTGCTCCCGCTGATGAAGCAGCGCCTGTTGAAGAAGCGCCAAAGGCAGAACCAGCACCGGCACCAACTTATGCTTCTGGAACAGCCTCACCCGCTGCTAAAAAGATCCTCAATGAAAAAGGAATCGAAGCTGCTGCCGTAAAAGGCACAGGAAGAGATGGCCGTGTAACAAAACAAGATGCAATTGATGCAGTTCCATCTATGGGAACACCTCCTGCTCACGGTTCAAGAGAAACCGGAACAAAGAAAATGTCTTTATTGCGTCGCAAGGTGGCAGAACGTTTAGTAAACGCTAAAAACGAAACAGCCATGTTAACGACCTTTAACGAGGCGAACATGACCCCTATTTTCAACTTGCGCAATCAATACAAAGAAGAGTTCAAAGAGAAACACGGTGTAGGCCTTGGCTTTATGAGCTTCTTTACAAAAGCAGTTGTTCGCGCCTTACAAGAATTCCCAGATGTTAACTCTATGATTGATGGAGATCATCAAATCAAGTTTGATTACTGTGATATAAGTGTTGCAGTATCTGGACCAAAAGGCCTTATGGTACCAGTAGTAAGAAATGCAGAAGGACTTTCTTTTAGAGGAGTAGAAGCAGAGATTAAGCGTTTAGCCATTCGTGCTCGTGATGGAGAAATTACTGTTGACGAAATGACTGGCGGAACCTTTACCATTTCAAACGGTGGCGTATTTGGTTCCATGTTATCTACCCCTATTATCAATCCTCCACAATCAGGAATTCTAGGAATGCACAATATTATTGAGCGTCCAATTGCTGTTGAAGGGAAAGTAGAGATTCACCCTATGATGTACCTCGCTCTTTCTTATGATCACAGAATTGTCGATGGTCGTGAGTCGGTAGGTTTCTTAGTCGCAGTAAAAGAAGCGTTAGAAAATCCAGTTGAGTTATTAATGGACAATGATCTCAAAAAAGCTTTAGAGCTTTAAAACCAACTGCTCTCATTCAAATAAAGGCAACATTGATGATAATCGATGATTGCCTTTTTTTTGTGTAAAATATCTGCTCCTATAATCCCGTCGATTTTCTCTTCTTCTTGTTTTGCTAGGGCAGCATTTATAGTGTCCATGTCAATTAGCATAAAGCTGAGGTGATGAACCTCTTTGTCTAAATAGTACAAACTACTTTTATGACTTGATTGGGCAAATAGTTTTTCTTGACCTGCACCTTGTAGGGGTAGGTTGTCGCCTTCTGCTTCCAAATTAAAATAATCTGCACGTGTTTTGTCTACACAGCTATTCGACGCTCCAGTGTCAATTAAAAATACAGCTGTTTTTCCATTTAGTGTAAATTCTCCGATTAAGTGTTGACTTTTAGAAAATCTTAAAGGAATTTTTATTTGAGCAGTAGAAGTATTGAAAGGATTTTTCATGGGAAATAAAGATACTTATTTGAGAAGGAAAAAACGAAAGCTGTATTTTTGCCCCATGAAAATGATTGATACCCATACCCATTTATATGTTGAAGCTTTTGACGAGGATCGCGATGAAGTAATTCAACGCGCTATTGCAGAAGGCGTTGGTGAATTTTACTTACCGGCAATAGACAGCACTTACACTCAGCGCATGCTGGATCTTGAGAAGGCTTATCCAGATCATATTCGTTTGATGATGGGCTTGCATCCTACCCATGTAAAAGAAAATGTAACCGAAGAACTTCAGCATGTAAATGAAATGCTTGATCAGCACGCTTATGTCGCTGTGGGCGAAATTGGGATTGATCTCTACTGGGATAAAAGCACTTTAGCTGCCCAGCAAAAGGCATTTGATCAACAAATTAAATGGGCCAAAGAAAGAAAGCTCCCCATAGTCATTCATTGTCGCGATGCATTTGAAGAAGTTTTTGAGGTGTTAGAGGACAATAAAGGGGACGATCTTTTTGGGATTTTTCACTGTTTTACAGGAACCATAAAGGATGCTCAACGCGCCATTTCTTATAATTTAAAGTTAGGAATAGGCGGTGTGGCTACTTTTAAAAACGGGAAAATAGATCAGTTTTTAGCGCAGTTGCCACTTACTTCTTTAGTTGTGGAGACAGATGCGCCCTATTTAGCTCCAGTTCCTTTTAGAGGTAAAAGAAATGAAAGCGCTTATTTGTCTTTGGTGGTAAGTCGATTAAGTAATATTTATACATTGCCAGAAGAGCGGATTATAGCGGCAACCACAAAAGCAGCAAAAGAAGTGTTTAGGCTAAAGACTTAAATCTTTTTTTCTCTTGAATTATTTCAAAGAGACCTATTTTTTTCGTTATTTCGAAGCAAATTAGAGAGGTGGCCGAGTGGTCGAAGGCGCACGCCTGGAAAGTGTGTATACGCCAAAAGCGTATCGAGGGTTCGAATCCCTTCCTCTCTGCATATACACCCCGAAAGCTCAATGTTTTCGGGGTTTTGTTTTTTTGGTGGGTGGCCAGGTGGGTGGTTCGGTCCTTTTTAGCCTTAAAAGATGTGACTGATCCGAGCGATTTGACCATGCTCTGGATGATGCAAAAATCCCTCGATTGCTTTTATCGATCGATAGCCATTTCGATCATGCCAGGAATCTGTCCCAGATGGAGACCTCAGCGATTCAATGTTCACCTTTCCAATGTCTTTGGATGTCTTATGGTGTACGTGGTGAGTGTATATGTGTCGATGCTTTGTTTTGGCCCAATCTTCTGGTGATTCCTCGGCCATTAGCAATGGAAGGTCATTTTGCTTTGCCCCGTCCCCATGTGTGGCCCCTATGAGGTTTGTCCCATAACGGAAATATTTTCGATGTGCAATGGAACAATCAAAGGTGATGTTCTCATTCTTATGAAACCAGGTTTTGATCACATCCGACAAAAAGAATCCTGAGACATAGTCATGATTTGATGGGCAATGGATATAATGCACATCAGCAACTGTGATCAGTTTCTCCAAAACCTCAACAATCACATCCTTTGCTGTTAGAAGCCTGAAAAATAACACTTTGGATTTTTGTCGTTTAGCTATAAACACCAATATATGAAAGCAACCGAAATACTTTCCGAGATTAAAACAGCTCTTGGAATTGAACTCAGCGAGGAAACCAAAAATGACGTTTCTGTTGATTTTGCTGTTGAAAAACTAAGCAACGGAACTGAGGTTAAAACTGTAGAAACCCATTTGCCAGATAATTCATTTAAAGTTGGTACGAGTTGGGAAATCGGTTTTGCAGTTTTATCAATGGCACAAGCGGTCAATAATATGCATAAGCTAATTGCTAGAAATCCTTGTTTTATCATTTATTTAGCTGTTAAGTTGTGAAAGAGCATAATAGTAAGCACCTAACGAAGTGGAAACACTGGCTCCATTTTTAGAGCGCATTATTGCGGTTCTTGACATTGTGTCGTAAATCACAGAACTGTTTCGTGAAATTTGAATATTTTTTACATTGCCTTTTAAAAAGGTTTGTCTGTCGGTGTCACTTTCTAAGTTAAATACTTTTATAGTTGTTCTTTTAGAAAACTTACCAGTTGAATTTTGGTGTTGCGATTGCATAGCTTCGAAAAGGGCAGGAGCAAAGAATTTCCATGCTGCTGTAATACCACCACCAATTACAACCAAACCATCTATTAAAGTTATGATGTCTGAAATTACATATCCTAGAGCTTTACCATATTCATTAAAAGAAGAGATAGCAGCTTCTTGGTTTCCTTCAGTGTTTCCTTGTGCAATTTCAAAGATATCTTTAGGCATTAAAATGGAGTCAAGTTCAATTTTTGCAACCTCAGAATAAACACGTTGAATTGCTCTAGTACTTACACTTTCTTCAATATTCCAATTTGGGTTATTGAGATTAGACATGTTGTGAATTTCAGCTTCAGAAGAATTATCACCTTTTAAAAGAGTTCCATTAATTACAATACCGCTACCAATTCCAGTTCCTAAAGTAATTCCTATAATATTTGAGAATCTTTTTGGGTTCCCATTATTATTTAAGGTTTCATTAATTTCTAGTAGTGCACCACTTAAAGCTTCACCATAAGCAAAAAGGTTTCCATCGTTATTAATAAAAACTGGGCAATTAAAATGTTTTTTTAATAGTAATTTTAAAGGATAGTCACCATTAATTCCAGGAAAGTTGGGTAAATCACCAATGATTCCGTTACTATAATCTGCAGGACCAGGAAATGCAAAACTGATTGCTGAAATTGGAGAATGCAAATTATTTTTTAATAGTTCAAACCCTTTAATAATTGTTTCTGTACAAGATACTTCTGTTTTAGTTGAAGCAGGTAATTGCACTGTATCCGAAATAATTTTTCCGTGTTGCAATGCGGAAAACACAAAGTTTGTACCACCTGCATCGAGTGTAAGAATTATAGAATTATTTTTAATCATAATAATATTGTGATTAATTTTTCCACATTTTACCAATTTCTTCTAAAGTCTTTCCTTTCGTTTCAGGAATCATTTTATAAGTAAATATAATAAGTACGATAGCGTTGAACATGAATATCCAAAAAGTAAATGCACCACCAACACTGTCTAATAACATTGGGGTAAGCTGTGTTATGAGTACAACTCCAATCCAAACCATTAAAATAGAAATTGACATAGCAATTCCTCTAATTCTTGTTGGAAATATTTCTGAAATCAGCACCCATGGAATTGGCCCTAATGACATTGCAAACGAAGCAATAAACCCAAGTATAAATAGTAATAACCATGGACCTGAACTCAATTCAAAGTGAAACATTAAACCGATCCCTCCTAAGCAAATTATCATACCTGTGATTCCCCAAAGTAATAATTTACGTCTTCCATATTTATCAATATAGGCAATCGCAACAAAGGTGAAAATAGTATTTACAATTCCTATAATTACTGTTTGAAACATTGCTGAGTCAGTACCGAACCCTACACTTTTAAAAATTTCAGGGGCATAATAAATAATAGCGTTGATTCCTGTTATCTGAGAAAAGAGAGCTAAAAACATTCCTACAATCATTGCCGTTTTTAATCCAGGGGCAAATAATTCTTTAATTGTTCCTTTTCCTTCATTAAAAGAATTTTGTATTTCTTTTAATAGGGTTGCTGCTTTTTCTTGTCCATTTAATCGTTCTAAAATGATTGTTGCTTCTTTAATTTTACCTTTACTAGCCAACCAACGTGGGCTCTCAGGAATAAACAGTAGCAAAATAAAAAAGAGAACGGCAGGTATAACTTCTGATCCTAGCATTATGCGCCATCCAGTTTCTAAATTCCATTGCGCATCTCCATTGGCTGCAATTTTTAAATTTATAAAATAAATAAGATTGATCCCTAATACAATTGCTAATTGGTATAATGTTACTAGAGTTCCTCTTATTTTTGCAGGCGCTATTTCGGATATATACATCGGCGATAACATAGAAGCGATTCCTACACCAACACCACCAACTAGCCTAGCTAAAACAAATTGAGTTAAGTTATTAGGGATTGATGAACCAACAGCCGAAATTGCAAACAAAATTGCTGCAAGAATTAATACTTTCTTTCGCCCGAATCGATCACTTAAAACACCGGCAATAATTACCCCAACAATACAGCCCCAAATAGCACTCGATGCAGCCCATCCCGTAAGTGCAGGAGTAAGGTCGAACTTTGTTTGAATAGACCCTATTGCGCCAGCA
This sequence comes from uncultured Flavobacteriaceae bacterium, assembly GCA_943787295.1. Taxonomy (GTDB): domain Bacteria; phylum Bacteroidota; class Bacteroidia; order Flavobacteriales; family Flavobacteriaceae; genus Arcticimaribacter. Next base: position 367,341 of record CALSLW010000002.1, on the reverse strand, counting down.
ATTACTGCCGTATCATAACCAAATAACAAACCGCCAATAGCCGCAACTACAGAGATCATTATTACATATTTCTTTGGAGAATGTGATTTGCTATTGCTCATGTTTTTTTAGTTTTTAACGAATGCTTTTATTAATAATATTTTTTTTCCAATACTGTTTCCAATTGGAGCAACTGTGTATTCTCCTAATTGGGCAGGTACGATGAATGCCTCCGCATAATTTACAATAAATGGTTCGAATGCCATTGTCGGGCTTTCGATAACTGCTTGCTCACCATCAATTATCATTAATACGTTTAGTGTGTTTTCTGTATTGTGTGATACTTTACAGTTAAACCATTGTCGCCTAGTTTCTATGAATTCTAATTCATGTAAACCGGTTTTTTCTTCAACCCAACCATCACCAGAAGCAATTTCTTCAAATTGATTGATTAGATTGTTTTGAGTCCACTCTGGTGTTCTATCCCATTGAATTACTTTTTGTCCGTGTTCAATAGAAATTGGTCTAGGTCTTCCGTCCATACCAAGTCTGCCCCAATCCCATAATTTAAATGTAAAAATGTAAGGAGTAGCACTAATTTCTAAGATCATACAATCTTTACCAGAACAGTGAACTGTACCGGCAGGAATTAGAAAGTGATCGTGTTTTTTAGCTTCCCATTTAGTAGAATATTTTTCAGCATCAAAAATATGACCATTGGATTGTGAACGTTTCAATTCATCAATCATTTCTTTAGGTTCAATATTGTCATTTGTTCCTAAATATACAAAAGCATCATCGCCAGCATCTAGCATATAATAACTTTCGTCTTGGGTATATGTCATACCAAATTGTTCTTTGATATACTCTTTTAAAGGATGTACTTGTAAACTTAAATTACCACCTCCAATTGTATCTAAAAAGTCGAACCTAATTGGAAACTCAGCTCCAAATTCATTATAAATAGTAGGTCCTAATAATTCAACAGGTTTGTAAAAAACAACATTAATAGAAGGGATTTCAAAATTAGCATTTGAAAATTCTATAAGTAAGCTGTTTTCTTCTGGTACACAATTAAAACTCCAAGCGAAGTTGTCAGAGTTTTTATCTAAATCAAATTTTTCTTTCATCCATTGCCCGCCCCAAGGGCCTGCATCAAAATAAGGAACAACACTAAAAGGTTGATTGGTTGCCTTTATTAATGCACTTCTAATAGCAGTTCCCGTTGCTAATTTTGGTTCCGAAGGATTGTTAGTATCAAGGACAAAATTAACCTTAGATAAAAGATCTTTTTTTAGTTCATCACATACTCTCCAGTCAACAAAATAAGCTCTCTTGTATTGTTTTTCTATAGTTTCATTCCTGTCATTTAATCCAATATTATCGACGAGGTTTTTACGCATGCGCTTTTGGATTTCCCAACGAGCCATATCAACATAAATCATTAAATCTGGATTGTCAACTAATAAAGAAGCTCCGATTCCAATATAAAATGTTAATTTATTAGATAAAGGTGCTCTCTTAATTTTTTCAATTTTAGAACTGACAAAGAAATCATTCATTCGCAGTTTTGTAATCATTCCAAAAACGCGATCATCAGTTACATCTGACTGGGTCATTCTTCTAATTTCGTCTTCAGATTTCATATAATCTGATGAGTCAATTATAATTGCCTGATTAAAACGAGATTCAATTTCTTGTTTTATTTCTGACAAATGACATCCTTGATAGCATTCAATGACGATGCGATTATTTTGAGTACCAATATCATTTATAGAAGTTGATATTTGATTATTTATTTCTTTCCAACCTAGGACGCAGTTATCCTGCTCCGGACTTATTTTTATGGTCGGATATTTATTAAAACTCATATATACTTATGCTTAATTTTATTAAATAAGGCCTAGTATCCCGTATTTTGTGTCAACTTTGAGTTTAAGTTTCGTTCTCTCTGAGGTATTGGAAGTAGGTTGTGAAATGATTGGACATTTGTGTTTTCTTTGAAGCATTTTTCCATGCTTCATTGATTTTCGGTTTTGATAGTGCAAATCTCATCGGTGGGTGGTCAGGTGGGTGGTTTATATTGAGTAAATATAAGTAAATATTGGTATATTGTTCCCATCAACAATGAATTTCCCTATATATGACAATATTTCCGATAAAAGTTCGAATCCCTTCCTCTCTGCTAAGTTGAATTTTAATTTATAAATTTAATTATACTATAATAGGCTTATGACGAAATATGATGAAGAGAATTCTTTTCAAAGAAATTACACAAAAACTTTAATGATAATAAGCGCTATATTTTTAGCTGTCAATGGATTTGGACTTTTTTTTCCTAATGAAATCTCTCTTTTACTAAATAACGATGATAATCATATTTTTATATTAATTCTACAGATTTTAGGAGCTCTATATTTGGGTTTTAGCTATATAAATTGGATGTCAAAAAATAGTTTAATAGGTGGAATATATAACAAACCTCTACTTATAGGAAATACACTTCATTTCTTAACTGCTTCAATGGCAATGATAAAATTAATTTTCAAATTTGAGAATAATCTTAAGCTAATAATGCCTCACACTATAATTTACTTTCTTTTTACATTATTTTTTGGATATGTTTTTTTTTGATACATTTAAGAAAATACAATGAGATCTTCATAAGTTATTTCAAAAACACCTTAATTAATACCCTACTATTTTTTACTTTATACTTATAAACTAATGTTATAGTAAGTTCTCTATTATACATTAAAGAATGAGTATGTCCAATTACACTCTGAGAGACTCTTTCTTCAGGGTTTAATTTTCTAGGGTGTTGCACTTAAGATGTTCGAACTTTCTTAGTATCGATTGTTCAATTTGTTAAACAAAAGCCTATCGTTTTCTTTTCGATTGCAGAAAAAGTAATGAAAAAAACTAGTTTTTGCAGTTTCACAAAGTTTTTTAACAAATTTTAACATTTTATTAATATTTCTTGTTTTAACTAAATCATTCAATTAGTTTTGATGTTCTCATTAATTAAGATGAGATTTAATTTATTAACTAAATTTATAAGGATGAAAAAAACAATTTTTTCTTTTGTTGCACTATTAGTGACATCAATTGCTTTCGCGCAAGTGGGTGGTACAATTAGTGACACAGAGAACAATCCACTTCCTGGAGCAACTGTAGTTGTTAAAGGAACAACCACTGGAGCGACAACTGACTTTGATGGAGCATTTAATATTGATGCTAACCAGGGAGACGTTCTCGTTATCTCTTTTGTAGGATTTGAAACACAAGAAGTCACTTATGACGGTAGCGAATTAAGTGTTGTTATGCAAGAAGGAGTTTCTTTAGACGAAGTATTGGTAACGGGTAACCGTAATAAACCAAGAACAGCTATTGATTCTGCGGTGCCAATCGACAATATTCGTATGTCTGACATTCAGAATGCAGGAGAAGCTTCTCTTCAAAGAGCTTTAACTTTTGCAATTCCATCGTTTAACGCACAAGATCAAGCAATCTCTGATGCGACAGCTGGATTTGCTCCTGCTGATATCCGTGGTTTAGGTCCATCACGTACCTTAGTTTTAATCAATGGGAAACGTGTTAATCAACAAGCACAAGCGTATTTAAATAGAACTCCAGGAAAAGGAGAAGTAGGGGTTAACCTTGCTGCTATTCCTATGGCTGCAGTAGAACGCGTAGAAGTACTTCGAGATGGAGCATCTTCTCAATATGGTTCTGATGCCATGGCTGGGGTAATGAACTTTATCTTAAGAAAAGATTCTGCTTTCTCTACCATTAATGCAGGTACAGGAGTTACTTCTGCTGGAGATGGATTCCAATTTAATCTTGACTATAACACTACCTTGCCTTTTGGAGACGGTGGTCGTATCAACCTTACCTTAGGATATTTAGATCAAGCCTTAACGAATCGTGCTGGCTCACCTGGGACTAGTGCATTTGACAATTCAACAGCTCGTGCTAATGAGATAGAATTTGCGAATAATGATCCTACTTTAGGAATGATTGTAGGTCGTCCTGATTTAAAGCAAAAAAATGTTTTAGTAAACATTTCTCACCCTATTGGAGAAAACTCAGAGTTCTATACCACTCATAGTTTCTCTGATCGTTGGAACCGTTCTTTTGCATACTACCGTTTCCCGGGATGGAGACGTGATGTTGCAGATGCTGGGTTTTTAACAACAACTCCAGAAGATTTCATGGGGTATCACCCAACATTTGAAGGATCTATCCAAGATCACTTTAATGTAATTGGAGTAGATTTAGACCTTGGAAATGACTGGCGTTTAGACCTATCTGTAACCCATGGTAAAAACAGTATTGATTACACCGTAAATAGATCTGTAAACCGTGATTATTTAGCAACAGAAGGATGGAGTCCTACCAGCTTTAACCCTGGTGGATACGCTTTTTCTAACGTGATTCAAAATGCTGACTTCACTAAAACATTTAGTGACAAAGTATCTTTCTCTGCTGGTTTAGAATATAAAGAAGAAACTTTTGAAGCTTTCAAGGGGGATCCTTTTTCTCGTTATGGCGGTGGATCTGACTCTTTCGCTGGGATAGCTGAAGAACAAGAAGGAGAGTGGTCACGTACCAACTTCGCAGCTTACTCTGGAGCTGATATTGATTTTACAGACAAATTATTAGTCTCTATTGCAGCTCGTTATGAAGATTACTCTGATGCTGGAGATAACTTTAGCTGGAAAGTAGCTTCACGTTATAAAGTAAGTGGAACTACAGCTTTACGTGCAAGTGTTTCGACTGGATTTAGAGCGCCAACGCTACACCAGCAAAAGATTTCCAATACCCAGTACATTATCGTTTCTGGATCGTCTGAGCCATTATTACAAGGAACAATTCAAAATGGTTCTACTGCTGCTAGATCATTGGGAATCAATGACCTTACAAATGAAACTTCGCAAAACATGTCTGCAGGGATCACTTTTGGTAATAAAAATGGATTTTCTGGTAGTTTAGATTTCTACAACATTAAAGTAAATGACCGCGTTTTATTTACCTCTCAAATTGAGGGCGAGGCAGGTTCTCAACTCGAGAGTGACCTTCTTAATGCTGGTGTTGTTGCTGTTCAAGCATGGATTAATGCTGGTAATACAAATACTACTGGTCTTGATTTTGTTTTAAATTGGAGAAAAGATAACCTTAACCTTGGATTCAATGGAAACTTAAATAAAACGACCATTGATAGTGTTGATACACCATCTGAATTAGGTTCTGTTGACATTTTTTCACACAAGGAAAGAAGTTTAATTACAAATTCTCGTCCACGATCTAAAGTTTCTTTAACACTAGATTATACTGCAAACAAATTTGATTTTGGATTATACAACACCAATTTTGGTGCTGTAACTATCGCACATGATGGGAATGATGCTTCTTTAGACCAAGAATTATCTTCTAAGCTTGTTACTGATATGCGTGTAACTTATAATTTTACAACTAACTTAAGTTTAACAGGTATTATGAACAACGCATTTGATGTTTATCCAGACGTTACTAACCAAAATACTGGAACAACTTCTAATGGACGTTTCTTATATTCAAGCCAAGTGTCACAACATGGTCAGTTGGGACGTAATTATACCCTAGCATTGAAATATAGATTCTAAAAATTTAAATTTTTATTGCTTCAAAAAGCCACCCATTCGGGTGGCTTTTTTTTGCTCTATTTAACCCTTGTATTCAAGCTTTTTTATACTTTCAACCCCTGAATTATAACCGAATAATAATTCATCCCTTTATGAAGTATTTAAAAATTGCCCTTAAAAGTCTCCTTGTCTTACTTCTTTTTTTGGGTTTATCCCTTATAAGTCTATATCATTATTATGACCAAGAACTCCCTGATGGAGAGCAAGGGGTTGAAGCAGATCGTTTAGCACAAAAAATGTTAATGGCTCTCGATTACAAGGCTTATAAAGAACTTGATTATATCGAATGGACTTTTTCTAGCCGTGGAAGAAAGCGCAGTTATAAGTGGCAAAAAACACAAGGCCGTTGTACTGTGGTATGGGATAGTATCTCTGTTGATTTAAATATAAAGGCTGTAAAGAAGTCCTCGGTTCAAGTCAATAACTTAGCTTATATCGGTAAAATGAAAGATGATTTTATTCGCGCTGCCGAAGCTAAGTTCAACAATGATACCTTCTGGTTAGTTGCTCCCTATAAATTATTCGACAAAGGCGTGGAACGCCGTCTCGTTAATCAACGAGATGGTTCAGAGGCTTTGTTAGTGACCTATACCAGCGGCGGGAATACTCCAGGGGATTCTTATCTCTGGTTCTTAGAGGAAGATTACAAGCCAAAAGCTTTTCAAATGTGGGTAAGTATTTTTCCTATTGGAGGATTAGAGGCCTCATGGGAAAAATGGGAAAAAACAACTAATGGAGCTTATTTGCCTAGATTACACAAAGTATTGTTTTTAGATCTTGAAATCACGAGGCTCAACACCACGTCAATAAAGCCATAGTGAAGATTGTTAACTCGCTAAAAACTTTTCAACTTAAGAAGAGGAAAAGGAAGCTTTATACAGCTACCTCAGAACAGGAGTAATGAATCGATTGGATTATAGAGAGCCCTTTCTTATTAATCAAAACCCTGTAAGCGTTAAGGCGGTGGATGTACCCTTCGTTGATCTTAACGGCTTATCATACAATTTAGAGAAAAGTCTTTCTCCTAATCATTATCTATATGGCAATATCGCCAAAGGGGAACAGTATAAACAAAAATCTTAAAAAAGAGAAATAATAATTCAAGCGGTGTTCTAAAATCAAGCCACTCATTTTTTTGATGATTATCAAAATATCATCTTTAACCCTACTGAAAAAAGAAAGCTTATAGGAGGTTTTTTACTAACCTTGTCTATTGCTTCTACAGAAAAAGTTTAAAAAAATTGAAAGATTTTTGAAAAGGGAGAATTCCCTAATCAAGATAGTTTTGGATGGATAAATAGTTTGAGATTGAACCAAAATGAATTTTTCCTCACATCAAAAGAACAAGAGTTGAATTATAAATTTATTTATGTGATTTTTTTAAAAAATATTTTTCATTCATTTTTTTAGTTGTAATTTAAAAGTGCCATAAACTAATAATAAAATGTGTGGAAGAAAAACACTCTTCTTAATCTCACTCCTTTCGTTTAATTTGTCAGGTATTTATGCTCAGCAAGAACTAAAATCAACAATAGCCATGCAAGGTGGTGCTGTTGCTAATGCTCAATTCTATGTCTCGCACACAATAGGACAAGCGGTTACAGCAGGGACTAGTGCAATTGATAATGCAAAAATCATACAGGGTTTTGAGTTTATGATTTCAAAAAGCGCAAAAGATATTCTTCCAACTGAAATTAATAAGGAGCCACTTCAATTTATAATTACTCCTAATCCATTTATCAATTTTATTAGTGTAGAAGTTCAAAAGGCGCAACTCCCTATTGAAATTCATATTTTTGATGTCCTAGGAAGATTAATCCTCGAAAAGACAATTAGTAAGAGAGAGGATAACAACATCGACCTAAAGCATTTGAGCCAATCAAAATATTTTATCCAATTACAAACCAATAGTCAAAAGTTCAGTACTGTTTTAATCAAACAAAATCCATGAAAAATTCACTATTAATATTGTTGTGTTTTTATTCTTTTTTTGGCTTTGCTAATATTGATACTAGATTTAAAGTACTCATTCACAATAAAACACACTCCCCCATAAACACCATTGTTCTCGATACAGTAGACAATGCAAATCAGCGTGCAGATATACTTATAGGCGATCAATTTGTTGACCTTGAAATTGGAAATTCAATAACCACATTTGACTATGTTAATTCAATGGGGTTTTCTCCCTTTGACTTTATAAGTGGACAGGCGAACTTTATTGATTTTAATTACAATATTAAATTATTTAGAAACTTCTATCTGCGCTCTGGCCTTAATCTAATGAGATTTAACACAACTGCAGAAGATATACAAAATGGCAACTTTTATAGCTGGAAAACTACTTATACAGGTATAGGAACAGGTTTTAATTGGAAGTTTATTTCATTAGGAAAATTACAACTTCATTTAAACACGAAAGTTGGTTATTCAACTTTACTCGCAGGAGAGCAACAAAATAATAGACAAACGTTTGATTTAGCTAATCAAGACGATTTTAGTGGAGACCATTGGTTTTATAAACATGGATTTACATTTTATTTTCAATTATCAGAGAAGATTATGTTAGGGGTTAATGGATCCATTTTAACTAATGCAAAAAATGCATTTGGGCCCTATCCAGAAGAGGGTATTGAGAATATAAAACTTAAATCAAAGAACATTGGAATTTCTTTACTTTTTTCAACAAATGAATAAGCTTTTCATCAATAGAATAGCAGTCGCGATATTCATGGTTTTATCAATAAGGGCATATGCACAAACCGATGGAATAAGTTATCAAGCGGTAATCCTGAGTAATGAAGCAATTGAGTTACCAGGGTATAATTCTCAAAACGACCTCCTAGTAAACGCAGTAGTAGCTTTTGAATTTACAATCACTGGAGTAAACAACAATATAATTTATCAAGAAACCCAATTAACTAATACAGATGGAAATGGTTTAGTTAACCTTATAATTGGACAAGGTGTACCAATAATTGGTAACTTTAACGAAATCGAGTGGAATGGAAATAGAAGGGGCTTAGAGGTTAAAATAGATCTAACTGGTGGGAGTAGTTTTGCTCCATTAGCCACGCAAGATTTATTGTATATTCCATTTGCTGCGCATAGAAATATTACTGCTTCTGGGGATTTAAATATTTCAGGTTCTTCGAGTTTTGAACAACAAGTAGATGTGGCAGGGAGCTTGGTGGTGCGTGGAGACGCGATTCTTACAGAAAACATTTCGATTGATGGAGATACAGCTATTTCTGGACTACTAACGGTAGATGGAGGGACGATTTTGAATTTAAATTCAGCTTCAAACAAAAATGATTTATCAGATGCATTAACGGTTAATGGCGCAACAGCATTACAGGGAACTCTATCTGTTGTGGGTGTAACTGAATTAAACAGTGAATTATTTGTTGAAGGCGATACCTTGCTTGAAAATTCATTAACAGTTTCTGATACATCAACGTTTAATTCTCTTGTAGAAATTAATGCTCCTGCAGATTTAAATGAAAAGCTTTTTGTTCGTGGAAATTCAAGATTTATGAGTGCCATGACTGTTTATGGTTTTTCAAATTTTCAATCAGGAATGAGTGTATTGGGGGATGTAGATCTTAATTCAGAAATAAATGTTAGAGGAGATGCCGAAATTGAAAGTGATTTAGCAGTAGTAGGGACCACAACTTTATCTAGCACACTTAGAGTAAATAATGGAAGTCCAACTTATTTAACAGGAATATTAAATGTTGATGGAGCCACAGATTTTAATAATACCGTAAATATAGATGGTGTTTCAACTTTAAATAATTCATTAACTGTAACAGGAAATAGTCCAGTTGATTTGACGGGTTCACTAAATGTAGATGGGGTTACAGATCTCAACAGCAACTTAGTATTAGACGGTACAGCAACTTTGAATAGTTCACTTCAACTCACCGGAAGTGCTTTATTAAATAATACACTAACTGTGGCGGGAGCGACACAAATAAACAATACACTTAACGCTACAGGAAATACAGTTCTAGGGAATTTATTAACAGTTGCAGGAGCTACCCAACTAAATAGTACACTAAATGTAAGTAATAACACTGCACTTTCAGGTACTCTTGCAGTTGCAAATACAGCAGATTTTAGTGATCGTGTAACAATTAATGCTGGATTGGACAGTGGAAGTTCAAACTATAATAATTATCCCTTGAGAGTGCAAGGATCTGCAAATGGGATCGCTGTGAAAACAACTGCAGGAACCCCCAATAATGATCATAATTTCATGACCTTTTTTAATTCTTCAGGAACGGTTGTTGGTAGAATAGAAGGTGAGACCTGGGAAAATAAACAACAGAGTAGAGACTACATTTATGACACTACAATTTATGCTGCAGAACTTGCTTTAGCTGGAGTAAATGTTGTCTCAGCCGCGATTCCAATTGTAGTTGCTGGTATAGGAGCTTCTGCTGGGCCATGTGGAGGCTGTATAGCCGCCGCCGCCGCAGAATTGGCAATGGTGACTGCTAATCTGATAACCTACAATACTTTTGCAGAGGCAGATATTGGAGTAACCTATCAATCGGGATCAGGAGATTATGCTGAATGGTTAGAAAGATTAAATTCAAATGAAACTATTCTCGAAGGTGACATTGTCGGTGTATATAATGGAAAAATCTCTAAATTTATTTCAGAGGATGTACAGCGAATATTAGTGATTTCAACCAGTCCAGCTGTTTTAGGAAACATGCCACTAGAAAAAAATAAAGAATTTTATGAAAGAGTAGCTTTTTTGGGTCAAGTACCCGTAAAAGTTAAAGGAAATGTATTCCCGGGAGACTATATACTTCCTTCGGGAGAAAATAACGGTGTAGGAATTGGTGTAGCTAAGTCTGATCTTAAAGCTAGGGACTACAAAAAAATAGTCGGCGTGGCTTGGACAAGTTCACTTGAAAACACCTATGGCTATGTAAAAATGGCAATTGGATTGAATGCAAATGATATGGCAGATCTTGTGGATTCACAACAAATAAAAATACGATCAATTGAAAAAAGATTGGCAACCCTAGAAGCAATTATACTTCAAGAAAAAAATGGCGAATCTAAAAAAGACAATACGGCTATATCACCAAGGGTTAAATCTAATAATACTAGCCAAAATGAGGCTGATATACTCAATAGTATTCCTCCTTTCTTTACAGACGAGATGATACTTGAGACAGATAAAATTCTCCAAAACATCTATAATGCCTCTACAATGAAGAGTACTGGTCTAGAAAAATTAATGAATGACAAGATTTTTAAAGAGAAGGTTTTTGAGAGGGTTAAAAAAGTTTATAGAGAACAATATTTGAAATTTAAATCCAATTATTAGTCAGGTCATTCAAGCGATCAACTACTTTCGAAGAAGAGAAGGATCAGGAAAAATAATAGAAAAGTATAATATCATGGATTTGAGTTTAGCTGATGGAGAAGGAGAATACCCTAATCAAGACGGTTTTGGCTGGACAAATGCCGTGCTATTAGCATTATAACTGTTGACTCGTTAAAAATAAACTATTTTTATCTCCTTAAAACACTTAAGATATTAAGCCCTCGACGTTTAAAAGATATAGAACAAAACAAACTATTGTTGCCTCTGCATTAAAAATTATGTTGAACCATATTTTTTTCTATCTTTAATCCTTAAATAAACAGAACACAAAATTCATCAAAATGAAAAAATTATTCGTTACCCTTGTAATGAGCATGTTTATGGTAAGTTTTACCGCTAATGCCAATACAACTAACTTAAACAATCCTACTATCTCTTCTATTGTACAAGAAGAAGAGCAAGCTGATGCACCTGCAGAGTCTGCCTCTTTTACCCAAGAATTAAAAAAGCGTTTCATCGAAGGTGGACCAGGATTCATGGGGATCGTATTAATCTGTTTGATTTTAGGTTTAGCGATTGCTATCGAAAGAATCATCTTCTTAAACTTAGCCTCAACAAACACTAAAAAATTAACCGATGGTGTAGAAGAAGCATTATCAAGTGGTGGTGTTGAAGCGGCAAAAGAATTATGTCGTAACACTAAAGGGCCTGTAGCTTCTATCTTCTATCAAGGTTTAGACCGTGTTGATGAAGGAGTAGAAAGTGCTGAAAAAGCTGTTGTTGCTTACGGTGGTGTTCAAATGGGTCAATTAGAGAAAAACGTTTCTTGGATCTCATTATTTATCGCCCTTGCACCGATGCTTGGTTTCATGGGTACTGTAATCGGGATGATTCAAGCCTTTGATAAAATTGAAGCAGCTGGAGACATGCAGCCATCTTTAGTAGCAGGAGGGATTAAAGTTGCCCTTTTAACTACAGTATTTGGTCTTGTTGTAGCGATCATTCTTCAAATTTTTTATAACTACATTGTTGCAAAAATCGACGGTATTGTTAACGATATGGAAGACGCTTCCATCACGCTAGTTGACATCCTTGTGGCTCACAAGAAGTAAGAACCCTCATTAAACACTGTAGATTATGAATTTTCAAAAAATAGTAAAAATAGTAGCCGGTCTCCTAGGGGTTCTTGGGGTAGTATTCCTCTTGAGAATCATTGGAACTGGTGACGAAGAGATTAAAATGGCTGCTGCCATGGGTGATTTCGGTACGGTATCACCATTAATTTCTATTGCACAGATTATCCTTGTGATTTCTATCGCAGCCACAGTAATTTTTTCGCTTCTCAATTTATTTGCAGATAGCCAAAAATTAAAAAAGGCGTTAATTTCTATTGGATTCCTAGTGGTAGTGGTAGGCTTAGCTTTCGCACTTTCTTCTGGAGTTGAAACCCCGCTTAAAGATGGAGAAGTTCTTTCTGCCTCTGGAGCAAGATGGGTTGAAACAGGCATCCGTGTCTTTTATTATCTTGCTGTAATTGCAATTGGAGCAATGGGATATTCTGGCGTAAAAAGTTTAACTAATAGATAAATTATGGCAAAAAGAGCTGCACCTGAGGTGAATGCTGGTTCGATGGCAGACATCGCTTTCTTGCTATTAATCTTTTTCTTGGTTACTACAACCATTGAAACCGACTCTGGGATCAATCGTAAGTTGCCTCCTACAGACGAAATTGTAGATCCTCCAATCATTAAAGAGCGTAATATCTTTACGGTAGTAGTGAACAAAGACAATCGCCTCTTAGTTGAGGAAGATATAATGGAACTTAGCGAACTGCGTCAAGCAGCGATGGACTTTCTAGACAACGGTGGTGGTACAGACGAAGAAGCATGTAACTACTGCCAAGGAAAAAAAGATCCAAGTTCTTCAGACAACCCAGAAAAAGCGATTATCTCTTTGAAAAACGATAGAGAAACTTCTTATAAAGTTTATATCGCTGTTCAAAATGAGTTAGTTGCCGCCTATAACGATCTTCGTGATCGCGAGTTTGCAAGGCTAAACCCTATGGCGGGATTGTCTTATACAGAAGCACAAAAGCGATACAATGATCCTAGAACAGCTTCTACAGAGAAGGCTAATTTAAAGCCTAAGTTAGATGAAGTGAAGGCGATGTATCCACAAAAGTTATCTGAAGCTGAACCGAGTAAAACCAACTAAAAACACAACGTATGTCTAAGTTTAAAAAGAAAAAGGGAGGAGAATTACCTGCGATTTCAACTGCATCTCTCCCAGATATCGTTTTTATGCTTTTGTTTTTCTTTATGGTAGCGACCGTTATGCGGGACAGTACCTTAATGATTCAAAACTCGCTTCCTGCAGCAGATCAAATTCAAAAATTGGATAAGAAAGATCGTGTGATGTATATCTATGCGGGGAAACCTTCTAGCCGATATGCAGACAAATACGGAACTCAAGCGCGTATCCAGTTAAATGATAAGTTTGCTGATGTAGGAGATGTTGCTGCTTTTGTTTTGGCAGAAAGAGCATCTAAACGTCAAGAATTACAAAATGTTTTGACTACCGCCCTTAAAGTGGACGGAGAAACAAACATGGGATTAATTACAGATATCAAGCAGGAATTACGTAAAGTAAATGCCTTAAAAATCAACTACACAACTCGTGTGGGAGATTATACGCAGAATATGAATTAGCTCATTTGATGAAAAGTTAAAAGCATCCGTCTTTAGGCGGGTGCTTTTTTTTTACCCTAATTTAAGTAAAATTGTACCTTCGCTTTATGCAAAAGTTCTTCTTTCTCTTTTTTTTATTAAGTGTCTACTTTGTTTCAGCTCAGGTAAAAGACAGCCTTAGTTATAGAGAAGATCAGCTGTATGTAAATCTCAATCTAGGAATACAGTTCAATGATATTAATGGTTTTAAGCAGAATGGCTTTTCGCGAAGCATACATATCGGTGCATTACGCGATTTTCCTATTACTGATAAGGGAGACAAAGCTGTTGCAATTGGGTTGGGTTATGGTTTTGTTCGCTTAGTTAATAACATCAATGTTGAACAAGTCCAAAATGGCTACCGCTACAGCGTCCCTGAAGCCCAAAGAGCCTTGCGGAATGTCTTTACTTATCATCAATTACAATTACCTATTGAGTTACGCTGGAGAACCTCTACGCTGCAAGACTATGCCTTTTGGCGAGTCTATCTTGGTTATCGTTTGAGTTATCAATTTGGTGCTCAGTATAAGCCTTTTTTTGGTAGAAAGTTCACTTTAGATAATCAATTGAATGTATTGCAGCACAGTATTGGTATTGCTATGGGTTTTAACACCTGGAATTTAAGATTTGATTATAGCTTCACTCCTATGCTCAAAGAAGGTGCTACCAGTGCTCAAAATCAACTAAAAGTTTTTCCTGTTCAAGTAGGTTTGATTTTTTACCTCTTATAGTTCTTTTCTCAATCGCGCTACAGGAAAGTTCATTTGCTCTCTGTATTTGGCGACTGTTCGCCTAGCAACCTTATAGCCTTTTTCGAGTAAACCCTTAGACAAGGCGTTATCTGCAAGGGGTTTTTTCTTGTCCTCCTCTTCTATAAGGGTCCGTAAGATTTTCTTTATTTCTAGGGTTGAAACTTCTTCTCCTTCTGCATTTGTAAGCGACTCTGAAAAAAAGGTTTTTAGCAATTTTGTTCCATAAGGAGTATCGATATATTTACTGTTCGCTACCCTAGATATAGTCGAGATGTCCATGTTGATTTTATCTGCAATATCCTTTAATATCATGGGTTTTAAGAAACGTTCATCTCCTGTTAAGAAGTAATCATATTGATGATTTACAATGGCCTCTATGGTAAGTTGAAGCGTTTGTATTCGCTGCTGTATAGCATCGATAAACCATTGCGCAGCGTCGAGTTTTTGCTTGATAAATTGTACGGCTTCTTTTTGAGCTTTTGATTTCTTAGAAGCTTCTTTATAGCCGCGGAGCATGTCTTGATAGCCAGAAGAAACATGTAATTCTGGGGCATTCCTCCTGTTGACACTTACTTGTACATTTCCATTTTCTATGGTTAAAATAAAATCAGGAACGATATGAGTATTTTGAAAAATGCCAGACATTGCTCCCCCTGGCTTAGGGTTCAGTTTTTCAATTTCTGCAAGTCCCTCTTTGAGTAAGTCTTCGTCTACATCAAACTTATCTTGCATCTTCTTAAAATGCTTTTTCGAAAATAGCTCAAAAGTTTCGTTGATGATTTTTCTGGCAACAATGATCGACAGAGTTGTTTCTTTTCGTTCTAATTGAAGTGCCAGACATTCTTGTAAATCTCTTGCCACCACTCCGGCTGGATCAATCGATTGTACCTTTTTAAGTACAGCTTCAACGGTCTCTACTTCAACGATGATTCCTTGTGTAAAAGCCAGATCGTCAATTAAATCCTCAATAGCACGCCGCAAGTATCCGCTTTCATCAATACTCCCCACAATAAACTCTGCGATGGTACTTTCTTGTTCTGTAAGGATAAGCGATCCTATCTGCAGTTGAAGTGTTTCATGAAAACTGATGCCGCCAGAAATAGGGGTGCTTTTATCTTCATCATCTGCGCTATAATTATTTGTATTAAGTCGATAAGAAGGTATTTCATCGTCACTTAAATAGGCATCTATATCGATGTCTTGGGTGTCAATTACATCGTTGTTATCCTCAAACTCTTGGTCATAAGTGTCCTCTGGATTTTCTTCTTTACCACTCTCTAGCGCAGGATTTTCCTCCAGTTCATTTTGAAGTCGCTGTTCAAAATCTAAGGTAGGAAGTTGAATTAACTTCATTAACTGAATCTGCTGCGGAGACAGTTTTTGTGCGAGCTTTAATTGAAGTTGTTGTTTTAACATAATAAGTTGGGTCTTATCTAAAGATAAGAAAACTTAAATACTTGCTAAAAAGCAGCGTTTTGAGGTGTTCGTGGGAAAGGAATAACATCTCTAATATTCCCCATACCTGTTGCAAATAAAACAAGACGCTCAAAGCCCAATCCAAAGCCACTATGTGGTGCAGTCCCAAACTTGCGTAAGTCGAGGTACCACCACAATTCTTCTTCTTCGATTCCCATCGCTTGTATACGTTCTTTTAAAACATCTAAACGCTCTTCTCTTTGAGAACCACCTACTATCTCACCAATTCCTGGGAAAAGAATATCCATAGCCCTAACAGTCTTACCATCTTCGTTTAAGCGCATGTAAAAGGCTTTGATTTTTGCGGGATAATCAAATAATATCACCGGAGTTTTAAAGTGTTTCTCTACTAAGAAGCGTTCGTGTTCACTTTGTAAATCAGCTCCCCATTCATCAATAGGATAAGTGAATTTTTTCTTTTTATTAGGTTTGCTATTTCTTAGAATGTCAATGGCTTCTGTATAACTTACACGTTTAAAATCGTTCTTAACGACAAAGTTGATTTTTTCTAGTAAGCCCATTTCAGAGCGTTCTAATTTAGGTTTACTACTTTCTTCTTTAGCAAAGCGTTCGTCTAGAAAAGCTAAATCCTCATGGCAATTTTCAAGTATATATTGCAAGACACTTTTGATGAATTTTTCGGCTAGATCCATATTCTCGTCTAGGTCAAAAAAGGCCATCTCTGGTTCGATCATCCAGAATTCTGCCAGGTGTCTAGTGGTGTTCGAATTTTCTGCTCTAAAGGTAGGACCAAAGGTATAAACCTCTCCTAATCCCATCGCATAGGTCTCTGCTTCTAATTGACCCGAAACGGTGAGGTGCGTTTCTTTCCCAAAAAAGTCTTTTTGAAAATCTACTTCTCCATCCTCGTTTAAAGGCGGATTTTTAGAATCTAATCCACTTACACGGAACATTTCCCCTGCTCCCTCTGCATCACTCCCTGTGATGATAGGCGTATTGACATAATGAAAACCTTCTTCCTGGAAGAATTTATGTACCCCAAAAGACAAGGCTGCTCTAACACGCATCACAGCGCTAAAGGTAGCAGTACGAACCCGTAAGTGCGCTTTTTCTCGTAGAAACTCAAAGCTGTGTTTTTTAGGTTGGATTGGATAAGTATCTGGATCTGCCGTTCCATAGACGTGAATGTCCTCTACTTGGATTTCTGCGCTTTGTCCTTTTCCTTGACTTTCTACATAGCTTCCAGTAATTTTTAAAGCAGCACCAGTAGAAATGTTTTTCAAGAGAGTCTCGTCAAAATTTTCAAAATCGACTACACATTGCAAATTACCTAAGGTAGAACCATCATTTAATGCGATAAATCGATTCGCTCTAAAGGTTCTTACCCACCCTTGAACGCTTACCGTTTGTCCTTGTGGTAATGTGGCTAATAGTGCTTTTATTTTAGTTGACATATTGAAAATTTTGTGCAAAGATAATGTTTAGCGTTTATTTATTTTTCTTTCCTATTCCCTTTTCATTTTCAGAGGGCTCGATGATTTGAATCTTTGGTTCTTTTAGTACCTCCTCATTTGCTACCGTATCTTTTAACGATATCAATAGAGAGGGGAGTAGGATTAAATTTGCCAGCATGGCAAAAAGAAGGGTCATTGAAATAAGCCCTCCTAAAGCGACTGTCCCACCAAATTCTGAACTCATAAAAACAGAAAAACCAAAAAATAAAACAATCGAAGTATAGAACATACTCAAGGCGGTTTCTTTTAAGGCAGCATAGACAGAGCGTTGTATTTTCCATTTTGAATCGATCAACTCTTGGCGGTATTTTGCTAAAAAATGAATGGTATCATCCACAGAAATCCCAAAGGCTATACTAAAGACCAAAATGGTCGATGGTTTTAAAGGAATCCCTAAAAAGCCCATCATTCCTGCGGTAATCAATAAAGGCAATAAGTTTGGAATAAGTGAAATGATGATCATTTTAAAAGACCGGAACAAATAGGCCATAAAAAGCGCAATTAAAAAGATGGCCAAGACCAAAGACAAAACGAGGTTTTTTATCAAGTATTTGGTTCCTTTTAAAAATAGCAAGGCTTTTCCTGTTAAGGAGACATTGTAGCGCTCTTCAGGAAATATTTTTGCAATCTCGCGTTTGAGTTCTATCTCTATTTCCTCCATCCTTTCGGTGTCGATGTCTGTCATAAAGGTGGTGAGTCGTGCATATTGCCCAGTATCATCTAAATAATTATTCAAGACATTGTCCCCATTTCCAGAGCGATCAAAATAAGAAAGAATAAAACGATTCTCTTGCGCAGAGGGTAGGGTGTAATAGTTAGGATTTCCGTTATAATACGCTTGTTTAGCATACTTAATGGCATTAACCACAGAGGTAGGAGACGACAGTTCTGGAATGTCGTCAATCACCTTGTTTAAGCGTTCCATACGTTTAAGCGTAGAGAGTTTTAAGACACCATCTTTTCTTTTGGTATCGATCAAGACCTCTAATGGAACTATGCCATCAAACTCTTTATCAAAAAACAATATGTCTTTAAAAAAGGATTGTTTTTTTGGCATGTCCTCTAAAATACTCCCAGAAATATTAATGGTATATATCCCTATAATACTGGTTACTAGTGCGATTAAAGCAAAGATATAAGTGTTCAAGCGTTTGTGTCGCACTTTATTTTCCATCCATTTGACAAAACGATCAATCGACTTATTGTTTAAATGACTTAAATGCTTTTTACTGGGTAGTGGCATAAAGCTATACGCAATAGGGATAATCAGTAATGAAAGCACAAAAATCCCCGCAACATTAATCGAAGCTACAATCCCAAATTCTTTAAGCAACTTACTATTGGTAAGGATAAAAGTGGCGAAACCAGATGCGGTCGTTAAGTTTGTCATCAAGGTGGCGTTCCCTATTTTGACAATCACCTGTTGCAGAGATTTGATTTGATTCCCGTGTTTGGCTACCTCGTGCTGGTATTTATTGATCAAGAAGATGCAATTAGGGATCCCTATCACAATGATTAGGGGAGGAATCAAAGCAGTAAGCACTGTGATTTCATAGCCCAGTAATCCCAATGTTCCTAATGCCCAGGCTACGCCAAATAGGACAACGACCATAGAGATAATCGTAGCGCGAATCGAACGAAAGAATAAAAAGAAGATAAGCGAAGTTACCCCCATTGCTGCAAAAACAAACATCCCAATTTCATCGACAATGTTTTGCGCATTCAAGGTGCGGATATAGGGCATTCCAGAGCGACGCACTTTTAACCCGTGTTCTTTCTCGAACGCATCCATCAAAGGAATAAATGTTTTGAAAATAAAATCTTTTCGCGCAGCGCTATTGACCACCTCTTGTTTCATGTAAACGGCCATGCGAACCGTACCAGAAGTTTTATTCAATAACAGGTTTTCATAGAAAGGGAGTTCATAAAACAACTTTTGTTTGAAGAGGGAAAATGCAAGGCTGTCTTGTGGGATATCCTCTAGCAAAGGTTGCAAATCAAATTTATTTTTCTTCTTGTTTTTGACCAGTTCTTTAACGTTGTCGATAGAGAGGACAAAATCAATCTCGTTAAAGGATTGAAGCTTTTCACTCAGTCCTTTCCAGGCAGAAAGTTTTTCTGGGGTAAAGAGGTTGGCGTCTTTTATAGCAATTAGAATAACACTTCCTTCTTCACCAAAGAGCGAAAGGAATTCATTGTAGCTAACATTTTCTGGATGATCATCTGGAAGTAAATTCGCTTCGGTAAAAGTGAAGCGCATATTTTTCCACTGTGAGGCCCAGAAGGCAGTTACAGCAAAAAGCGCGATGATTAATGCAATTCTATTGCGTAAGATTAGGCGAGCAATCGCTTCCCAAAAACTCCATTTATTTTTTCTTTTCATAGCGAAGCTGCTCGTGATACGGTTTAGCTTAGACCGTCATGATTTCTTTTTCCTTTGCAGCTAGGATAGCATCAATCTTTAGGATAAATCCATCTGTCACAGTTTGAATGTCGATTTCGATATTTTTTTGCATGTCTTCTGATGCTTCAGACTTTTTGATCTCTTGATTGGCATCTTTTCGAGCATTGCGAACACTTACTTTGGCGTTTTCTGTTTCGGCTTTTGCCATTTTTGCAAGTTCTTTTCTGCGCTCTTCTGTCAGCGGTGGAACGTTGATAATAATGCTTTCTCCGTTATTCATTGGGTTAAAACCCAAATTCGCAATCATGATTCCTTTTTCAATTTCTGTCAATAAACTTTTTTCCCACGGTTGAATTGAAAGTGTTCTTCCGTCTGGAGTATTGACATTGGCAACTTGTGATAAAGGGGTAGGTGCCCCATAATAATCTATCATAACACTCTTAAGCATAACAGGGTTAGCTTTTCCTGCACGAATGTTAAGCAGTTCACTTTCTAAATGACTTATAGCGCCTTGCATGCTTTCTTTGGCGCTATCTAAGATAAATTGTAATTCTTCGTTCATTGTCTTGCAATTAGAGATCCACACGTGTACCGATATTTTCTCCATTAACTACCTTGCTAAGGTTGCCCTGGGTGTTCATATCAAATACAATAATGGGTAATTTATTTTCTTGACTTAGGGTAAAGGCAGTGGTGTCCATAACCTTTAATCCGCGTTTTAACACTTCTTCAAAAGAAAGGGTGTCAAATTTGATGGCTGCTTTGTTTTTCTCTGGATCTTCTGTGTAAATACCATCTACACGGGTTCCTTTAAGAATGACATCGGCGTTGATTTCAATCGCACGTAATACTGCAGCAGAATCTGTGGTGAAAAAAGGGTTTCCAGTTCCTGCGCTAAAAATGACTACTCTATTTTTTTCTAAATGTCGAACGGCTTTTCTTTTGATATAAGGTTCAGCAACTGCTTCAATCTTTAGGGCGGTTTGAAGTCTAGTGGGAACTTCTTCGTTTTCTAACGCACTTTGCAAAGCAAGTCCGTTCATTACTGTAGCAAGCATACCCATATAATCTGCTTGAACCCGGTCTACACCGTCGTTTGAACCTGCCATCCCACGGAAGATATTCCCTCCCCCTATAACGATAGCGATTTCAACCCCTTTTAGGTGTAGTTGTTTAATTTCTTGAGCGTATTCTTTAATTCTTTTTGGATCAATTCCATAAGAATTTACGCCCATAAGCGCTTCTCCGCTAAGTTTGAGTAGTATTCGCTGGTATTTCATAGCCTATTAGTTCCCACAAATATAAACAATAAACACAGAAGGTTCTAGCCTTAGAGTAAATCGCTTGATGGATTTTTGTCTGGGAAGGCTTTGGCGATTTGAGTTTCAAATGTTTCGATACTCATGGCTTGATTTAGGTGAAAGTCTCCTATGCGTTCTCTGCACAAAGAAGTTAAGTGAGCGCCGCTGTTGAGGGCTGCCCCAAAATCATGCGCAAGAGAACGAATATAAGTCCCTTTACTGCAACTTACATTAAATGTTAATGCCGGGAATGCGCTAGTATCTATAGAAAAGTTACTGATGTTCACTTTGCGGCTAGGAATGTCGACTTTCTCTCCTTGACGGGCATATTCATACAGTCGTTTTCCATCTTTTTTTAAAGCCGAAAAAACAGGGGGAAATTGATCAATATCGCCGATAAATTTTGCTTTCGTTTTCTCGATTAAAGCTGCCTCTATATGATCAAAGGAGAAAGTTTGATCTATCTCGGTCTCTAAATCATAAGAGGGAGTAGTCGACCCCAATAAGAATGTCCCGCTGTACTCTTTTTCTTGACCTTGAAAACGTTCTATTTCTTTGGTCATTTTACCGCAGCAAAGAATGAGTAAGCCGGTGGCTAAGGGATCTAAAGTCCCTGCATGACCTACTTTTATTTTTTTGACCCCAATATTTTGTTTAATTAACCAGCGTACTTTATTGACCACTTGGAACGAAGTCCAGTTTAAGGGTTTATCGATAAGAATAACCTGACCAGATAAAAAAGCTTCTTTGGTGAAAATCATTTTTAAGCAAGAATTAATGCGAGTAGCCCTACAGTGAAACAATACCAGCTAAAGTATTTAAGCTGTGCTTTTTTTACCATAGCAATCATCCATTTACAGGCCGCAAGTCCAGTAAAGAAAGCAGCAATAAAGCCAATAATTATTGGAAGTAAAGAAGTGTCTGTCACAATGGTTTCGGCATTTAAAAGACTTTTTGCCATGCTTCCCAGGATTAGCGGAACCACCATTAAAAAAGAAAAGCGAGCTGCTTTTTCTTTGTCAATTCCTAGCAAGACTGCGGTGGCAATTGTTGCTCCGCTTCTTGAAATCCCCGGTAAAATAGCGATTGCCTGTAATATTCCTATTACTATTGCATTGCTAGCGTTAATGTCTTTTGTGGTGGATTTTGCTCTATCGGCTAAGAACAATAATACTCCTGTGAATAATAGCATAGCCCCGACCAAAACAATGTTTTGTTCAAATAATTGGGTGATAAAATCTTCTAAAAACAAACCAACAAAAACGGCAGGGATCATTGAAAGAAGAATATAAAGCGCAAAATAAAACGAAGGATTTACTTTAAAAGTCAATAGCTCTTTTAAGATAAACCCTATGTCTTTTCTAAAAAACACTACAGTACTTAATGCAGTTGCAGCGTGCAGTACAATGGTGAAAAGAAGGCTTTCTTTAGCCATAAAGTCTGTCTGTGTTAAGGCTTTTGCAAGTTCTAGATGCCCACTAGAAGAAACCGGTAAAAATTCTGTTAAGCCTTGAACAATACCAAGGAGCAATGCGATAAGTTCACTCATTTTTTATTCCCATTTAAAAGAATGGAATACATGGCGATGCCAAATCCAATCAAGACAAGCGTAGGGGCTAGACGAATGCGTTGAAAGCTAAAAATGGCAGGATTAAAAACATTAGGATCATCACTGCCTCCTCCTGTCATTAGAAAAAAGCCTAGTGCAATCACCCCTATGGCGAGCAATAAAATACGGTAATTTTTTTCTTTAAAAAGGAACTCTTTTTTAGTCGATGGAACTTTTTTCATAGGAATTAATTTACGGCATCAGTGGTTAGATTGAGAAAACGCTGAGTGGCAAAAAAGGTGCTTGCCCCAGTAATCAAAATGCTCATGCTAAAAATAGCCCCAAAAATCAAAGTGGGTTCTTTAGGATTGTTTAAAAGCGCTAACTCTGGAAAACGAAGGTTGAGTTCGTATAATAAGTAACCTAAGCCAGCAGAAGCAATTATCGCTCCCAATAGTCCCAGTCTTAGATGTTGCCAAATAAATGGACGGCGAATAAAACGTTTTGTCGCACCTACCAGTTGCATAGTTTTGATGATCAATCTTTTTGAATAAACAGATAAGCGAATAGAACTATTGATCAATAAAATAGCGATGATAATAAAAAGCCCACTTAAGGCAATGATTCCCTGACTAATTTTCTTGATGTTTTCATCGAGAATTTCTAACAATGGTTGATCATAAAAGACCTCGTTAACATATGGTTTTGCTTCAAAGTCTTGTTTTAAGGTGGCTAAAAATGCCGGCGAAACATAATCAGATCTAAAATAAACGTCAATAGAACTCAATAAGGGGTTGTACCCTAGAAATTCCATAAAATCCTCCCCGATCGCTTCTGCATGACTTTGTGCAGCATCTTCTTTTGAGACAAAATGGGCAGTTTTAGTTTCTTTTCGAAGACTTAAACTTTTTTGCAATTGCTTGACTTCAATGGGTTTTGCACCATCGTTGATATAAATGGTAAAAGCAATTTGCTCTTTAAAGTGGTCTGCCACCTTTTTTGAATTGAGTAATAACAGCCCTAAAACCCCCACTAGAAACAAGACTAAACTAATACTCACAACCACCGAAAAGTAGGAGGAAATCAAACGTCTTTTTTGGTAATTGTCTTTAGAATTCATCAAATCTATGGATGGGTTTGAAGGTAAAATTACAAAACAAGGATCAAATTTTATTCTAGCCTAGGATAAACTTTTTCCTTTCCTGCATTAACGCTACTTTTGTGGGGTTAATAAATTAAATTATTGTGGGGTACAACTTCCTAGAAATCGAAAAAAAGCGGCAAGCTTATTGGGCCGAAAAAAAGACTTTTCAAGTTCAAAATAATTCTGATAAGCCAAAGTATTATGTGTTAGACATGTTTCCTTATCCCTCTGGGGCAGGATTGCATGTTGGGCATCCTTTAGGGTATATCGCCAGTGATATCTATGCGCGATACAAGCGTCATAAAGGATTTAATGTATTACATCCACAGGGCTATGATTCCTTTGGCTTGCCTGCAGAACAGTATGCGATTCAAACAGGGCAGCACCCAGAATTAACCACTAAAACCAATATTAATCGCTATAGAGAACAATTAGATCGCATCGGGTTTTCGTTTGATTGGAGTAGAGAAGTGAGAACGTCTAACCCCGACTTTTATCGCTGGACACAGTGGATTTTCTTGCAATTATTTGATTCCTATTACGACAAAATAGAAGATAAAGCAAAGCCCATTTCAGCGTTAATTGCGGTTTTTGAAAAAGAGGGAAATACTTCAGTGCAGGTTGAATGTGATGTAGCTTCGCCAAAATTTACAGCAGAACAGTGGAGCGCTTTTTCTGAAGAAGAAAAGCAGGCCATTCTCTTAGATTATCGCTTGACTTACATTTCTGAAACAGAAGTGAATTGGTGTACAGAGCTAGGCACGGTATTAGCCAATGATGAAATCATAAACGGAGTTTCAGAAAGAGGAGGTTTTGCAGTAACAAAAAAGAAAATGAAACAGTGGAGTATGCGTATTGGTGCTTATGCAGAGCGTTTACTTCAAGGTTTAGATAAAATTGACTGGCCAGATTCTTTAAAAGAGATGCAGCGTAACTGGATTGGGAAGTCTGTAGGGGCAAAAGTGCGTTTTCAAGTAGAAAACCACGACGCGCAGTTAGAGGTTTTTACCACTAGACCTGATACATTATACGGGGTGACTTTTATGACCCTTGCTCCAGAATTAGAATTGGTTAAAACCATCACCACTGCTGAACAAAAAGAAGCGGTTGAGGCTTATATTGAAAAATCTGCACAGCGTTCTGAACGCGATCGCATGGCAGATGTAAAAACAATTAGTGGAGTGTTCACTGGTGCCTATGCTTTACATCCACTTACCCAAGAGCGAGTTCCAATCTGGATAGGAGACTATGTTTTAGCAGGCTATGGAACAGGTGCAGTTATGGCGGTCCCTTGTGGGGACCAAAGAGATTATGACTTTGCGAAGCATTTTGAGATTCCGATTAAGAATATTTTTGCTGATACAGATATTTCTGAAGAGGCCTATGCAGATAAAAGTGGAGGCGTAAAATTGCAAGATTCTGACTTTCTAAATGGTCTGGAATACAAAGCCGCAATGAAGGCGATTATCGCTCATCTTGAAACTACTGGCTCGGGAGAAGGAACCATAAACTACCGTTTGCGCGATGCGATATTTAGTCGTCAACGTTATTGGGGAGAGCCTATTCCTGTGTATTATAAAAATGGCTTACCAGTGCCTTTGTCCCAGGATCATTTGCCCCTAGTTCTTCCTAAGGTAGAAAATTATTTACCCACAGCAGATGGGGCTCCGCCATTAGGGAATGCGACTCACTGGGCATGGGATACAAAGAGTGAAAAGGTGGTGGCAAACGACCTTATCGATAATAAAACCATCTTTGCTTTAGAAATGAATACGATGCCAGGTTGGGCGGGAAGTTCATGGTATTTTTATCGGTATATGGACGCGCAAAATGACACAGCTTTTGTATCAAAAGAAGCGGCAAATTACTGGCAAGATGTGGATCTTTATTTAGGAGGAAGTGAACATGCAACGGGACATTTGTTGTATTCTCGTTTTTGGCAAAAATTCTTATTTGATCTGGGCCATCTCCCAGTAGATGAATATGCGAAAAAGTTGATTAATCAAGGGATGATTCTAGGCTCTTCTGCTTTTATGTACAGAAAGAAAGGATCACAAGAATACCTTTCTAAAGGTTTGATTGAAGGGCAGGAAGTAGAACCGATTCGCGTGGACATTGCTTTAGTAAATCTATCAGACGAGTTGGATTGCGAAGCGGTAAAGCAATGGCAGCCTCAGTTTGCTGAGGCTACTTTTGTGTTAGAAGAGGGCGTGTATAAAGTAGGTCGCGAGGTAGAAAAGATGTCAAAATCGAAATATAATGTGGTCAATCCAGATCAAATTTGTGAGGATTATGGGGCGGATACTTTACGCATGTACGAAATGTTTCTAGGTCCTATTGAACAGGCTAAACCATGGAACACTGCGGGTATCTCTGGGGTGCATTCGTTTTTGAAAAAGACCTGGCGTTTGTTTCACAATGATGAAACTTTTTATGTGAGTGATGATGCCCCTTCTGCAGAATCATTAAAGAGTTTACATCAAACAATTAAAAAGGTTACCGAAGACATCGAGCAATTCTCTTTCAATACCTGTATCAGTGCATTTATGATTTGTGTCAATGAACTCACCGCACAAAAATGTAACCAAAGGGCAGTCTTAGAACCTTTGACGATTTTATTATCGCCATTTGCATCACATATCACCGAAGAGTTATGGGCGCTTCTAGGGCATAAAGAGTCTATTTCACAAGTTGAATACCCCGTTTTTGAAGAAAAGTATTTAGTAGAAAGCACGAAGAACTATCCGGTTTCCTTTAATGGAAAAATGCGCTTTACACGTGAGCTATCTTTGGACTTAAGTCCAAAAGAGATTGAGCAAATCATCCTTGAAGATGAGCAAACACAAAAACAATTACAGGGGAGAACGCCTAAAAAAGTAATCGTTGTACCAGGAAAAATCATCAATATTGTAGGATAATGTATGTAGAGTTGATAGGTTATATGGCTGCCATTTTGACAACTGCGGCATTTGTTCCGCAAGCCTATAAAATATGGAAGACAAAATCGGCAGACGGGGTCTCTTTAACGATGTATTTAATTATGTTTACCGGGGTTTCCTTATGGGGGATTTATGGCTTTTTTATTGAAAGTAAGCCGATGATTTTAGCTAATTGTATCACGGCATCACTTTTGATAATGATTATATACTTTAAAATAAAGCACAAATAAAATTTTAATTCATGATAGGATATTATCTAGTTTTAGTTGTTTTTGGTATTGTAAGTTCTATTGTTAGCAGTACGCTTAAACGAAAATTTAAAAAATATTCAAAGGTAGCATTGCGCAATGGTCTTTCAGGGAAAGAGATTGCAGAGCAAATGCTGACTGACCACGGGATACGCGATGTAAAAGTTGTTTCAACGCCTGGGATGTTAACCGATCATTACAACCCAAAAACGAAGACCGTTAATCTAAGTGAGGGGGTGTATTCCCAGCGCAATGCATCTGCTGCTGCAGTTGCCGCTCATGAATGTGGACATGCTGTACAGCACAATATTGGCTATGAGTGGTTGCAAATGCGCTCTACTTTAGTTCCTATGGTGAGTGTGGCATCAAACTTTTCTATGTATATGATTTTTGTGGGGCTTTTTATGGCACAGGGCACCGCCTTTGGCCAGACGATCGCCATGGTAGGAGTTGTTCTATTTGGGATGGGAACCTTGTTTAGCTTTATTACCCTGCCAGTAGAATACGATGCTAGTAATCGAGCAATTGCATGGCTAAAGCGTAAAAATATGGTTAGCCAGCAAGAATTAGCTGGTGCAGAAGACGCTTTAAAATGGGCGGCAAGAACTTATGTAGTTGCTGCATTAGGATCGCTTGCGACTCTAATGTATTTTGTGTTGCGTGTGATGGGGAACAGCCGCGATTAGACTTTGATTTGTCGAGCGATTTGTTGATCCAAAGAGATAAAAGTTTCGGTTCTGGAAATGCCTTCTATCTTCTGAATTTGATTGTTTAAGAGGTTCATTAAGTGCTCGTTGTCTTTACATAAAATTTTGACAAGAACACTCCAGTCACCTGTAGTGTAATGGCATTCTAAGACCTCATTGATTTTTTTTAATTGCGCTACCGCGGAAGTATTACTCATGGCTTTATCGAGATAAATTCCAACAAAAGCGAGAGTGGTGTAGCCTAATCTTTTTGGGTTGATGGTGATTTGAGAACCTTGAATCAATCCAGATTTCTCTAGCTTTTTTAAACGTTGATGGACCGCAGCACCAGAAATTCCTACTTGTTTTGACAATAAGTTGATCGATATTCTAGCGTCTTTCATCAATTCGTTGAGTAAGATTTTGTCAATTCCGTCGATTTGAATTATCTCGTTATTTTTCATTTATTCTTGATGATTTACAGCAAAAATATAAAATTAGTTGATTTTATTAATTTTTTTATACTGTAATCTATTCCCCTATATTTGTATAAAATAGATTCAATGAAATTATTTACTGCAGCCTTATTTGGGAGTGTGTTTATGTTTTTAGGGGTGGCTCTAGGAGCTTTGGGCAGTCATGCCCTCGAAGGTAAAATTACTCAAGACTCTTTACAAAGCTATATGATTTCGATTCGTTATATGCTTTTTCACGGGCTTGCTTTATTGTTTCTAAGTGCATTGCCCTTTGTTGAAGAAGTAAAGAAAGAGCGCATCGCATTCTTACTTGTCTTAGGGGTGTTTTTATTTTCAGGAAGTATTTTATTGCTTTCTACTAGAGCTATTCACGGTTTAAGTGTCAGCTTTTTAGGGCCAATTACCCCCATAGGTGGATTACTCCTTTTAGGAGCGTGGGCTTATTTAAGCGTGTTACTCGGGAAAATGATGCTAGCTTAAGCTAACTCTTTGATGTATTTCTCAATGGCCATGGTCATAGAGGGGGTTTCTTCAGTAGGCGCTTTAATGTCGACGCGAAGATTCGCATTATCGGCTGCTTTTACGGTAGTGTTTCCGTAAACCGCAATACGCGTGGCATTTTGTTCAAAGTCTGGAAAGTTTTTGAATAATGATTCAATCCCAGAAGGGCTAAAGAACACTAAAATGTCGTAATAAACATCCCTTAAATCAGAAAGGTCACTCACTACTGTCTTATACATTTGTGCGCGCTTCCAGCTGATTTCTATACTGTCTAAAAAGTTAGGAATAACCGGTTTTAAAATATCTGAAGAGGGTAAAAGAAAACGATCATCTTTAAACTTTTTAAACATGGCTTCAAGATCCATTAGGCTTCTTTCCCCTACATAAATTTTACGCTTGCGATAAACAACATATTTTTGAAGGTAATAGGCCACTGCTTCAGATTGACAAAAATATTTTGTGCTATCTGGCACTTTGAATCTCATTTCTTCAGCTAAACGAAAATAGTGATCAACAGAATTTCTACTGGTAAGAATAACTGAATCAAAATCTTTGAAATCGATTTTTTGTTGTCTAACCTCTTTTGAATCAACTCCTTCAACGTGGATAAAAGGGCGAAAATCAATGGTTAAATTGTGTTTTTCTTTAAGCCTAGTGTAGGGAGAGTTTTCGCTGCTAGGTTCTGGCTGCGAAACCAATATTGTCTTTACTTTCATAGTACTCATAAGGTCAGTTTTAATCCATTGATCAATAGAATCCAGGGACTCAATTTGAGAGTGCAAAGATACAAAATAAAATATAAGCCACCTTGTTTAACCGTGGCAAACAATTGTTTAACAACCATTAAGTGGTATAAAACATATAAGACACTGCAAATTAGTACCAATGCATTGAAAAATAGCGGAGAGAGGTCAAATGTATAGTAGTAAAGGACAACCCCTATGAACATTAGAATAGTCAAGCGAAAAAGGTAGGTGGTTGTCCTAAATTGATATTGATTAATGAAATGTTGTAGTTCAAAAAAATAACTCAGGAGTAGGAGTGCGAACTGTCGCAAAATAACAATTACACTAATCCCTAAGAAAACCAATGCAAAAAGGTTGAAATTTAAAGCTAAAATTGCATTTTCTGAAAGATAAAAGCAGATAAAAAGGCTTACATTAACTAAAGAGAACAGCACCGATAGTATAATAAAACCTTGCAGATATAACGGTTTATCGCCATAACTGCTAAAGTAGAGTGGGGTGTCAATGATGCGGATAAAAGAAAAAAACTGTTGTTGATAGCGCCATTTGCAAAACACCAATAGCAAAAAGTTAACCATCAAAACATAGGTCATCCAATTAGATTTTCCCGTAGGAATTAATACCCATTCTTCCATGGGGTAAAAATACCAAAATTAATTTACTCCTTCCTTAAACCAATAGGCTTTCGTGCATCAGCATGCAGTTAATTTTCTTACTTTTATACCACTCTTATGTCGCAAACATTAATCATTATACCGACTTATAACGAAGTCGATAATATCTCACCTTTATTAAAGGAGATTTTTAGCGTTCTACCAGACGTTCATTTATTGTTTGTAGATGATTCTTCTCCAGATGGCACTGCTGGTAAAATCGCTGCTTCTCAAGCAAACTATCCCAGTCAAATTTTTCTAGAAGTCCGCAATGAAAAAGAGGGTTTAGGCAAAGCCTATGTCCACGGATTTCAATGGGCTTTAGCGCGAGATTATCAAAATATTTTTGAGATGGATGCAGATTTATCGCATCCCGCAAAGTCTTTACCACAAATGATCGAAGCCTTAGAAAATGAAACAGATGTCATTGTTGGATCGCGTTATCTCTCTGGTGTGAACGTAGTGAATTGGCCTATTATGCGCATTTTGTTATCCATGGGAGCTTCTATTTACGTTAGGCTTATTACTGGTTTGCCGGTGAAAGATGCCACCGCTGGTTTTGTAGGCTACAAAGCAAGCGCTTTATCTAAATTAGAACTCAATGCCCTTTCTTTTGTGGGCTATGCTTTTCAAATAGAAATGAAGTTTAAACTCTGGAAAAAAGGCTGCTCTCTTAAAGAAATCCCCATTGTTTTTGTCAATCGAGAAAAAGGAGTGTCTAAAATGAATAGTTCCATTATTTGGGAAGCGATATACGGGGTAATTTATCTTAAATTTGAATCCATTTATAAACACAGATGAAAAAATGTTAATTAAAGGAGCAGTTGTCGTAAATGAAGGGAAAACCCAAGCATTAGATGTGCGGATTGAAAAAGGAAAAATAACAAGCCTTCAACCCGATATAACGCAAGAGGATGGAGAAGAAGTTGTGATGGCTCAAGGAAAATATTTACTTCCTGGATTAATTGATGACCAAGTCCACTTTCGCGAGCCAGGACTAACGCATAAAGCGTGTATTAGAACAGAATCCAGAGCGGCAGTAGCCGGCGGGATTACTTCTTTTATTGAAATGCCGAATACCAATCCACAAACCACCACCATTGAAGCATTAGAAGATAAGTTTGCAGTTGCCGGGAAAGATTCTCTTGCGAACTACTCGTTTATGTTTGGGGGTACAAACGACAACTTTGAAGAAGTGGCTCGTTTAGATAAAACAAAGGTGGCGGGTTTAAAGTTATTTTTGGGTTCCTCCACAGGAAATATGTTAGTAGATGACGAAGCAGTCCTACGAAAAATATTTTCTTCAACAGATTTAGTGATTTCTGTTCACTGTGAGGACGAACCGACCATCAAAGCAAACTTAGCAAAGCATATCGAAATCTATGGCGAGGATATTCCCATTGAAAAACATCCTGTTATTAGAAGTCATGAGGCTTGCTATCTCTCCTCTTCAAAAGCGATTGCATTAGCAAAAGAAACCGGAGCCCGTTTACACGTTTTTCATTTATCCACGGCAAAAGAAACCGAATTGTTCGACAATTCGATCCCCCTAGCCGAAAAGAAAATTACCGCCGAAGTCTGTGTGCATCACTTGTGGTTTTCAGCAGATGATTACGAAGAAAAAGGCACTCATATCAAATGGAATCCTGCCGTAAAAAACACCGAAGATCGCACGGCTTTATGGGAAGCGCTTAACGACGATCGCATCGATGTTTTAGCAACCGATCACGCACCGCATACTTTAGCAGAAAAAAGTAACCCTTATACTAGCGCTCCCTCTGGTGGGCCTTTAGTACAACACGCTTTACTTGCCTTGCTTACTGCAGTTGGTCAAGGTAAAATAAGTATCGAAAAGTTGGTCCAAAAAGCATGTCACAACCCCGCTATTTTATTTCAAGTGGCGAATCGCGGTTATATAAAAGAGGGCTTTCAAGCAGATTTAGTTTTAGTTGATTTAGAGAAAAAGACGACGGTAACGAAAGATAACTTATTGTATCAGTGTGCTTGGTCTCCTTTTGAGGGCACAACTTTTGATGCTAGTGTTGAAAAAACCTGGGTCAATGGACAATTAGTCTACAATCAAGGCGAAATTATTGAAACAGCCGCTGCACAGCAACTAACGTTTAATCGATGAAAAAAGTTTGGATTCTTTTTGTTTTATTGATCGCATGTGATGCCAACACGGCAAATCCACCTCCGGCGATATTGATTCCAGAGGACACTATGGAGCATATCCTTTATGATATCACCTTGCTAAAATCGATAACGAACAATCGCTTTGGAAGAGGAACCTCAAAAGCGGTGTTGAATAATCAATATATACTGCGTAAATACAACATTGAAGATTCTGTTTTAAAACAAAACCAAACCTATTATGCTCAGTCGCCAAAAAAAATGGCGGCGATTTACAATCGTATTTACGAACGTCTTGAAAGAGTAGAGGACAGTATCGGTCTTTTAGTCCAAAAAGAGCAAAAGGAATTGAATGAACGTTTGCAAAGAGAAAAAGACAGTATTGCGGCAAGGAAACAAAAAGATAGTCTAGCTTTAGTCAAACAAAAAGACAGCCTAAAAACTTTAAAAGAAATAGATAGCCTAGCTATTTTGAAAAGGAAAGACACCCCTGATCTTTTAAAAGAAGATAATCTAGGGGAATTAAAAGCGAGCTTTTAAAATTGAGTCGAGGTATGGCTCGATTTTCCGGTAAGAAAAATCAATCTTTTGTTCTATTTTACTCCCGTCAATTTCATTTTGATCCGATAAGCTTTTAATTAGCGCTTTGGATAAAAACTTTTTTCTCAAGCCAAATCCATTTGCAATACTTTCAAAGAACCATGCGGTTTTTAAATATATAGGATGTAATACTCTTGAGGGTATTTTTTTGTTCATCTTTTTGGCCACATATTGAGTAAGCTTTTGGTAGGACCAGTTTTCTGCCACTAGAATAAAACGTTCATTTACAATAGGAGAGGACATAAGTTGTACCATTACTGCAACGACATCCTCTACCGCTACATAGCCTGTTTTTCCAGTGGGATAAAACGATAAACCTTTTTCTATTCGGTGGATCAGTTGGTCGATAGGATTCCTGGGCATGCTATCTCCCAGAATAACACCTGGATTGACAATGACAACTGCTACGCCTTCTTGTGAGGCACGCCAAATTTCTAATTCAGCCCCATATTTTGAATAAGCATAAGGTGTTTTTTCTACCGTTGGATTCCATGGGGTGTCTTCTGTGATGATACCGCTATTTGTTTGGCTTCCTAGTGCAGCAATTGAACTTACATAAACTAATTTTTTGATTTTATTTTCAATGCATAGATTTGCAATATAGGCCGTCCCTTGCTGGTTAACTTCTTGCAATTGCTCTCTTTTGTAATAGGCCATTGAAATGTAAGCTGCGCAGTGATAAACCTGGCTAATGCCATCAAATGCCTTACTTAAGGCGGGTAAATCACAGAGATCTGCTTCCCTCCATTGAATTTTTTCAAAAAGAGCGGTTTCATCACGGGAGGTAAAAAAATCTTTTAGTGCTGCTCTTTTTTTCTCTCTCCTGTAAAGCGCTACAACCTTTTGGTTCTTTTTAAGCAAACTAAGACAAAGATGTGCGCCCACTAATCCTGTGGCTCCAGTGACTAAAATCATGGCCTAAAAGTACTGTTTTTTCTGTTTGGCTTTTTCCATTTAAAGGAGAAATCTATCTTTGCGTTTTAGCACAGTACTATGAGAAATACGTTCGTCGAAGAACTTGAATGGAGAGGCATGTTACACGACATCATGCCCGAGACAGAAAATCACTTAAATCTAGGGCCTACTTCTGCCTATATCGGGTTTGATCCCACAGCAGATTCCTTACATATAGGGAGTTTAGTCCAAATTTTGATTTTAATGCATTTTCAACGTGCAGGACATCAACCTATCGCATTAGTAGGTGGAGCCACGGGAATGATAGGAGACCCTTCTGGAAAATCAGATGAACGCAATTTATTAGACAGTGCTGCACTAGAGAAAAACGTCGCTGGGATAAAAGCGCAGTTAGAACGTTTTTTAGATTTTTCTGAATCAAATGAAAACCCAGCACTTTTAGTCAACAATTTTGACTGGATGAAGGATTATTCCTTGATTGATTTTTCAAGAGATATTGGGAAACACATTACCGTAAATTATATGATGGCAAAAGATTCTGTCAAAAAACGTTTAGGGTCTGAGTCTCAAGTGGGAATGTCTTTTACAGAGTTCACTTATCAATTGCTGCAGGGCTATGATTTTTTACACCTTTATAAAAACTATAACTGCACCCTGCAAATGGGAGGCAGTGACCAGTGGGGAAATATCACGACCGGGACAGAGCTAGTAAGAAGAAAAGCAGGGGGGAAAGCTTATGCCATTACTTGCCCATTGATTACAAAAGCTGATGGAACAAAATTTGGAAAAACAGAAGGAGGTAACATCTGGTTAGATAAAAGTAGAACGTCTCCATATAAATTCTATCAATATTGGCTCAATGCCTCTGATGCTGATGCAGAGAATTACATCAAAATCTTTACTTTTTTAACAAAAGATGAAATTGAGGCCCTAATCGAAGAACACAAAGAAACACCTCACCTGCGTTTATTGCAAAAACGCATTGCAGAAGAGATCACCGTCTTAGTCCATTCTAAAGAAGACTTAGCCAATGCGCAAAGAGCTTCACAGATACTATTTGGTAAATCAACTTCGGAAGATCTATTGCAGTTAGACAACGCTACCTTCTTAGATGTTTTTGATGGAGTGCCACAAGCCCAAATGGAAAAATCTGCTTTAGCAGAGGGTGTAGACATTGTCGCTGCACTAGCAGGGGAAGGAAGGTTGTTAAAGTCAAACGGAGAAGCAAGACGTGCCTTGAAAGAGAATTCTATTTCGGTGAATAAGACCAAAGTAAATGAT
Source organism: uncultured Flavobacteriaceae bacterium (assembly GCA_943787295.1). GTDB lineage: Bacteria > Bacteroidota > Bacteroidia > Flavobacteriales > Flavobacteriaceae > Arcticimaribacter. Next base: position 332,323 of record CALSLW010000002.1, on the reverse strand, counting down.
CAGAAAAAAATCACTTCTGCAGACTTAATCAACGACCGCTATATTTTATTGCAACGTGGGAAGAAAAGTTATTTTGTGTTGGAGTTTGTTTAGTAAACAAGCAGGTTACAACCGCGAATATCACTTTGGTCTAAACGACCCATCACCTCAAAAGATCCGTCGGGAAACACCCTGCCTAAATCGTCTGTAGCGATAAAGGCACAAGATTCTTGGTTCGCTAAATCAATGATATTTAAGCGGCCTATTTTTGTTCCTTTAACAGGAGAAAAAGGATCGTTAGTTTCATGGGGAATAACCTTCATCCATGCAGGGCATTCAAAACGACCATTGCCCATTGAATACGCTTGGGATAGGAGTTCAGTCATGCCGTACTCACTGTGAATTTCCTTTACACCAAAGGCTTTTTTTAGAGTTGCATGTAAATCCTCCCGGATCATTTCTTTTCGTCTTCCTTTCATTCCGCCGGTTTCCATCACTATGGAATGTTGAAGGGAAAGTGGATGCTGTTCTGCAAAGTCGAGTAAGGCAAAACTCACGCCTAATAAAATGGTGGGGTGTTTTTGAGCTTCAAGCGTTTCAAGTTGTGCTTTGAGTTGATCAAATTCATCTAAATAAAATCCACTTGAGGGATGACTACTTTGTTGTATTAAGGCATCCATCATGTAGATTAAAGAAGAGCCTTGTCTTTCTAGATAGGAAGGAAGCAGGGCTAAAATTGCCCAGTCTTTTGGGTCGCCATAGCGATTTTCAAATCCTTTTTGGAAGCTGTTTTCATAGATTTCTTTATGCAAAATGGGGTGTTGTGCGTTTACTGCAGCTGTTGTTCCGCTTGAAGTAAAAGTAATTTTTGGCGAAGCCTTAAAACATTTTACTTCATGGGATTTAAAGAATTGAATGGGCAGATAAGGAATGTCTTTTATCGTTTTTATTTCTGAAGGAGAGATGTTGAGTAAGTCGCAATAGGAGCGGTATACATTGTTTTCTTCATACTGTCGATTAAAGGTCGCTATTGCGGCCATTTCAAAATCGTTTGAAGTAGCAATTTTCAAAAAATGAAGCTGGTTCTCATTCATGTCCCAAAACTATTAAAATTTACGCCATCTGTGAGGTAAATAGAATATTCTTGTGCCTATTTCAAGGTTATGAAAATCTTATCATTTAAAATGGGTTTAGTAGGTCCAAATCATTAATTGTATATTTATTATCTTTAAAACATAAGACTACAAATACTTTATGAAAAAAAGTAAAATCAAGATTCTATTAGTAGACGATGAACCAGATATTTTAGAAATATTGTCATTTAATTTATCCAATGAGGGCTATCAGATATTTACTGCAGAAAATGGGAAAGAGGCCATTAAATTAGCCGATCAGCATTTGCCTCACTTGATTATTCTTGATGTGATGATGCCTATTATGGACGGGATAGAGACCTGTGAGCGTTTGAGAATGGATAAAAGATTTGAAAACACAGTCATTATGTTTTTATCAGCTAGAGGCGAAGATTATTCTCATGTTGCTGCCTTTGAATCTGGAGCAGACGACTATGTGACAAAGCCTGTTAAACCTAGGATTTTTAATTCTAAAGTTAAAGCCATGTTGCGTCGCTTTTTAAAAGATGATATAGGAGGCAATATCCGCTTAGGGGAGATGGAGATCAATGTTGAAGAATACAAAGTGATCCTTGAAGGGAAAGAAATAACCCTGCCCAGAAAAGAGTTTGAATTGTTGTATCTGTTGGCCTCTAAGCCAGGTAAAGTATTTAAACGACTTAAAATAATGGAGTCTGTTTGGGGAAGTGATGTCGTCGTGGGGGATCGAACCATTGACGTACATATTAGAAAACTGCGCGAAAAGATAGGAGAAGACTTCTTTAAAACAGTTAAAGGCGTAGGCTACAAATTCATCCATAACGAAGAATAAAAATGTATGAATCAACGTTACAGTGCGGCACTACAGTTGTCGCTTCTAATCGTCGTTGTTTTTAGTCTTATAGTAAGTGTGGTATTTTACTTTTATAGAGGTACTTTAGCCCCCTTATTTGAGGGAATAGTCTATGTCATTATATGCCAATTGTGTTTGTTTTTTTTCTCCTTTGTTCTCATTCAAAAGAGAATTGAAAACTTTATTCTCACTAAGGTTAAATCCCTCTACCAAGACCTTCTACCCACAGGAATTCCTTTAAACGAAGATTCCCTGCAAAAAGATGTTATTTCCATTACCCAGAGTTTACAAAAGTTTGCAAAAGAAAGTAAACTTGAAATTGAATTGCTCAAAGACAAAGAAAATTATCGAAGAGAATTCATCGGGAATTTAGCCCACGAATTAAAGACTCCTTTATTCACCGTTCAAGGATTTATACTGACTCTGCTCGATAATAATGTCACAGATGAAAAGACCATTAAAAAATACCTTAAAAAAGCAGCTAGTGGGGTGGATCGCTTAGGATTTATCATCAAGGATTTAGATCTAATTACACAATTTGAAACCGGGGTTAATACTTTAAATGTCGAACAATTTGACATAGCTACTTTGATCAAAGATATTGTAGAAATGCTCGAAATACAAGCAAAAAAAAGCGGGATTAATCTACAATATAATTTGGTCTCTGATTCACCTATTATAGTGTCGGGTGATATAGAACGAATCACGCAGGTTTTGACAAACTTAGTGGTTAACTCGTTCAAGTATGGTGTTGAAAACGGAACCACAGAAATTGAAATTAACGAACTAAGCGATGCTAAAATCCTAGTACGTGTCATTGACAATGGAAAGGGGATTGCAGAAGAGCACTTGCCGCGATTATTTGAGCGATTTTACAGGGTAGATAAAACAAGAAATCGCAACGAAGGGGGGTCTGGACTGGGACTATCCATTGTAAAGCATATTATAGAAGCGCACAACGAAAAAATCTTTGTTGAAAGTACCCCTTTGGTGGGTTCAGAATTTTCTTTTACCCTTAGCCGCGCCAAAGGCTAAATTGCTGCATATTTTTAATTAATTTTGCTGCAAAACACCACTGTGGGAAGTAAAAACAAGCTTAAACGGTTCAATCAAAATCTAACATTTTCGAATGTTATCCAGCCAGAGAGAGAAGAAGTCACTTTAGGTGAATTTCGATACAAAGGCAAGTGGAGACAAGAATTCTTTAAAAATGATCATCCCATCGTTGTTGAGTTGGGTTGCGGAAAAGGGGAATACTCTGTTTATTTAGCGCAACAATACCCAGAGAAAAACTTTGTTGGGGTCGATATAAAAGGGGCACGTTTTTGGGCTGGCGCCAAAGAGTCACTTGAATTAGGACTGTCTAATGTAGGATTTTTACGCACTCAGATAGAGTTGATTGAAGATGTTTTTGCCGAAAATGAAGTCGATGAGATTTGGATTACATTCCCCGATCCACAAATCAAATTTAAACGAACTAAACACCGTTTAACCAATCCCGCATTTTTAGATCGATACCGTACTATACTTCAGCCCGAAGGGCGTATTCATTTAAAAACAGATAGCGAATTCTTGCATGGTTACACCTTAGGTTTACTCGAGGGGAAAGGCTGGGAGGTAGATTATGCACACCACGATGTGTATGGAAATGCTTATTCGCCAAAACACGTTACTGCCATTCAAACCCACTATGAGCGTTTGTTTATGGAGAAAGGAAGATTGATTACCTACTTGACTTTTCGTTTTCCAAATGCCTAAAGCAGATCAAAATTTTTTTGAAAAAGTGTATCAAGTCGTAAGACAAATTCCAGTAGGAAGAGTGAGCTCTTATGGTGCCATTGCACGATCCATAGGCTCCCCGCAAAGCGCCCGTATGGTAGGTTGGGCAATGAATGCATCACACAACATCGAAGATGTTCCTGCGCACCGAGTGGTCAATAGATTAGGCTTGTTGACTGGAAAGCACCACTTTGATGGAACTAATTTGATGCAGCAGTTACTCGAAAACGAAGGAGTTGAGGTAATTGACAATCAAATACAGCGCTTTGACGAAATCTTTTGGGACCCTATTCAAGAAGGGATTTAAAGCTTACAGAGAAACTTTTTTTGTCCACTTCTTCCCTGTATATTTGTAATTTAGAATCAGTTTAAAAAACTAGAATGGAATTATCGAAAAAGGCCATTGAACAGGCGTTAACAACAATTACACTCCCAGGTGACGGAAAACATTTGATGGAAAGTGGAGCCGTAAAAAATATTCTTGTTTTTGGCAACGAAGTCATAATCGACCTTACCGTTCAAAACCCTAGTTTGCAAGCGAGGAAAAAGCTTGAGGTTGAGATTTTAAAATGCATTCATAAAGAGGTCCACCCTAAGGCAAAAATAAAAATCAATGTAACGGTTGAAGCTCCGCCAAAAGCAGAACCGATCAAGGGTAAACCCATCCCTGGCATAGACAATATCATTGCCATTTCATCTGGAAAAGGAGGGGTAGGAAAATCGACTATAACGGCTAATATTGCAGTGACTTTAGCTAAGATGGGCTTTAAAATAGGGGTCTTAGATGCAGATATTTATGGGCCGTCTATCCCTACCATGCTCGATATGGAAGGGGCAAGACCGTTGTCCATCAATGTTGATGGTGCTTCTAAAATGGAACCCATTGAAAACTATGGCGTAAAAGTGTTGTCCATTGGGTTTTTTACTCAGCCAGATCAAGCCGTTATTTGGCGTGGTCCTATGGCGGCGAAGGCATTAAATCAAATGATTTTTGATGCCGCTTGGGGAGAATTAGATTTCTTATTATTGGATCTACCTCCCGGTACTGGGGACATACATTTAAGTATTGTACAGTCGTTACCAATCAATGGAGCCGTGGTTGTGTCAACACCTCAAAATATAGCTTTAGCAGATGCTAAAAAGGGAATCGCAATGTTCCAGCAAGACAATATTAGTGTTCCTGTTTTAGGGATAGTCGAAAACATGGCTTACTTTACACCAGAAGAACTTCCAGAAAATAAATATTACTTATTTGGAAGAGAAGGAGCAAAAAATCTAGCGGCAGACAAAGAAGTACCTTTCTTAGGGGAAGTACCCATTGTACAAAGTATACGAGAAGCAGGGGATGTAGGTCGACCTGCTGCATTACAAAGTAAAACCGCAGTAAGTGACGCATTTGAAGAAGTTACGCGAAATACCGTTTCAGAATTAATTAAAAGAAACGATCACCTGCCTCCAACTCAGGCGGTTAAAATAACGACTATGGCTGGCTGTTCAGCAGTAAAAAAGTAAAATTATTAGAATGGAATTAAAAGATAAAGTAATGCTTGCTCTTGACGAAATCAGACCTTTTTTAGCGGCTGATGGTGGCGATATTTCTTTGATCGACATCGTTGAAGACAAAATTGTTACGGTACAATTGCAAGGCGCATGTGCAGGTTGTTCAGTTAATCAAATGACTTTAAAATCTGGAGTAGAATTGACCATTAAAAAACACGCTCCTCAAATTGAGCAAGTGATTAATCTAGAAGCATAAAAAAACATGTCAGATATTACCATTTCTATCCTTGATCGGGAGGGAGATAGACATCAAATAGAAGCGCCTACAGATATGGCGATGAACTTGATGGAGGTTTGTAAAGCCTATGAATTACCAATAGAAGGAACTTGTGGCGGAATGGCACTTTGTGCCTCATGTCAATGCTATATTTTATCCGACCATGATTTAGGAGAACGTTCAAATGATGAAGAAGCAATGCTCGCAGAGGCATTTAATGTTCGCGATAACAGCCGTTTGGGTTGTCAAATCCCTATAACAAAAGAATTAGAAGGATTGCAAGTCGAACTTGCACCAGAAGAAGACTAACTTCTTCGTATATTGAAACCGATTGAATTATTGCTATGAAAAATCAACTTTTATTCGGTATGCTACTCTTATCACTACTTTCATGTACTTCAAACTCTCAGCCACTTGTCGTGGGACATCGCGGGGCTAGGGGGCATGTAGCAGAAAACACGGTCGCTTCAGTAAAAAAAGCACTGGCCTTAGGGGTAGATGGAATTGAGATAGATGTCTTTGTTTGTGCTTCAGGAGAATTAGTTGTATTTCATGATAAAACCTTAGAAAAATTAACCGATGCCACTGGCTATATCGAAACAATTGATTTAGATTCTATTCGAAAAATAACGGTTTTAGGGCGAGAGCCAATTCCAACTTTAGTTGAGGTGCTAGATGTGATTAATGACGAAGTAGTATTGAATATCGAATTAAAAGGAACTAGTACAGCAAAACCAACTTATGCTTTGCTAAAACAATATTTTGACAAAGGGAAACTTCAACCTTCAGACGTGTTTATTTCGAGTTTTGACTGGAATGAATTAGAGCTGTTTTACCAAGAAACAAAAGAGGTGCCCATCGCTGTTTTGACAGAAGATGATCCTCTTGATGCCATTCCAGTGGCTTTAAGTTTAAAAGCTTTTGCAATTAATCCTAACCATAAAAGTCTGACAAAAAGCAATGTTAAAAAGATTCATGCAGCGGGTTTAAAAATTTATCCTTGGACCATTAACGAACCAGAAGACATTGCACATATGAAAGACTTAGGGGTGGATGCGATTATTACTGATTATCCTGAAAGAGTTTATCCACAATAAAAAATGAAACCCTCCAAGAAACAAGGAGGGTTTCTTACTGGATTCGAATACCCCACTTTTGCTTGTTAACAAGCAACCTTGAATCCAGCAATAATATTTTTAATAGTGATTGCCTCAAGACGAAGTGATATTCAAAAAAGAGAATGGAATATCATGGTGATTTTATCTAGGACTTAAACTAAAGATACAAAAAAATCTAAACCAACTGGTTTAGTTGTTTAAATAGTAAATCCCTAGGTTGAGGAAACTAGCAAAACTCACCCATACTAGATAGGGGTAAAGTAAGTAAGCAGTCGGTTTGTGGACAATTTTAAACCAATAAATGGTTTTGAGGATTAGATAAAGCAATAAGGCAATAACAAGTAAGGCAATCCCTGGACTTTTTAACCCAAAAAAGACAATACTCCACAGGCCATTCACCACAAGTTGAGCGCTAAAATGGTACAAGGCTGTTTTTACCCATCTATGATGACTTCCTTTTGACCAAACCCAGCCCGCTGCGACTCCCATCATGCAGTAAAGCGTGGTCCATACTGGCGCAAAAAGCCAGTTAGGTGGAGTGAAAAAGGGCTTGTTAAGTCCCGCGTACCAAGTAGGAATAGCCGCCTGGGTAATGTACCCAGATAATCCGCCAATACTTAGACAAATAAAGACTGATATACTTATTCCAACAACTGTTTTCACCCTTCGGGTCATTTTATTTTTTTTACAAAAAGAAAGGTAGAAAATATTATTTGAAGCATCATGCCATTGAATGTCTTATCTTTAACCCATGACTATTGAAAAAGAATTTATTGCCTCTACTTTTCCTGCACAAGAAGGAAAAGCGAGTTGGTCTTCCCCGTCTAATATTGCCCTAGTAAAGTACTGGGGTAAATATGGAAAGCAATTGCCGCAAAACCCTTCATTAAGCTTTACTCTGGCTAATTGCGCCACCACAACCCACTTGCAATTCAAACCAAAAGAAAAGGACAATCAGTTCTCTTTTTCATTCTTATTTGAGGGAAAAGAGCAGCCTTCTTTTCACCCTAAAATGGAAGCTTTTTTTGATCGAATTAAATCCTTTTGCCCATACTTATTCGAGCATGATTTAACAATTTCTTCCACGAACTCTTTTCCGCACAGTAGCGGGATCGCCTCTTCTGCTTCAAGCATGAGTGCACTTGCACTTTCATTACTTAGTATAGAAGAGCAGGGAGTAGGCTTTGCATCTCAAGAAGTCTTTCAACAAAAGGCTTCATTTTTAGCCAGATTAGGTTCAGGAAGTGCAGCGAGAAGCATTCAAGGCCCTATGATGTCGTGGGGAGAGACAAAAGCCATTCAAGGTAGTTCACAAGAATTCGCTACTTGTATCGACCAGGAAATCCATCCAATTTTCCGCACTTATCAAGACACCATTTTAATTATAGATAAGGGGCAGAAAAAGGTGAGTAGCACTTTGGGACATCAATTGATGGAAAACCACCCCTATGCCACCGCAAGATTTGAACAAGCGCACCAGCATATGACGCGTTTGATGGCTATTCTAGCCAAAGGGGAACTAGACGACTTTATGCAATTAGTCGAATTAGAAGCCCTTACTTTACACGCTTTGATGATGGCGTCAAAGCCTTATTTTGTGTTGATGCAGCCCAATACTTTAGCGGTGCTCAATAAAATTTGGGATTTTAGAGAAGACACAAAACTGCCGTTGTGTTTTACCCTAGACGCAGGAGCAAATGTGCATCTGCTATATCCAGAAAAACATAAAAAGGCCATTAATACTTTTATTGCGAGTGATCTTGCATCTTTTTGCGAAGCTGGACAATACATTGAAGATCAAGTTGGTACTGGCGCTAAAAAGTTGTAAGTTTGTCTTGCTATGAAAGGCCCATTATTTTATGCTAAAATTTTACTCTTTGGAGAGTATGGAATCATCAAAGATTCCAAAGGATTATCTATACCCTATAATTTTTATCGTGGTGCTTTAAAGTTAAATCCTAGTTCAGAGTTTGAAGATTCCCACGAGAAATTAAAGTTTTTTTGTGCGCATTTAAAGACAATTTCAACAGAGATCGTGCGCTTTGATTGGGAACGATTAGCATCAGATCTTGCACAAAAGATGTATTTTGACAGCAGTATTCCTCAAGGATATGGCGTGGGGAGTAGTGGCGCACTAGTTGCGGCAATCTACGATCAATATGCGCTAGATAAAATTACTGTTTTAGAAAATCTAACCAAGGATAAGCTGGTAAAACTCAAAGCAGTTTTTGCTGCCATGGAATCCTTTTTCCACGGAAAATCTTCTGGTTTAGATCCCTTGAACAGCTATTTAAGTCTTCCTTTATTAATTCACTCTAAGAATAGCATAGAACCCACTGGTCTTCCTTCTCAAAATCCCGAAGGGAAAGGTGCGGTGTTTTTGTTAGATAGTGGAATTGTAGGAGAAACAGCGCCTATGGTGTCTATTTTTATGCAAAGCATGGAGCAAGAGCCTTTTCGTTTAATGATGAAAGATCAGTTCATAAAATATACAGACCAGTGTATCGAGGATTTCCTTCAGGGAAATTTAAGATCCCTTTTTACCCACACAAAAAAGTTGTCACATTTAGTATTGAACAACTTTAAACCTATGATCCCAGAAAAATTCCACGCTTTGTGGAAAAACGGATTAGAGACAAACGATTATTATCTTAAGTTGTGTGGTTCTGGTGGTGGGGGTTATATTCTTGGTTTTACAGAGGATATAGAGAAAGCAAAATTATCCTTAAAAGACTACCAACTAGAAGTGGTCTATAATTTCTGAAAAGCATGCGGCTTTTCTCCAACACTTCCTTCAATTCTTATTTGCTGCCTTTCTTTGGCGTATTCGCCTCAACAAGAGGATATACTATTTTAGTTCTTGTCTTAGCGCAGTATTTAAGTGCGCGTTATATCCTTGCTCCCCAAAAAACATGGATAGAGCATTTAACAGATCACCGTTTATTTTTACTCGTACTGGCTTCTTCTTTAGCCATTGCAGCGGGCTATTTAATCAATAACTTTTATGACGCAGAAAAAGACCAGATTAACCGCCCAAAACAGTACTTGTTGCATCAACTTATTTCACCAGATCTACAATTGTTTTTTTATGGTTGTTTTAACTTGTTGTGTTTAGGTTTGTCATTTTTTGTTAGCTATAGAGCGGTATTGTTTTTCTTTGTTTACATGCTGGCAATTTGGCTGTATAGCCATTTATTAAAAAAGACATTCTGGGCTAGTAATGTCTTTGCGGCTGTGCTTGCCATTACCCCTTTTTTTGCGATCAGTTTGTATTTTAATAACCTTTCTACTTGGGTAATGTACCATGCGAGTTTTCTCTTTTTGATTATCCTTATTCGCGATTTAGTCAAAGATCTGCAAAATTTTAAGGGAGACTGGGTGCGAAATTACAGTACTGTTGCAGTTGTTTTTGGGGTTAAAACAACTAAATATATATTAACGCTTCTAATGCTTTTTGCAGCCATTGCAGTTTCTTTCTTGCTGTCAGAAAAAGAGCAATTAGGGATGATGTATTACTATTTTCTAAGCACCTTGCCCTTTCTTGCGGGATTATTGATCCTCTTATGGAAAGCCGATGGGCAAAAGGCGTATCTTTGGCTTCATAATTTGTTAAAATTTTTAATTTTAGCGGGTGTGGGTAGTATCGTTTTAGTGCGATACTCAATTTAAATCAATACGATGAGCCAAAATAGCACTGTTGCAATGGCGCAGTATGCTCAATTAGGGTTCTGTAAATCAGCCTATAGGGTATTATTAACCTCCCGATATAATTCAATTAACAATTAACAGAGAAAGACAATCTACGCTTAAAATAAAAGATAAGGAGAAATAAGATGGCAACAAAAAATACGATTCGACTCAATAAATTCATTGCTAACTCTGGTCTGTGTTCACGAAGGGAAGCAGATATGCACATAGGTTTAGGAACCGTTAAGGTCAATGGAAAAATCGTTACTGAAATGGGGTATCAAGTCCAGCCTGGAGACGAAGTTAAATTTGATGGTCAACGCATTAATGCCGATAAACCTACCTATGTTTTATTGAACAAACCAAAAGGTTTTTTAGCCTCCGTTAAAAAAGGAAACTATAAGAAAGATGTCCTTGAATTGATTGCTAGAGCGGCACCTTTTAGAATTGATCCTTTACATGCAATGGACCGCTCTACTACAGGTTTATTGTTGTTTACAAATGATCAACAAATGATCGTAAAGTTGCGTAATCTTAATACAAGAGTAAAGAAAATCTATCAAGTTGTATTAGATAAAAATTTAACAGGTGAAGCGGTTGATAAAATCAAAAAGGGAATTGTTGTAGATCGCAATAAGGTGCTTAGCGTTGAAGATATCAGCTTTATTCACGGGCAACCAAAGCGGGTAGTGGGAATAGAAATTCACGATCAAACCTATAAAGCGATTCATCAAATTTTTGATGCTGTAGGGTATACCATTGAACAATTAGACCTAGTCACCTATGCTCATTTGACTAAAAAAGATCTATCCCGCGGTAGATTTAGACATTTGGGAGAACAAGAAATTAATTTGTTAAAAATGTTGAAGTAGCGGTTTCTTTCGCATTATTTCATAACACATTACCGCTAACACTATCGCGTATTCTAAAGCGATCAAAACATAGTTTTCTTGAAAGTTAGCATTTGCATAAGTAACATAACTTATCGCGATAAGCATACTCCATATCAAGGGGAAACTGTAGCGCGTAAACATCCCTAAAAAAACAAGAGGAATCACATACCATGGATGGACAATTGATGCCATTAAATAGTAGGTAGTCATTAAAAATAACATAGCAGTAAAAACTTCTTGGGCTTTTTTCTTTGGTTTTAAAAAGGCAAAAGCAAATACAATTCCGCTGATGATCCAGGGGGAGATTTCGGCCCACTGTCTAATGATATTATAGCCTTTAACTTGATAGCCTACCCATCGAATGATGTAATAAAAGCTGCCGTTAAATTCAAAGTTTTTAAACCACAATTGGATGGTAGCAAAATAATTTTCCATCCCGATATCTTTAAAGAAAGGAACAAAAAGAACGAACAGACTAACACTGCCTAACAAGGTCATACCGACTGTTTTTTTCCACGACTGAAAACGTGCAAAGAGTGGGAGTAACAATAGTGGGATAAGCTTTGTTGCTATAGAAAATGCAAAGGCTATGGTGGCGAGGCTATGGTGTTTTTTTAGGAGGAACCAAAAGCCTAAGGCAAAGAAGAAAAGCATAACCCCTTCCCAATGTAAATTCCCTGTCAATTCAAGGATGATTATTGGATTGAGAAAATACCATCCTAATCTTTTTGAGGGTAAATCAAGCTGGCGTAGAATTCTTTGGGCGATTAAAAAGAGCCCTACTTCAGCTAGAATAAGTAAGAGACGCATAATAACAACCGTCCCCAATAGATGATTAGGCAACCACTTGACAGAAAATAAAAACCCCAATTGATTGACAGGAGGGTAATTTGAATAGTGTTGCGCGCTTAATTCTCCCATTCCAGAAAACAATTCGCTTTTAAGAGATGGGTTAAAAAGGGCGTTATCTGCCATTAATTCATTTGGGCTGAAGGCATAGGGATTAAGTTCATTTTGAAGTAATAAACCATCCCAAATAAAGCGATAAAAATCCTGCGAAAGCGAAGGCAAGGCGATTAGAAAAACAAACCGGAAAGCAATCCCCAGCCAGAAGATCATTTGGATAGAAATACGCTTTAATAAAACAGATGTCAAGGCCCAGCTACTAGCATAGAGCGATAAAAAATAGAGGCTTTCTTCTCTAGGGATAAAATATCCCAAAAGAACATAAATAACAATTATAAGGAAAGCGAGAATCGCAACACGAGAAGGGTTTCCCCCAAACATTATCCTTGTGTTCTAAATGAATTTACAAAGATAAAGCCGAAGCCGACAAACAACAATAAATGAAAAGGGAATAGTCCAAAGTCCCCTTGATTTCCCACGGCAAACGCGCTGTACATCCCGAACAAGAAGTAGAGTGCGAGTAGCCCTTCTATGATGGTGTTTTTGTGCACTTTTTTAGGAATGTATTTATTGTTTTTCCAGGAGTCTTTTAACTCTTGAATATTGAATTTAGGGGTGCGAATAAAATCACTTCTTTTCCCTCTATGTCCTTCTAAAACGGCCAAAGCATTGTGGAAAGAAAAGCCCATAGCAACAGTGTAAAAAGTAAAAAAGGTTTTAGTGTATTCGAGAAACTGTAATAATCCACTGCCATTTTTTCTTCTGTATAATTCCCAGTAGCAGTAGAAAAATATCACAGTACTTATAATAAATAAAGAAGAGATTTTGAAGAACCAGGCTAAGTGTCCCCATTCGTTTTTAATGTAGAGCATCGGGATACTTAAAATCCCTACCATCAAAACATTTAAAAACATGGTGCTGTTTAAAAGGTGTAAAATGGAATGCACTTTTGTCCCAAAGGGAAGTTCCTTTTTATCGATTACCTTTTTGATCATTTTTTGATAATTCTCTGCACCACCTTTATTCCATCTAAATTGTTGAGAACGGATAGCACTCATTACCACAGGAAGTTCAGAAGGGGTTTCTACCTCTTCGAGATATTTGAATTTCCAGTTTTTGAGTTGTGCGCGATAGCTAAGATCTAAATCTTCGGTAAGGGTATCGCCTTCCCAATTTCCGGCATCAATAATGGTCTCTTTTCGCCAGATTCCTGCGGTTCCATTAAAGTTGATAAAGTGACCTTCAGAATTTCTTCCAACTTGTTCAAGGGTGAAGTGTGCGTCTAGGGCAAAAGCTTGCACTTCTGTTAAAATAGAATAATCGTGATTGATGTGTTCCCATTTAGTTTGAACTACCCCAATATCGGTTTGATCAAACTGTGGTACTGTTTTTAATAACCAGTCTTTTCTAGGTAGGAAATCAGCATCAAAAATGGCGATCAATTCTCCTTTTGCACTTTTTAAACCTTCTTTTAATGCACCCGCTTTAAAACCAACCCGGTCTTTACGGCGAATTTGAACAATATCAAGACCACCTTTTTGTAAGTCAGCAACGATTTCTCTAGTTAGCTCAACAGATTCGTCTGTAGAATCGTCAAGAACTTGGATTTCTAATCGCTCTCTAGGATATTCAATCTCGTTGATGCATCTAAGTAAACGTTCCATTACATACAACTCGTTAAAAACGGGAAGTTGAATAGTTACAAAAGGAACTTTCTTTGGATGGCTAGTGTCTAAATAAGTTAGGGCTGGTTTGTTTTTTTGAGCTCTTTTGTAGTTAAACAATAGATTAAGTTGCGCTAAACTATAAAAGAAAACAAGAACTAAACAAACGGAATACAATCCCATCACAATGAAGGAAACATTTAACCAAAAGTATTCCATGTCAATTTTTTTTCGATAAGTAGTGTTTGAAAATCCACCCTATAATTTTCATTCCTGCAAATATAGTTCCTTTTACGGTTCCTGAAACTTTTGAGACCCCTATTCTTTTTTTATAAGAAACAGGCACTTCTTGATAGGTAATTTTTTGACGTAAAACTTTGAGTTGCATTTCTACGGTCCAGCCATAAGTTTTATCTCTCATTTTGAGCTTTTCAAGGGTTTCCCATCGAATTGCTCTAAAGGGCCCAAGATCTGTAAAGTTTGATCTGTAAAGGAGTTTCATTAAAAAGCAGGCTAGCCAATTGCCAAATACCTGCTGTGGAGTAAGCGACCCTCTTTCTCTTAACACTTTTACACGGGCACCCACTACAAAATCTGCCTTATCCTCTAAGATAGGTTGGATGACCTTTGTGAGTTCTTGAGGATAATCAGAATAATCTCCGTCAAGAAAGACAAGAATATCGGGTTTATTCTGCTCTTGTGATAAATAGTCGATGCCCTTGAGACAGGCATAACCATAGCCTTTGCTTTTTTCTTTCAATACGGTTGCTCCAGCATTAGCAGCAACCTGCGCAGTTTGATCGGTAGAATTGTTGTTCACTACCACGACTTCTTCCACAAAATCAGGAATCTCTGCGATCACTTTTACAATCGATTTTTCTTCGTTAAAAGCAGGAATGATGACTTTTATTATGGGCATGGGAGTGATTAAAGATGATTGCCCCAAGTTAATTCATTACAACTTATTCCCTAATGGAAATTCAGGAAGATTCGTGCGATTCGCTACAGGACCATTTTCTAATTTTAGTACTCCTCGCGGACAAACAGCAGAGCAAATTCCACAGCCTACACAAGAAGAGCGAACAATGTTTTGACCCTTTTGGGCGTAAGCCCTCACATCAATCCCCATCTCACAATAGGCAGAACAGTTACCGCAAGAGATACATTGACCCCCGTTAGTTGTAATGCGAAAACGCGAAAGTAAACGTTGTTGTAATCCCAGGATGGCTGCCATAGGGCAGCCAAAGCGACACCAAACCCGGCTACCTAGAATAGGGTAAAATCCTACTCCTAAAACACCAGAAAAGGCCGCTCCAATCCCAAAGCCATACCATTTTGTCAATGTATAACTCTTGATGAATAAGATGTTTTTCTCGCCAGAAAAGGCTTGGATTGCAATTGTTCCCGCGATAACACAACCGATGGTGATCATGCTGTATAAAGCATCTTTATCCATTTCTTTTCTTTTGAAAAAATAGATGATGCCCATTAAAAGGACTAAGAAACTAACGACACCTATCACAAAGGTTTCTCTAGAGAAACTACTTAAGTCTGGATTGCTGCCTAAAAAAGACCAAATGACGGCGATGGTGGTTAAAAAAACCAATACCAATACCACATGAATCGACCAGCGTTCTAATTTCCAAACACTTATTTTTTTACTCGATAATTGTCGAAAAGGGTCTCCAGCGGTTTCTGCTAAAGCACCACAACCACATACCCACGAACAGTACCAGCGTTTTCCATATAAATAGGTCAAAATGGGCGAAACAATAAAGATCATTGCAACCCCAGATAAGAGCATAAACAATCCTAAGTTCCCGCCTGTAAGCATATTTTTTATGTGCCAAGACTCAAAAAAGTAATAATTAAGCGGCCACATATTCTTTAAGTCTTTTGCGAAATAAGGGGTGTCTGGATGAAATAATGCCAGTAGTTCAGGAATTAAAAAGGCAAAGCCTAATTGAAAAAACATCACCGATAGGGTGCGTATAATTTGATAGCGATTGTGACGATACTTTATAATGAATTTCACTCCAAAAATTAAAATAGCCAGGGTGTAAAGTGTTCCATATACAAACCACTGCGTTGCGGGTTTTCCGTTCAAAGTCAAACTTAGAGGATCAAAAAAGGCCACTAGTCCCGTGCTACCCTTGCTGTTATAACCCAATGTTTCTGGGTAAAAATAAAGTGCGATATAGAATCCAGTCAATGCTATTCCCACAAACCAGCCTAAAAGTCCTCTTGCAGATAGTCCATCGAACCAAACACCGTTATTTTTGATTCCTGGAATTGTCCCATGATAGAGTCTTTCGCTATAAAGAATAGTTCCTAGACTAATTAAGACTAAACTACTTATAAACCCAGCAGTAGAAGAAGAAAAAGACGCGCTAAAAAAAGGATAAAATAATAGTGCAAGTCCAGTGAGGCCTATGATTAGACCTATGTTTTTTCCATGACTGCTGTTTAGACGAGTTGACTGTGCCATTGTGCTTGTATTTGAGGTTCGTATTGGGCGTAAAATTCTGGGTCAAAGTTGGCTTTTGATAGATTTTCAATAACAGTGTCGATCTTTACTTTTTCCTTTAGCCATTGATCAAACACTTCGTGTCGCATACGTATGCCAAAGGTATTGATTCCTAAAAACAAGCGACTTTTTGCATGATAGGCTAGACGTACCATGCAATTTTCTGTTTGATGCTTCCAGCAAAAGTGATTTTCTTCTAGCGTTGCACGAGGAGAAATTTGCCCATAGGTTTGATATTCAATATCAAAGAATTTTGCACTGTTAAACCAGTGACCAGGGGTATAAGCGGTGGGTTTACCCGTTAAACTTTGTGCTAAGGTTTCGCCCATCATTCGACCCACATACCAAACTGCTTCTATCGCATGGCGATGAGCAAGTGGGGAGCGCAATTCTGCACAGTCGCCTATGGCATAAACATCAGGTAAATTTGTCGCGAGATATTGATCGACTAAAATTCCTCTATTTATCTCGAGGTTGCTATCTTTTAAAAAATCAATATTAGGCCTTACCCCTGCAGTGAGTCCTACCATTTGACAAGGGATAATATCACCTTGATCTGTTAGTACACTTGCAGCCTTTCCATTTTCGTCTGAAATTATTTCTATAAGGTTAGCGTTCATTCTAAGATCGATACCATGTGCTCTAATATGTCGTTCAATCATTTCCCCTTCATGAGGAGAAATCACTTTACTCCAAAAGTGATTTTCTCTTACCAAAAAACTTGCTGTAATCCCCCTACTGTGGAGCATCTCTACTAATTCTATCCCAATTAGGCCACCTCCTACTACAACAGCTTGTTGAATATTTGGGGTATTTGCGGTAAGTTGTTCAAGGTCTTGTTTTGTGTAAAGTCCTTGAACGTTTTCAAGATCTTGCCCTTTCCAGCCAAATTTATTTGGAGTTGAACCTGTAGCTAAAACAAGAGAATCATATGAAAGGTGTTGGCCATTAGCTAAGACAACAACTTTTTCTTTTGCGTTGATATTAGTGACTTCTGCATTTAAAAGATCAATCTTGTTTTTTTGCCAAAATCCTTTTTCATAAGGTTCGAGATGCTCCCATTTTAAATGCCCCATATAAACATACATCAAGGCTGTTCTTGAGAAAAAATAATCACTTTCTTTTGAGATAATAAGAATGGCTTGTCGACTTTTTTTCCGAATATTTCTGGCAAGTGTTGTGCCTGCAATACCGTTACCAATAATGATGATGGGAGACTGGGACGTCATAATTTTGTCTTTATCCCAAGGTAAGCTATTTTCTACTTTTTGAAAAATTTGTATCTTAGAAAAACCTAATCTTACTTGAATTCGACTTAAAATGGCCAAAGGCTTATTTAGAGCGATACAAGCTTTAAAAAATACAAAATGAGAAAATCACTTTGGGCTCGACTGGAACTCCCTTTAGCAACGACCAAAGAGAACATTTGGCTGGCTTTAACTTTACCAGAATTGACAGAACAATATATGTACAATTGTCAATTGCACTGTAAGTGGGAACTAGGGAGTGATGCTTTATGGCGAGAATTCCAAGAAGATGGTTCTTTTATTACCCATGTTAGCGGAACTTTATTAGATTATCAACCGTATTCTTTATTGCGATTTAAAATCAATCACCAGCGGGACGGTCTAAACGGCCAAACCTCTGAATTGCGATTTATATTATCTCCTTCTCAAAAAGGAGTACTACTAACCGTAGAGCAAGGCGACTTTTCGACTTTTCCACAAGCCGAGGAGATTTATGCCGAGTGTGTTAGCGGGTGGAACTATGTTCAAGAAAAACTTATCGCCACCTGTCTATCTGTAAAATGATTTTTAACCCAAATCTAACCTTATGTTTACTCTTTTTGCTGGGATTACTGGCCTATTTTCTCTCTTGTTTTTAAGACATTATTACCCCTATTTTAAAGATGCAAATGATTTTTTTTCTATTGCAGGTTTTATCATTATTTATGGGGTTACAACCGCTTTAATTGCCATAATTGTATTTACCCCCTATTATTTATTAATGACATAATTGATTAAATGAACTAGGTTTTCTATCTTAAAATGATGAAAATCAAGTTTTTATTTTGCTGTTTTTTGTTGGCCTTCTCCTCTTTTTCCTTTGGACAAAAAATCTTGGGGTTAAGTTTTGTAGGGACAAAAGAGCAAGTCCTTCCAGAGCAAATTTTACCTGTTGAACAGCTGGGGGCTAATTGGGTTTCATTAATGCCTTATGGGTATTTAAACTCTGCGCAAGATAGTATCGTGGCATACGATACAGATTGGCAGTGGGTAGGAGAAAAGACGAAAGGTTTGAATGCAACAATTCCTCTTTTTAAAGCGCGGGGGATAAAAATAATGCTTAAACCTCAAATCTGGATCAGTAGGGGTGTATATACGGGAAAGATTAATCCTACAAGTCAACATTCTTGGAAAGTATTCAAAGCATCATATCGCAAATTTATTTTACACTTTGCACAGGTTGCAGAACAACACGATATTCCCTTGTACTGTATTGGGACAGAATTACCCTCGGTGGTTAAAAGAGAGGAAGAGTTTTGGCGGGAGTTAATCCTTGAGCTTAGAGCAATTTATAAAGGGGAGTTAGTTTATGCAGAAAATTGGGATCAATATGATGCGGTACCTTTTTGGGATGCATTAGACTATATAGGGCTAAATGCATATTTCCCACTAAAGGGAGAGACGCCTTTAACGCTAGAGGATATCCAGCAAAGATGGGCGAAGACTATTAAAAGGATAGGACAAGTAAATAAGGAATTTAATCGTCCAGTGCTCTTTACTGAAATGGGCTACCGCAGTATTGATGATCCTTTGCGTCGCCCATGGGATTATCGCGATAAAGTACAAAATTATAACCCCAAAATGCAAGCAATGGCATTAGAAGCCTTGTTGAAGGAATTTATACCGCTACCCTGGTGGCAGGGGGGCTTTGTTTGGAAATGGTTTCCCGATCATCCTAATGCTGGGGGAGAAAATCATACGGGCTTTACACCACAGAATAAATTAGCGGAAGAAGTTCTTCGCTCTTATTTTACAAATCGCAAATAATAGCGATAAAGTTTCTTTGGACCGATCCCTGCATACCGCATTAGATGAATTAAGCCATGGTGAAAGTGTAATCGCCAAATGCCATTTTCTATAAATCTTCTTGCAGATGTTATTATTTTCTGAGGTAATACGATAAAGTTTGTCGCCTTATATAAGCGGTCAATCAATTCTACATCTTCACAAACAGTATAGTGTTCATTAAAACCTTTAAATTGCATAAAGAGCTGCTTCTCAACAAAAAGAGATTGATCTCCACTGCGGCAAAAACGAGTGTTGTATTTTGTTGCTAAAGCCACCCATTTTAAGGCAAAGTGATCGTGATCGAATTGCAACTGAAAGCAGCCTGCTTTGTTTTCTGCATTGCATTCGTTTAATAAAATTTGATCGAATCCTTGAGGTGGGGTACAATCAACATGAATAAAATACAAGAGTTTATGGATGGCATTTTTTGCCCCAGCGTTCATCTGTAGGGCTCTTCCTTTTTTTGATTTAAGCAAACTGCAATTTGGCGAAGCCTGAATTATTTTACAGCTACCATCTTGGCTTCCTCCATCGACAAAAATGATTTGATGTTGATGGCTTTCTAGCGCGCCAAAAAGTAAAGAAATAAAGTTTGGTAACCGTTCAGCTTCGTTATAAATGGGAACAATAATAGAGATCCCAGCTTTATTCGTTGAGGCCCCAGTCATAATTTAAAAACCGAACTTTTGCATTTTTTGCAACAGGCTGTTTTGCATATTTTCTGATAAAAGCGTGTCGCTCTTTTTTTGAGCCAAAGTCTCCCGCGAACCATTGAAAAATTCTAGAAATTTCCATTTCTTTTACGCTAAGAATATTTCGCTTTTCGTCATTAATAAAATCTGTAGTTACTGCTTCCAGTTGTTTTTCCATGCTGTGAGAATAGAAAGCTTTGTTGAGTAATTTAGGACAAGAGACAGAGGCGCAATTGATCGCAAAATGAATCCTAGGTTCCTCCATCTTTCTTAAAATTTCATGCTCAATGTGATTGAGTGATACTTTTTTTCCATCGAGATTAAAGCGTTTAAAGCGCCATGGAGTGATAAGCTTACGGATGCTTTTTAAAGGGTAATTATCTAATATAAGTTTTACAGTAACTGCATTGTAGGCATTGATAAAATAAGCGAGAGAGTCGTTCTTTGACCAATATTCTGCTGGGGGGTTTTCTTCAAGACTGCTAATGTAATTATCTAATGCAATGGTGTCGTTTTTCCATTTGGCATAGTTTACATTGCCATCTTTATCCACAAAAGTTTTAAGCGCATTGGTCCACTGCTCGTGGATATTCTTTTGCCCTATTAGGGCAAAAGAAAGTAGTAAAAAAATGGAAGTTAACATTTGGCGCATATCAGTTCGATTTAGCAACAACCTCCTCCATCATAGTGATAAGTGGACTCACTGATGTAAAGGTCATCTAGGTTAATTTTTGCTAAAGCTCCAGCAGTTTTATCACAAACTGCTAGGGGTTGGTTTTGTAAAAGCACATGGCCTTTTTTATCGTCAAAAAAGTCTTTGTCTCCAAAATAGATCGCCGCTTTTCCAGTAAAGACACAAGGGCCGTCTTCTGGCATCGGGTCTTTAATGGCACATACTTCTACACTTTCAATAAAGATGGTTTCTTCTGTGGGGTAGTGTTTTTTATCCAAGATACGATAGGGTCTTTTAGCTCTTATTTCAATGGTGCCAAAACCTACATCGGTTAGCATTTTGATATATTCATTTAATGGGATAGAACCAGATAGGCATAAGGCACGAAGGCGCTCATCATCACGTAAGGTTTGATTCATGGGTTGTTCACAAATGGGGTCACTCATGACCAATCTTCCGTGAGGTTTTAAAACCCGATACATTTCTTCTAGGGCTTTTTTGAGTTCTTCTACTTTAAAAATATTAAAAAGACAATTTTGCGCGGCAACATCAATAGAGTTGTCTTCTACTGGGAGGTCAAGTGCGTCTCCTTTTTTGAGGGAAACAAAATCAGATTCAAACCAATCGTTTTGTTTTTCGGCTAGAACAAAATTTTTCCGCGAAGCGTCTAACATCTCATCTACTATATCGATTCCAATTACACCCTCTTTTTGTCTTGAAAAGTAGGAGAATTGAAGCAATTCCATCCCTCCACCCACGCCTACATATAGGATTTTAGGGTTATTGACAAGATCCCTGGGGTGAACTGTTGACCCACAACCATAATTCATTTCTTGCATTATGGTAGGAATGGATAGTCCAGGGAATTGCCAGATGGGGGTAGTGGTACAGCACAAGCCTATGTCTGGGGTTAAGGCAGCTTCTTTATAAACATCTTTTGTTACATCGAGATAACTCATTGGAATTAGATTAGAGCGTTGAAATAAGTTTCTTGACCAATACTATCAAAGATTGTTCCGCTTTTTTAGCTGCAGCCATAATATCTGGAATATCGATGGGTTTGAGGTTGTCGGGATCACATTCGTCTGTTAAAACAGAAAAAGCGATGCAGTCCATTTGTAGTTGATTTGCGACAATGACCTCTGGAACGGTCGACATACCCACTGCATCTGCTCCAATTATTTTTAGATAACGATATTCTGCTTTTGTTTCTAGCTGGGGTCCCATGACAGAAGCATAGACTCCCGCATGAAGCGAAATTTGATTTTCTTTAGCAATTGTTTTAGTGCGTTCAATTAGGGCTAGGGAATATGGGGCGCTCATATCGACAAAGCGTTCACCTAATTGACCGATGCCTTTTTCTGCTAAAGGAGAGCCACCTTGTAAATTGATGTGGTCTTCGATTAACATCACTTCTCCTTTTTTAAAGTTGAGGTTGATCGCTCCTGCGGCATTACTAATAATAAGTTGTTTTACCGCTAGGGCATGCATCAATCGAATGGGGTAGGTAATTTCAAAATAGCTCAAGCCTTCATAGGCGTGAAAACGCCCTTCAAAAACCAAGACTTTTTTTCCTTGGAAACCTCCATACAACAAACGTGCTTTATGAAATTCCATGCTGGATTTCGGAAAATGGGGGATGTCGTTATAAGGAACTTCTACTTCAATGCTTAGGTGATTTACCAGGTCGCCTAATCCGGTGCCTAAGATAATTCCTATGGCGTTGTCATTGATTCCTTTGGCTTTTAAAAAAGCCAAACTTTCATTGATTTGTTCGATCATTCTATGTGTGCTTTAAGCGTTGGGTTTTCTTCGAGATCTGAAAAAGTATCCACATCGTTTTTTTCGTTGAGTAAATGATAAATAATGTGATTTATGTCAGCTAAAGTGCTGGATAGAACTTTGTCTGTTCCCCATTCTTTTTGCTTAAAAAGGTCGGGAAAAAATTGATTGAGGCCTATTAAATAGTAGCCTCCGTCTTTTGACGGACCAATTACTGCCGCTTGTTTTTCTAAGGCCTGAAAGGCTTTTTGTATGTCTTGAGCTTCAAGGGTCCATAGATCGGTGCCAATAATGACTACTTTGTCATGAGAGATAAAGCTTTCTTGAAAAGCATTTGCCATGCGTTCTCCCAGGTGTTCACCTGCTTGTTTTTTCTTCTGGCTAGCAACAGCCGAAAAGAGGTCATTTTCCTCGATTTTATCAGAATAATATAAATGAATGTCGACTTCTAATTCTTTTAAAACTGAAGCCGTTTTTTTAAGAAGCTCTTTGTAGATTAATAGGGCTTTTCTTTCTCCGATTGTTTTGGCTAAACGCGTTTTTACTTTTCCTAATCTAGGGTTTTTACAAAAAACGAGCAAAAGAGGTTTCTTCACAGTTAAGCGGATTAAGCGATACTTCCTTGACAGCTGCTTCCTGCGCCAGCAGTACAGCCATAGCAGTGTTGCGAGAGTAAGATTTTTCTTTTTGCGAGGGCTTCAAGATTAAAGTCTCGAATGTGCTGATGCTCAATATCTACCTTTAGTTCAAGCATTTGATTAAAGTCACAATCATATAAATAGCCTTCCCAACTAACAGAAATGGTATTGGTGCACATTACATTTTCTGCCGCAGCTGGGTTAAAGGCACCAACTAAGTTATGCATGTATTCATTATAATTTTCTGAAGCGATGAGGTAATCTAAGAATCGGCTAATGGGTAAATTTGTAATGGTAAATAAATGATTAAAATCGATGTTAAAATCTTCTTTTAGCGCTGTTTTAAAATCGCTTTCAAGGGCTTGTTGATCTCCAGGTAAAAAGGCACCAGAAGGGTTGTATACTAAGTCTAACTCAAGGTTTGATACCTCTTTTCCATAACCAGCTTCATTCAGTTTTTGTAAGGCTTTGATGGATTGATCAAACACGCCAGAGCCGCGTTGTCGATCTGTTTTATTGCGTTTGTAAAAGGGTAAGGACGACACTACATGCACTTTATGTTGAGCAAAAAAGGCGGGTAAATCATGGTATTTTTTATTGGCCAAGATGATGGTGAGATTCGATCTCACAATGATTTCTTTTACAGTAGTTTGAGCGCGAATCTGCGCTACAAACCATCTAAATTTTGGGTGCATTTCTGGGGCTCCCCCAGTAAGATCTACCGTTTTAATGGAATTATGTCGCATCACATTAAGACAGTCTTCCATGGTGCTTTCTAACATCATTTCTTTTCTGTCTGGGCCAGCGTCAACGTGGCAATGTGCGCAAACTTGGTTGCACATATAGCCTAGATTGATTTGTAAAACCTGGAGTGCTTTTGGACGAATGTCTTCGAGTTGATAGTCGTTTAATTTTTCTTTAAATGTAGGTAGGGTTCCATCTTGAAAAATACCCTTCGATAGAATATCAAGTTGTCTTTGTGTGTCAGATAATTCATTCTGACGTGCTTTAAGAGATTTGGTTGCCATAGATTACATGCTCAATTGATCGTGTCGATTCATCATCTGAACACCATGAACAAGAACCGCACCACTTTTAATGGCAGCTCCCACATGTACAGCTTCCATCATTTCTTCTTTTTCAATGCCTTTTTCTAGGCCGTCTTTTGTGTAAGCATCGATACAATAAGGACAATGAACTACATGGGATACTGCTAGGGCAATTAAGGATTTTTCTCTTGCCGATAGATGACCTTCTTTAAATACACTGGTGTAGTATTCAAAAAACTTCTCGCCTAATGATTCATTCCATTCTGTAATGGAGCTAAACTTTTTTAGATCGTCTGGATTATAATATGTTTTTTTCATTTTGATTTAAGATTAACAGATCAATTGTTTACAAGTATAGGAGTTTTTTTATATTTACTAACAGTATCTACTTAAAACCCAAATCTTAAAATGTATACTAAAATAAACTTTCGTACTTTTAGGCTTCCTGCCCATATGTGGGCACTATTCTTAATTATGGTGAGTTATGGAGCTATTTGAAGGTAATGTAGCACTCCCGTTGTTTATCAGCAATGTGGTGACCATCATGCTAATTGTTTTTTTTGGCCGTGACCGTTCAAGACAACGAATGTCCTATAAAAATCAAATTGCACGACTTGAATCAAAGTCACTTAAGGCTCAAATGAATCCTCACTTTATCTATAATACTTTGAATGGAATTCAAAGTGTTATGCTGCTAAAAGGAGAAAAAGTTGCCAATGAATACATTGTTGTCTTTGCACGTATTTTAAGAAAAACATTAGAGATGTCTATCACAGAAAATTTATCCTTAGCAGAAGAATTATTTTATTTGAGAGGCTATGTTACATTGCAAAATTTAAGATTAAACTTTCCTGTGCTTTTTTTAGAGGAAGTGCCAAGCTTAGAAGATCAAGAAATCCTTATGATTCCTCCAATGTTAATACAGCCAATATTAGAAAATGCAATTTTTCACGGGCTATCACCATTAGAGGATCAAGGTCAGATACTTCTAAAAATAACGCTGCACACGAAGACAATGAAAATAATAGTAGAAGATAACGGTGTGGGAAGAAAAGAAGCAATGGTAAATAAAAAGATAAAGGAATGGAATGAGGAGTACATGTCAAAATCCATTGCCACTAAAATTCTAAAGGAACTTATTGATGCTTTAAACTACCTCTATAAGGCCAAATCAGAATTCTATTTAGAAGACGTAATCAAAGAGAATAAAATAAATGGGACAAGAGCTGTACTCATTTTGCCTAAAACCATAAAAAAGACACAGCATGAAAAGATTAAGGACGATATTAGTCGATGATGAAAAAAACAATCTAGATTTATTAGAATATTTTATCAAAAAAAATTGTCCCTCTTTAGAGATAATAGCTTGCTGTGGAACTTATGATTCTGCCAAAAGTACAATTGAAAACACAGATTTTGACTTAGTGTTTTTAGACATTCTTTTAGATCATGACAATTCTTTTCATATGCTAGAGAGAATTGATAAAACTTCTTTTCATATCATTTTCACCACGGCATATGATGAATATGCGATTAAAGCATTTCGTTATAATGCAACAGATTATTTATTAAAACCCATTGTTATTGAAGACTTAATTGAGGCGGTAAATAGGGTAGAAGAACAAATTCAAAAGAAAGAATTTGTAAATAGAGAGCAGATCAAACAATTGTCAGATACAATTTTAAAGAAAAAGCCTATAAACTATTTAACAGTTTCTGGGATGGATAGGGTTGATTTTATCCAGCCAGACGATATTGTATATTTAAAATCTGCAGGTCGATATACAGAGTTTTATTTGCGGGATAAAAAGCGAAAAATCATCTCTTCACGCCCTATAGGGCAATACGAAACTTTACTTTCTGAAGATCAATTTTATCGTATTCACAATTCTTTTTTAATCAATCTGAACGCCTTGATTAACATCAATAAAAGAGCTGGAAATTATTGTGAATTATCTAACGGAGTGTCTTTACCTATTTCTAGAAGGCGATTTGAAGGTCTTATAAAATTGATGCGATTAAAATAATTTATTTTAACAATTTAGGATTGATTCCTAGTACGTTATCTCGATAATAATCATTTAAAAATTTAGGAGAGATATATTCGTACCCTAATAAAGTGCTGTCTTTTTTAATGGTAGAAATCAACTGTTGAGTTCTATACAGATATAAAAATTCTTTAGAAAGAGGCGTATAGCTATAATGCCAAGGTTCGAATAAAAACCCCTTCCTTAAGCTATCTTGTGTGTAAACAAGATCAAAGCCATAAGAGTTAGCATTAGTTTTTAGCCATTGACTTAGTTCTCGATAAGGACCGTTGTGAAAATGTTTTTCAAGTAACGCATCTCCTTCCACCTTTTTACTTCCTTCAATGATATCAATATCTGTCCCCCAATGGTGACGTGAGGTTCCAGGTAATGTGGAGTATTCAATGATTTTCGCAATGGCTTCTGGTCCTGTTAAGCCTTCGCTTTTAAAGCGTTTATATTTTTTATTCCATATTCTTTTTTGCGAAGCATAGCTTCTAAAACTCGAGACAATTTTGATTTCAATTCCATCCTTTAATGCAGCAGTCTGCATTTTTTGAAAAGCTGTGGCAACTTCGCTTAAAAGGATATAGCCTTCGGCGGAAGGGGGGATTTCTTTTTTCCCTAACAATAAGTCTAATTCAAAAGTACTAGATGTTTGAGCCGCTAGATTGAGCCCTATTAAAAGACTTATTAAAAAGACATTATATTTTTTCATTTTAATAATTTATAAAAACAATAATGTGTGCCAATATCGTCTATTTCAAAAGCTTCACCTTTTTGATGATAGGCCAGCGAGGTGTAAAAGTCAAGCGCTGCGATTCTCGCATTGAGCCAAATTAAATCAATTTTTCTTTCCATCATTCGCTTTTCAATATCATCCATCAATTCATTCCCTATCCCCTTGCGATGAAAATCTGTTAATACTGCAACCCCTCTAATTTGATAACTTTTTAAATTATTAAAGGCGGGATGATTTTTTTTATACGCAGATAATACCCCAACTAAATTATCATCGAGATAAGCCCCTAAATGAACTGTGGTCGCTTCTTGATCTCCTGTAAATATACAATCTTCAATTGGTCGTCCTTGTCTCAATATAGGGTGGCGAACACGATGTGTTTCTTCAGCTAAAATTTCTTTTATGATGGGTTGCATACGTATATTTAAAACTAAGATTAATCTTCAAATTACCTTCTCAATTGAGCATAATTTTTTATCCTGGCATGCAATAACAATGAATAATTTTATTCTTTTTAAAAGAAATATTATATTTGGAATAATGCGGGAGTAGCTCAGTTGGTAGAGCGTCAGCCTTCCAAGCTGAATGTCGCCGGTTCGAACCCGGTCTCCCGCTCAAATCTCCTCTCCTTTTTATCAAACAATTAACGCCCTTCTCTTCTTCTTATGTGGTGATTATTGTTATTTTTATCCTATGAAATACTGGTTGACTTCCCTTTTTGTGTTAAGTTTTATATTCGTTGCCGCACAAGAAAAGCGACAATTGCTCAAGGGGAGACTCTTGTATAGAAATGCAAATGTTGTTGCTGCAAACGTAGTCAACAATACCGCTCAAACAAATACCATCACAGATGGAGAAGGTGAATTCGAGATTTTGGCAAAAGCAGGAGACGAAGTTATTTTTTCTTCGGTTCAGTTTCGTATCAAGACCTTGACTATTACTCAAGAGATTATTCGAAAAAATCGTTTAGTAGTAGAAGTTAACGAGCGTGTCAATGTTTTAGATGAAATTGTGGTAGGTCCAGAAAACACCCAAAAGTTTCTCGACCTTAAGAAAGAAGAATTTTCTAAGGTGGATTACACTCAAGATAAATCCACACAAATTGATAACACCATCATGCGTCAAGGACAATTGGTCAATGGGATAAATATAGTTAGTGTGGCTAAGTTGTTAGCCAAAGTAATTAAAGGGAATAATACTACAGAGCCTAGAACATTAATTCCTTCTAAGGTTCTACCCTTGATTTTTGAGAAGCGTTTTTTCACAGAAGATCTAGGACTGACTAAGGAAGAAACGATTGGTTTTTTAGAAAAAATGGATAAAACCCTACCCTCTGATCGACTTTTGAAAAAAGACAGAGAGTTTCAATTAATTGAGTTTTTATATCTCCAAAGTGAAGAATTTAAAAAACAAATTCGTTGAAATGTAAATCTATTTACATAATGATTTTTATGCTGTGTTGCGGAATATTAAAAGCACAGAAATACAAATTACTTAGCGGAAAAATTGACCATCCAGAATTAGCTGTTGCGGGAATACATGTTATTAATGCTGATCGGGGTCTAGCAGAAATAACAGATATTGATGGTTACTTTGAAATTTCTGTTACAATAGGAGAAAAATTAATTTTTTCTGGGGTGCAATATGAAAAAAGAGCATTAGAAATTTCTCCAGAAATATTCGCTTTAGATCAGATTACTGTTTACTTACAAGCATTTATAAATGAGTTGGACGAGGTGGTAGTAAAGCCCCACGATTTAAGTGGAAGTCTTACAAGTGATTTAAGCAATGTTAAGCCGAGACTTAATTTTGACGATGTAGGTATTCCAGGATACAAAGGAGTGCGCAAAGAGAAAATAATCTCTGGAAAAAGCTTAATCCTTTCTACATTGTTATTGCCCATTTCTGGAGGAATAAATATTGAAGCAGTTTATAAACATCTTTCTGGCTACTATAAAAAGCTTAAAAAAAGAAGAATGCTTGACGCCCAGTTTGATGCCGTTTTTAGCATCATTAAGTTTTATGGACTTTATTTTTTTGAAGAAAACTATAAGCTCGAACAAGAGGAGATTTATGATTTTGTTTTAGGCTGTTCAGAGAACAGTAAGTTGCTTGACTATTACAAGAAAGACATGCATGAACAAGTAGTGAAGTGTTTTGAAAACTATCTATCAAATCAATACAATGAAAAGTAAACTCATTTTGATTCTCTTTGTTTTTTTGTGTTCTTTCACTATAACTCACGATTATTATTTAAGTACAACTAGCATAAAATGGGTGCCATCAAAACAGCAAGTTCAATTGACAAGTCGTTTTTTCTTAGAAGATATTGAGGCATTAATGCAAAAAGAGACAAGGCAAAAAGTAGTTTTTTTACCTGACTCAAATCAAGCAAAGATCGATGCCTTTGTAAAAGATTTTTATTTGAACAACCTTACCATTAAGATAGATGGGGAGCAACAAGAAATTGCTTATTTAGGCAGAGAGTATAAAGAGAATGATCTCCTTGTCGTTTATGCAGAGGTTGTCTTTCCGGCTAAGACATTTAAGACCCTAGACGTCAATGCAAGCTTTTTAATTGACTTTTTAACTGGGCAGCAAAATATTGTTCATTTGATTACCCCTAGTAAGAAGAAAAGCTTCCTCTTAACGAACAAAAAAACCGCTTTTGATTTTACGCTTTAATATATAAAAATTAAAGTATATTTAACCACAATTTAAATTTTTGATAGAATGAAAAAGTGCCTATTTGCCTCAATCTTTATGCTTTTTTCGACCGTAGTTCTAGCACAAGACTCTACCGCGATTCAAGGGCATAAAAACAACAACAAATTCAAGCAGTTGTATGAAGAATTTGCTACGCCTAACCGTTTTAGAACAGCCTCTGGTGCGCCAGGTGTTGATTATTATCAGCAGCAAGTGGATTATAAAATGGACATCGAATTAGACGACGAAAACACTAAGTTATACGGGAACGAAACCATTACATATACCAATAATTCACCAGATGCATTGCCTTATTTATGGGTGCAGTTAGATCAAAATATCCGTAATGAAAACGATATGGAAGGGGCGAAAAACCCTTCTGGAGCACCTAGTTTTAGACGTGTAGAATCATTTGTGGATGAATTTACTGGAGAGAAATTCGTCGGTGGTTTTAATATCGAACACGTCAAAGATGCCAATGGTCGTCCATTGCGCCACACCATTAATCAAACGATGATGCGTGTTGATTTACCTTCGCCTCTAGCGAGCGGTGCGCAATACACCTTCTCGATAAAATGGTGGTATAAAATCAATAACCACGTGACAGATCGAGCCCGTTCTGGTTATGAATATTTTGCCGAAGATGATAACCGTGCCTATGTAATTGCACAGTTTTTTCCGCGTTTAGCCGTTTATAATGATGTAGAGGGTTGGCAAAACTACCAGTTTTGGGGGAATGGAGAATTCGCCTTAAACTTTGGGAATTATGAAGTAAATATCACCGTTCCAGAAGATCACATTATGGAAGCGACAGGTACTTTGCAAAACCCTAAAGAGGTGTTGTCGAGAACAGAGTACCAGCGCTATAAAAAAGCCTTAAACACCTATGATGATCCAGTGATGATCGTTACCCAAGATGAGGTGATTGAAAAGGAAAAGGTAAAAGCAACCAAAAAGAAAACATGGCGTTTTGTCGCAGAAAACGTGCGCGACTTTGGCTTTGCCTCTTCAAGAAGATTTATCTGGGATATGATGGTCGTTAAAGTAGGAGGTGAAAATAAAATTGCCTCTTCTTTATATCCTAAAGAAGGAAACCCATTGTGGGAAGAATATTCTACCCGTGTGGTTGCACACACCTTAGAAGTGTATTCTAAATACACCTTTGACTATCCTTATCCTAAGGCGGTTTCTGTGCATGCGAAAAATCAAGGAATGGAATATCCTATGATTTGCTGGAACTATGGTCGTCCTAATGAAGATGGAACTTATTCTGACCGTACAAAATACGGAATGATCAGTGTGATCATTCACGAAGTTGGACACAACTACTTCCCGATGATTGTCAACTCAGACGAGCGTCAATGGGGATGGATGGATGAAGGTCTAGATACCTTTATGCAGTATTTAACAGAGCAAGAATTCCAAGAAGATTATCCATCTAGAAGAGGTGATCCCTCTAAAATTGTACGATATATGTCCGGGGATCAAGACTTTATTAGCCCGATTATGTCTAACCCAGAAAATGTTTTCCAACTAGGGCCTAATGCCTATGGAAAACCAGCGACAGCACTCAACATTCTTCGTGAAACCATTATGGGGAAAGACTTGTTTGACTTTGCCTTTAAAACCTATTCGCAACGCTGGATGTTCAAGCACCCAACTCCCGAAGATTTCTTCCGTACCATGGAAGACGCTTCTGCAGTGGACTTAGATTGGTTCTGGAGAGGATGGTTCTATTCTACAGATGTGGTTGATATAGGGGTAAAAGAAGTGAAGCGGTACTATGTTTCGCCGACTCCTAGTAAAGAGGTGACAGATATGTTAGCCAACTATGGGATGACTGCAGATGATTTAAGTCCTTCTGTCTTTATGGTTGCAGGCGATAGTGAAGAATTTGATGCCTCTTTGGCCGAAGGTGAATTTACAAATCATTCAACCGTCTTAGCAGAGAATTTAGAGGAAGGTGAAACACTTCCTAAATATTTCTATGAAATCGAATTTGAAAAGCCTGGGGGAATTGTAATGCCCATTATTGTTGAGTACAGTTATGCAGATGGTTCAACAGAGCGCGTTACCTACCCAGTACAAGTATGGCGTAAAAACGACGCTTCTGTGCGTAAACTAGTTACTTCAGATAAAGAATTAATTAGTGTAACAATCGACCCAGATGCAGCAACTGCAGACGTTAATTTAAACAACAATGCATGGCCTAAAAAAGAGGCTGACTCTGATTTTGATCAATTCAAAAACAAAGTAAAAGGTTAAAATTTAGCTTTCTAATAAACTAAAAAGCAGCGATATTTTTTTGCTGCTTTTTTTTTGGTTTATCTTTGACAAAAACAACGTCCATGTTATTCATTAGTGGTGCAGAGATAGTCTTTATCTTTTTTATCGTCTTACTCATCTTTGGGGCAGATAAAATCCCTTCTATTGCCAAAGGCTTAGCCAAAGGGATTACCCAGGTAAAGCAAGCCACAAATGAGATTAAATCTGAGATCCAAAAGTCGGCAGACATTGATCCGACCAAAGAAATAGGGGCAGATATCAAAAAAGAAATCGATCAAGTAAAAGAAGGTTTTGATCAATTGACCAACTCTGTCAAACGCAAGGGTTAGATTTTACGACTCAAAGTTAGACCGTCTCGTAAAGGGAGCAAGACCGTTTCAAAATTGGGATGTGTAGCTAGTTTTTGATTAAATTCTTTTAATACGGCGGTGTCTCGATCGTTTTTTTGTGTTTCTTCTAAGACTTTTCCGCTCCACAACACATTGTCAGATAGCAATAAACCTCCTGGTTTTATTTTTGGGAATAATAGCTCTAGATAATTGAGATAATTCTTTTTATCTGCGTCTAGAAACACGAAATCATACTCTCCTTCAAGCGTTGGGATAATTTCAATTGCATCCCCACAGTGTTGATGAATTTGTTTCCCCCAGGGAGAACGATCAAAAAAAGACCGTTGAAAATCGACGAGTTCTTCGTTTTTATCCAGGGTATCAATTAGACCGTCTTTTGGGAGGCCTTCGGCCAAACAAAGGGTGGCATAACCGGTAAATGTTCCTACTTCCAGGATCTTTTTAGGTTGTAATAATTTGGTCAAAACACTTAAAAACCGTCCTTGCAATGGTCCACTTAACATGCGCGGTTGCAGCACTTTTAAATGTGTTTGCCGCGTTAGATCGGCTAGTAATGGTGGTTCCTCTTGAGAGTGAGCCACAACATAATCATAAAGGGCGTTTGAAATAAATTCCATGCTTATTCTTTTGGTCGGGCATAAGGAAAACGCGCGAGCAGTTGTGGTAAGGCATAGCCATCTATACCATTGACCGTTACAACTTCTCCTTTGTCTAATTGCACATAGCCATCTTCGAGCAGCATTTCGTCTTTTACAAATAAATGTTCTACGGCACCAACCACTAAAAGGGTGTCATTTTCTTTAATAAGATAATCGTTGACATAGCGACACGCAATTTGTACCGGCGCATCTTTGACAAATGGAGCAAAGCAGTCTGCTTTGTATTCCTCTTTAAGATTGGTTTGATCGAATTCAGAAACATTTTCTGGATACTTCGCCGAAGTATGGTGGGCATCTTCGATTTGGTCTTTACTAATGTGATTGATGGTAAAAACCCCCGTTTCTTTCATGTTTTGGTAGCTGTGTCTAGGGACCGTGGTAGGGCGTAAGATAAAGCCTAATAGCGCGGGATTACTCCCCAAATGAACAATGGAATTAAAGACAGCGAGATTGGTATTTCCCGCATTACCCTTGGTACCAATTAAATTAGCCGATTTATAACCAGAAATACTATTGATTAAGTTGTTTTTATAGCGTATCGCTAAAGCATCAATTGTTTCTTTTGAAAAATGCTGCATCTTTTTTCGGCAAAGATAAGGCTTATTCTTCGGCTGGGCCTTCCTTGAGTAAAATGCTTAATACAACCGCAAGACCGATTAATAGCGCAGCGATATAAATAAAATGTTTGTATTCTTCTACCCCTTTAAATTGACCGTTAAGGACATAACCGTCTACAAAGCTGATAAAAAGCCCTAAAAAGAGGACCAATAATAGCCCTTTGTATTTTTGAAATAGTTTACTCACCTATTTTTATTTTATCACCAAAAGGTACTTTATTTCTAAGAAATACTCAATATACTTGAGGTCTATTTTTTTTCAAAGAAAGTTGAGAAGTGTGATTTACATCACCGGGCTTTTTTTTATGATTTTAAACACTTCTGCTGGGATTTGTAGAATTTTATGAAGCATCAATTAATTCTATAATACAGAAGAATTCTAAACGCTTAATTTTGTAATTTTGTCAAAATTAAATTCAAAAGAATTATGGCATTTGACATTGAAATGATCAAAGCAGTTTATGCACGATTAGAAGATCGTGTCGCTGAAGCTCGAAAATTAACTGGAAAACCTTTAACTGCGTCTGAAAAGATTTTGTACTCTCACTTATGGGATGTCAAATCTGAACGTCCTTATACCAGAGGAGCAGATTATGTTGATTTTGCACCAGATAGAATTGCTTGTCAAGATGCTACTGCACAAATGGCCTTATTACAATTTATGCAGGCAGGGAAACAAAAGGTCGCTGTACCAACAACGGTTCATTGTGATCACTTAATCCAAGCTAAATCTGGAGCTGAGGTGGATTTAAAATCAGCGAATTCAACTTCTGCTGAGGTATTTGACTTTTTAGAATCAGTTTCAAATAAGTACGGAATTGGATTTTGGAAGCCAGGCGCTGGGATTATTCATCAAGTTGTTCTAGAAAATTATGCTTTCCCAGGAGGAATGATGATTGGAACAGATTCACATACCGTTAACGCAGGTGGACTAGGAATGCTGGCCATTGGCGTTGGTGGTGCAGATGCTGTAGACGTTATGGCAGATATGCCATGGGAATTAAAATTCCCAAAACTTATTGGGGTAAAACTAACTGGAAAATTAAACGGTTGGACTGCGCCAAAAGATGTTATTTTGAAAGTAGCGGGTATCCTAACGGTTAAAGGAGGTACCGGCGCAATCATAGAATATTTTGGAGAAGGTGCTGAAGCCATGTCTTGTACTGGAAAAGGAACCATCTGTAATATGGGAGCAGAAGTTGGAGCAACCACTTCTACTTTTGGATATGACGAATCAATGGAACGTTATTTGCGTTCTACTGGTCGTGATGATGTAGCTGATGCTGCCAATGCTGTCAAAGAACACCTAACAGCTGATGCAGAAGTATATGCTAACCCAGAACAATATTTTGACGAAGTAATTGAGCTTGACTTAGATACTTTAAAGCCACATATCAACGGACCATTTACGCCAGACTTAGCAACGCAAGTAAGCGATATGAGTCAAGTAGCGAAAGAAAACGATTGGCCATTGCAAGTTGAATGGGGATTAATCGGTTCTTGTACCAACTCCTCCTATGAAGATTTATCCCGTGCCGCTTCTATTGCAAAACAAGCTGTTGATAAAGGTTTAGTTACTAAAGCAGAATTTGGAATCAACCCAGGTTCAGAGCAGGTGCGATATACAGCAGAAAGAGATGGTTTGTTAAGCGTCTTTGAAGACTTAAACGCTAAAATTTTTACCAATGCTTGTGGACCCTGTATCGGTCAATGGGCAAGAGAAGGAGCAGATAAGCAAGAGAAGAACTCGATTATACATTCTTTTAATAGAAACTTTTCTAAACGTGCAGACGGAAACCCTAATACCCATGCTTTTGTCGCTTCTCCAGAAATGGTTGCAGCGGTAGCCATTGCAGGTCGCTTAGATTTCAACCCTTTAACAGATAAGTTGATTAATCAAAACGGCGAAGAAGTAAGTTTAGACCCACCTACTGGGATGGAATTACCCTCCAAAGGATTTGATGTAGAAGACAATGGTTACCTCGCTCCAGAAGAAGATGGATCTTCTGTTCAAATTAAAGTGAACGAAACTTCTGAACGCTTACAATTGTTAACTCCTTTTCAACCATGGGATGGAGAAAACCTTTCTGGCGCAAAATTATTAATCAAAGCACATGGAAAATGTACTACGGATCACATCTCTATGGCTGGGCCATGGTTGCGTTTCCGCGGGCATTTAGATAATATTTCTAACAACTGTTTGATTGGAGCAGTTAATGCATACAATCAAAAAACAAACTTTGTCAAAAATCAAATGACAGGGGAGTATGGTGGAGTACCAGACGTACAACGCGAATACAAAGCAGCTGGAATTGAAACAGTTGTTGTGGGAGACCACAACTATGGAGAAGGTTCTTCTCGTGAACACGCTGCAATGGAGCCTCGTTTCTTAGGAGTTAAAGTGGTTTTAGTAAAATCATTTGCGCGTATTCACGAAACCAACTTAAAGAAGCAAGGGATGTTAGGAATCACCTTTGCGAATGAGGCAGATTATGACCTTATTCAAGAAGACGACACCTTTAACTTTGTTGATTTAAAAGATTTTGCTCCTGGAAAGCAAATCACTGTTGAGGTAGTTCATGCCGATGGATCAAAAGATACTATTATGGCGAACCACACCTATAATGCACAACAGATTGAGTGGTTTAAAGAAGGTTCTGCATTAAACTTAATCAAGAAAGAAAACGCAGCTTAAGCAAACGCTGTTTATACTTTAAAAAAGGCCCTTGTTTGGGCCTTTTTTTATTGAATCAATTTATTCATTATTTATATCATAAATAAAACTTATTTTTGGGATATGGAACTGAAACGACTTAGCGTTTTATTAATCTTTTCTCTTGCCATTTGGATAGGCTGTGTCCCTCCCATGTATGAACCACCAGAAGCCCAGCAAAACACCTTGAATCCTAATTGGGAAAATACAGGGAATATTTCGGCTGCTTTTATCTCAACTTCTAGAACGATAGGTGTAGGGACAAACATCGGTTCACCAACTTTCAATGTGAGTTTTATCGCGTCGGCAAGTAATATTGATAGTCTTGAATGGGTTTTTCCTGGTGCAATAAAAAATGATAGTATTAGTGAAGTCACAGAGACGGTTGAATACAACGCTTTTGGGCGCTATGATGTAGGTTTAAAGGTTTATAATACAGAGGATAGCGATAGTCGTTATTATGAGAACTTCATTGAGATGTATTATAAAGATGATCTTATTTTTGGAGAAAATGACCCTTTGATTTGGTCAATAACTGGGACCGATACTGTCCTGACAGATTTTACTCAACCAACAGACGCAGAGGGTAATCCCTATTCAAATTGGATCACAGTGCCTTATAGTTCTCCGCATAAGGTGGTTGCCCGTAAATCCTTTGAAGATTTTCCACGAAACAATCTTATTTTAGAATTTGACTATAAGTTAGAGCGTCAATCGGTTATTTATATTGATGATGCGAGTATTACTGGAACCTCTTTGGCTTCGCCTTCAATGATTAGTTATGTTTCTTCTCAAGATGCCACTGCAGATGATTTGCGTATTGACTCTCCCATTGCATATCCTGGGGCTAAACGTTTTTCGATAGAATATGACAGTATCCCAATTTGGATCGCCTCTCGAATCAATGAAGAGTATTTTGAGCATGTTATTCTAGAAATGCCTTCAAAGTCAGACTTTACGATTCGCATGGTAAAAGAGCCGCAAACTATGCTGACAAGATTGGTTCCTTTTGATCTAGATTCTACCGCAACAAATACAAGTACACCGGTAGCGGATACCACTACCGCCACTCCTTCTGATGATACTGATGGGGATGGGGTGACCAATTTAGTGGATGTATTCCCTTTTGATGCTAGTGAACAATTTGACACCGATGGGGACGGTTATGGTAATAATACAGATAACGACGATGATGGCGATGGCTATTTAGATACCACAGAGACAGCAGCCAATTCTGACCCCTTAGACCGCACTAGTATTCCTAATTATGTAATCCAGCATGTGCGTTATCCTTATACCTTAAATATAAGGAACCTGACCATTAAGATTAAAGAAGAAAATTAAAGACTGATAATTCTTCCTGGGTTTAAAATCCCCTTTGGGTCTAAGGTTTTTTTGAGTAAACCCATCAAAGCAATTTCATTGGCTGTTCTTGAAGTAGATAGATAAGCTTTCTTATCTAAGCCAATTCCATGTTCTGCAGAGACAGAGCCTTTGTGTTTGGCTAATTCAGCATAAATAATAGCATTGATGGCTTCGATGATTTCTGGAGAATTGTCTTTTTTCCCAATAATGAAGTGGATGTTCCCGTCGGCTACATGGCCAAATGGGAAGATTTTTTCTACGAAGTCTAATTGCTCTAATTTTTCAATAGCACGATCCACCTCTTCGCCTATCACTGGGATGGGAAGGCTAATATCAAAGTGCTGGTCATATTGTGCTTGATCTGCCAGCACAGAAACGTCTTCTCTTATTTTCCAGATACTTTGTAATTCGCGTTCGCTTTGCGCTAAAACGCCATCTTCAACAATTTCTAATTCAAGGGCTTCGCCAATTAATGTTTCTAATCGATTAAAGTCATTGCTTGTGTCACTTCCTAAACTTTCAATAAAGACATAGTAGCGGTAGTGGTTTGGGAGTGGAGCTGTATAGCCAGAAGGGCTTTGCGTCATGGCTTTATATGTTCTCTGCCACATTAATTCAAAGCCCGTTAGGGTACCTGCTAAGCCTTTTTCCATGTGCTTGAGCATTTGAATCACTCGTTCATAGTCGTTTATTCCAACGATGGCAGAAGAACGGCTTTGCGGTTTTTCTTGAAGTCTAAAGACTACTTTGGTAACAATGCCTAAGGTGCCTTCTGCACCGATGAAAAGTTGCTTTAAATCATAGCCAGAATTGTCTTTGATGATCTTTTTCAAAGAAGAGATAATTGTTCCGTCTGGAAGGACAGCTTCTAGTCCTAGCACCATTTGGCGAGTCATCCCATAGCGAAAAACTCTTAATCCACCGGCATTGGTTGAGACTACACCGCCCACTTGAGCAGAGCCCTTTGCCCCAAAGCTTAAAGGGAGAAGTAAATTTTTATCTGCAGCTGCATCAATAGCATTTTCGAGAATAACGCCAGCTTGCACAGTGATGGTTCTACTTTTTTCGTCAATCTCTTCAATTTGATTCATCTTGTCTAAAGAAATGACAAGTTGCTTTTTCTCGGTTTGGGTAGCCCCCACAAGATTTGTTAAACCACCGTGGACGATGACCTCTTGCTTTTCTTGATTACAGAGTTTCATGACAGTAGATAATTCTTCTGTGCTTGATGGGAAAACTACGGCAAGTGCCTGCAGGGGTAAATCTGTTTTCCAGATATGCGTAAACCTGGAGGTTTCTTTTCCGTGGGCCAAAACATTGTTTTGACCGACAATCTTTTCTAGTGCTACAATCATAAGCAATTTCAATCGCTTAAAATTACGGAATCAAACGGCATTCTCATAAAAGGGTAAGGCAAAAGTGTCTGAGATGGCTTTATAGACAATTTTTCCATCGACCATATTCAGTCCTTTTGAGAGCATCTTATTTTCAGTACAAGCTTTTTTCCATCCTTTATTGGCAATCATTTCTGTGAATTGAAGGGTGACGTTGTTTAACGCATTTGTGGCTGTCATAGGAACAGCGCCGGGGATATTCGCAACACAATAATGTAAGATACCGTCTACCATATAAGTTGGAGATTCATGTGTTGTGGGCTTACAAGTTTCAAAACAGCCCCCTTGATCTACTGCTACATCGACTAAAACGGTACCTGGGCTCATTAAACTAAGCATGTCCTTATTGATGATTTTTGGGGCTTTAGCACCTGGGACTAATACTGCTCCGATCACTAGATCAACTTCTTTGAGGAGATTGACAATGGTTTCATGACTGGAGTATAAGGGAGTAACATTTGCTGGGAGCACCTCGCTTAGATAGCGCAATCGATTAAGATTGATATCTAATAAGGATACATTAGCTCCTAGACCAGCGGCCATTTTAGCGGCTTCTGTGCCCACTACGCCACCGCCTATAATCATAACATTCGCTGGTTTTACTCCAGGAACCCCTCCTAGAAGAGTGCCTTTTCCGCCTTTGGGTTTTTCTAAAAATTTAGCGCCTTGTTGTATGGACATTCTGCCGGCAACTTCAGACATTGGGGTTAGTAAGGGAAGTCGCCTTAAGTCATCCTCAACAGTTTCGTAAGCGATACAAATTGCTTTTTTCTCCATCATTGCTTTTGTCAGGGATAGGGAAGAAGCAAAATGGAAATAAGTAAAGAGGATTTGTCCTTCTTGGATAAGATCGTATTCTGCCGCAAGTGGCTCTTTAACTTTTACAATCATCTCTGTAATTTGATAAACTTCTTTAGCGCTATTTAAAATAGTTGCCCCAGCGGTTTTGTAATCCTCGTCACTATATCCGCTACCTAGTCCAGCGCCTTTTTCGATGAATATTTCGTGTCCTTGTTTCGCCAAAATACTAACACTTGCTGTATTCAGACCTACACGAGATTCGTTGTTTTTGATTTCTTTTGGGGTACCTATTTTCATAACATATTTTTAACAAATGTATAGATATATGTTATAAAAATACAATTTGTATATTAATTTTTAAGCGCTATTTATTCCTTTAAATAGCCTCAATTATTTATGTGAATTTGTATCTTCGCCACACAAGGGTGTTTAGCTCAGTTGGTTTAGAGCGCTACCTTGACAGGGTAGAGGTCGGGGGTTCGAATCCCTCAACACCCACAAAGCTTCTAAGGAATTAGAAGCTTTTTTCTTTTAGCGTATGAAAAGATTTTACTTTCTTCTTTTATTATTTATTGTGGCTTGTAAAAAGCAGACAACTACCGATTGTGTTTGCACCAACGAATACAATCCCGTTTGTGCTGGGGACAATCAATATCCCAATCCTTGTACTGCAAAATGCGATGGCTATAAGGATAGCCAAATAACCCTGCTCTTAACCGAAGAACAAATTGCTTCAGGGATGATGGTCAGTGTAGATTGTTCAATCTAATTTTTGATTTTAAAAAGCTTAAATAGCTAAAAATATTACTCTCGCCTGAGTTTTATTTATTTCTAGATTATCAATGATTTATTAAGGCAATGTTACCCTGCTCTTGATCTTTGAGAGAATGATAATTTTAGCGTTTAAAACTTATCGAGTTATCAATTTAAATCGTTTGC
The DNA here is from genome assembly GCA_943787295.1 of uncultured Flavobacteriaceae bacterium. Classification (GTDB taxonomy): domain Bacteria; phylum Bacteroidota; class Bacteroidia; order Flavobacteriales; family Flavobacteriaceae; genus Arcticimaribacter. The sequence continues at coordinate 291,521 of CALSLW010000002.1, read as the reverse complement.
AAAATAGAGTTTGATAAATCGTTCTCTACTTTACAAAAACACTTGTTTTACAAAGGTTAGCTACCGTAAATTTGTCCTGTGAAAAGAGATAATCCCAACATCCTAAAACCAACCATTATGAAAAACCTAATTTTTAATTTACTTATTTTATTTTCTCTCCATGCAACAAAAGTAGTTGCAAACGAAATTACTGCTGAACAAGTCATTGCTGCGATTGTAGAAGACGATTTTGATTTCATTACCAATGTGATCAAGACACGTCAAATCAATCCTAATGAGTTGTTTAACGGAAAGACATTATTAATCATTGCAGTTGAAGATGACAACGCAGAGATGATTAACCATTTGGTAAGACTTGGTGCAAGACTAAGTACTGTTGGTGCAGATGGCTATCGCCCAATGGAAATTGCCAAAATGCAACAAAAAATACATGCGCAAGCAGAACTTATTGTAATCACATCATAATTACAATTACTTGTTTGTTTAAGAGCCCTTCTTGAGAAGGGCTTTTTTTTTGGGTTTACATCAATGCAAAGTGTAGAATTTATATCTTGTTGTGATAATTAATTACTATGAAGCATCTATTTTATTTTCTTTTTCTTTTTTGCGCTATAACTTCTTTTGCCCAGGAGATATCCCCAGAGTGGCTAACTAAAACCCCTGCGCGAAATATTGGACCTGGTGGAATGAGTGGGCGTGTCACCACCATTGATGTTGTTAATAATGCGCCAGATATCATTTATGTAGGAACAGCTTCAGGAGGGGTATGGAAGTCCATGAGTGGTGGAATTGACTGGACCCCTATTTTTAATGATCAATTAACTGCTTCGATAGGAGCCTTAGCAATACAGCAGTCTAATCCAGATGTCATTTGGGTAGGAACAGGAGAGGGGAATCCCAGAAATAGCCTAAATGGAGGTTATGGCATATATAAATCCCTTGACGGCGGGAAAACCTGGCAGTCGATGGGGCTTGAAAACACCCGTCATATTCATCGCATTATTATCCATCCTACTCAACCCAATACGGTTTATGTTGCTGCAATAGGTTCACCTTGGGGGGTTCATCCAGAGCGTGGAATCTATAAAACAACTAATGGCGGTAAGTCATGGAAGAAAATCTTATACCAAAACCCTAAAACGGGCGTGGCAGATCTAGTCATGGATCCTACTAATCCAAATAAATTAATCGCGGCCATGTGGGAACACAAACGCGATCCATGGTTTTTTAATTCTGGAGGAGAGGGCAGCGGTCTTTTTGTTTCTTATGATGGTGGAGAAAGCTGGAAAGAAAAAACAGAAAAAGACGGGTTGCCTAAAGGAGAATTAGGCCGCATAGGTCTAGCAATTGCAAAAAACAAACCCAATATTGTTTATGCCCTCGTTGAGGCCAAAAAAAACGCCCTCTACAAGTCTGTTGATGGAGGCGAAAAATGGGCTAAAGTCAATGATAAAAATGACATTGGAAACAGACCCTTTTATTATTCTGACATCCGTGTTGACCCAGAAAATGAAAATCGTTTGTATTCTGTCTTTACTTATGTCAATGTTTCTGAAGACGGAGGCAAGAATTTTTCGCAGCTCATGCCAGCCTATGGGGTGAGTAATGGAGTACACCCAGATCATCACGCCTGGTGGATTCATCCAGAAGATGGAAACTTTATGATTGATGGAAACGACGGGGGGTTAAATATCACCAGAGACGGTGGGAAATCATGGCGTTTTGTAGGAAATATTCCTGTAGCACAATTCTATCACATTAGTGTGGATAATGAAATCCCCTATAATGTTTATGGTGGAATGCAAGATAACGGTTCGTGGAGAGGTCCTGCCTACACTTGGCGTGTACAAGGTATCCGAAATTCATACTGGCAAGAAATCGCCTTTGGGGATGGTTTTGATGTTGTGCCAGATCTCGACGATTCTCGATATGGTTATGCCATGAGTCAGCAAGGAGTGGTTTCTCGCTATGACTGGAAAACTGGGAATAATTATTTGGTTAGACCTACACACCCAGATTCAGAAGTGCCATTGCGATTTAATTGGAATGCTGCAATAGGACAAGACCCTTTTGATAATAGCACAGTTTACTTCGGAAGTCAATTTGTGCACAAAAGCACCGATAAAGGCTTGACATGGGAGGTGATTTCACCAGATTTAACGACAAACGATCCAGAGAAACAAAAGCAAAGCGAAAGTGGTGGATTAACCCTAGACGCAACTGGGGCAGAAAACCACTGTACTCTACTCGTTATCGAGCCTTCCCCCTTAGAAGAAAATATGTTGTGGGCTGCTTCTGATGATGGGCGAGTCCATTTCACTCAAAATGGTGGAGAATCATGGAATGAGGTTACAAAAGGCCTTAAGGGCTTACCCACAGGAAGCTGGATTACACAAATAAAGGCTTCGAATAAGAATAAAGGCGAAGCCTTATTAGTCGCAAATGATTATAGACGCTTTAATTATACCCCTTATGCTTACAGAACAACGAACTATGGTAAAACATGGAAGCGTATTGTCGACGCAGAAGATGTGGAAAGCTATACATTGAGCATAGTCGAAGATCCAGTGACAAAAAACCTATTGTTTTTAGGAACTGACGATGGACTATACTATTCTACAAACGCAGGGGAGCAATGGATAAAAATGGATCCTAAAGTGTTCCCTACGGTTTCGACAAAAGATTTAGTGATTCATCCCAGAGAGCACGATTTAATCATCGGGACTTTTGGAAGAGCAGCATGGGTATTAGACGATATTCGTCCTTTACGTGCTTTAGCTCAGAAAAAAGAAATTGCAAATAAAGCCAACCATTTGTTTACTCCGCCTACCGCTTATCAAGCGGCCTATCAACAACCCACAGGCTCGCGCTTTGGGGCAGATGCAATGTATCACGGGGAGAATAGAAAATATGGGGCAATGTTCACTTATTTCTACACTGCGCCTGATCAAGAAAATGATGAAAAGAAAAAAGATTCATTAAGCCTTCAAATATTTGATGGAGAAAGATTGATAAGAACATTAAGGCGCAAAGCGCCAAAGGAAACAGGCCTGCATCGCTGGTACTGGAATATGGATGAAAGTGGTGTTAATCGCCCCAGACGTAAGCCTAGTAAGTCCAAGCGAGAACCCAGTGGAGTAGGGGTGCTACCAGGAACATATACAGCGGTATTATCCTCAGCAACTGTAAGTAATGTAGTAGAAATCCAAGTTAAAACAGATCCCCGTATTAAAACATCAATCGAAGGTTTAAAAAAGCAATACGAAGCATCAAAACAGTTAGAAGCTTTAATTGATTTAGCGGCAAAAGCGATCAATCAATTGGTTGAATCTAAAGCGACCATTAAAGACTATCAACAAAGAATTCAAAAACAAGATAGTGTGGCTTATAAGGCAACCATTGATAAGTGCAAAGATGCTTCAAAAGAGATTACCCAGTTAATCGATTTATTTTTAGGCAAAGAAGACAAACGTCAAGGGATAGTGCGCAATCCAGAACAAACGGTGATGACGCGAATTAGCACTGCGAGACGATATGTTTACTCTCGTCCTAACGGTATTACCACAACAGAAGAAGTTTTAATGCAACACGCCAGCACAGCGACTAAGGATGCTGTTGAGCAAGTCAATGATTTTTATAAAAACAATTGGGAAGCTTTACAAAAAGAAGTTGAAGCCATTGAGCTATCTGCATTTAAGACCGTAAAGTATTTTGAAATAACAGAATAGCTTACAAGAGATCAAGGAGTTGCTCTAGGGCAATTCCTCTTGATCCTTTTATTAGGATAGTGTGATCTTGAATGGCTTGCTTAGCTAAGTGCTTTTTTACTGACTCAGTATTGTCAAAACATTTAAAGCCTTCAGCGTTTGTAGAACCAAACAAGGGTCCCACAAGGATAGTATCTTGAATATTACTTTCTTTAATGGTATCGACGATGGCTTGATGTTCGCTTTGGGCATATTGCCCTAATTCTAACATATCTCCTAAAATGATAAGTTTCGCCTTAGCGTCAACATTAATAAAAGATTTAATGGCAGCCGACATGCTTGTAGGGTTCGCATTGTAGGCGTCTAGAAGGATGTTGTTTTTTGTGGTCTTAATCCATTGAGAGCGATTGTTACTGGGGTAGTAAGCGGCTATCCCCCGTTGAATTTTAGAGAGTGGGATTTTAAAATATTTACCTATGCTTACTGCTGCATTGATATTGTCAAAATTATAAGTTCCTGTGAGTTGAGATGTAATGGTAGTATCCCCAGTTTTGACGGTGCAGTATCCAGCTTCATTTACTGTATTGCTAAGATGATTTTGAGCATTTTTGGCGAAGCTAAAAATATAACGATTTAGGCCATCGCTTTGTTGTATTTGTTTTTGATCATCCCCATTAACAATTGCAGTGCCTTTGTTCTCTTTTAGGTAATCATACAACTCACTTTTTCCCTTTATAACCCCTTCAAGACTGCCAAAACCTTCTAAATGGGCTTTGCCAAAATTAGTGATGTATCCCATTGTTGGAGCGGCGAGCTGAGCTAAAAAGGCGATTTCTTTTAAGTGATTTGCGCCCATCTCAATCAAGACGATTTCTGTACTTTTTTTTATATTTAGTAAGCTGAGTGGAACCCCGATATGATTGTTTAGATTGCCTTTTGTGGCGACAACTTCAAAGTTTTGTTCAAGGACACTTTTAATTAATTCTTTTGAGGTGGTTTTACCATTTGATCCTGTTAATCCAATTACAGGGATGTCAAATTGTTTTCTGTGAAATTGAGCGAGGGCTTGTAAACTCGCAAGACTGTCTTCGACAAGTATAGCGTTTTCATGCTCTGGTGTGTATTCTTCATCGTCATATACCACATAAGATGCGCCTTGCTCTAACGCTTTTTTTGCGAAAGTGTTTCCGTTAAAGTTTTCACCCTTAAGGCAAAAAAAAAGGCTGTCTTTTGGAAGGGTTCTAGTGTCTGTAGACACGGTCTTACAGCTTAAAAAGATTTGGTGTAATTCAGCAATTTTCATATGTAAAAAAAGGCATTCGAAAATGCCTTTAATTTTATGTTAACCTCTTCTTTTGTGTCGAGCAGTTTTTTTGTTTTTGCTCTTGGACCCTAATCGGGTCATGGCACATCTAAAGCCAATATAATCTGTCGCAATGTATTGGGGTAAGAATCGTCTTTGCGCTGGATCTAACCAGTAAGCTCTATCTTTCCAAGATCCACCTTTATAGACTCTAACTTCGTCTGTAATTAAACTAGTTTTCTTATTCGACTCGTCCTTGTTGTATTTTTTAACGCCGTTTTCATTTGTTACACCAGGAGTATCAGGTGCGCTGTACATGGCAGTTGAACCAGGGTAATCTCTAGCGATTTCCTCGTCTGTTTTTCCTTGAACATCTTCAAATAAACGAGAAGATGAAACATCTCCATCGCGATAATTTCTATTGTCAGATTGAGTAAAGTTTTGTCTTAAAAAGGTTTCTTCTTCGTCGACCTCTTGTTGTTGTAATTGTCCAGGGATACGCTTTAATAATACTTTCCCGTTAGGTAAGGTGTCATAGACCAATTGATCAGGTGAAATAACTTGTGCTTTCCCGTCTTCCCCGATAACTTCTTTAAGGTAAATATTCCCTCTGTAGTAGTTGAAGTCGCTTGCTTCGTCATCTATAATAGGGCGATACACATCAGAAACCCACTCGGCAACATTTCCTGCCATATCATATACGCCAAAATCATTTGGTGGATAAGCTTTCACTTGAATGGTGATATCTGCACCATCGTCTGACCATCCAGCGATTCCACCGTAATCTCCTTTTCCAAGTTTAAAGTTGGCTAATTGATCTCCTTCGGTTCTTCTTTCGTCAGAACGAGTGTATTCTCCAGACCAAGGATATTTCTTCTTACCTCTGTAAGCGTTGTATTCTCTTTCTCCCCCAAGGGCTAATGCGGCATATTCCCATTCAGTTTCTGTGGGCAGGCGATAAGATGGAAGTAAAATTCCTTTTTCTATTCCGGCAAAGTTATTTACCTCTGTAGTATCTTTTTTGATTTTCCCATTTTTACCAGCAATACTATCAATTTTCCCTCCATAAGTCAATTCAGGGACTTTGAGATAGGCACTTGTACTAAAGGTGCTATTAGCGTCAATGACGTCTGTGTTGTAACGGGTATCTTTTTCTAAATAAGCTTCGCGTTCAAGGATGAATTCGTTTACACGATCTGTTCTCCATTCGGCAAATTGAACGGCTTGCATCCAGTTTACTCCTACTACAGGGTATTCTGCATAAGCAGGATGGCGCAAATAGTTAGTAGTTAATTCTTCAACATAGCCTAAACGATTTCTCCAAACCAAAGTATCTGGTAAGGCGCCTTGGTAGATTAATTTATATTGTTCGTTTTCTTTTGGAAAAACAAATTGTAACCAGTCAAGATACTCTAAATACATTAGATTGGTTACTTCAGTTTCGTCTATATAAAAGGACATCACGTGTTGACGTGTGGGGGAATTGTTCCAGTCGTGCATAACATCATCTTGCACTTGACCTTTAGTAAAGGTACCTCCTTCAATAAACACCAAACCTGGTCCTGTTTCTTGATCTTCAAATTCGACATTGTATTGGAATCCACCTTTTTTTGAATTAATGGACCATCCTGTTGCTCTAGATTGATTATTTCTTCCGCAAGAAGAAAAAATAAATGCCCCTAAAACAGCAAAAAGCGAAAATTTTGAAATAACCTTAACGTTCATACTTTATCGTTTACAATTCTATACCGCTATTAATTAGTGCAATATACAAAATATTGATGCAAGCCAAACTATTTTGACGTACTACAATATGACTATATAACGCAGTCATTATCGATTTATTGTAAAAATTTTTCATCCCGCATAAATTGTTGAATTTTTGCATAAGAAAAGGAGATTTCTTGCGTTATAACACAATAGATTTAAACGCAATTTACTTGAAGAGGTTCTACTTATACCTAAATCTTTTAGCGCTTGTTACAGCTTTATCTGTTTCAGGACAAAACGACAGTCGTGTTATAACGACTGGAGTTCCCTTTTTGCTTATTACCCCAGATGCACGATCTGCTGGAATGGGAGAACTAGGGGTGGCTACATCTGCAGATGTTTATTCTCAACAATGGAATCCTGCAAAATATGTTTTTGCAGAAAGAAGTCAAGGATTAGGGGTGAGTTATACGCCTTATTTAAGCAAATTAGTAGATGATATTTTTCTGGCTAATATTACTTACTTCACAAAAAATACTGAGCGCAGTGCATGGGGGGCAAGTTTAAAATACTTTAGCCTTGGCGATATCCAATTCAACGACTTAGTCGCAAACACCATTATACAGCAAGGTATTGAACGCCCTAATGAGCTTACCCTTGATGTTTCATATGGATTAAAATTAAATGAGAAATTCTCGCTTGCAGTTGCGGGTAGATTTATCCGTTCTGATTTAAAACTTTCCACCGATCTAGATGCAACCCCCGCGAATACTTTAGGGGTGGATATTGCTGGATTCTATCGCGGGGATGTTTTTGATCTGGGAGAGAATAAAGGTCGTATGCGTTATGGGATGAATATCTCTAATATAGGGCCTCGATTAAAATATGATGAAGGTGGTCAAAAAAACTTTATCCCTACCAACCTTAGAATAGGAACAGGATTAGACTTGGTTTTAGACACGAACAATGCGCTGAATTTTAATTTAGAACTCAATAAATTATTGGTTCCTTCTCCAGTAGCTATAATTGAGAACGGTGATATAGTGGGCTATCAACAACCCGATATTACCTTTCTTAAAGGTATTTTTGAATCCTTTAACGATGCTCCAGATGGTTTTAGTGAAGAGTTAAAAGAAATCACTTGGGCAACAGGAGTTGAATATGTTTTTCAAGATTCTTTTGCCTTGCGAACCGGTTACTTTAACGAGAGTTTAGAAAAAGGATCCAGGCGATTTTTAACCATAGGGGCCGGCTTTAGATTAGATTTTGCCACCATTGATATCTCTTATTTATTTTCTACCTCGAGGATTAGAAACCCACTTGAAAACACCCTGCGTTTTTCGCTTACATTTAATCTTTCTGCTAGTCCAGAGCTTTTGACCGAAACTTCGAATTAGCAAAAGATTTATTTTTCTCTTGGAATAATAACTTTTAAGCCTCTTTTTGTTGTCTGATTTCTCACTAAAATGTGGTATTTTTGTCCCTGAAAGAAATCATAATCACTCGCTTAACGAATGAAAAAAATTACCAAACAGACCTATATAGATTGGTACAAAGACATGCTGTTCTGGCGCAAATTTGAAGACAAACTAGCTGCCGTTTACATCCAGCAAAAAGTGCGTGGATTCCTCCACCTTTACAATGGACAAGAAGCTATCCTTGCGGGAGCTTTAAACGTCATGGAATTAGGTAAAGATCGTATGATTACTGCATATCGAAATCACGTTCAGCCCATTGGGATGGGGGTGGACCCAAAACGTGTTATGGCAGAATTGTACGGAAAAGCTACCGGAACTTCAAATGGTCTAGGTGGATCAATGCACATTTTTTCAAAAGAACATCGCTTCCATGGTGGACACGGAATTGTAGGAGGACAAATCCCATTAGGAGCCGGAATGGCTTTTGGGGATAAATACCATAATACAGGTGCAGTAACCCTTTGCTTTATGGGAGATGGTGCCGTGCGTCAAGGATCACTTCACGAGACCCTAAACCTTGCTACACTTTGGGAACTTCCCGTCGTATTTATTGTTGAAAACAATGGATATGCCATGGGAACCTCTGTTGCTAGAACGGCTTCACATCAAGAAATTTGGAAACTAGGTTTAGGCTATGAAATGCCTTGTGGACCGGTAGATGGAATGGATCCAGTCGCAGTTGCGAAAGCCTTAGACAAAGCAATGAAACACGCTCGAGACGGGAAAGGACCAACTTTCTTAGAAATGAAAACTTATCGTTATCGAGGGCATTCAATGTCAGATGCTCAACACTACCGTACAAAATCCGAGGTGGAAGAATACAAAAAAATTGATCCTATTACTCAGGTAAAAGATATTATTGTTGAGAAAAAGTACTTAAGCGACGATGAGCTAAATGCCATTGAAGTTGATGTTAAAGCTCGAGTAGCAGAATGTGAAAAATTTGCAGAAGAGTCACCTTATCCAGAAAAATCTGTGATGTATGACGCTGTATATGAAGAGCCTAATTATCCATTTTTAAAACATAAATTAAGCTAGTAATGGCAGAGATTATTAACATGCCTCGTTTGAGCGACACCATGGAAGAAGGAACCGTAGCAACATGGTTCAAAAAAGTAGGTGACACCGTGAAAGAAGGAGATATTTTAGCTGAAATTGAAACAGATAAAGCCACCATGGAGTTCGAAGCTTTTTATGAAGGCGAACTCTTGCATATTGGGATTCAAGAAGGAGAAACAGCTCCAGTAGATTCTTTATTAGCTATTGTAGGCGAAAAAGGAGAAGATATTTCTGCTCACCTTAGTGGTGACGCATCAGAAGCAGTAGCTCCAGCTTCTACTGAAGATCAAGCTGCTCCAGCACAAGAGACAACAACTGCAGCAGCAACTATGCCAGATAATGTTGAAGTAATTACCATGCCTCGCTTGAGCGATACCATGGAAGAAGGTACCGTTGCCACCTGGTTGAAAAAAGTTGGGGATACAGTTAATGAAGGCGATATTCTCGCTGAAATCGAAACAGATAAAGCTACCATGGAGTTCGAAGCATTTTATGCGGGAACCCTATTGCATATTGGAATTCAAGAAGGAGAGTCTGCGCCAGTAGATAGCTTATTAGCTATTATCGGTGATAAAGATGTAGATGTTGACCAAGCTATTGCTGCGGCATCTGCTTCTACTCAAGAAGCTGCTGCTGTAGTTGAAACACCTAAAGCAGCTGTAGCTGCTCCTGCGCCAGCAGTAACTCCAATTGCAGCACCGCTTAAGCAAGCAGCACCTGCACCTGTTCCTACACAAAACACTAGTGGTCGTGTAATCGCTTCCCCACTCGCTAAAAAACTCGCAGAAGAACGTGGGATTCAAATTGCCAACGTTCCAGGATCTGGAGATGGTGGAAGAATTGTTAAGCGCGATATTGAAAATTATCAAGGGACAGTAAGTGGTGTTGCCGCTATGCCTCAAGGAATCGAGTCGGCAGAAGAAGTACCCAATAATCAAATGCGTAAAACCATTGCAAAGCGTTTAGCTGCGTCTAAATTCAATGCACCACACTATTATTTAAGCGTTGAGTTTGATATGGAAAATGCAATGGCTTTCCGTCAACAATACAACTCTGTTCCAGACACAAAGATTTCTTTTAATGATATTGTTGTAAAGGCTACCGCCAAAGCGTTAAAACAGCACCCTCAAGTAAATTCACGTTGGCATGATGATAAAATTGTCAAGAATCACCACGTGCACATGGGAGTAGCTGTAGCTGTTGAAGATGGCTTAGTTGTACCAGTCGTTAAATTTGCAGACGAATTGTCTCTCCCTCAAATAGGGGCGCAAGTTAGAGATTATGCTGGAAGAGCTAGAGATAAAAAACTTACCCCAGCAGAAATGGATGGAAGTACGTTTACAATTTCTAACTTAGGGATGTTTGGTATCGAAACCTTTACCTCGATTATCAATCAACCTAATTCTGCGATTCTCTCTGTAGGGGCAATTGTAGAAAAGCCAGTGGTTAAAAATGGAGCAATTGTAGTGGGTCATACCATGAAATTAACCCTTGCTTGTGACCACCGTTCTGTCGATGGTGCAACAGGGTCTTTATTTTTGCAAACCCTTAAAGGATATATTGAAAATCCAGTAACCATGCTTGTTTAAGCAAGCAATTACAATAGAAATAACCCGCCATTGAGCGGGTTTTTTTATCTTTAAAAAAAAACCCGTGAAAACACTATTAATTACAGGAGCAGGGAAAGGAATTGGACATGCCACTGCACTTCTTGCAGCAAAGCAAGGACATCAAGTCATTGCCCTATCTCGAAATATTGACGCTCTAAAAGGCATTGAAAGAATAAACCCTTATGCTGTCGATCTAGCAGAGCCAGAACAAATCGAGAATTTTATTGCTCAATTAGACGGTACCCAAATAGATGTCTTGCTCAATAACGCTGGACTGTTAACGAATACACCAGTAGGAGAGAGCAACTTTGCCCTTTATGAGCGAATCTATAAGGTGAATGTCTTTGGCTTAGCAGAACTAACTCGCTTGGTTTTACCTCAAATGACTTCTAGCGGGCATATCGTTAATATAAGTAGTATGGGTGGGATTCAAGGAAGTGCTAAATTTCCCGGCTTGTCGATCTACAGCAGCAGTAAAGCAGCCGTGATCACCTTGACAGAACTCTGGGCAGAAGAGTTTAAAGAAAGCGGGCCTCGATGTAACGCTTTGGCCCTAGGGGCAGTTCAAACACAAATGTTAGCAGAAGCTTTCCCAGGTTTTGAAGCGCCTATAACTGCAGAAGATTTCGCTACCTATGTATTAGATTTCTGTTTGACAGGACAGTTGTATTACAACGGAAAGGTGTTACAAGTCTCTTCTAGCACACCATAATTTGCAATGAGCTTTAATAACTATATCCCAATAGCAGCTCAAGAGAAGATAGGCGATCTTTTAAACAATCAGCCTGTTGTAATTAAGGTGGTTAAAAAACGCAAAACAAAGCATGGTGATTTTCGCAAATTAGCTTCGGGTAAAACACAGATCACCGTTAATGAAAGTGATAATCCCTATAGGTTTTTAATCACCCTTTTACATGAAATTGCCCATCACCTCGCTTTTCAAGCGTTTGGTTATCGCATTGCACCGCATGGAAAAGAATGGAAAAATACTTTTAACAGTATAGTGCAACCTTTTTTAATTCCTTCGGTTTTTCCTGCTCCTTTGTTAGAAGTCTTTGGCAGGCATATGATGAATCCAAAGGCGAGTAGTGATACAGATATCCATTTGGGCTTAGCCCTAAAACAATATGATCCTTCCACTCATAAAAAAGCTATCTTTGAATTGCCCATAGAAGCTAAATTTAAATTAGACAACGGCAGGGTTTTTCAAAAAGGTGAAAAACGCAGAAAACGATATGTTTGCAAAGAAGTAAGTTCTGGGAAAGCCTATCTTTTTCAACCTAATGCAGAAGTGGAGCAAATTGAACATTAAATGAAAGAAAACAATCATTATTATGCTTTAATCATGGCCGGCGGAGTAGGAAGTCGTTTTTGGCCTACCAGTAGAGCTTCCTTTCCTAAGCAATTTCAAGATTTAACGGGAATAGGAAGAACTTTATTACAGCAAACGATCGATCGCCTAGAAGGGATTGTTCCAAAAGAGAATGTTTATATCCTTACGAACGAAGGCTATAAATCTCTAGTTGAACAACAGCTACCAGGCCTTTCTTCAGATCAAATTATCTGTGAGCCCGTTATGAGAAATACTGCGCCATGTATTTTATATGCAGCGCAAAAAATACACCACAAAGATCCCGCAGCGACCATGTTAGTCTTGCCCAGTGATCACTTTATAGATCATTTAGACGCTTATCAAGTAGATGTTCAATTAGCCCTTAAAAGAGCTGCAAGCGAGCAGGAGTTGCTCACCTTTGGGATTCCTCCTAATTCCCCTCATACTGGATATGGCTATCTGGAGGTTCAAGATAAGTCTGCGCAAATAACAGCTATCAGTCAGTTTACTGAAAAGCCTACTTTAGAAAAGGCTGAAACTTTTTTATCTGCTGGGAACTACTTTTGGAATTCAGGGATGTTTGTTTGGTCTTGTGCGTCCATTTTAAACGCTTTTGCGAAGCATCAACCTGATATGCATGCCTTGTTTGAAGAAGGTAAAGCCTATTTTGACACCCCCCAAGAACAAGTTTTTTTAGCAAAACAATATCCTAAGGCAGACAACATTTCTATTGACTATGCCATTCTAGAAAGAGCGAGTAATATTGTGATGATTAAGGCTTCTTTTCTGTGGAACGACTTGGGTACTTGGTCTTCTTTACACGAACAATTAGCGCAAACTAACGAGGATAATGTAACCGTCAAAGCGCATCTGATCTCAGATCAAGCTAGTGGGAATATGATTTATTCTTCTAAAGAGAAAGTAGTTGTAGTCAAAGGTTTGAAAGACTTTGTTGTGGTAGAAGAAGAAGGAGTTTTATTGATTTACCCTAAAGGAGAAGATCAGTCGGTTAAAGACTTAAGAGCTCAAGCAAAAAATCAATTTGGCGATGAAATCGCCTAGTTATTCGCTTTCTTCTAAGTATACCTTACGCACTTTTTTAAATAGTTCTGAAGAGTAGACAAAATTGGTCACGGCTTCGTTATCTGTTCTAAAGATATCTTTATTTGTTCCTTCCCAACTTTTAAATCCTTCTCTAAGGAAGATGATTTTTTCTCCAATTTCCATCACAGAATTCATGTCATGGGTGTTGATAATGGTGGTGATTTGGTATTCTTGGGTAATCTCTTGAATAAGATTATCGATCAAAATGGCCGTTTTTGGATCTAATCCAGAATTGGGTTCATCGCAAAATAAATAGTTGGGATTCATCACAATTGCTCTGGCGATAGCAACGCGTTTTTTCATTCCCCCAGAAATCTCAGCAGGTAATTTATGATTTGCATCCACAAGATTAACCCTGTTAATGGCAATATTGGCCCGTTCTCTAATCTCGTCTTGTGGGGTCTCTGTAAACATTTGCATGGGGAACATAACGTTCTCTTCTACCGTCATCGAATCAAATAAAGCGCTCCCCTGGAAAACCATTCCCATGTCTTGTCTTAAAAGTGTTTGGGCGTTTTCGTCCATACTAGAAAAGGGAACATTATTGTAGATAATCTCACCTTCGGTAACTTGATGTAAGCCCAGGATACATTTTAAAAAAACCGTCTTTCCAGAGCCACTTTGCCCAATGATTAGATTGGTTTTTCCTTTTTCAAAACTGGCATCTATCCCCTTGAGCACTTCTGTGCCGTCAAATGATTTTCTAATGTTGTTTACTGCTATCATTAGGTCAATAAAAGATTAGTAACAAAAGAATTCATGACAATAATGGCTACGCTCGTCCATACAAAAGAGGTTGTACTTGCTTTTCCTACTCCTAAAGCTCCACCTTTCATATAGTAGCCGTGATAAGCGGGAATGGTAGCGAGTAGCATGGCAAACAAAAAGGTTTTGATAAAGGCATAAGTCACGTGAAAGGGATTGAATTCTAACTGCAACCCTTCGATAAAGTCGGCATGGGCAGAGAAGCCTCCTGTGATGCAGGCGACATAGCCGCCAAAGATCCCCAGAAACATCGAGATCACGATGATAAAGGGGTACAAGGTCATTGCGACAATCTTTGGAAAAATAAGGTAGTTGTAAGTGTTAACTCCCATTACCTTTAAAGCATCAATTTGTTCTGTAACTCGCATCGTGCCAATGGAAGAGGTGATAAAAGATCCCACTTTTCCTGCCATAATTACAGAAATGAAAGAGGGCGCAAATTCGAGTATAATGGATTGTCTTGTGGCAAATCCTACCAAGTATTTTGGTAATAAGGGATTGTCAGAATTAATGGCGGTTTGTATGGCGACTACTCCTCCTACAAAAAAGGAGATAAAGGCGACAATACCTAATGAGCCTATAATGAGGTCGTCAATTTCGCGAACGATAAGTTTTCTAAGGACTGCTCCTTTGGTGAATTTCCCAAAGGTTCTTTGGAGCATGAGAAAATATCTTCCGATATGTTCAAGCAATTTTATCATGCTTAAAATTACGCAATTTGAAGGACTTAAGCCCTTAATATTTTTGGATTCTAAAAAAGGGTTTTAACTAAACCTTGTAAGTGATCGCATTAATATTCATTCCTGCGCCTACACTTGCAAAAAGAATGATGTCCCCTTTGTTTAACTGGTGTGATTCCAGTTCGTTTTTTAACACTTGGTCATAAAGTGTGGGGATGGTGGCAACAGAACTGTTTCCGTATGTTTGAATGTTCATGGGAAGTACACCTTCTGGAACTGCTGTGCGATACAAACGGTAGAATCTTTTAATGATGGCTTCGTCCATTTTCATGTTAGCTTGATGGATAAAGACTTTCTTTAAATCGCCAATCTCAATACCAGACTCATCTAAGCATGCTTTCATTGCCTGCGGAACGTGAGATAAGGCAAATTCATAAACCTTTCGTCCCTTCATCTTGATGTATTTATTTTTATCACTAGGATCATAAGAACAATCATAGTAAAGCATGTCAATCTCGTTATTTGAGGTATAGGTAACACTTTTATGTGACAATATACCCGCTTGATCATTAGATACTTCAATAATACTGGCGCCAGCTCCATCGGCAAAAATCATCGAATCGCGATCAACAGGATCAACTACTCTTGATAGTGTCTCTGCCCCTATGACTAAACATCTTTTTGCAATACCTGCTTTGATAAATGCATTCGCTTGAATCATTCCTTCTACCCATCCAGGGCAACCAAACAATAGGTCATAGGCCACACAATTAGGGTTGATAATACCTAGAATAGTTTTAACCTTAGAGGCAACACTGGGTAAGGGTTCAGATTGTTTAGCATTTGCTGGTGTGTCTCCAAAGTTATGGGCAACGATAATATAATCTATGCTTTCTTTATCGATTCCTGCGTCACTTATAGCTTTGGCTCCTGCTTCTGCCGCTAAATCAGATGAATTAATATTATCTGGTGCATAACGTCGCTCTTCAATGCCAGTGATAGAAGAGAATTTTTGAATGATTTCTGTGATTTCATTGGGGAAAGGATTGGCTTCCTCATCGAGAAAATTGCTTGTCGTAAAGTCACTGTTTTTCTTGACTATATTTGGAATTGCTCTTCCGGTACCAGAAATAAAGTTGCTCATTAGGTTAGTTTAATCTATTCAAAAATATCACAAGCCTCTCACCGATCCGCGCTGCTTAAAATTGGTCAATGATGTTCAAGCGAGTTGTAATCGGATTAAATCCTGTGATAAAAAAATATAATTATCTGATTTTTATTAACTTGAATAAGATTCTACGGAGGGACAACTGCATATCAAATTACGATCTCCAAAGGCTTCGTCTACCCTTCTAACGGAAGGCCAAAATTTATTTTCCTTCACAAATTCAAGTGGATAAAGTGCTTTTTTGCGACTGTAGTTGAATCGCCATTCGTCTTCTGTCGCCATGGCTAAAGTATGCGGCGCATTTTTCAATAAACTATTTTCGTCATGAAAATCTTCTTCGGCAATCTCTGCAGCGATAGAAATCATCGCTTCGCAAAAGCGATCAATTTCTGCAATATCTTCACTTTCTGTGGGTTCTATCATCATGGTTCCTGCCACTGGGAAAGAAACTGTAGGGGCATGGAATCCATAATCCATCAAGCGTTTCGCCACATCGACTACCTCAATGCCCTTTTCTTTAAATGGACGTAAGTCAATGATTAACTCATGTGCTGCACGACCATTGTCGCCGGTATACAGTACTGGATATGCGCCGTCTAGTCGTTCTTTGATATAGTTGGCATTTAGTATCGCAATCTCAGTAGCTTTTTGCAATCCACTACTTCCTAGCATTTCGATATAACCATAAGAGATAAGGCAAGCCAAAGCAGAACCCCATGGAGCGGCAGAAATTGCCTCAATTGCGTGGTCTCCTCCTGTTGCAATAATAGGATTAGAGGGTAAAAAAGGTGCTAAATGTGCTGCAACACAAATAGGTCCTACTCCAGGTCCACCACCCCCGTGAGGGATGGCAAAGGTTTTATGTAAATTAAGGTGGCAAACATCTGCACCGATTGCCGCAGGACTGGTTAGGCCTACCTGGGCGTTCATATTAGCACCATCCATATAAACTTGTCCACCATTATCGTGAATCAATGCGGTGATATTTTTAATATTAGATTCAAAAACCCCGTGAGTAGAAGGATAAGTTATCATTAAAGCCGCAAGATTGTCTTTGTGTGCTATGGCTTTGTCTTGGATGTCCTCCCAGTCGATATTACCGCGTTCATCTGTTTTTGTCACGATAACTTTCATCCCTGCCATCACCGCAGATGCTGGGTTAGTCCCATGGGCAGAAGCTGGAATTATGCACACATTTCTGTGGTGATCATTACGCGATTGATGATAGGCTCTAATCACCATTAAACCGGCATATTCTCCTTGCGCGCCAGAGTTGGGTTGCAAAGAAGTAGCAGCAAAACCAGTCACGATGTTTAATTGGTGGGTAAGGTTTTCTAAGACTTCTTGATATCCCTTTACTTGATCTAAGGGTGCAAAAGGGTGCAAGCTATTCCACTGTGTGGAGCTTAAAGGGAGCATTTCACTTGCAGCATTGAGTTTCATGGTACACGATCCTAAAGAAATCATCGAATGATTCAAGGCCAGATCTTTTCGCTCTAATTTTTTGATGTAGCGCATCAAAGCCGACTCAGAATGGTAGGAACTAAAAACCGGATGGGTCATGTAGTTGCTTTGGCGTAACTGCGCGCTAGGCAAACGATTTTCATTATTAATGATTACGGCTGCTGTTTTGCCGGTATACGTTTCAAATACATTGATAAGCGCAGTGAAGTCCTCCTCAGTCGTCGCTTCGTTAAGGGAGATACAAGCCGTTTGATTGTCTGGATAAAATAAATTGATTTCATTATCCAGGGCGATTTTTTGCAATTTTTCCGCATCGACTTTGATCTGTAAAGTGTCAAAGTAATGGGTATTGCTTTGTTCAATCCCGATACTATCTAGAGCGACTTCAAGTTTTTTTGCCTTTTCATGAATGTCTAAAGCGATATTTTTTAAACCCTCGGGACCGTGATACACAGCATACATCCCTGCCATGACAGCGAGTAAAACTTGGGCGGTACAGATATTTGAAGTAGCACGGTCTCTTTTGATATGTTGTTCTCTGGTTTGAAGCGCCATACGCAGGGCAGGCTTTCCTTCCATATCTCTTGTTTGACCGATAATACGACCAGGGATATTTCTTTTATAAGCTTCTTTTGTCGCAAAATATGCCGCGTGTGGCCCCCCATAACCTAGTGGAATGCCAAAGCGTTGCGTAGTGCCCACAACAGCGTCAACATCATATTTTGCAGGAGCTTCTAGCAAGGTCAAGGCAAATAAATCTGCTGCCACGACTGTTTTTATTTCTAGGGCTTGCGCTTTTTTAGCATGTGCAGCTAGGTCGATGATGTTTCCGTTTTTTCCAGGATATTGAAAAAGAGCACCAAAATAGGTTTCGTCTAGTTCATATTGTTCAATATCGCCCACGACAATTTCCACCCCAATAGGGGTTGCTCTAGTATTGAGTAAAGCGATGGTTTGTGGCAGGGTAGAAGAAGCGACAAAAAAGCGATGACTATTACGTTTCTTTTGCTCTCTGGTTCTTACCGCAAAAAGTAAACTCATCGCTTCTGCAGCTGCGGTACTTTCATCTAATAAAGAGGCATTCGCCAGATCCATGCCAGTTAAATCTGAAACAACAGTCTGATAATTGAATAAAGCTTCTAAACGCCCTTGCGCAATCTCTGCTTGATAAGGCGTGTAGGCGGTATACCATCCTGGATTTTCAAGAATATTGCGTTGTATAACAGCGGGAACAATTGCAGGGTGATACCCCATGCCAATATAGTTGGCAAACAACTTGTTCTTTTGCGCTAACTGTTGAATTTTCTTTTGGAAAGCATATTCAGAAATGCCCTCTGGGAGCGCTAGCGTTTCTTTTAAGCGAATGTCGCTAGGGATGGTTTCGTCAATTAGTTGAGCAACATCATTCACTCCAATGGTCTTGACCATTTGAGCAATTTCTTTTTCATTAGGACCTAAATGTCTGTTCGCAAACATATGCTACTTTTTTCAACAAATTTACATCAAACTGTTATAAGTAAAAATAGATTTTATTTAAAACAAGAGGAAGTTTTTAACCCTAAGGATAAACTTATAAACACTTTGCCTATTTTTGGCGCATGCTATATCTGCGCTGTCTATTTGATGCTTACATAAAGACGAGTTTTCATGTCGCTTTAATGGTTTTGTGCTTTTTTGAAATAACTCATTATCAATGGAGTATATCAACTACCTTAAGTGATAGGATACTGATTTTTTCTTTGGCCTTTTTAGGCTATAATGCGATAAAGTATTATCCCTTTTCAAAGAAAGTAATGACAACGTTAGGCTTGTATAAGCTGTTGATTCCAGTTGGTGTATTGAGTTTTTTATCTTCCGTTTACCTCTTTTTTTTGTTGTCTTTTCAAGGGCAGGTTATATTGTTTATTTGTTTCCTACTTTGCGTTGCTTATGCTGTTCCTATCCGCGCAAAATTTGGAAACCTGCGCAGTCAATATGGGCTAAAGATTTTTATCGTTGCCATGTGTTGGACTTTATTGACAGCGGTATATCCATTGATTGATTTGGTTTCTTGGAATTTCACCCATTATCTTTTTTTCTTAGAGCGTTTTATCTTGGTCTTTATTGCCACCCTTCCATTTGAAATTAGGGATGCTGCAATGGATCAAAAAGAACTGGGAACCATTCCACAATTGATTGGGGAATCAAAAACCAGATGGCTAGGGATTGCTTTACTCTTTTTGCTTTTTGGAATGGAATTGTTAATTCCAAAGGCTGCAAATGTTTCTCCCACAGCTTTTGTTTTGATGGGTATAGCTTATTTATGCGCCCTTTTTGTGGTAAAGAAGGATAGTTCAGAGAATATTACTTTATTTTGGGTAGAATTAATCCCGGCGATTGGCTGGCTATATTATTTTATAAAAACCCTTTAGCTATGAAAGCAATATTTTTTCTTCCACTAATTTTAATACAGCACTTTAGCACTTTACAAAACGTCGAGGATTTTAAAGCAAACATGCAACACGACTATCTCATTGTTGATGTAAGAACCCCAGAAGAATTTGAAAATGGCGCTTTACCTAGAGCGGTTAACATCTCCATTACCTCACTAGATTTTCCTTTTGAAATCAATAAGTTAGACAAAGAAAAACCGGTTATGATTTATTGTAAGGCTGGCAGCCGAAGCGCAAGAGCAGCAGTTGCGATGAAAGCATTAGGCTTTGATAAAATTTATGAGCTTGACGGGGGTTATATGGCCTGGCAAGCGGCAAAAAATTAATCGACTAACCCAGCTCTTTTCAATAGTGCTTTTGGGTTAGGGGCTTGACCTCTAAACTTTTTATATAAGGTCATGGGATGTTCTGTCCCTCCTTTAGATAAGACATGATCATGAAATGCTGTGGCGGTATCTTGATCAAAAATTCCTTTTTCTAAAAATAATTCAAAAGCATCTGCATCTAAAACTTCTGCCCACTTATAACTGTAATAACCTGCGGCATATCCTCCTTGAAAAATGTGAGAGAAGGCAGTGCTCATACAGTTTTCTTCGTGATCTTCAGTAAATTGAAAAGGAGCCATGATGGTTTTTTCATGCGCTTTAACTCCTTTAATATCTATACTGTTTTCACTATGCCAAGAAAGATCCAAATAGCCAAAGCTGAGCTGTCTCAGGGTTTGAAGCCCTTGCTGAAATTGCCCTGCCTTGATGATTTTTTCTATATAATGCGCTGGGATTAACGCTCCCGTTTTATAATGCTGCGCAAAAAGTGCTAAGGCTTCTGCTTGGTAACACCAGTTTTCTAATACTTGGCTAGGTAATTCAACAAAATCCCAAAAGACGCTCGTCCCACTTAATGATCCATAATGTGTATTCGCAAGCATCCCATGCAAGGCATGACCAAATTCGTGAAATAAAGTCGTTACTTCATTAAAAGTAAGGAGAGCAGGAGTGTCTCCTGTAGGGGTAGAAAAATTACAAACAATAGAAACATGTGGGCGTTGTTCATGATTTTGAGCGCGATAAGAGGTCATCCATGCGCCATTTCTTTTTCCTTCTCGCGGGTGGAAATCTGCATAAAGTACGGCGTGAAATGCACCGTCTTTTGTTACTTCATAAGCTTGAACATCTGGATGGTAAACCGGGATATCTTTTCTTATTTTAAAACTTAACCCATACAAGCGTTCTACTATTTTGAATAAGCCAGTGGTGACCTTTGGTAAAGCAAAATAGGGTTTGAGCTCTTCTTCATTAAAAGCAAAACGCACTTGTTTTATCTTTTCTGAGATATAAGCAGTATCCCATTTTTCAATGGTCTTATAACCTAGCTCTTGCTGTCCAAAAGCATTGATTTCTTCCCATTCTTTTTTTGCTTTGGGATAGGCTTTGTTTCTCAAGTCATTTAAAAATTCGCGAACCGTCGATTCGTCTTTAGCCATACGCTCTTCTAGGACAAATGCTGCATGAGAATCATAACCTAAAAGATTAGCTCTTTGATAACGAAGTTGAACAATGGATTGAATTACCGTTTCATTGTTATGATCGTTTTGCTGGAATCCTCTTTTCCCAAAGGCAAGACACATTTTTTTACGCAATCCCCGATTGTCTGCATAGGTCATAAAAGGAACATAACTGGGATAGTCAAGTGTAAATAACCAACCCTCTAATGACTTTTGCTCTGCCATTTGTTTTGCCATAGCAAGGGCGCTTTGCGGTAAGCCAGATAATTCCTTTTTGTCTGTTATTTGTAGTGAAAATGCATTAGAATCCTCTAATACATTTTCTCCAAAGCGAAGCCCTAGCTGAGCGAGTTCTTGATCAATCGCTCTAAGTTTTTCTTTTTTCTCTTCTGGTAGGAGTGCACCATTGCGCACAAAACCTTTGTATTCTTTTTCTAAAAGTGTTTTTTGTTCTGGCGTGAGTGCTGCAGTGTCTTTTAGATCGTGCACCTTTTGGATGCGTTGAAATAAAACCTCGTTTAATCTAATGTCATTCTGCAAGGCAGTAAGGATAGGGGCTGCCTTTTGGGTGACCTCTTGCAGGGCTTTGCTGGTCTCTGCACTGTTAAGGTTAAACAGGGCTCCAGAAATAATCCCCAGTTTTTTTCCACTTTTCTCCATGGCTTCAATTGTGTTATCAAAGCTGGGTTGGGCTTGGTTTTGAGTAATTTGATCTATTTCCGCTTTTGTTTTCTCAATTTCTGCTTCGAGGGCAGGGAGAAAATCTGCTGTATTGATTTGATCAAAAGGAAGGGTCTCAAAAGGGGTCGGAAATTCAGCTAAAAGTGGATTCTGCAAGGGACTGGATTTAAGCGTTTAAATTTTTTGAGGAATCAATTACTTTGGCCTTTAGGCCTTCTTTATATGCAATAATTCTATCAAGTACTTCTTGATCTGAACTTCCGATAATTTGTGCGGCAAGGATTCCAGCATTTTTAGCTCCGTTAAGGGCAACAGTTGCGACAGGTACTCCGCCCGGCATTTGTAATATTGAAAGAACAGAGTCCCAACCATCGATAGAGTTACTCGATTTGACCGGCACTCCTATCACAGGTAGTGGGCTAATTGCGGCAACCATTCCAGGTAAGTGCGCTGCTCCTCCTGCACCGGCTATGATCACTTTAATCCCTCTTTGATGTGCCTCTTGTCCGTAGGTCATCATTTTTTTTGGGGTGCGATGGGCAGAGACAATGTCTACCTCATAATCAATGCCTAATTCTTTTAGAATATCGATTGCTTCTTGCATTACGGGTAAGTCTGATGCGCTTCCCATGATGATTCCTACTTGTGCCATTAGTTTGAAATTACGGTGATTAGTTGTTTTACTTTTTCTGCCGTTTCACGGGCTGTATTGATGTCTTGATCGACGATAGTGACATGTCCCATTTTTCTAAAGGGACGAGTTTGCTTTTTGCCATAAATATGGGGGGTTACTCCCTTTAACTTTAAAGCGGTTTCAATATTGTTATAGTGCACTTGTCCGGTATGGCCTTGTGCACCTACAAGGTTGACCATTACCCCAGCTGTGATAAGGTCAGTATTGCCTAATGGGAGATCTAAGACCGCGCGAATGTGCTGTTCAAATTGATCTGTGATCGATGTTTCTATGGTGTGATGTCCACTATTGTGCGCACGAGGTGCAACCTCATTCACGTAAATATCGCCCTCTTCAGTGAGGAATAATTCTACGGCTAAAAGACCTACATGATTCAATGCATTAGAAACTTGCAGGGCGATTTGGGTGGCTTTTTCTTTAATGCTGTCATCAATTCTAGCGGGACAAAGCACATATTCTACTTGGTTAGCTTCTGGATGAAATTCCATCTCGACTACAGGATATGTTTTCACTTCCCCCGAAGGATTTCGAACAACCGTGACAGCAAGTTCGTGTGTAAATGGTACAAGATCCTCTACCATGCATTCTTGATCGGTCAAGAAGTCTAAGTCTTCGCTTTGACGGATAATTTTAACACCATTGCCGTCATACCCCATTTTAGCTGCTTTCCAAACAAAAGGAAAATGCAGTTTATCTGTGTCTATTGCCTGCTGTAAAAGGGATAAATTTTTGAAGCGCATATGCGCTGAAGTGGAAATATTATGCTGCACATAAAAGTCTTTTTGTACCCCTTTATTTTGAATTAACTCTAGGGTTGCAGCGTTAGGGTAGGTTTGTATCCCTTCTTTTTCTAATTGTCTTAAGGCGTCTGTATTGACGTGTTCTATCTCAATGGTTAAAACATCGAGCTCTTTCCCAAAGTCATAAACGGTTTGATAATCTTTAAAATCCCCTTGAAAAAAATGATCACAAGCGATACGCGAAGGCGCGTCTTCACTAGGGTCTAGCACATGTGTAGTGATGTCCCACTTACGGGTAGTATAGAGCAACATCTTGCCTAATTGCCCCCCTCCTAGGATGCCTAATTTTGCTTGTGAAGAAAAAAACTGCATAAATCTTTTTGGCAAAAATACGGATATATCTTTGATTGGTAAACGGGAATAGAGAAAAGGCTTATTTTAGGTATCTTTGCCACCATAAATATTAAACTATGATCAATATAGTCCTCTTTGGTAAACCTGGAGCAGGGAAAGGAACCCAAGCAGAATTCTTAAAATCACATTACCAATTGGTTCACATTTCAACAGGAGATGTTTTTCGTTACAACATTAAAAATGCAACTGATTTAGGTAAGTTAGCCCAATCTTATATGGATAAAGGTGACTTAGTGCCAGACGAAGTAACCATTAATATGTTAGAGGCCGAAGTGGAAAAAAACCCCCAAGCCAAAGGATTTATTTTTGATGGTTTTCCTAGAACACAAGCACAAGCGCAAAGTTTAGACGCCTTTTTAAGT
Source organism: uncultured Flavobacteriaceae bacterium (assembly GCA_943787295.1). GTDB lineage: Bacteria > Bacteroidota > Bacteroidia > Flavobacteriales > Flavobacteriaceae > Arcticimaribacter. Next base: position 267,313 of record CALSLW010000002.1, on the reverse strand, counting down.
CGAAAAGGGATGAGTATTTCTGCCACTGTAGCATTAGAAGCAGACGACGATGAATTAGTCACTCGTTTATTAAAAAGGGGAGAAACTAGTGGTCGCCCAGACGATCAAGACGAGGCAAAGATTCGAAACCGTTTTGAAGAGTACAATCAAAAAACGGCTCCTTTAAGAGCGTTCTATACAGAACAAAATAAATTTCACAGTATTAATGGAATTGGTTCGATCGAAGAGATCACCCAGCGATTGATGACTGCAATTGATTCACTACAATAATAAAAAATGACCGAAGGAAATTTTGTCGACTATGTAAAGTTATTTATTTCTTCGGGAAACGGGGGTAAAGGATCTATACATCTACACCGTGAAAAGTATATTACTAAGGGAGGCCCAGATGGGGGCGATGGCGGCCGTGGAGGTCATGTGATCGCAAGAGGAAATCCTAATTTGTGGACCCTCTATACTTTTAAATTTAAAAAACACTTTTCGGCTGGACATGGGGAACACGGAAGTAAAAACCGCAGTTCAGGAGCACAAGGGGAAGATATTTTTATCGATGTTCCTTTGGGGACATTGATCAAAAGCACAGAGACTGGTGAGTTAATTGGGGAAATTACAGAAAAAGGTCAAGAAATTATTTTGTTGGAAGGTGGTTTAGGCGGCCGTGGAAACTGGCATTTTAAATCCTCTACCCGTCAAACCCCACGCTATGCTCAACCGGGAATTAAAGGGCAAGAATTACAAATTACCCTAGAGTTAAAAGTCTTAGCAGATGTTGGGCTAGTAGGCTTCCCTAATGCAGGGAAATCTACTTTATTGTCTGTGCTTACTTCGGCGAAGCCTAAAATTGCTGACTACGAATTCACCACCCTAAAGCCTAATTTAGGGATAGTCGAATACAGGGATTATCGCTCTTTTGTGATGGCAGATATTCCAGGAATTATTGAAGGAGCTGCAGAAGGAAAAGGACTAGGGCATTATTTTCTTAGACATATTGAGCGCAACGCAGTCTTACTTTATCTTATTCCAGCAGATGCGGCAGATATTAAAAAGGAGTTTGATATTTTACGCAACGAGTTGATTGCGTTTAATCCAGAATTGATCGATAAAAACTTTATGATTGTCCTGTCTAAATGTGACTTGTTAGACGATGAGTTGAAGGCAGAATATGCGATTGAGATGAAAGAGGCTTTTGGAGACATTCCGCATTTGATGATTTCTTCTGTAAGTCAAATGGGAACAATGGATTTAAAAGATGCTTTATGGCAGTTAATCAATGAAGACTAAAGATGAGGTTTGTCTTTTTTTTAATGTTGTTTTCATCCCTTGTTTTAGGGCAAAATAAAACACCTTTTAAAAAGTTTAATGAAGCAAATCGAGCAGAATATCTTCTTAAAAAAAAGACTATCCAAGTGTCAAAAAGTAGTCGCCTAGAAAAAATAAACCTTAGGATTCAACTCGCCTCACGCTATAATGAACAAGACGATTTAATTACAGCCCTTGAAGATAAAATAAGCAACCAGGGTGAAAGTGCTCAGTTGTTATATCTCTTAGGAGGGGCAAATGGAATTAAAGCCCTACAGGTAAACCGCATGTTTTCTGTCTCTTATGTTAAAGCCATGCTGAAGAATTTTAAGCGTGCGCTAGCGTTAAACCCCAATCATCTTCCCACTCTTGAAGCTTATATTGAATCATTGTGTATGGTTCCTTCTCTTTTAGGGGGAGATATCGATAAGGCAAAAGTGTTGGCAAAGCAGTTAATGAAGTTAGATCAAGTAAAAGCTTATTTTTCTTTTGCGTTTATCGCTGCAGCAGAAGCAAAGAAGTCACAAGCAACGGACTATTATAAAAAGGCCTTTGATTTACTCGAAAAACAATCTTTTTGTAGTCAAAATCTATCTGATTATTTCGCACAGCACTCGATGAACTTTTCTTATAAAATTGCCGAAGATAGTGTGTTAAATAAATTATCGCCAGGCATAGGACTTTGTTCTATTGATTATTTTATAGACAAACAAAGTTCAGTTTATAACATCCCACTCGAATGGGCTTATTTTCGAAAAGCACAACTACTAGATTTTGTAGGAGATAGGGATCAGGCCCTGCTTATGACGAAGCAAGCGCTTAGTATCAACCCTAACTTTGAATTAGGGCAGGCTTTGCAAACAAAACAGCAAAAAGCATTATGAAAAAAATTCATTTTATCGCTATCGGTGGGAGTGCCATGCACAATTTGGCGTTAGCCTTAAAGGCAAAAGGATATCAAATTAGCGGAAGCGATGATGCGATATTTGAGCCGTCAAAATCACGATTGCAAAATGCTGGTTTGTTGCCAGATGCCATGGGGTGGTTTTCAGAGAAAATTACATTAGATTTAGAGGGAGTGATTTTAGGCATGCATGCCAAAAAAGACAACCCAGAACTCTTAGCAGCCCAAGAAAAAGGCGTGCCAATTTACTCTTATCCTGAATTTTTATACGAACAAAGTAAAGACAAAACTCGCGTCGTCATTGCGGGAAGTCATGGGAAAACCTCTATTACTGCCATGGTGCTTCATGTGTTGAATTACCACGATCAAGAAGTGGATTTTATGGTTGGAGCACAATTAGAGGGTTTTGATACCATGGTGCATTTAACAGAGCACAACGATTTTATGTTGATTGAAGGAGACGAATATCTTTCTTCTCCCATCGATTTAAGACCAAAGTTTTTATGGTACAAGCCTCATGTCACTCTGATTTCTGGAATTGCTTGGGATCACATTAATGTCTTTCCCACTTTGGCAGATTATGAAGATCAGTTTAAGCAATATATCGATACGATAGTTCCGGGTGGAGCAATTGTCTACAATCAAGAAGACCCAGTGTTAACGCGTCTTGTGGCCACTACACAAAACACCATAAGAAAGCAAAGTTATCAAAAACCCGAAGCAGTGATAGAAGAGGGAGTTACCTATCTACAAACAGATGAAGGGGATTTACCATTGTCTGTTTTTGGGGATCACAATCTTGCGAACCTTGCAGGGGCAAAATGGATTTGCCAACTAATGGGGGTGGACGAAATGGACTTTTTTGAAGCCATAGAAAGTTTTAAAGGTGCATCAAAACGTTTAGAAAAAATGGTGACTGGAAAAACTGCGCATCTATTTAAAGATTTTGCTCATGCTCCCAGTAAGGTCCTTGCTACGGCCCAAGCGGTAGGACGTCAATTTGAAGAATTTAATACAATAGGTTGTTTAGAGTTGCATACCTACAGTAGTCTTGATCCTGTTTTTTTGCCACAGTATAAACACAGTTTGAACGGTCTTGATGAAGCCATTGTTTTCTTTGATCCAGAAGCTTTAAAAATAAAAGGAAGAGCTCCTATCGCAGTCGAAGATATCAGCACAGCTTTTGATCACCCTAATTTGACCGTGTTTACAACACCAGCAGAGTTGCATCAATACTTATTCCAAAAAGAATATTCGCGAACAGCACTTTTGATGATGAGTTCTGGGAATTATGGCAGTCTTGACTGGGAAAAGTTGTCTGAGCTTATTGTTTCTTTTTAGTTCGGTGCATTGAATACAACAAAGCGACTTCTTTTTCGGTATTTGTTCGTGCGGTTTGCATAGCGACCTTTGCTCTTTCACGATCTTCTTTTTTCTTGTCTTGGGAGATTTTATACTTGCCTTCCCAGGAATTGATTTCAATGCGAAACCCTACGATATAATTCAGGGCGGCTTCCATTCTGGGATTATCAGGTTCCAGACTATATTTGGGTTGATCTCCTTCTAAAAATGCAGTCATATTGATCAAGCTCTGTTTCACTTTTTCACGATCATTTTCTAGGATTAGGGTTCCTTTTAAATGTGCTTTAAAATAATTCCAAGTGGGTAATTGAGTTGTACTGTAAACAGAAGGCGAAATATACACTTGTGGTCCGTTAAAGATAATTTGTACGGCAGTATTGTTTTTAAAATGTTCTAGTTGGGGATTGTATTTATCTATATGACCAATCAAGACTCCCAGCTTCTCATTGGGTTGATACACCAATGGCGTATGGGTGCTTTCAATCTCATTATTCATGCAGCTATTAATCATGGCCAAAGGATACATTTGCATCAATTGAACGATGTTGTTAAAGTTTTTCTCTTGATGATGAATAGGTGGGTAATGCATAAATATGTATTTTAGGCTTGCCTAACGAATGTATTAAAATAACCCAAATCATGTCACAAAAACCTTCACATTTTACCATTAGACAATGGTCGATAGACGATCGTCCTAGAGAAAAAATGCAGCAAAATGGTGCCCAACAATTATCAAATGCAGAATTACTAGCCTTACTTATAGGAAGCGGGAATAAAGAGGAGTCTGCGGTGCATTTAATGCAGCGTTTGTTATCTGCGGTTGACAACAACATTATGGAGTTACATGCGATGGCTTTAGAAAAAATGATGGAATGGAAAGGGATAGGACTGGCAAAGGCGGTAAAAATAAAAGCAGCTTTAGAGTTGGGAAAGCGTATCCATTTGGCAGAGCCTATCAAACAACTCCAATGTAATAGTAGCGCAAAGGCTTATCAATTATTCCATCCGGTATTAAGTTTTCTTGCACACGAAGAATTTTGGGTGGCCTATTTAAATCATCAAAATAAGGTGATCACTCGTCATTGCTTGAGTAAAGGAGGGATTGCGTCTACTACAGTCGATTTGCGTTTGCTACTTAAAAAAGGCCTTGAGGTAGGGGCTACTGGACTGTTATTGGCCCATAATCATCCTACTGGAAATTTACAGCCCAGTAAGGCAGATATCGCCTTGACAGAAAAAATCAATAAAGCAGCAAAAGTCATCGATATTCAACTCTTAGATCATCTAATTGTTTCTGAAAAAAGCTACTTTAGCTTTGCAGACGAAAACATCTTATAAATGCTATTGGTTTTTTGCCAAAAAGTCACTCCTAGAATCCAGTACACCTTCACGCATGTGTTTACCACAGCTTTAGGGATAGAGATTGATTTCACCTCAAAGTTAGAGACCTTTATCGCTTATACAGGTCCAAAAATGAGTTATGGAAAAGCCCCTTTAGGCAATGAATTTTTTGTCGAAGCGGTGCCTTTGCTTTTTGAATTAGGGGTGCAAGACGTTGCAGTCGACATAAAACAATGGAAGACTTACCCCACTTTTTTTGAAGTGCGGAAAAAAGAATCGGCCTTTCCTTTTGACCTCTTTGCGGCTACCTTTTATTTGATCTCTCGCTATGAAGAATATCTACCTCATGTTAAAGATCAGTTGGATCGTTTTGAGGCAAAACAAAGTCTTTGTGTTAGAAAAGGCTTCGCCGAAGTCCCTATAGTTGACTTTTGGCTTGCAGAGTTATTATCGCTGTTAAAAGACACTTTTCCAGATCTTCTTATCGTGGAAAGTTCTGGAGAAAGTTTTAAGCCATTGATAGAAGTGGTCTCGCCTTATAAGTATCTGCATCAATCTGTTTTTAGTAATTTAGCCACCTTTGGGAAGGCGCTCTATCAACTCAACTTTTGGGAGCTATTTGAACAACCCATGGTACTCTTAGGGTTTAGAAAAGACCCTTGGGATACTTTTCAAGAGTATAAAACCCTGTTTTATAAGGCAAAATTCAACTCTTATTTCTTCTTTTTATTTTCAAAAGGCTCGAATATGGACCGTGGTATTTCGATTAGAAATAACTCTTTCCAAAGTTTGATTAAAGGAGTAGCCGATTATTTCGAGGTGGGTTTGCTAGCCTCTTTTCCTGCGAATAAAAAAGGCAATCAATTTGAAAAAGAACGCAAGGACTTGAATGTATTGATTCATCGAAAGATTCAAAAAATCAGATATGCTTGGGGGATTAGTACCGTTAATGAAAGTTATCGCAACTTGATCATGCAAGAAGTGCAAGCAGATTTTAGTTTAAGTTTCCCCAATATAATGGGGTACCGTGCCAGTACCGCCGTACCCTTTTATTATTATGATCTAGCGAATGAAATGACAACCACCTTAAAAATTTTCCCTGTGGTGTCTAATGAAGATAGTTTACGTCAATACAGCCCTGTAGAAGGAATTAAGAAATTGATTTCAATGGGGGATAAACTTCCGCTTGCGACGGGAGTGCATAGTTTTGCTTTAAGCAATAAATTTTTAGAAAATTCTGAGGTAAATAAAGGCTATCGCTCTGTCATTATTGATTATCTTAAGGCACATGATAGATAAGGATCACCTCACTGATATTTTTTTTGATTTAGACCATACTTTATGGGATTTTGAAGCGAATTCTCAAGCTACTTTTGACCAATTACTCGCCCATTACAGTTTTCCTTTTGATACCGCTACATTTATGGAGGCTTATGGCCCTATAAATCACGCTTTTTGGAAATTGTATCGCGAAAATAAAATCACGACAGAGGAATTGCGATTTGTTCGCTTACAGAAAACTTTTGAGGCGGTTAACTGTCCGCAAACAAAGCAGGTGATTACCGTCTTATCAAAAGGGTATATCAATCAACTATCTACACATACTCATATTTTTGAGGGAACGATTGATCTGTTAGATTATTTAAAACCAAACTATCGTTTACATATTATCACCAATGGTTTTGAAAATGTGCAACAAAAGAAAATGGCAAATGCTGGTTTAGCGCCTTATTTTGAGGTAGTGCTTACCGCAGAAAAGGCAGGGATAAAGAAACCCCATCCAGATATTTTTAATCAAGCCCTTAGTTTAGCTGAAACCACTGCAAAAAATGCTTTAATGATCGGAGATAGTTTTGAGGCTGACATAGAGGGGGCAGTTGCGTTAGGAATGCAAGCCATACAATTTAACAGCCACGATGAACCCTTACACAACCACTGCCCAATTGTAGAAAATTTAGCAGAAATAAAGCAATACCTCTAAGCAATTCTTGTAGTTGTTGAAACTTCCTTTAGCTTTGTAAAAAAGTTTTTCATGGACATACAAAATGCTCAAAAAGTAGTGGACGAATGGATCAAAACCCATGGGGTTCGTTATTTTAACGAATTGACAAACATGGCTCAGTTAACCGAAGAAGTAGGTGAAGTCGCCCGTATTATCGCCCGTCGCTATGGAGAACAAAGCGAAAAAGAAAGTGATAAGAGCAAAGATTTAGGAGAAGAACTCGCAGATGTGCTTTTTGTCTTGTTGTGTCTTGCCAACCAAACGGGGACAGATCTTCAAGCTGCCTTTGATCAAAAACTCGATTTAAAAACAAAACGTGATCACGATCGTCATCATCAAAATAAAAAATTAAAATAGTCCCGTATTTATGCGATTAGCCTTACAGCACCCCACCAAAAAAGCTCATGCAAAACTCACTATAACGGGCTCAAAAAGTGAAACCAATCGCTTGTTGCTTTTACAAGCATTGTACCCACAATTAACCATTGAAAATCAATCTAATTCTGACGATTCTGTTGCGATGCATATGGCATTACATACAGAGGGGAAGCTAAAAGATATTCATCATGCTGGTACAGCTATGCGTTTTCTTACTGCTTATTTTGCCACCAAAGAAAACAGTGACATCGTTCTTACGGGTTCACAGCGAATGCAAGAACGCCCTATTGCTCTTCTTGTCGATGCCTTAAACGCATTAGGAGGAAATATTAGCTATACAAAAGAAGAGGGCTATCCGCCTTTATCGATCATTGGAAAACAATTAGAAGGTGGTGAAGTAACGCTTCCAGCAAATATATCCAGTCAGTATATCTCTGCTTTACTATTAATTGCGCCGAAATTAGCGAAGGGTTTAACCCTTAATTTGGAAGGTGAAATAACCTCCTTGCCCTATATTAAAATGACTTTGTCCCTGTTAGAGCGCCTGGGAATCAAGACTAATTTTGAAGGAAAAACTATACATATTCCTTATCAAGCAGCAGTTGATAAACAAGTCCAAGTGGTTGAATCAGATTGGAGTTCTGCTTCTTACTGGTTTAGTACGCTCGCCCTAGCTGAAGAAGGCGAAATACATTTGTCCAACTACCGCAAAGATAGTCTGCAAGGAGATGCTGTTTTAAGAACGATCTATCGTCTATTAGGGGTAGAAAGTCATTTTGAAGGAAATACTTTGATCCTTAAAAAGGAAGCTTCTTTTGTTATTCCACAAAAAATTGAGCTTGATTTAGTCGAGGCGCCAGATATCGCACAGACTATAGCAGTAAGTTGTTATGGTTTAGGAGTTGCTTGCGATTTAGCCGGCTTGCATACCCTGAAAATAAAAGAAACCGATCGTCTTTTGGCCCTTGAAAAAGAATTAGGAAAGTTAGGTGCTACAATTACAGTAGATGATAAAAGTCTACAATTAGCTGCTAAACAAAGTTTTAATGCAGATCAATCAATTGATACCTATCACGATCATAGAATGGCGATGGCTTTTGCGCCTTTGGGATTGAAAATCCCTTTAACAATCAACGATGCAGGAGTTGTGAGTAAGTCTTATCCTGGCTTTTGGGAAGATCTAAAAAGCACTGGTTTTCAAGTAGTTAAAAAATAGTCGACCGAAAGTAGGCCATTTACTTGACAACCCCTATATCCAGAACGTATATTTGCCCCTTTAATAAGAAAAATTATTTTATCACCCACCTTGATATATGAAACTATCTGATTTTAATTTTGAGCTACCTGAAGATCGATTAGCAGAATTTCCCGCTGAAAACAGAGACGAGTCGCGCTTAATGGTTTTAAACCGCGAAAAGCACACCATTGAACACCACCAATTTAAAGATGTTATTAATTTCTTTGATGAAGGGGATGTAATGGTATTAAATAATACCAAAGTATTTCCAGCCCGTTTATTTGGTAACAAAGAGAAGACAGGTGCGCGTATAGAAGTGTTCTTATTGCGCGAGTTGAACGAAGAGCAACGCTTGTGGGATGTTTTAGTAGATCCAGCAAGAAAAATTAGAATCGGGAACAAATTATATTTTGGAAACGATGATAGTTTAGTCGCAGAGGTGATTGATAACACTACCTCTCGCGGGAGAACCTTGCGTTTCCTTTTTGATGGTCCGTATGAAGAATTTAGAAAAAAGTTAAAAGATTTAGGAGAGACCCCTTTACCAAAATATATCAAGCGTGAACCTAATGATGAGGATAAAACACGTTATCAAACCATATATGCTAAAAATGAAGGTGCTGTAGCGGCACCTACTGCTGGACTGCATTTCTCTAAACATTTATTAAAGCGTTTAGAGATCAAAGGAGTTGATTTAGCCGAGCTAACCCTGCACGTAGGTCTAGGGACTTTTAACCCCGTTGAGGTAGAGGATCTATCGAAGCACAAAATGGACTCAGAAGAGTTGATTATTGAGCAAAATGTTGTTGATGTTGTCAATGCAGCAAAAGCCAATAAAAGAAGAATTTGTGCAGTGGGAACAACGGTAATGCGTGGTTTAGAAAGCTCTGTTTCTTCTGTCAACACCTTGAACACTTATAACGGGTGGACGCATAAGTTTATCTTCCCTCCACACGAGTTTGCGATTGCCAATTGTATGATTACGAATTTCCACACTCCTAAGTCAACACTCTTGATGATGGTATCTGCCTTTGCTGATCCAGATTTTATCAAAGAAGCTTATGACGTTGCAGTGAAGGAGAAGTATAACTTCTACTCATATGGTGACGCTATGTTGATTATATAAATCACTTTATGGCTACTGAAAAAAAAGATATACGTGCATACTCTTTGACAGAGTTGCAAGATTTTTTTGTAGCCAAAGGAGATAAAGCCTTTAGAGGAAAACAAGTCTATCAATGGCTGTGGAATAAAGGAATCCATCAATTTGATGGAATGACCAATTTATCCAAAGATACCCGGGTTTTTTTGGAAGAACATTTTACCATTAATCACATTGCGGTTGATCAACAACAGCGCAGTGCAGATGGAACCATAAAAAATGCCGTTAAATTATTTGATGGTCGTATAGTCGAATCTGTTTTAATCCCAGTAAAAGATCGTACAACTGCCTGTGTTTCATCGCAAGTGGGTTGTAGTTTAGACTGTAAATTTTGTGCGACGGCAAAACTTGCCCGAATGCGAAACTTAAATCCAGACGAGATCTTTGACCAAGTTGTCGCCATCGATCAACAAAGCAAATCCTATTTTAATCGCCCTTTATCAAACATTGTTTTTATGGGGATGGGGGAGCCATTGATGAATTATAACAATGTGCTTATGGCCATCAATAAAATCACCGATCCTGCTGGATTGGGAATGTCCCCTAGACGCATTACGCTCTCTACTTCTGGCCTGCCAAAATTGATTAAAAAAATGGCCGATGATGAGGTGCAGTTCAATCTTGCAGTTTCACTCCATACTGCCGTGCAAGCAACACGGGAACAGATTATGCCTTTTGCAGAAAAGTTTCCCTTAGAAGATCTTCTAGATTCTCTCAAATACTGGTACGAAAAGACCGGGAAAAGAGTGACCTATGAATACGTCGTTTGGAAAGGGATTAACGATAATATGGAGCATACACGCGCTTTAGTAAATTTTTGTCGCCAAGTCCCCTCAAAAGTAAACTTGATTGAATACAATGCCATAGGGGAAGATGACTTTCAACAAGCCGACCCAGCCATCATCGATCAATACATAGAATACCTTACTGCAGCACATATTACTGCTACCATTCGCCGCTCTCGCGGAAAAGATATTGACGCCGCTTGCGGGCAATTAGCCAATAAAAATCAAGAAAACACTTGATGAAAGTGTATCTTTGAGCAATGAAAGTCGTTGAGCAGATAAAGGAGCCGATATATGAAGAGATGGAGCTGTTTGAAGAGAAGTTCACCACTTCCATGTCTTCTAAAGTTGCCCTATTAAATCGTATTACCCATTTTATTGTTAACCGTAAAGGGAAGCAAATGCGTCCCATGTTTGTCTTTTTGACCGCTAAAATGCTCAATCAAGGCAAAGTCAACGAAAGAACTTATCGCGGTGCTGCCGTAATAGAATTGATCCATACCGCCTCGCTTGTTCACGACGATGTGGTAGATGATTCTAACCTTAGAAGAGGATTTTTCTCTGTCAATGCTTTATGGAAGAATAAAATCGCCGTCTTAGTGGGGGATTTTATGCTCTCAAAAGGAATGTTACTCTGCATAGAGAACGATGATTTTGATTTACTTAAAATCATCTCTGTCGCGGTTAGAGAAATTAGCGAGGGAGAATTATTGCAAATCGAAAAAGCCCGTAAACTCGACATCACCGAAGAGGTCTACTACAATATTATTCGTCAAAAAACAGCCACCCTATTAGCCGCTTGTTGCGCGATGGGAGCAAGAACAGTGCGAGACGATGATCAGGTGGTAGAAAAGATGCGCCTTTTTGGGGAATATATAGGAATGGCCTTTCAAATAAAAGATGACCTATTTGATTATGGCGAAACGGCCATAGGTAAGCCAACAGGGATAGATATCAAAGAGCAAAAAATGACTCTGCCCTTAATTTACACCCTGAATAATGTCCCAACTGCAGAGAAAAACTGGATCATCCAATCTGTCAAAAGACACAATCGCGATAAAAAACGTGTGCGAGAAGTTATTGAGAAGGTCAAAGCAACAGGAGGTTTAACCTATGCCGAAGATAAGATGGAAGAATTTAGACAAAAAGCCTTAGCACTCTTATTAGAGTTCCCTCAAGATGCCTATAGAGACGCCCTTGAACAAATGGTGAATTACGTTATTTCTCGTAAGCAATAAGTTCTTTTTTCTTAAGTTTATAGCACCATTAATTATTTCCTTTGATTACAAAAACTACTATTGATCAAGTCTATGACACCGCTCGTGTAGAGGAGGTGATAGGAGATTTTGTGTCCCTTAAAAAAGCTGGGAGTAATTTTAAAGGACTCAGTCCTTTTTCACAAGAGCGCACCCCTAGTTTTATGGTCTCTCCGGTAAAGCAAATCTGGAAGGATTTTAGTACCGGAAAAGGAGGAAATGTAGTCGCTTTTTTGATGGAGCATGAGCGTTTTTCTTATCCAGAAGCGATTCGGTATCTAGCGAAAAAGTACAATATTGAAATCGAAGAAACTCAGCAAACAGATGAAGAAAAAGCCAAAAGAGATGCGAGAGAAAGTATGCTTTTGGTGTCAGAATTTGCCTTAGATTATTTTAAAAACAACCTTTGGGAAAGCAGCGCAGGGAAAGCAATCGGGAAGACCTATTTTCAAGAACGCGGCTTTACCGATGAAACAATAAAGGCCTTTGACTTAGGCTATGCCTTAGAAACCAAAGACGCTTTTACTAACACAGCCTTAGAAAAGGGCTATAAACTTGAGTTCTTAGAAAAGACAGGACTCACCATCGAAGAGCGAAAGATAGATCGTTTTCGTGGGCGAGTGCTTTTCCCTATCAAAAGTATGGCGGGGCGTACAGTAGGTTTTGGGGGGCGAATTTTAGGAGACAATAAGAAAACTGCTAAATACCTCAATTCTCCCGAAAGCGAAATTTACCACAAGAGCAAAGTCCTTTATGGCTTGTATGAATCAAAGCAAACCATCGCAAAAGAGGACTGTTGTTATTTAGTCGAAGGTTATACTGATGTGATCCAAATGCACCAGCGGGGGATTAAAAATGTAGTCTCCTCTTCTGGGACTGCATTAACCCAAGAGCAAATTCGATTGATACAGCGACTTACACAGAATATTGTGGTCTTGTTTGACGGTGATGCTGCGGGTCTAAGGGCTGCTTTGCGCGGGATAGACATGATCTTATCTCAAGGCATGAATGTCAAAGTGTGTTCTTTTCCAGAGGGGGAAGATCCAGATAGCTTCGCAAAAAACCATAGCCTAGAAGAGGTGCAGACTTTTTTTAGCGAAAACGCAAAAGATTTTATACAGTTTAAGGCGTCTCTTTTGATGAAAGAGGCTCAAAACGATCCAGTAAAAAAAGCGGCGACCATTAAAGATATGGTGGACAGTATTGCAAAAATACCCGATGCAATCCAGCGAGAGGTGTATGTGCAAAGCTGTGCTGCAATTATGGAAATTTCTGAGGAAGTCCTTTTTAGCGCTTTAGCGCAAAAAAGAGCCAAAGAAGTCAATGCACAAAACAAGCGAAAGCCTAATGTCCCTCAAATGCAAGTGGTGCAGCCTGTTGCTCCTGCGCTTAAAGTGGACGAGTTATACGAGTTAGAGAAACAAATCATCACCCTTTTAATGTTGTATGGAGATCGCGAAGAAACTTTCCAAGAGTCTGTTTTACAATTCTCTGAAGCGTCTGAAGAAGTTGTAGAAGAAATAACAATGGTTAAGGCAAAGGTATACGAGAAGATCTTTTTGGACTTGCAACAAGACGAAGTTGAACTCGCGAATGATGATTTTAGATCCTTGTTTTTTGTGCTTTTGGAGCAATTTCAAACGCAAGGGTTGTTGTCGATTGATAAGTTAATGCCCACCTTAGCCCCAGAGTTAAGTAGCCTGGTGAGTACTATTTTGATGAATGAAGAAAAGTACAGTCTGCATCAATGGGATAAGAAAAATATTTTTGTTAAAACAAGAGATCAACAAATTGGTTTGATGGTAACGGAAACGATTTTGAGTTTGCGCAAGCATTTAGTTAATCGTAAAATAGAATCCTTACAAGCAGAAATGGAAGACCCCACCCAAGAACACAAAGGCTTGTTAGAAGATGTAATGAGTTATTATCAATTAAGACGCCTTGTGTCTAATAAATTAAACCGAGTTTTATAGTAATCCTTCTGGGATAACACAAACAGGGATGGGATCCATTTTGTGTTTGTTTTGTCGATTAAAGGCTAAATAGATCTTCATGACTTCTTTTTCTCTTTCAGAAAAATCTTTAGGATCGGTACCCACATTTCTCATGGCCCATTCTAATTCGTTATAGGTTGCACCTAATTGATCTTCGTCCGTACGATCATCTCCCCATAGTCCATCAGTCGGGGCAGCATTTTGAATTTCTTCGTTGACGTTGAGTGCTTTGGCAAGTGCAAAAACCTCAGACTTCATCAAATCTGCGATGGGACTTAGATCAACTCCTCCGTCTCCGTATTTGGTATAAAAGCCTACACCAAAATCTTCAACTTTATTTCCTGTTCCAGCAACAAGGTAACGGTGTAGTGCGGCAAAATAATAAAGGGTTGACATACGAAGTCTAGCTCTTGTATTCGCTAGGCTTAGAAAGGCTTGATCTGCTTGATCGGTGGGAGGAAGAATGTCTTTAAAAGCATCAAATACCCCAGTAAGGGATAGGGAATGGTGGCTTACATTCGAGAATTTTTTCTCTAGCCAAGCGATATGCTCTTTAGCTCTAGAAACTTGATTCTCTTCTTGGTGAATCTCCATTTCTAAACAAATTACTGGGCGTCCTGTTTTTGCACATAGTGTTGAGGTTAAAGCAGAATCAATCCCACCTGATACCCCGACTACAAAGCCATTCATTTGAGCCTTATCTGCATAATCATTCAGCCACTTAACAATATGATCTATTACTTTTTCTGGACTTTTCATCGCTACTCTATTTTTTGCATGTAACTTTGTGTAAAAATAGCAAACTTCTTGATGAAGGTGAAAAAAACAAGCATAATGAAACTACAATTTTCTTCATTATTATCATTTTTCTTATTTGGAATACTTTTTTTTGTCATTTCAGGATGTTCTTCAACGAATGCAGTTGAAGAGGAGATCGCAAAAATCCCTGTTGACATCACCTTAGATCGTTTTGATCAAAAATTCTTTAACGCCTCTAAGGAAGATTTTTATCAGCTTAAACAGGATTATCCCTATTTATTTCCAGAACAATATCCAGATAGTATCTGGCAAAAGCGTCAACGCGACAGTTTGCAGGTACTTTTACAAGGAGAGATCAGCAAGGTTTATCCGTCTTTAGCTCCTTTTGAAAAACAGTTAAAACCCCTTTTTCAGCATATTAAATATTATTTTCCTAGGCTAAAAGATCCCAAAGTAATTCTGCTTACCAATAATGTGGATTATCAAAACAAAACAGTTTATGCAGATTCATTGGTTTTAATTTCTCTAGATACCTTTTTAGGTGCGAACAACCCACTATATGAAGGGATTCCACAATATATTGTTCGAGATATGGACATTGCCTATTTAGGGGCTCATTTATCAGATGAATTTGCCATAAGTGTTGTGCCTGCACCAGCAGATAGAACCTTATTAGCCCAAATGATCTATTACGGCAAGCGATTTTATATTAAAGATATTTTATTACCCGATACAGCAGATGAAATTAAGATAAGCTATACCGAAAAAGAAATGAATTGGGTAAAGGAGAACGAACGCTTTATTTGGCAGTATTTTATTGAGAATGAGTTGCTTTATAAAACTCAATCAAGTTATTTGTTGCGTTTTATAGAGCCCGCGCCATTTTCTAAATTTTATCTCGAAATTGATAACGAAAGTCCTGGCAAAATTGGGCAGTGGTTAGGATGGCAAATCGTTCGAGCATTTGTCTCAAAAAATCCAGACGAAACCACACAACAGATATTAGCTACGCCAGCACAAGAACTATTTACAAAGGCGAATTATAAACCCGCAAAATAATGAGCAAAGGAAAAGAAACCAATATCAAGATTGATATTAAGTTAGACGAAAACAAAATTCCAGAGAAAATCGTTTGGTCTGCACCTGACGGTGGGGTTAATGAAGAGGAAGCTCAAGCGCTTTTAATGTCTTTGTGGGATGGTAAAAATCAAGAAACACTTCGCATGGACTTGTGGGTTAAAGAAATGCCCATCGATCAAATGAATGTCTTTTTTCATCAGTCTTTAGTGACCATGGCGCAGACTTTTTATCGCGCTACTCAAAATGAAAAAATGACTGCGACTATGAATGATTTTTGCGAATATTTCGCTACCAATCTTAAGATCGATAGAAAAGGGAAGGCTTAACGCGTTTTCTTAAATTCAGTATTGAGTTGCTCGATATAGGCTAGAATTTCTTCAACGCCCGTTTTATGGAGTGAAGAAGTAGTAAAATACGGTGGTGTTTCTTCCCACATTTCTTCCTTCATTTTTGCAAGATAATAATCGATATTTCGTTCTCTAGCCAGGGGTTTAAGTTTATCTGCTTTTGTAAAAACAATGGCAAAAGGGATGTAATTTGTACCCAGCCATTCCATAAAATCAAGGTCAACCGTTTGTGGCTCGTGACGTATATCAATTAAAACAAAGGCAGAGATCAATTGTTGGCGCTTTTCAAAGTATCGCGTAATGAGTTGCTGGAAAGCTTTTTTGGTAGTCTTTGATGTTTTGGCGTAGCCATACCCAGGGAGATCAACTAAAAACCAATTTTTATTGATCTTAAAGTGATTGATTAGCTGTGTTTTTCCAGGGCGACCAGAGGTTTTAGCTAAATTTTTCCTTGCGCAAAGGGTGTTGATTAATGATGATTTTCCCACATTAGAACGACCAATAAAGGCATATTCTGGGAAAGGGTCTTTTGGGCATTTTGCTACATCGGTATTACTGATGACAAATTCAGAATGAATTACGCGCATGGCTAGGCTTTAGTATTCCTTTAAATTTAGCCATTCATGAAGTATCTCATTAAATAGTACAGGATGTTCCATCATGGGAGCATGTCCACATTTATCAATCCAGTATAAACTTGAATCTGGTAAGAGTTTGTTGAACTCTTCTGCTACATCTGGTGGGGTAACACCATCGTTTTTTCCCCAGATTAGACAGGTGGGCGTTTGCATAGCTGGTAAGTCATTAGCCATATTGTGTCGGATTGCGCTTTTAGCAATAGCTAAAGTTTTGATGAGTTTGTTGCGGTCGTTGACCGTTTCAAATACTTCGTCTACAATCTCTTTTGTCGCTACTGCTGGATCATAAAAAACCTCTTCACTTTTTGTTTTGATATAATCATAATTACCTCTTTTGGGGTAGCTTTCTCCCATGCTGTTTTCATATAATCCAGAGCTGCCAGTTAAAACAAGGCCTTTAACTAATTCTGGATATGTTTTTGAAAACACTAAGCTAATATGTCCGCCTAAAGAGTTACCTAAAAGAATAACGTCTTTTAAATTTTTAAACGTTAAAAAACCATGTAAATATTCTGCAAAAGCTTTAACAGTCGTTGACTTTAACGGAAGGTCATAAATGGGTAATTCAGGAATAATGACTTTATAACCGTTTTCTGGGAAGTAATTTAAAACACCTTCAAAGTTGCTAAGTCCTCCCATTAAACCGTGTAAAATAACGATTGGTTGACCTTCTCCCTTTTCTAAATAAGTGTAGTCTGCTTCTTGAGTTAATGTTTTTTCCATGCCTTTTGGCTCATTCGCATTAGCCGTCAAATATAATCATTAAAACCGATTAACACCATTTAATTTTTTGCCATTTGATTCATAGGGATTTGAGGGTTCAAAGTGGGAAAGTTATTAACAAAGTGGTATTAAGTGGAAATAAGTGGGAATTATAAATTATATTTGATCAAATCAATTGCTAAACAGTCTAATGCAGCATTTTATTGGAACATATGAGTTAAAAGCAGACGCCAAAGGGCGTATCATGCTTCCTGTGGCATTAAAGAAGCAATTGGCAGAGAGTCTTCACGATGGATTTGTCTTGAAAAGAGCCGTGTTTAACGCTTGCTTAGAGTTGTATCCCTTAAAGCAATGGGAAGTGTTAATGGAGAAAGTGAATAAGCTCAATCGTTTCAATAAAAAAAACAATGATTTTATACGTCGATTTACTGCTGGGGTTCGCTTAGTAGAGATTGACAACACAGGACGTTTATTGATTCCAAAAGATCTAGTCCAACATGCTGGAATCAATCGCGAAATAGTGATTTCTTCTGCTGTAAATATTCTAGAGATCTGGGATAAAACACGTTATGAAGAAGCGATAAGCGAGGCAACAGTCGATTTTGGTGCGCTTGCAGAAGAAGTAATGGGGGATAAAGATGACGAAGATTAGCTATCATGATCCGGTATTACTACAGCCGTCTGTAACGGCCCTAATCACTGACCCTAAAGGTGTCTATGTAGACGCCACTTTTGGAGGAGGAGGGCATTCTCAAGAAATTCTAAATCAACTAGCGCCAGAAGGTCGCTTATTTGCTTTTGATCAAGATCAAGATGCACATGAAAATGCACTTAATGATGAGCGATTTACCTTAGTTGAAGCTAATTTTAAAGACCTCAAGCGTTATCTAAAGTTGTACGGAGTCAAGAAGTTGAATGGTGTCTTGGCAGACTTTGGCGTTTCTTCTCATCAGTTTGATGCAGAAAAGCGCGGTTTTTCTATTCGTTTCGATGGGCCGCTGGATATGCGCATGGATCAAGAAGGCACGCTAGACGCCACTGATGTGGTTAATCGATACTCAATCGATGCCCTAACGGCCATCTTAAAAAATTATGGTGAAGTTAAAGGCGCTTACAGAGTAGCAGAACAGATTATTGCTGCAAGGCAAGAAAATAAAATCGAGACAACCCAGGCTTTAATCGCTGTTTTGAAACCGCTTATTCCAGAACGTTTTTTAAATAAAACACTTGCACAAGTTTTTCAAGCGATCCGCATTGAAGTGAATCAAGAATTAGAAGTGATTAAAACTTTTCTACAACAAAGCGGGGAGCTTTTAGTCAAAGATGGTCGTCTTGTTTGTATAGCCTATCACTCCCTAGAAGACCGTTTAGTGAAACGATATATCCGTGAAGGTGTTTTTGAAGGTAAGGCGCCAGAAGATTTTTTTGGCAATAGAGATTGCCCCATGAAAAAAGTAGGGGGACTAATAGTCCCAGACCAAGAAGAAATAAAACGAAACAGTAGAGCGCGAAGTGCTAAACTTAGAATTGCGCAAAAGATATGAATCAGTTGTTAGCCCTTTTGAATTTAGAGTTCTTGATCAAAGACGATGCGTTAAAAAACTGGCGTATGTTGTTGTTCTTGTCTTTTCTCGCCCTTGTTATTATTGCGAGCGGGCATAGCGCTGATCGTAAAATTTACTCCATTGCTCAATTAAATACTGAAATCAAAGAGGTGAAAAGTGAGTTTGTGGAAACACGGGCTTCATTAATGCATCTTAAGATGGAATCAAGAGTTGCAGCAAGATTAGCAGAAACAGGAGTGGGTCCAGCAACTGCCCCTCCCATAAAATTGAAGCGAGCAGAATAATGGAGGTCAACGATAAACATATCATGAATCGTTTCTATCTCTTTGTGGTAGGCTTGTTCTTGTTTGCTATTGTCTTGATTGGGAAATTGGTTTTTATTCAAACCCAAGAAGGGGAGAAGTATCGCACTTTGGCGAAGCAAAGAACAGTTAAGAATTTTGTTTTGGCACCTAGTCGCGGAAATATTTATGCAGATGATCAAAGTCTTCTTGCGACTACTGTTCCGCGGTATGAAATTAGATGGGACGCAAAAGTGGTAAGTGACAAAAGATTCCAAATCCATAAAAAAGAACTTGCTCAAGGGCTTTCTTCCCTTTTAGATAAAACAGCAAATGAATGTTTAGTGATGCTTGAAAGAGCAAAGCGAACAGGCAATAGATACACGCTAATCGCGCGGAACTTGACCTATTCTGAATTTCAGCAAATCAAACAACTTCCTCTCTTTTCAATGCCTTCATTGAGAGGAGGTTTGATCGTTGAGTCAAAACTTATTCGAGAGCATCCTATTGGGAAAATCGCAGAACGAACCATTGGGTATGAAAAGCCAGATCCAGCGGGTAACTTTTTAAGGGTAGGTTTAGAAGGCGCTTTTAGTCAGTATTTAAAAGGAGAGAATGGAAGACGTCTAAAGCAAAAAATTGCCAATGGACAGTGGAAGCCTATCAATGATAACAATGAAAAAGAGCCTACAGAAGGCTATGATGTATTTACAACCATAAATATTAATGTTCAGGATGTGGCGCATCATGCGTTGTTACGACAGCTTGAAGCTTATGAAGCAGAGCATGGAACAGTGGTGGTTATGGAAACAAAGACCGGTGCAGTAAAAGCCATTGCTAACCTAGGAAGAACCAAAGAGGGGAAGTATTATGAAAAGCTAAACTATGCAGTCGGGGTGACCTATGAGCCAGGATCGACCTTTAAATTAATGGCAATGATCGCTGCTCTAGAAGATAAGGTGATTAAGCCACATGAATTAGTAGATACTAAAAATGGCTTGCTCACTTTTTACAATCAATACAAAGTGAGAGATTCTAAAAAAGGTGGCTATGGTTTAATTCCCTTTTCTAAGGCGTTTGAGGTCTCTTCTAACACAGGGATAGTGCAAATGGTCAACAAGCATTATAGAAACCAACCTAGAAAGTTTATCGACCGTCTCTATAATATGGGTCTAAATGAAAAGTTAGGCGTATCAATTTTAGGTGAAGGCCAGCCAAAAATTCCTTACCCAACAGATAAGTCTTGGAATGGGATTACACTTCCATGGATGGCCTATGGATATGGTGTTGAATTAACTCCTTTGCAAACTTTAGCCTTTTACAATGCAGTTGCGAACAATGGCGAAATGGTCAAACCGCGATTTATTGATAAAATCCAATCGACAGATAAGGAAACTGTGAAATACTTTGAAAAAGAAGTGATCAATCCTTCCATCTGCTCTCAAGAGACCTTAGATAAGGTAAGAAAAATGATGTTTAATGTGGTAGATAAAAAATGGGGGACAGCAAATCGAATTAAAGATGAAGCTTTTACCATGGCCGGTAAAACAGGGACTTGTCAAGTAGATTATGCTACAGATAATATGCAGTACATCTCTAGTTTTGTGGGCTATTTCCCTGCAGAGAATCCAGAATATTCTGCCATTGTATTAGTCTATAAGCCGAATAAAAATAAAGGCTATTATGGGGCAACTGTAGCTGCGCCAGTCTTTAAAGAAATTGCTCGAAAAATGTATTACACTACCCCAAAAGAAGTTATAGTTGGCGTGGATTCATTGCATTTAAAAACAGCAAACCCTATTCCTACAGAAGAACTTATCCTCGCTCAAAAAGTACCTAATGTAAAAGGAATGCCTGCGATGGAAGCCCTTGCGATTTTAGAACAAATGGGATTAAAAGTGACCCTTAAAGGTAAAGGTCTGGTTAAGCGACAGTCGTTGCGATCGGGTACTGCGATCAAGTCTAATTCAAGCATAATATTAGAATTATCATGAAGCAGTTAAAGGAACTACTTTTTGGGGTGCAGATTGAAGCGACACAAGGGCGAACGGATGTTTCAATTCAAGCGATTGCCTTTGACTCTAGGCAAGTGCAACAAGGAGATTTATTTGTTGCGATTGTAGGAGATGCTGTTGATGGTCATGCATATATACAAAAGGCAGTTGATAAGGGAGCTATTGCTGTTGTGGGAGAAGAGAAGCCACAAGATTTCGCAAATGATATTGTTTGGATTGAGACGAGAAACAGTCGTGCTGCCCTAGCTATTTTGGCTTCTAATTATTACGATCAACCCTCAAAAGACTTAAAGCTTATAGGGGTAACTGGAACAAACGGCAAGACCACCACGACCTCTTTGCTTTATCGTTTGTTTGAACTAGCAGGATTTGCTACGGGTCTACTGTCCACTATAGTGGTTAAATATTTATCCAAAGAAATCCCCGCAACACATACCACTCCAGATCCCTTACAAATCAATGCTTACTTAAGAGCAATGGTTGATGCTGGAGTTGAGTTTTGTTTTATGGAGGTGTCCTCTCACGGGATTGCGCAAGATCGGATCAAAGGCCTGGTTTTTACTGGTGGTGTTTTTACAAACCTAAGTCATGACCATTTGGATTACCATAAATCTTTTACCGCCTACCGCGATGTGAAAAAGCAATTTTTTGATCATTTGCCAAAGAGTGCATTTGCACTGATCAATGCAGATGATAAAAACGGAAAATTTATGCTGCAAAATTGTGTGGCAAAACAATACAGTTTTGGCCTAAATAATTATGCAGATTATCAGGCAAAGGTTTTAGAAACCCAGTTTTCTGGAATGTTGTTGCAGTTGAACCAACAGGAAGTGTGGTCTACCCTTGTTGGGCAATTTAATGCATCAAACTTATTAGTGGTCTTTGCTGTAGCTCATTTGATGGACTTAGAAGAGATGGAAACACTGTCTCTGATAAGTACGTTAAAAAATGTAAAAGGAAGGTTCCAAACCTTTACCACACCTCATAAAGCAACTGTAATTGTGGATTATGCGCATACTCCAGATGCCCTCGAGAATGTATTAAAAACCATTAGTAAGATTCGCACTAAAAATGAAACCCTTATCACCCTAGTAGGTTGTGGAGGAAATAGAGATCAAGCCAAACGCCCCATTATGGCAAAAGTGGCTGCTGCCTACAGTGATAAAGTCATATTTACTGCAGACAACCCCAGAGATGAAGATCCTGAAAAAATCATTGATGAGATGGAAACTGGTGTTGCGCCAGAAGATTATAAAAAGACCTTAAGAATAACCCATCGTAAGGCCGCTATAAAAGCTGCTTGTATGGAATTGAAAGATGGAGATGTCCTTTTGGTTGCTGGAAAAGGACATGAAAATTATCAAGAAATAAAAGGGGTAAGAACCCCCTTTGACGATTATTTAATCATAGAAGAAATCTGTAAACAATTGTTTTAGTATGCTGTATTATTTGTTTGATTATTTAGAAGCACAATACCAGTTCCCTGGAGCTAGTTTGTTCCAGTTCCTCTCTTTTAGAGCAGCCATTGCCGCTTTATTATCACTCCTATTTTCAACATTTTTTGGAAAGAGAATCATTGATTTTTTAAGAAAGCAACAAATTGGGGAAAGCATTCGAGATCTTGGACTAGCTGGTCAAAACGAGAAGGCGGGTACCCCTACAATGGGGGGGATTATCATTATCTTCGCCACCATAATCCCTGTTCTTTTATTAGCAAAACTAGACAACATTTACATCTTACTCTTGTTGTTTACTACCCTTTGGATGGGATCAATTGGTTTTATTGATGACTATATTAAAATCTTTAAAAAAGACAAAGAAGGGTTAAAAGGAAAATTTAAGATACTTGGTCAAATCGCCTTAGGGATAGTTGTGGGTGCAACGCTCTATTTTCACCCAGAAGTAACTGTACGCCAGGAGATACCAGTTCAGATGGAAGAGCTCGCAGGGAAATCTTCGGCCTTTTATGCCCAAGAGAAGTCTACCATGACCACCATCCCGATGTTTAAAAACAACGAATTTGATTATGCTGAATTAATCAATTGGATACCTGGGAGTGAACATTTGACCTGGTTAATTTTTATTCCCATTGTCGTATTTATCATCACAGCCATTTCAAATGGTGCAAACTTAACCGATGGGATCGATGGTCTTGCTGCAGGTAGTTCGGCCATCATGGTCTTTACGTTGGGCATCTTTGCTTGGGTGTCAGGGAATGTTATTTTCTCTGATTACCTCAATATTATGTACATCCCTAATGCGGGAGAAATAACCATTTTTGTCGCTGCTTTTCTAGGGGCATTAATTGGATTTTTATGGTACAATACTTTCCCAGCACAGGTCTTTATGGGGGATACAGGGAGTTTAACCATTGGAGCGATCATTTCTGTTATCGCCTTGATGATTCGCAAAGAATTATTACTTCCGTTATTGTGCGGAATTTTCTTAATCGAGAATTTATCTGTGGTTCTACAGGTGAGTTATTTTAAATATACCAAAAAGAAAACTGGAGTAGGACAGCGCATCTTTTTAATGTCACCTATTCATCATCATTATCAAAAGAAAGGCTATCACGAAAGTAAGATCGTTACCCGTTTTTGGATTGTGGGGATTCTATTAAGCATTTTAACCATTGTAACCTTAAAGCTCCGTTAATGAAAAAAATGGTGATTTTAGGGGCAGGCGAAAGCGGTCAAGGCACGGCAATTTTAGCGCAGCAAAAGGGCTATGAGGTGTTGGTGTCTGATGCTGGTCAAATTGAACCCAAAATTAAATCACTGCTTGATCAAAACAGCATCCGCTGGGAAGAGAAAACTCATTCAACTGAAGAAATTCTTCAAGCAGATCTAGTAATGAAAAGCCCTGGGATACCAGAGCATGTTGCAATCGTTAAAGCGATTCGTGCTGCTGCGATTCCAATTCATTCTGAAATTGAATTTGCCAGTCAGTTTACCCAAGCTAAAATCATCGGGATCACGGGTAGTAACGGTAAAACAACCACCACACTTCTTATTTATCACTTGTTAAAAAAAGCAGGATTTAATGTAGGTCTAGCAGGGAATATAGGGATGAGTTTTGCACAGCAAGTCGCTCAAAATGATTATGACTATTACGTTTTAGAAATCAGTAGTTTTCAATTAGACGACATCCATAATTTCGCGCCAGCTATTGGAGTGATTACCAATATAACCCCAGATCATTTAGATCGCTACAACAACGATTTTTCGCAATACATCTCTTCAAAGCTTCGCTTAAGCATGAATCAAACGGAAGATCAATTCTTGCTCTTTAATGCAGATGATGAGGTGCTCACTAAAGCCTTAGAAACTAATAATACTGTTGCGACAAAAATTCCCTTCGGGATATCTATAGCAGCTCAAACTGGAACAAGCTTTCAGGACGATACAATATCAATAAACACTACAAAACCAACCACTATGATTAATACAACACAATTTCCGCTTCAAGGGCGACACAATTTACTCAATGCTATGGCTGCCGCCTCTGTTGCAAGTTTATTAGACATTAGTAAAGAATCTATTCGCAACAGCTTATTGAGTTTTACAGCAGTAGAACATCGTTTAGAGCATGTGTTGAAAATTCAAAATAGAACCTATATCAATGACTCAAAAGCAACAAATGTCAATGCTACATTTTATGCTTTAGAAAGCATGGAAGGGCAAACGGTTTGGATAGTAGGGGGAGTAGATAAGGGGAATGATTATTCTTCTCTATTGCCTTTAGTGCGTGAAAAAGTGAAAGCCATTATTTGTTTAGGGGTGGATAATGAAAAAATTATTGAGTCTTTTTCTCCAGTAGTAGACCTTATGGTAGAAACGCAATCAATGCGTGAAGCAGTTAAGATGGCGCATCAATTAGCTAACAAACGCGAGTATGTATTGTTGTCGCCTGCCTGTGCTAGTTTTGATCTTTATGACAATTATGAAGATCGCGGAAATCAATTTAAAGAAGCCGTAAGAGGACTTTAATGGAACAGAAGAATAAACTCATACAAGGAGATTTGGCGCTTTGGGGCTTTTTGGCCCTTCTGGCTATATTTTCATTTTTCCCTGTGTTTAGTGCCAGTTCAAATTTAAGCTATGTAGTGGGCAATGGAACGCCTTGGCAACACTTATTTAAACACATGTTTATTCTTGTAATGGGTTTTGTAATCATGATAGGAATTCACCGCATTCCCTTTCATTATTTTAAGGGGATCTCAATTTTAATGTTACCTATTGTCATCCTGCTTTTGATTTATACCGTTTCTCAAGGGACCACCATAGGAGGAGCAAATGCTAGTCGATGGATAAGGATTCCTTTTGTGGGGATTGGTTTTCAAACTTCCACTTTAGCCTTTTTAGTCTTGATGATGTATGTGGCGCATTATTTAGATAAAACCTTTGGGCAGCAATTGACTTTTAGTCAAACCCTCTTGCCGTTGTGGCTCCCAGTGGGGATTGTTATTGCACTTATTTTACCAGCGAATTTATCAACAGCTGTCATTGTTTTTGCGATGGTCTTTTTACTGTGTTTTTTTGGGAATTATCCCATCAAACACCTCTTAGTCATTTTAGGAATTGGCTTAGTTGCATTCATCATGTTTATTTTAGCCGCAAAAGCTTTTCCAGAGGCTATGCCAAACCGTATTGATACCTGGATGAGTCGTATTGAAAACTTTACTTCTCCTAGCGAAGGTAGCTCTGGAAACTACCAAGTCGAGCGCGCTAAAATTGCTATTGCAACGGGTGGAGTTACCGGACTTGGGGTAGGGAAAAGCGTGATGAAAAACTTTTTACCTCAAAGTAGTTCAGACTTTATTTATGCCATTATTGTAGAAGAGTTTGGCTTAGTAGGCGGAGTGATAATCATCCTTTTATACCTCGTTATTCTCTTCCGGTTAATGCTAATCGCCAGACGGGTGAATACGGTATATGGAAAACTTCTAGTGATGGGAGTAGGTTTACCTGTGATTGTTCAAGCTTTTATCAATATGGGGGTCGCTCTCAATGTGTTTCCTGTTACTGGGCAAACCTTACCAATGATCAGCAGTGGGGGAACTGCTGCGTGGATGACTTGTGTTGCCTTTGGTGTTATTTTAAGCGCCAGTGTAACCACTGTTAAAAAAGAAGAAAAAGAAGAAATCAACGAAGATAATCCTTTAGCTGTTTTAAGTGAAACCATCTAAGTACATCATTTCTGGAGGAGGTACAGGAGGGCATATTTACCCAGCTATCGCCATTGCCGATGAGTTAAAAGCCCAAAATCCTGCAGCGACCATAATTTTTGTTGGAGCCCTAGGTAAAATGGAGATGGAAAAAGTGCCTCAGGCTGGTTATAAGATTCATGGAATATGGATTTCTGGACTGCAGCGAAAGCAACTGTGGCGAAATATTCTTTTCCCTTTAAAATTAGCGATTAGTTTGCTTCAGTCAATATTCATTTGGTTGAGATATCGCCCCGATGTCCTGATCGGTACTGGAGGATTTGCCAGTGGTCCAATGTTGTTTGTTGGGAATTTATTTGGAAGTAAAACCCTTCTGCAAGAGCAGAATTCTTACCCTGGGATAACCAATAAGCTCTTGGCGAAAAAGGCCAACGCAATCGCAGTGGCTTACCCAGAAATGCAGCGTTTTTTTCCAGCACATAAAATCATTTATACTGGAAACCCTGTACGCAGTTCTTTGATTAATACCAACGACTTAACACCCAAAGCAGAACAACATTTTGAACTTTCAAAAGACCGAAAAACCCTGGTTGTCTTAGGCGGTAGTCTAGGGGCACAACGCATTAATGAACTAATTGCGGCAAATATTGATTACTTTGAAAAGCTAGAGTTAGATGTCATTTGGCAATGCGGAAAGTTATATTACGATCGCTTTAAAAATCTTTCCACTAGCAATATTAAAATTTATCCCTTTATCAAAGCGATGGACTTGTTGTACGCTGCCGCAGACATCATTATTTCGCGCGCAGGCGCTGCCAGTGTTTCAGAATTGTGTTTGGTTGGTAAGACTGTTATTTTGATTCCTTCGCCTAATGTGGCAGAGAATCATCAGTTCCATAATGCGAATGCGTTAGCCAAGAAAAATGCTGCTGTTTTAATCGAAGAGAAAGACATAGAGCAATCATTTAATACACTTTTTGAGGCGATTGTAACATCGCCAAAAAAACAACTTGAATTAACCGAAAATATTCGTCAAATGGCAAAGCCAAAGGCGACAAAAGAAATTGTAAAAATGATCCATCAATTACAGCAAAAAGCATGACACAGCAGCCATACTACTTTATCGGAATAGGTGGAATAGGGATGTCTTCTATCGCTCGCTTTTTGTTGCAACATGGATGCAAAGTAGGGGGCTATGATAAAACTCCTTCGCCTATAACACAAGCTTTAGAAAAAGAAGGAGCAACCATAGTTTTTGATCAAACTGTTGAAGCACTACCCAAGCAATTTCAAGCAAAGGAGACAAAGGTGATTTTTACGCCCGCTATCCCTTTGGGGCACCCTCAAAAAAAATATTTTGAGCAACAGGGGAACAGTGTTGTTAAGCGCTCTGTTTTTTTAGGTGAAATCACAAAAGATATACCTACCCTAGCGGTAGCGGGAACACACGGTAAAACCACTACCACGGCTATTTTGGCACATCTATTTTCTTCATTAGATGAAGCATTTACTGCCTTTGTTGGCGGAGTGATGAATCAAAAGAATACAAATTTAGTTTCTACGGGTCTCGACACAATTCTAGTTGAAGCAGATGAATTTGATCGTTCTTTTTTACAGTTGTCTCCTTCCATTGGGTGTATTACATCTGTCGATGCAGATCACCTCGATATATATGGTACAGAAGAGGCGGTTTTTGCTGCTTATCGTGACTTTTCAAATAAGATTACACAGGTAAAGATTGTCGAAAAAGGGATATCTCTGCCTGGACTGACTTATAGTATCAGCAAGAAAGCAGATTATTATGCGACTGCTGTTCAGGCAAAAGGATACGGGTATCAATTTGATTTGCACACACCGAAGGGCATCTACGTGAATACCTACTTTAGCCAGTTAGGACTGCATAATCTTTCGAACGCAATTGCTGCTTTTGCCATGGCAAGTCAGCACGGCTTATCGGAAGAAAAAATGGTTAAAGCCCTCGCACATTTTGAAGGAGTTGATCGACGCTTGCAATTAAAGTTAATGTCTAATGCACATGTTTTGATAGATGATTATGCCCATCATCCCACAGAGATCAAAGCTGTTTTTGACACCCTTGAAGATGCTTTCCCGCAGGAAGAAAAGTGTGTGATTTTTCAGCCACATTTATTTTCAAGAACTCAGGATTTTATGGACGATTTTGCAGCAGTTTTATCCTTGTTTGATCGTGTAATCCTCCTACCGATTTATCCCGCAAGAGAATTGCCTATTGCAGGGGTAACTTCACAGGCTTTGGCCAAAAAAATCGATCCAACAACTCCGGTTGAAGTATTGGAAAAAACAGCATTAGAAGCCCTTGTCAAGCAATTGCCACAGCGCATTAAAGTGGTGCTAGGTGCTGGGGATGTCGGGTTAGAATTGAGCACATTAAAGAAAAAATTAGAGCAGAATGAAACGATCTAAAATACTTCATTTATTGTTTATGCTAGCGATGTTGGTGGGTTCTGTCGTCTTGACTAAAATTAGATCTAATAATATATTAACCAGTGAATTAGTGGTTAATTTTAAGGGAAAAGGTGCGCGATTTTTAGATGTAGAAATCGTTAATAAATTGTTGATACAAAGCAATGACAGTTTGTTTTTTCAGCAAAAAGATATGGTAGCTTTGAATAAGGTAGAACAGCAATTTTTAGATCACCCGGTGGTAAAAAGCGCTGAGCTATTTACCGTTCCTGAAGGGAAATTACACATCGAAATAGAAGAGCGACTGCCCATTGTTCGTATACAAGCAGATAACAGTTTTTATCTCGATGAAGTTGGAAAAGTCATACCGCTATCGGATCGCTTTACCGCTAAGGTTCCACTTTTTTACGGTGAGTTAAAGGAAGAAAATATGCAAGCACTCGTTCAATTGATTTCTAAGTTGTCTTCAGATGCTTTTTTAGCAGCAGAGGTGATCGACTTTCAATGGCAAAACAGTGCTTTTGTGTTAGGACTTCGCTCTTATCCCTTTGAGGTGGTATGGGGCGAGGACAACGCCTTTGAACATAAGGTTGAAAAGTTAAAGCGCTTTTGTGCTTTTACTTTAGAAAACAAAGACAAAAAATTTAATCGGATCAATTTGACCTATGATAAGCAGGTCGTTGCCCGTCATAACTAAGGATATGGAAAATAAGAAAATTGCCGTTGGGCTTGATATTGGTACGACTAAAATAGTCGCCATGGTTGGGCAAAAAAACGAATTTGACAAAGTGGAAATTCTAGGGATAGGAAAATCTCAAAGTCTAGGAGTACATCGTGGGGTGGTCAATAATATTACACAGACCATACAGTCGATTCAACAAGCAACCCTAGAAGCAGAGGCTAAATCTGGTGTAACCATAAGCGATGTTGTGGTCGGGATAGCTGGGCAACATATAAGAAGTCTTCAGCATAGTGATTATATCACTAGAGAAAATGCAGATGAGGTGATCGATGAACAAGATATAGAAACCTTAATCAATCAAGTGCACAAGCTTGTCATGCTCCCAGGAGAGGAAATCATTCACGTTTTACCACAAGAGTTTAAAGTAGATGGTCAAGCAGAGATCAAAGAACCCATTGGAATGTACGGCGGAAGATTAGAAGCGAATTTCCATGTAGTTGTTGGCCAAGTATCTTCGATCCGCAATATTGGTCGATGCATTAAAAGCGCAGGCCTAGAAATGGGGAAAATTACCCTTGAACCCATTGCTTCGTCAGATGCGGTGTTAAGCCAAGAAGAAAAAGAAGCGGGAGTTGCGCTAATCGATATAGGAGGTGGAACTACTGATCTTGCTATCTTCAAAGATGGGATTATTCGCCATACTGCAGTAATTCCTTTTGGAGGAAATGTCATTACTGAAGACATTAAAGAAGGTTGTTCTATTATTCAAAAGCAAGCAGAATTGCTAAAAGTAAAATTTGGTTCTGCCTGGCCGGGAGAAAATAAAGAAACAGAAATTGTTTCCATTCCTGGGTTAAGAGGGCGAGATCCAAAAGAGATTTCTTTAAAAACACTCTCTAAAATCATCAATGCAAGGGTGATTGAAATCATCGAGCAATGCTTTTTAGAAATTAAAAATTATGGGCACGACGATCAAAAGAAAAAACTTATTGCAGGGATTGTTTTAACCGGTGGAGGAAGCCAATTAAAGCACCTTAAGCAACTGGTCGAATACATCACTGGAATGGATACCCGTGTAGGCTATCCAAACGAACATCTAGCAGGAGATTCAGATGAGTCTACCACAAGCCCAACCTTCTCTACCGCTGTGGGTCTGTTGATGGCAGCATTAGATAAAATGCCGGTAGATTTAATGCCAGAGCCGCAAGAGGTGCCCCTTGAGCAAGATGTGCCAGTGGATGAAATGCCGCAGCCCGTTGCTCCAAAGAACAGAAATTCCATTTTTGAACAATGGACAGATAAGTTTAAAGAATTTTTAGATAAAGCCTAAAGAAAAATCACATGTCAGAAGAAACCATGGACAACATCCCAGGGAATTTTAATTTTGATTTGCCTAAAAACCGCAGCAATGTCATCAAAGTCATTGGAATAGGTGGTGGTGGAGGTAATGCGATCAACTATATGTTCCAGCAAGGAATCATGGGGGTTGATTTTGTTATTTGTAATACCGATTCACAGGCCTTAGAAAAAAGTTCAGTCCCCATTAAAATACAATTAGGCGCTTCTTTGACAGAAGGTCTTGGTGCAGGTGCTAATCCAGATGTTGGGAGACAAGCAGCACAAGAAAGTTTAGAAGATGTAAAAACACTGCTTTCAACCCAGACAAAAATGATTTTTATCACCGCTGGAATGGGCGGTGGAACAGGAACTGGAGCAGCTCCTATTATTGCTAAAATGGCCCGTGATATGGACATTTTAACCGTTGGGATTGTGACCATGCCCTTTCAATTTGAAGGAAAAATTCGCCTTGAACAAGCCCAAAAAGGACTCGAAGAACTAAAATCAAGTGTTGATTCTCTTATCGTCATCAACAACAATAAACTAAGAGAAGTTTATGGTAATTTAGGCTTTAAAGCAGGCTTCGCCAAAGCAGACGAAGTATTAGCCACAGCCGCTAGAGGTATAGCAGAAGTAATTACCCACCACTACACACAAAACATTGACTTAAAAGACGCAAAAACAGTCTTGAGTAACAGTGGTTCTGCCATCATGGGATCTGCAATAGCTGAAGGTGCAAATCGCGCCCAAGAGTCCATTGTCAAAGCCTTAGACTCACCTTTATTAAATGACAATAAGATTGCAGGATGTAAAAATGTACTGCTTTTAATTGTTTCTGGAGAAGAAGAAATCACCATTGATGAAATCGGAGAAATCAATGATTTTATTCAAACAGAAGCAGGTAATAACACCAATATTATCATGGGTGTAGGAGAAGATCCCGCTCTGGGCAGTACTATTTCTGTTACCATTATTGCCACCGGTTTTAACTCTGAACAGCAACACGAAATTGTCAACACAGAAGCAAAGAAAATCATCCATACCCTGGAAGAAGAGCAGCCTTTAATTCAAGATTTAACTCAAGAAAAAGCACCCCAAAGTATCTTTGAAGTACCGATCGAAACACCTTCAGACGAGCCTATTATCAAGTACAGTCTAGAAGACGAAGCAGATGAAGTTAAGCCTGTTTTAGACCCTTTGCCAAAGGTGGTTTTGGAAGAATTTGAGGCTTCGCCAAAAGTTACAAATCAGGCCCTTGAGGTTACACCACAAGATGAGTCAATCGATCAAACTACCATAAATGCCATTGAAGTTGATGATGTTCAAGTGGTTTCTCCTAACGATGGGATTGAAGTAATAGACACTATTGTAGTTGCTGTAGAAGAAAATCCATTGATTGCGACCAAACAAGAAATCGCTTCTCTCGAAGTTATTGCAGAACAAGTGACTCCTATTCAATCAACACCTTCTATCGAAGCAGTTGAAGACGTTACCCTTGAAGATGATTTTGTCTTTAACGAAATTGATTCCTCTATTAATGAAATTGATGTTGTTGATCACGAATTGATCGAAAGCGAGGAAAAACAGCAAATTCAATTTGAATTTGAATTGCCAATTCAAAAAGAGCTTACTAGCCAAGAGATTGAAGTTCCTCAAACAATTGAAGAACCTATTGCAACGGTTTTCCAATTAGAAGAGATCAAAGAAGCCCCTGTCAATCAACTAGAGGAACTACAAGCCACCGAAATTGCTGATATTGAACTAAAGGTAATTGCAGAAATCCCTGAAAACGAAGAGGCAAAACAAGCCTTGCCGCCTACAGAATCAAGTCCATTCGATCAATCGATTCGCGAAAGCATCAACCTTCAAAACGAAAAGCGAAAAGAACAATTAAAGCAGTTCAACTATACCTTTAATAACAATATCAATCGCATTGAAGAGATGGAGCGTCAACCAGCCTATAAACGCCTAGGTTTCGAACTTGATGGCACTCAAGAAGAACAAGCTCCTTCAACATTATCGCTGGATAGTGACTCAAACGATGATATACAGTTGAGATCAAATAATTCATTTTTACACGACAACGTAGACTAAACATGGGAATATTAGCCAATTTAACAGACGAGATTAAGAACGCCATGCGCGCAAAGGATAGCCTAAAGCTAGAAGCTTTACGCGCCATCAAATCTGCCGTAATTTTAGAGCAAACTGCTACTGCCGCAGGAACAGAACTCACCGAAGAACAAGAGATTAAATTGGTTCAAAAGCTGGTCAAGCAACGCAAAGACAGCGCACAAATCTTTAGGGATCAAAACCGTGTTGATCTTGCAGAGCCAGAAGAAGCACAAGCCGAAATAATTGCGGTCTTTTTACCCACCCAATTGTCTGAAGATGAAATCAGAAAAATCGTACAAGACATCATTACTCAAACAAGCGCTGAAGGGATGAAAGACATGGGCAAAGTAATGGGAATGGCCTCAAAGCAAATGGCTGGGACTGCAGATGGTAAAACCATTTCTACTATCGTAAAAGCATTACTTTCTTAAGGGATTAGCCACAGTTAATCACAATTTTACCTCGCACTTTTCTATCCATCATTTCTTGCATGGCTTTTTGAGCTTCTGCAAGAGGATACTGTGCATGTAGGTGTGGATTAAGTTTTCCTTCTGCATGCCATTGAACTAATTCCATGGTATTTGTCATGTTCTCTGTGGGGAACTGCATCGCCCATGATCCCCAAAAAACACCCACAATTTGACAGCCTTTTAATAAGGCTAAATTCAAGGGGATTTTAGGGATTTCACCTGCGGCAAAACCAACCACTAAATAGCGCCCTTCCCAACCGATGGCTCTTAGTGCTGGTTCAGCGAATTTATCCCCGATGGGATCATAGATCACATCTGCTCCTTTTCCTTCTGTTAAGGCTTTTATACGTTCTTTAAGATCTTCTGTACTGTAGTTAATCCCTTCGTCGGCGCCATAAGATTTACAGAGGTCAATCTTTTCTTGGGTTGAAGCACAGGCAATAACTCTTGCACCCATTTGTTTTCCTAATTCTACTGCAGCAAGACCAACTCCGCCAGATGCACCTAGAACAACAAGTGTTTCTCCTTCTTTTAGTTTTGCTCTGTTTTTTAGGGCGTGATAAGAAGTGCCATAGGCCATTAAAAAAGAGGCTGCGCTAGCAAAATCCATTTTAGGGGGTTTAGGGAAGACATTTTTAGCGGGTGCGATAACTTCTTCGGCGAAGCCTCCATTTGCAACAAAACCAAAAACTTCTTGCCCTTCTTTAAGGTGTTTTACTTTGCTTCCTACCGCGCATACCACTCCCGCGATATCGCTTCCAGGGGTAAAGGGTAGAGCAGGTTTATATTGATATTTCCCTTGAATAATTAAGGTATCTGGGAAATTCAAACTGCAGGCTTTCACTTGAATTACAACTTCTTTTTCTCCCGGGCTTAAGGCAGGGAGTTCTTTTAAAACTAGATCAGATGGGGGACCATATTTTTCACAAACGATTGCTTTCATAGATTTGATTTATTTACCAACTATCGATAAACGAGTTGGTGTTATTTTTTGAGTTAAGGTTAAAACAGCTATGCGCTGTTGCGATTCTATTTCTGGTTTCGACAGGGTCGATTACTTCATCAAACTCTAAAGTTTCTGCCGCATTAATGGCTTTTCCTTTTTCGTATTCTTGTGCAACAAGTTGATCGTATAAGTGCTGTCTTTCTTTTTCGTCTTTAATGGCTTCTAGTTCTTTTTTATAGCCCAATTTAACGGCTCCTTCTAGTCCCATTGCACCAAACTCTCCGCTTTGCCATGCAAGGGTTAAAAAAGAAGCGTGGAAGCTTCCGCCAGCCATTGCCATGGCTCCTAGTCCATAAGCCTTTCTTAGAACAATGGTAATTAAGGGTACCTCCAGTGCAGCGGCACTTAAAAATAGTCGGGAAGAGTGTCGAATAAGTCCTTTTGTTTCATGTTCTGGACCTACCATAAATCCTGGCGTGTCACAAAGAGAAATTACTGGAAGATTAAAGGCATTACACAATTGTAAAAAACGCGCTGCTTTGTCTGCGGCATCACTGTCAATAGCACCGCCCAGATGTCGAGTGCTATTTGCTATAACACCATAAGGTTTTCCTTCGATCCTAATCAAAGCGGTGACCATGTTTTTAGCAAATTGAGCTCTTAATTCAAGTACTGTATCAACATCTGCTATGGTATTGATGATAGCATTAATATCATATGCATATCGATGATCTTCTGGAAGAATGTCATAGAGCGCTTCTTGTTTAGGGGCTTTCCATTGTTTGATTTTACCTTGAAAGTAGCTCAAGTATCTTTTAGCTACTGCGACTGCTTCTTCTTCATCTGCTACTAGGATGTCAATAACGCCCTCTTTTGCGAGGGTTTTTGCAGGGCCGATATCCTTTGGGTGAAACTGACCTAGTCCACCTCCTTCAATCATGGCGGGTCCTCCCATGCCCATTGAACTGTCTTTTGTTGCGATGATAACATCTGAACAGCCTGCAATAGCAGCGTTCCCAGCAAAACAGTACCCGCCAACGATGGCAATTCTGGGAACTTTTCCGCTTAAGCGGGCAAAAGCATACCAGGTAGGAAGGTCAAGTCCCCCTGTACTTACATGGTGAAAATCTACATCTCCAGGGCGACCACCACCGCCTTCAACAAAGAATAGAATAGGGCAGTTGGCTTTTTTGGCTAAAGCCATTAACCGATCAGTTTTTTTATGACCAAAAGCGCCTTGAGTTCCAGCTAAGACGGTGTAGTCGTAACTTAGAACATAACAATTTGTCCTTTCGGTAAACAAATCAGCATTGATGGTTCCTATTCCGCTAATGAGTCCATCTGCCGGGGTGTTTTCTCTAAGCTCTTTAACGGATTTGCGTCCTTTTTGTGCCGCAACTATAAGGCTACCAATTTCTTGAAATGAACCCTTATCGCAAAGGTCATTAATATTTTCTCTCGCAGTTCTTTTTCCTTTTTTATGTCGTTTGCTAACGGCAGCTTTACGGTTACTATCTTCTAAAAGACGTTTGCGATCTTTGAGTTCTTTAAGATCTTTACGGTTTGTTGATGTATTCTTTTTTGCCATAGCCTAGCGTTATACAAAGGTGATCATGTCCTTTTTTAAATGAGGTAATTCGTTAAAAGAGAGTAGATTGAATTTCTTGTTGGTGTATAAAAAGCTAGAAAAAGAAGTATTTCGAATTGAGAAATTTAATTCGGCTACTGCTTTTTCTGTGGTTAGCCCTAAACATTCTGCTGTGATTGCACTAATGGTACCTCCAGAACTAAAAATTCCAACGGTTTCCCCTTTGGCGGTAGCCTTTAAAACCTGATCTAAGCCTTCTTTGACATCGGCTCTAAATTCTTTCCAAGTGGGCATCCCTTCAACGGTGATATTTCCCTCTGCCCATTCGCTTAAAAAATACTGAAAGCCCAGCATGGCATTGCGCATGGCATTTTTAGGATCGCGCTTTGTGCTCTTTTCTAATGTGATTAAATAAGGATCTGTTTTGATTAAATCTGGGAGGGCGATTTTCATGGTTTCTATGCCATTGTGTTCTTTTAGTCCCTTGATGATAATTGGGGTAGGGAGGTTTTTTTCATTTTTGCGATACTGTTCTTCAACTGCTTTAAAGGTATCGATTTGTCGGTCTAGAGGACCCACAAATATTTTGTCAAACGAGATGTTTTCTTTGAGAAGATACTCCCCTAAGATTTGTGCTTGTCGCACTCCTTTATCAGACAATACATCATAGTTTTCTGCTCCTAAAGAAGCTTGACCATGTCTAAAAAAATATAATTTACTCATGCGAGCTTAGCTTGATGATGGTTTTTATAGTTACTGTACTAAACTAAGAATTTGATTCGGATTATTCTTTGGTATGTGAGGGGAGTTTTATGGACTAGAAGATAAATTGTATTTCATTATTTTGTTTCTAGAAGTGTTAGTCTTAGTTTTGCTATTATCAGGCCTAGTAGTTCAACTGGATAGAATATCAGATTTCGGCTCTGAGGGTTAGGGGTTCGAATCCTCTCTAGGTCACGAATTAATCAAAAGCAAGCAAGGGATACCGCTTGCTTTTTGTTCTTTAGTGCTGTTGGGAAATAAAGTTTTATTTCACAAAAAAAAACGAACAGTTTAACGATGATTGCCTTGTGAACACTTTTAGGCCTCCTTTTTCTTGATGATGGGTAATGATTTTAAAATTAGAAATTTATCCCACGAATTTAACATGGGGTGATATAGCAAAGCATAGTTTAAATGTTTACTCTGTAAAACAAGGATGAGCCTATTGAAGCGAAAAATTCTCAAAAGCAATCTGTTTTAATAGTATAAAAAGCACAGACATTTCAACAATTTTTCTATAACACCATGTAATTGAGTGTTATAGGTCGAATTGATTGGTTTAAAATTTATTTGCTCCTTTCTGTTTTCAAATATATTTTTATGGGATAAAATTGTATTTTCACATAGCATTCAAATGATTTAAAAATGAAAAATTCAAGTCTATTTTCAATCCTTATCTCACTTCTAATCTTAGTTTCTTGTGCTGGAGATGGATCAAAATCTAATGTTAAAAAGCTAGCAGATGGTGTCTATCAAAAAGAAGGATGGATTTATGATATGAAAGAATTGCCTTCAGGGAAAAATGTTATTCCCTTTTATACTGTGGGGACTTTGTCCACAAATGTACTCACTAACTCATTTACTAATCCACCTGCTGAAATGGGGATCACGCTCTATTTTATGTTAGATAAAGCTGGTGAAAATAAAAATAAAATCATTTCTGCCTATTTAGAGTCTACCGTAACAGATGAGAATCTTTTTAAATTTCCACGTTGTTTAAGTATTTGTCCTGTTACAGTTGAAATCCTCAATCCAGATGGAAGTGTCACCGAGATAAAAACCTCTTATTCTAGACCGAATGTTTTTAGAATGGATATTGAAGATACTGTGTTGAACGATTTAGCGGCAAATCAGTCTAAAGCAAGAATGCGTATTCCAGTTTCGCGTAACAATCAAAACACCACTTTCGAATGGTTCGATTTTGATTTTACTGGATACACTCCAGAATTAGACTAGATTATAAGGATTTTAAGCTTAAATCGATGTTTTTTGCAGAATGGGTTAATGCTCCTAAAGAGGCATAATCCACTCCTGTTTCTGCGATTTCTACTAAGGTGTCTTCATTAATGTTTCCAGAGGCTTCTGTAGAGAATCTACCGTCAATTAATGCGATGGCTTTTTTTAATTCTTTTGGGGACATATTGTCTAATAGTAATCTTTGAATCCATGGGAAGGCAAAGCATTCTTCAATTTCTGCAAGATTGCGTACTTCGACTATCGTTTTGATGGATAAATTATTCTGTTTTAAATAAGCTTGCGTTTTCTTAAGGGTATTTGATAAGTTGCCATTAAAATCGATATGGTTGTCTTTAATCATGATCATATCAAACAGGCCTATTCTGTGGTTTTTTCCCCCTCCGATATTAACGGCCCATTTTTCTGGATATCGAAAGTTAGGCGTTGTTTTTCTGGTGTCTAAAAGCACACATTTTGTATGGGCTATTTTTTGACTCAAACGATGGGTAAGGGTAGCAATTCCACTCATGCGTTGCATACAATTTAAGACCAAACGCTCTGTGGCCAATAAGTCGTGTTGAGGCCCCTCTATGGTCATTACAATGTCTCCAGGAAGGATAGGGCTTCCATCCTGTATTTTAAGATTGCATTGAATCGAATCATTGACATGCTTAAATATGATCTGTGCTAAATCTACTCCGGCTATAATACCACTTTCTTTTGCAATTAGTTTTGCGCTACTGTGTTGTGTGTGGCTAAGACAAGAAAGGCTTGTATGATCGCCATCGCCTATATCTTCTTGTAAAGCAGTAGTGATAAATCGATCTATAGGATCTTTATGTAACTTATAAAATGGGGTTTGTTGCATAGTCATGATTGTAAAATACGCCATTATTTTGGGTTAGTATCAAGGATTGATTTACCATAACATATGCGACACTAACCATATTTCTCAATTCGCAAATTTGAGGAGAAAGTTTATTGTTGTTGTATAATTGTACTATGTCAAAATAGAGCTGCTTAACTTGTTTTTGTGCATTGATTAATCCTTGTGTCGTTTTAAAAATACCGACATCTTCATTCATTATTTTACATAATTGTTTGCGAAGATCTTGCGTTTGTTTTGCTGGATTAGTACTGGTATAGCTCTGTCCTTTCCAGTCGGGTACTTTTAAATAAAAGTCTTTTTCTAAGGGATTGTTTTCTAAATCAACACAAGTCTTGATTGCAGCGCGGTGGGAGAATACAATCGATTCTAATAAGGAATTAGAAGCTAAACGATTTGCGCCGTGTAAACCTGTATGTGAGCATTCCCCGATGGCATAAAGTCCCTTTAATGTAGTGCTAGAATTTTCATCCACCTTAATCCCGCCACAACTGTAATGAGCTGCCGGAATAACAGGAATAAGATCCTCTAGAGGGTTAATGCCTACCGATTGACAGTTTTCTACGATATAGGGAAAATGATTGAGTAATACTTTAGCTTTAATATTTGTAGCATCTAAGTATACATGTTTGCTTTTTTGCGTTTTAATTTCTTGAATAATAGATCGTGCAACTATATCTCTAGGGGCTAGATCCTTACTAGGATGGTATTTCTCCATAAAAGCTTCTCCTAAATGATTTTTTAGGATAGCTCCTTCTCCGCGTAAAGCTTCAGTAATTAAAAAAGTTTCTCCATTGACCTTTGGAAAAAGTGCGGTAGGGTGAAACTGAACAAAAGGGAGTTTTTCTAAAAAGGCTTTAGCTCTATAGGC
The DNA here is from genome assembly GCA_943787295.1 of uncultured Flavobacteriaceae bacterium. GTDB lineage: Bacteria > Bacteroidota > Bacteroidia > Flavobacteriales > Flavobacteriaceae > Arcticimaribacter. The sequence goes on along the minus strand of CALSLW010000002.1, from coordinate 227,682 downwards.
TGCCCCTAAACCATCTGCAGTGGCTCCTGCTGGATTAGTAGTAAAGTCGTATAATTGCCCGAGTCCGCCAGTTGATAAAACTGTGATTTGTGCTGTGATCTTTATGATTTCCTCGTCAAGGGTAGAGATGATATAGGCCCCATAACAAGTTTGATGATTGGTTTTAGTGTGGTGATCTGTAATTAAGTCAACTAGGATGTGATTCTCAAAATATTGAATGTTCTGAAATTCTTTTACCTTTTGAATTAAAGCGCGTTGTATTTCAGCGCCAGAGTGATCTTTAAAGTGAACTATTCGCTTTTCTGAGTGCCCTCCTTCTTTGGTTAGATCTAAACGGTTGTTTTCTTTTTTATCAAATTGTGTCCCCCAATCGATGAGTTCATTTAGTCGATCATTACCTTCGCGTATCACAAAATCGATGACCTCCTTATCACCTTGATAGTCCCCGGCGATATAGGTATCCATGATGTGTTTGTCAAAGGTGTCTTTTTTAAAATTTGAGACCACCGCAATTCCCCCTTGAGCGTAACGCGTGTTTCCTTCGTCAAGTTGCTGTTTACAAATTAGTGTAATTTTAGTGGCAGGAGACTTTTCTGCCAGTTTGATAGCATAGGTCAGGCCAGAGATTCCGGTGCCGATAACAAGAATATCTGTATGCATTTATTTGATAGCTAGCATGCGTTCTATGGGTAATCGAGCATCATTCATGAGCTGCAGATCAAGTTTGATTTCTGGAGTTTCATCTTTTAAACAACGATACAACTTTTCCATAGTGTTGAGTTTCATAAAGGCACATTCGCTACAGGCACAAGTATCATCTTCTACTGGGGCCGGGATAAATTGTTTTGAAGGGCACCTTTTCTGCATTTCGTGTAAGATCCCCGCTTCTGTTGCAACGATAAAGGTGTCACAACTGTCTTTTTGAACAAAATTTAAGAGGCCAGAAGTGCTTCCTATATAATGGGCAATGTCTAGCACTTGACTTTCACTCTCTGGGTGAGCGATAAACTTAGCTGTTGGATTTTCTTTGGCTAGGGCGACAATTTTATTAAAAGAAAAAGCTTCGTGTACAATGCAGGCACCGTCCCACAAAATCATTTCTCTTCCAGTTTGTTTGATTAAATAGCGCCCTAAATTTTTATCTGGGGCAAAAATAATCTGCTTTTCTTTAGAGATGCTATTGATTACATCAACGGCATTAGTCGAAGTACAGACGATGTCACTAAGGGCTTTTATCTCTGCAGAACAGTTGATATATGTCACCACAATAGCCTCTGGATATTGTTTTTTAAATGCAGCAAAGTCTGTCGGTGGACAGGAATCTGCAAGAGAGCATCCTGCTTTTAAATCGGGGAGGAGTACCTTCTTTTGTGGGTTGATAATTTTTGCAGTTTCTGCCATAAAGTGTACGCCTGCAAAAACGATGATATCTGCCTTGGCTTCTTTGGCCATTTTGGCCAAATAAAGACTGTCTCCTAAATAATCTGCAATATCTTGAATTGCATCTTCTTGGTAATAATGGGCTAGTATAACCGCATTTTTTTCCTTTTTTAGGCGGGTGATTTCTTTGTTAAAATCTATGTTCTGCTCGACAGCATTATTAATCATTATCCTTCTTTAAATGGCAAGGGTTTTTGGCTTTGCGCAATTGAATAACTAAATTAAGAAATTTAATACTTACAAGTGTTTGATAAGGATATAATTTGCAATATTTGGCGAAGCCTTGTGATTATTTATCATGAATTTGTATATTAGAATTTGTATGTTATTTTAACCCAAATCTAACAAACTTTTTTTCATGAAACCTACTTATATTTCCCTCCTATTTATGGTTGTGTCTACTGCATTGATGGCGCAACGTCACGACACCCCATGGCAAATAAATGCTGGCCTAAACGCTGTTGATATTTTCCCAACCGGTAAGGAAAATATTTACTTCCCAAATCAGGGAGGTTTTTTCGAAGATTTTACTAATACCGACCATTGGAATGCAGGAGTTCCCTCGATTGGTGTTTATCGCACCCTAAAGGAAAACTTGTCTGTTGGGGTAAATTTTGCTTTTGCGGGAGTTTCAAAAATTGAAGGAACAACAAATCGTAATCTGCAGTATATTTCTTCTAACGTTCAATTGAAATATGCTTTTCTTAGATCAAAACATTTAAGCCCTTATGCAAGATTAGGAGCTGGGATTTCATCCTTTAATAACGATGCATCTATTTCAAATAATATTACAGCTGAAAAGCGATCTGCTGGTCATTGGGTTGGTTCTATTGGATTAGATTTATTACTGACAAATAAATTTGGTTTTTATGTAGAGACCAATTTTAAAAGCGCCTTTGGTGATCAAGGAATTCCTCATTTTAATCATAGTATAGGGTTTAGTTATGGTCTAGGTGTTTTAGATCGCGATGGTGACGGAACACCAGATAGTGAGGACGAATGTATAGACGAACCCGGGATAGCTAGTTTAAACGGTTGTCCTGATCGTGACGGTGATGGAATAAAAGATAGTGAAGATCAATGTCCATATACACCTGGAATAAAGGAATTTATGGGTTGTCCTGACACTGATATGGACGGAATTCAAGATAAAGAGGATGATTGTCCTGAAGAAGCCGGCCCAGTAGAAAACAATGGTTGTCCGTTCCAAGATGTTGATGGCGATGGTGTTTTCGATAAAGATGATGCCTGTCCAGCAGAGGATGGTCCAGTAGAAAACAATGGTTGTCCATGGCCAGATACAGATGGGGATGGGGTTTTAGACAAAGATGATATTTGTCCGGATGAACCTGGTCTTGTTGAAGATAAAGGTTGTCCAGTGGTAACCCAAGAGAGTATTCAGCAACTCAATTTTATTGGGGCGAAAATTTTCTTCCAAGTCAATAACTCCAGACTACAAGGAGCAGGAACAAACGAATCTATTCTAGAAATTAAAAAATTCATGGAAACAGATGAACGCATCAAGCTAATCATTGAAGGGCATACCTCTAGTGATGGTGCTGCTGCACATAATTTGCGACTTTCTCAAGAGCGTGCAGCGAGTGTTCGCACAAGGCTAATTCAATTGGGAATTGCGCCTAATCGTTTAGAATCTGTGGGCTATGGAGAAACACGACCTATAGAAACAAATGATACTGCAGAAGGACGTTCTCGCAATAGACGAGTAAAGTTTAAACCTAAAAATTAAGATATAAAATATGACTAATGACTTTCCTTAGAAAGCTTTGATGATCAAGTGCCTCAAGAATAATAAATAAATACAATAACATGAAAACGATTAAAAAACTTAGCTTCTTCCTACTACTAGCTGCTGGATTAAATGCGCAAACATCAGACAATCCCTGGTTGATATCAGCAGGAATTAATGCTGTTTCTCTTCAAAGTGATTTTGAGCAATCACTAAATAACAATCAAACCTATACAAAAGATGGGATTAAAGGACTTAATATAGGTGTTCCTTCTCTTTCTGTTTTTCGTTCTGTAATAGGTGGATTAGCCGTTGGAGGGCAATTCTCTTTAAATAATCTAAAAGAAGAATCTGGTCCAGACGAAATAAAGTTTTTCAATATTGATGTTTTATTAAAATACGGTTTCAATCGAGATGGATCTGTGAGTCCCTACCTTAAAGGAGGATGGGGTTTTACCTCTTTTGATGCCCTTGAAGATAGTGAAGGAATCGATCGATCCTTAAGGTTAACCAATACCTACTTTGGTGGTTTGGGTTTAAACTTTAAGTTGACAGATCAGTTTAGTGCTTTTATTGAAACTAGCTATCGCGTTACAGAAGATAGACCTACGGTTAACTATTTACAGCATACGCTAGGAATTGCCTTAGGATTAGGAAGTGGCGACTCTGATAAAGATGGTGTGTCTGATAAAAAAGATCTCTGTCCAGATGTTCCTGGATTAAAAGAGTTTGAAGGATGTCCAGATACAGATGGTGATGGAGTTTTAGATAAAGATGATGTATGTCCAGAATTAGCCGGTACAGCTGAAAATAACGGTTGTCCAGATCAAGATGGAGACGGAGTGATTGATCCAGATGATGAATGTATTGATGAAGCAGGTCCATCAAGCAATAATGGTTGCCCGTGGCCAGATACAGACGGTGATGGGGTGTTCGATAAAGATGATGATTGCCCAACTCAAGCAGGTAATTCTGCTACTGGTTGTCCTGTTGTTGAAAAAACCATTATAGAAGCCTTAAACAGTGCTGGTGTCAATATACTATTCCCTGCAGATGGTTTTGAATTAAAAGGGACCAAAGTATTAGATGCAGTCGCAAAAGTGCAAAAGATATTAGAAGATAATCCCGATGGAATTGTGCTTGTACAAGGGTATGCCTCTGAAGACGGAAGCAATGCTTATAATCAAGTGCTTTCTCAAAAACGTGCAGAGGCGGTTAAAGCTAAGCTAATCGAACTGGGTATCCCTTCTGCTCGATTAGAGGTTCAAGCTTTTGGTGAATCAAGACCTATTGTAGATAAAAATGAGGCTTTATCTCGAGCGAAGAGTAGACGGGTAGAGTTTACCGCAAAACAATGAGAACTACTTAATTATATAAAAAAGGCTGAGCAACGCTCAGCCTTTTTTGTTTTACATAAATAATGAGCATTTGGTTTTGATGATGACCTTATTTGGAACTCATTAACATTAAAACAAATAGACTCTTTTTAATATCTCTTTTTTCTGTAACAAACACCTTAATTATATTCAGATTTTTAGTAGATTTGAACACTTTAAAAAATAAAACTATTTATTATGAAATTTATTAGATTAATGTTGGTTATAAGCGTTTTAGCTTCAGGGTCAATATTTGCACAAACTTCTGCTAATCCATGGCAGATATCAATCGGCGCAACAATTCCCTCAATTAACAGTGATATTGTAAATAGAAACGGGACAGTCGCTTCAGGTGATTTGAGCGGTTCTATAGGATTGCCACAAGCATCACTCTACAGAAAAATCTTTAAAGGATTATCAATTGGAGGTCAAGTTGCTTTAGGAAAAACAAAAGATGAAAGTACATCCACAGATTATGAATTCTTTAGTATGCACGGTGCTTTAAAGTACGGTTTTAATATTGATGGTAAATTTAGTCCTTATGTCAAAGCAGGTGTTTATGGAACAACATCATTGAAAGATGGTACAGATAGTAGTTCTTTAAATACAGATTATTCTAACTTTGGAACAGTAGGTTTTGATTATGCTTTAGGAGAAAAATTAGGTCTTTATGCAGAGTATTCTATTGGGAAAATCAATGAGAATCCAGAAGTAGATTATGGTCTTTTATCTTTAGGACTAAGCTTTGATTTTGGTGTAGGTGATAGAGATAAGGATGGTGTAAATGACAAAAAAGACAAATGTCCAGATGAGCCAGGTTTAAAAGAGTTTGAAGGATGTCCTGATACAGATGGTGACGGTGTTCCAGATCCACAAGACGAATGTTCAGAAGTTGCTGGTCCAGCCGAAAATAAAGGTTGCCCTGACACAGATGGAGATACAGTATTAGATAAAGATGATGCTTGTCCAGAAGTTGCTGGTCTTGTAGCACTAAATGGTTGCCCAGATGCAGACGAAGATGGTATTGCTGATGGAGATGATGAGTGTCCTGAAGAAGCTGGTCCAGCTGAAAATAACGGATGCCCATGGCCAGATTCTGACAATGATGGTGTTGCTGATAAAGATGATGATTGTCCTGAATTAGCTGGTACAACTGAAAATGGTTGCCCAGAATTGACAGATGAAATTTTGTCTACAATCAATCAAGTAGGTAGTAGTATTTTATTCCCAGCAAATGGTTCAAAAATCATGGGAGAGGATTCTATTAATGCAGTGGCTGAAATTAAAGGTATTTTAGACCAAAACCCAATTGGTATTATCGTTATTCAAGGTCATGCTTCTTCTGACGGAAATGAAGATTACAATCAAAAATTATCACTACTACGTGCAGAGTCTGTTCGTGATGAATTAGTAGGGTTAGGAGTTGATGCTTCTCGTCTTGAAGTAGTAGCTATGGGATCATCTAAACCATTAAATGGTGATGCTTCTAAAAGAGCTAAAAATAGAAGAGTAGAGTTTTACAAGAAATAATCTCTTCTTTATAAAATAAAAAAGGCCGAGTATTGCTCGGCCTTTTTTTATGATATAAGTTTAGCGTTATATTGCCTTTAAACGCGCGATGGTTTCGGTCGGGTTGTCTGATTTAAAAACAAAACTTCCAGCAACTAAGACATCTGCTCCAGCCTCCGTCAAAGCTTTAGCGTTTTGGTCTGTTACGCCTCCATCAATCTCAATTAGCGTTGTAGCACCTTTATCTATAATAAGTTGTTTTATTGCCTTTACTTTTGCATAAGTATTCTCAATAAAAGACTGCCCACCAAAGCCAGGATTTACACTCATTAAGCAAACTAAATCAATATCTTGGATAATGTCTTCTAAAAGATGTACGGGGGTGTGAGGGTTTAATGCTAAACCCGCTTTCATGCCGCAAGATTTAATCTTTTGTAGGCTTCTATGTAAGTGCGAACAAGCTTCATAATGCACCGTTAAAATGGCTGCATTTAATTCTGCAAAAGTGTCGATATAGCGATCTGGATCAACAATCATTAAATGGACATCTAGGGGTTTTTTAGCGTGCTCACTTATGGCTTTTAATACAGGCATACCAAAAGAAATATTGGGCACAAAAACGCCATCCATTATATCAATGTGAAACCAATCGGCTTCACTGTTATTTAACATTTCGCTGTCGCGTTGAAGGTTAGCAAAGTCTGCTGCTAACAAAGAGGGTGCAATGAGTTTTTTCATAAAAAAAAAGCAAGCCAGTAAAGCTTGCTTGGAAATTTATCCTAAATAGGTTTTTAAAATTTTACTTCTCGAGGTGTGTTTTAAACGTCGAATTGCTTTTTCTTTGATTTGGCGAACTCGTTCGCGTGTTAAATCAAAAGTTTCTCCAATTTCTTCAAGTGTCATAGCGTGTTGATCTCCCAGACCAAAATAAAGACGTACTACATCTGCCTCACGAGGAGTAAGGGTCTCTAGTGCGCGTTCAATTTCAGTTTTTAATGATTCGTGTAACAGAATACGATCAGGATTTGGAGACTCACCACTATTTAACACATCATAAAGGTTAGAGTCTTCTCCCTCTACTAAGGGTGCATCCATCGATACGTGACGACCAGAATTTTTTAAAGATTCTTTTACGTCATTCACCGTCATGTCTAATTCTTTTGCAATTTCTTCAGCAGAAGGGGCACGCTCATGGGCTTGCTCTAAAAAAGCATAAGTTTTATTTATTTTATTGATTGACCCAATTTTATTCAAGGGCAAACGAACAATACGAGATTGCTCTGCTAATGCTTGAAGGATAGACTGACGAATCCACCATACTGCATAAGAGATAAACTTAAAACCACGTGTTTCGTCAAAACGTTTTGCAGCCTTGATTAATCCTAGATTTCCTTCATTGATTAAATCAGGTAAGGTTAATCCTTGATTTTGGTATTGTTTGGCAACAGAAACCACAAATCGGAGGTTAGCTTTTGTTAACTTTTCAAGGGCGATTTGATCGCCAGCTTTAATGCGTTGTGCTAATTCAACTTCTTGCTCTGCATTGATTAAATCAACCTTTCCTATTTCTTGTAAATACTTGTCTAAGGAGGCGGTTTCTCTATTGGTTACCTGTTTGGTAATTTTAAGTTGTCTCATTGAATATGATTATTATACTTCTTTATACGTTCGAAATTCAAAATTGTTACATCAAAGGCAAAAAAAAACCACTCTTTTGAGTGGTTTTTTTTATTCATCAAGAATTTAGTCCTTATTTGGACGTTCTTTTCTTTCTGGTCTAGGAAGTAAAGCTTTGCGCGATACTTTCTCTTTACGAGTTCTTGAGTCAATACCAAAGTATTTTACCTCAAGGATATCTCCCATATTGACTACGTCAGAAACATTTTCTGTACGTTCCCAAGCTAATTCACTAACGTGAAGTAGAACTTCGTTTCCTGGAGCTTCTGTGTATTCTACTACCGCACCAAAGTCAAGCATTTTGATTACTTTAACTTCATAGCTGTTTCCTACAACAGGCTTAAAGGTGATTGAATCAATCTTAGCTTCAACCATTGCGATACCCTCTGGAGAAGTTCCTAGGATCTCTACAATACCTTCTTCAGTTACTGGATCTTCATTGATAACAATGGTACATCCAGTTTCTTTTTGAAGTTCTTGAATCACTTTTCCTCCAGGTCCAATTAATGCACCGATATACTCATTTGCAATGACACGGGTAATCATTTTTGGAGAGTGAGGCTTCACGTCTTCTGCAGGTGTAGCAATCGTTTCGGTGATTTTATCAAGGATATGTAAACGCCCTGCTCTTGCTTGTTGTAAAGCTTTTACAAGAATTTCATAAGATAATCCCTTGATTTTGATGTCCATTTGACAAGCGGTAATTCCTTCTGAAGTACCGGTTACTTTAAAGTCCATGTCTCCTAAGTGATCTTCATCTCCTAGAATATCAGACAATACTGCGTATCGATCTCCATCAGAAATCAATCCCATTGCGATACCAGATACAGGTCGTGTGATTTGTACACCAGCATCCATTAATGCCATTGTTCCAGCACATACAGTTGCCATAGAAGACGAACCGTTAGATTCTAATACTTCTGATACTAAGCGAACCGTGTAAGGACAATCCTCTGGGATCATACCTTTTAAACCGCGTTGTGCTAAGTTTCCGTGACCTACTTCACGTCTAGAAGTTCCTCTTAAAGGACGAGCTTCACCCGTACAGAAAGGAGGGAAGTTGTAGTGTAAATAGAAGTTTTCTTCTCCTTCATAAGAAGGCATATCAATTTTATTGGCGTCTCTAGAAGTTCCTAGTGTTACCGTTGCTAAAGCTTGGGTTTCACCACGGGTAAAGATGGAAGATCCATGGGTAGAAGGTAAATAATCTACTTCACACCAAATGGGTCTGATCTCATCTGTCTTACGACCGTCAAGGCGAACACCTTCACTAAGCGTTAATTCACGAACAGCTTCTTTTTCTGCTTTTCTGTAATAGCCTCCAACAAGGTGACCAAATTCTTCCATTTCTTCTTCGGTGAAAGAAGCTTTTACCTCTTCTTTTACTTCAGCAAATGCATTTCCACGTTCTGCTTTAGACGTACCCTGTTTTGCAATAGCATAACATTTGTCATAGGCCATGTCGTGAATGCGCTTTTCAAGCTCTTCATTTCCTTCTGCTGTTTCGTACTCGCGCACTTCTTTTTTGCCGAAGGCTTCTGCTAAACGCAACTGTGCAGCAATTTGAACTTTGATTGCTTCGTGTGCAAATTTAATGGCGTCTGCCATTTCTTCTTCAGAAATTTCGTCCATTTCACCTTCTACCATCATGACAGAGTCTGCAGATGCACCGATCATCATGTCGATATCTGACTGTGCTAACTGCTCACGGCTAGGGTTAATGACAAATTCACCATCGATACGAGCAACACGTGCTTCAGAGATGGCACATTCGAAAGGGAAATCACTTAATTGGATCGCAGCAGAAGCGGCAAGTCCTGCTAATGCATCTGGCATAACTTCTTCGTCATGCGACATTAACTGGATCATCACTTGAGTTTCTGCGTGATAATCTTTTGGGAATAGGGGACGCAATACACGGTCCACTAAACGCATTGTTAAAACTTCACCATCACTAGGGCGTGCTTCTCTTTTAAAGAATCCACCAGGATAGCGACCTGCTGCAGCGAATTTTTCGCGATAATCTACCGTTAGGGGTAAAAAATCTACATCAGATTGTTTGTAGTTAGATACAACTGTACAAAGCAACATGGTTTTTCCCATTTGCACGACAACTGAACCGTGGGCTTGCTTTGCTAGCTTGCCCGATTCAATAGAGATTTCTCTTCCATCGCCGAGGTCAATAACCTCTTTAAAGACTTTTGGAATCATTTTTTCTTCATTTTAATTAAACCTAAGTGTTGTTGTGTTGTGTCTGTAGGTCAGCCAATGAAAAACTTTGATTCAGCTTTTTTCAATACTCCGATAAAAAGAAATAGTGGTTTATTTACGTAAACCTAGTTTTTTCACGATCGCACGGTAACGCTCGATATCTTTTGCTTTAAGGTAATCTAGTAAGCTTCTGCGCTTTCCTACCAATTTCACTAGTGAACGCTCTGTGTTGTAATCCTTACGGTTACTTTTTAAGTGCTCAGACAAGTGGTTGATACGGTGCGAGAATAAAGCAATTTGACCTTCGGCAGAACCAGTGTCGGTTTTTGAAGTTCCATGATCTGCGAAAATTTTTTCTTTTATTTCTTTTGTTAAATACATGCTAATATTATTTCAATGATTGTTATGTAGTTGCTAATTAAAGCGGTGCAAATATACACCAATTTATGTAAGACTAACGTCCTAAATTTAATTTCTTATGGGTTGATTTAGAATAAGATCAATATAGAGATTGATCTTGTCTTTCAAGTTTTTGCGATGGGTGATAAAATCTAAGAAGCCTTTCTCTAATAAAAACTCGCTTCTTTGAAAGCCTTCTGGTAAGTCTTTTCCAGTGGTGTCTTTTACTACTCTGGGTCCTGCAAAGGCAATTAGTGCCCCAGGTTCGGCGATATTGATATCGCCTAACATTGCAAAAGATGCTGTAGTTCCTCCAGTTGTGGGGTCAGTACAAAGTGAAATATAAGGGAGATTAGATTCTGCTAGCTTATTTAGTTTAGCCGAGGTTTTCGCCATTTGCATAAGCGAAAATGCTCCTTCCATCATTCTTGCTCCCCCAGATTTTGAAATAATCACAAGGGGTAAGTTGTTGTCAATAGCATAATCTGTTGCACGCGCGATTTTCTCTCCTACCACAGAACCCATGGATCCTCCAATAAACCCAAAGTCCATGCAGGTGATGACTAATTCTTTTCCTTTGGATTTCCCTACTGCTGTTCGAATAGCGTCTTTAAGTCCTGTTTTTTTAGTGACGTCAATTAATCGATCACTGTATTTTTTAGAATCAGTGAATTTTAAAAAGTCTTTAGAACTAACTTTAGTGTCTAGTTCTTTAAAATGATTCTCGTCAAATAGAATCTCAAAATATTCTTTACTGCCTATTCTAACGTGATATTCATCTTCTGGGCTTACATAAAAGTTTTCTGCAAGCTCTTGGGTTTCTACAATTTTCCCAGTAGGAGTCTTGTACCACAGGCCTTTTGGGATGTCTTTTTTCTCTTCTGTTCGGGTTTGAATCCCCTTTTCACTACGTTTAAACCAACTCATAAAACTAAGTTTCCTTAAGCTAATGTATTTATATTGTTTAAATCTTCAAACGCTTTGATCAATCTTTGTTTGAAGGTTTGTTCTCCCAAGCGTAACCATTTACGTGGGTCGTAGTGTTTTTTATTGGGTTGATTTGCACCCTCTGGGTTACCGATCTGAGAGCTCAAGTAGTCTACTTTTTCGTTCATATAATCGCGAATCCCTTCTGTGAAGGCGAATTGAAGATCTGTATCGATGTTCATTTTAATTACTCCGTATCCTATCGCCTCGCGAATTTCTTCTACTGTTGATCCAGAACCACCGTGGAAAACAAAGTCTACCGTGTTTTCTTCCACATTGTATTTTTCTGAAATATACTCTTGAGAATTTTTTAGGATTTTTGGCGTTAGCTTTACATTACCTGGCTTATAAACACCATGAACGTTACCAAATGCTGCTGCAACGGTAAACTGGTCACTAACTTTCATAAGTTCTTCATAAGCATAAGCAACTTCTTCTGGCTGGGTGTAAAGTTTAGAAACATCAACATCTGAATTGTCGACACCGTCTTCTTCTCCACCAGTAATCCCTAATTCGATTTCAAGTGTCATTTCCATTTTTGCCATTCGAGTAAGGTATTCTTTACAAAGGCTAATATTTTCTTCTAATGGCTCTTCAGACAAATCGATCATGTGAGAGCTGTATAAGGGCTTTCCAGTTTCTTTAAAGAATTTTTCTCCTGCGTCTAATAAGCCATCAATCCATGGCAAAAGATTTTTTGCACAGTGATCGGTGTTTAAGATTACAGTAGCACCGTATAATTCGGCTAATTCGTGGATGTGTTTTGCACCTGCAACAGCTCCTGCAATAGCAGATTGTTGCTTGTCGTTGCTCAATCCTTTTCCAGCGTTAAACTGTGCACCACCATTTGAAAATTGAATGATCACCGGGCTGTTTAATTCTGCCGCTGTTTCCAATACAGCATTAACAGTGTTATTTCCGATAACATTTACTGCTGGAAGCGCAAATTTTTTGGCTTTAGCAAATTGAAAAATCTCTTGAACTTGGCGGCCCGTAGCAACACCTTTTGGGAAAGTTGTTTTCATTTCTTGGTTTTCTAAGAGGCAAAAATAGCAAAAATGCTTTAGAAGGGATAATTTATTCCCACATTAAACACGGCCTGATCAAGTGATATTTGCGACCCCCAACGATCTTCAGCTGCCTGAGAAGGGTCAAAAGTTTTAAAGGCGGTATCTAGGCGAAAAATAAAATAGTCAAAATCATAACGTAGTCCAAAGCCTGTCCCTACCGCAAGTTGATTTAAATCTCTATAATTATTAAACGTTTGACTTATATCTGGAACATTGTTATTGACATTCCAGATGTTTCCTGCATCGATAAAAAAGGCGCCTTTTATCGCCCCAATGATAGGGTAGCGGTATTCAAGATTTAGGGCGAGTTTAAAGTTAGCTTCGTTAAATTCGTTGATGCCATTACTGGACCCTGGGCCTAGTTTATAGGCTTTCCATGCTCTATTGTCATTTGAACCTCCAGCGTAATAGGAGCGGGTAAAAGGGATGCTTTTTGAATTGCCATAAGGGAGAGCGATTCCTGTAAATCCCCTAAAGGCAAGAATTCTTTCTCTGCCCACTTCCCAGTGTTTGATATAACTTAACTCAGATTTGAAGTACTGTGAGGGAGCTAGATTAAGAATAACTCGATTTCCATCACTGTCTTTAGGACTGTCAGTTAAATTTAAAATCCCGTTAAGTAAATTACCGACCCATTCAAATTTGACCCTAAATTGTGAAAAGCTTTCATCGATAATGCTTTCTTGATTGTTTTTTAGAAAGCTAAAAGATGATCCTACAATAAAGTTATTGGCAGTTAAACGATTTTTACGTTCGTTGATGTTCGATACATTTGTAAAGCGATCATCCTCTGTAGAAATATCTGTTCGATTATTTAATACATGATCAATAAAAAGATCTGTACCATTAGTAATAGAGAGGTTTCCGCGTTCATTTAAATATTGATTGTTGATTGAGGGGATTGATTTGGCAATATCGTTTAATCGATCATAGGAATTGCGATAAACATTGAAATAATTGCTAATTGCCTTATTGTCAACATACTCGATATCAGCTAGTTTTAAAGTAAAAGTGTAGGCAGGTTTTGTTTTCCACTGGTATTCAAAATTTCCTGTAAAACTTTGTCGATCAAGCCCAATGTTTTCTTGAAGTGAAATCCCTAAAGAGATGTTTGTTTTTACATTGATGTTGTCAAAAAAAGTAGATTTTATTTTTTTTGGGGCTAATAATCGCGGAACGCGAAGCAATAAATTTCCACCCACTTCAAAAAGGTTAAAGAAAGTGCTCTTTTCTTCGGCGACGTCTCTCGACGATCCAATGGTGCTTTTTACTCCAAATTCAAGTATTTCTGCTCCTCTAAAAATATTTCTACTTATTACCGAAGTCCCTAAAGTAATCCCGATATCTTGAATGTTTGAATGAGAAACGTCAAAGTCAAAACCCAGAGAGAAGCGCTCTTTTGGGCTAAGGAATATGTTTGCATCTAGTAAAGTAGGTTCGTTTTCTACAGCACTATAAGTAATAGTAGGGTATTTGAAATTTTGCAATTCATTAAAATATCGATAAGTAGCGGTTCTATCTTGGTAGCTATAGGCTTGGTCTGGAGAAATTTTAACTCCTTTTGCCAAAACAATAGGATTGTACTTTAAAGGTCCTACAGAGAAGATTTTAATCCCATTATAGTTGATAGAATCTGTATAGGTTGAAAAATCTTGCTCTGGGTTTTCTACATAAACTGAAAGAGATTTTACTTTTTGAACGCGATAAGGTATTTCGATTAAGGTGTCTTGAACACGTTTTTGGGCATTTTTAATTTCTACCACTAAAGGGATTTTTGTATCGATTCCTAGACTGTCTTTAAAGGCTTTGAACCGTATTGATCTTTGCTGAAAGTTGAAAATACCATTGTTTCTAAATACATTAATCAAGCGTTCTCTTTCTGCGTTGATGTTTTCTACTTTAAAGGCTTCTCCCTGATTTATAACACTTTCTTTTTGATACACTTTATAGATAGAATCAATGTCTTTTGAAGCAATTACAGTAGTAATGCTATCAAGTGTAAAGCGAGGACCTGTAGTAATGTTGTAATGAATACTTGATTTTTGTGTTCCTATTGATTCTATGGTCGCGGTAGAGGTCGTGTTAAAATAACCCAGGTTATTATAGTATTGGGTAAAAAGAGAATTTGTTAATGCAATTTTATCGTGATCAATTAGACTGGGTGCTTCGCCAGTATTTTTAATCCAATTAGAAAAGCCTACTCGATAGCGCTTAACTTGCTCTAGTTGTTTTGGCGAAAGCCATTTATTAAGTCGCTCCTTCCGTTGCGGTTTCCGTTTTAGCCATGCTTCAAAACGCTCTTCAGTGTTGGATTTACTCAGGTTGTAAAGATGTAGCTTATAGGGAATGCCCAGTAAACGTTGGTTCTCTGGAGTTTGAGACAATACGATGACAGGATCTTGCGTGATTATTTCATCATTGAGTTCAAAACTTTGTTTGACAATCAGATTTTCGTCATCGGCTAATTTTTTGGTGCTGCTACAGCTGTGTAAAATCACACAAAGCACGAAGAGAATTACTATTTTTGTATTGGCCAAATTCAAGAAGGGAGTCTTTGAAGGCAAAAATACATCATTTATGATTACCAAAAAGGAGCTCAAACAGATCAATTCACTTGCAACTAAAAAAGCGAGAAAGACCGAACAACAATTTCTTGTTGAAGGAAAGAAGTCTGTCGAAGAATTTATTGCAGGAGGTTTTCAACCAAAAAAACTTTTTTCTACCGAGAACACAAAGCTTAAAGGAGCAGTCTTAGTGACAGAAAATGAAATGCAAAAGATGAGTTGCTTAAAAAATGCTTCTCCTTATTTAGGCGTTTTTGAGATTCCCCAGGCTAATGTTTTACCAAATAAGGGTCGTATTTTAATATTAGATAAAGTCTCAGATCCAGGAAATCTAGGAACAATATTGCGTATCTGTGACTGGTTTGGTATAAAAAACATTATTGGGTCGCTAGATACGGTAGATTGTTATAACCCTAAAGTGGTTCAGGCTAGTATGGCTTCTTTAGCTCGTGTACAATGTCAGTATACAGACTTAAATGAGTACTTGTCAAAAACACCGCTGTCTATTTTTGGCACATACTTAGTTGGAAAGTCGATCTATGAAACTGCGTTCCCCGAAGACGCTATTTTAGTAATGGGAAGTGAGGCAAACGGCATTTCGACTGAATTAGAGGCGTTAATTGGGCAAAAAGTTACCATTCCTAAGAAGTCAACAAATGGCCCAGAAAGTTTAAATGTAGCGATTGCGACTGCTTTAGTTTTAGGCGAAATTACCCGTTGATTACTCAAAGGTTAAATTAATCACCACTCCTCTCGATAATAAGTTGACAATGTTTGATGTCCACGGGCTTCTTCCATTAGCGATATTATCTGGGATCAATTCATTTTGAATGGAAAAAACTCCCCTAATTGAGGGAGAAAATTTAAAGTAAACGAGATAAAAATCAATCCCAAAGCCTACTTCATAATTGAAGGTTTGTCCTGTTACCCTAAAAACATTGTTGAAATTATCATCGTTGTTTTTTTGATTGCTGGAAAGATTAAATGAAGTGGACATTCCACCTACAATATAAGGTTTCCAATTGTTGATTCTTTCTGCGCTAAATTTAACTAATAAAGGGATGTGTATATAGGTTGACTTCACTTCTCTTATGCTGTTATTTTCAGAAGTATAATCGGGGAAATCTCTTTGCCAGGCGCCAGACTCATGTGGATAAAGCAAATCCCTTTGTGAGTAGTATAACCCAGGCTCGATGCGTAAATTGAGATAGCGATTAATTCTCAAATCACCCACAAGACCAACATTAAACCCTAAGTTTTTTGTCAATTCAATATTGGGATACCCTTGACCGTTAACCACAGCGTTATAATTACGGACGTATTCTATATGGTATCCAAATTGATTAAAACCAAAGAAATAGCCATAATGAATAATTTTATTGTCAAAATTCTGTAGGTGTTGCACCCGTTCCCGTACCCTGTAATATTGTCCCATACAAAGCTGACTTCCCAAAAAAAGGAAACAACAAACAAGGAATAATAATGACGTTTTAGGGCTTTGTAGCACGATATATAGAAGCAACCCCTAAGGTTTGTGGATTGTCTTCTACCTCTATAAACCCAATTTTTTCCAAAATATTGTTGAAAGCAGGACCATGTGGAAATACTGCCGCAGAATCTGTAAGATATTGATAGGCTTTTTGGTCTCTACTAAAGAGTCTACCAACAAGAGGAACCAACCATCCACTATAAATTTTATAGCCCTGTTTAAAAGGAAAACGTGTGGGTACTGCTGTTTCTAAAACCAGTAATGTGCCTTTTGATCGCAAGACGCGAAAAATTTCAGATAGGCCTTGTTCTAAGTCTTCGAAATTACGCACCCCAAAGGCGACTGTCGCTACATCAAAGTAATTATCTGGGTAGGGAAGTTTTTCACCATCGCCTAGGACCATTTCAATTTGTTTATCTAGGGCTAAGCTTTTTACTTTTTCTGCTCCTATAGAAAGCATACCCGGAGAAATGTCTAATCCAATGATTTCCTTGGCCGCAGTTTCTTTTAGGGCGATGGCTAGATCTCCTGTCCCTGTTGCAACATCAATAATTCGCTCTGGTTTATTCTCTCCTGCAAGGCGGACTACCTTTCTTCGCCAAGACTGATCAATGCCTAAAGATATCACGCGATTAAGTAAATCGTACTGTTTAGATATTCCATCAAACATCTCTGTGACCTGTTCTTTTTTACTCGATTGAGAGCCTTTATAAGGGGTAACCGTCTTTTTCATAGATGACAAAGATACTTCCTTTACAATAATTTATAGAGAATTATGCCACTAGTTTCGAATCAAACTTCACTATATTTGTTTAAGTTTTCGAACAACAAAAGATGAGAATTATCATTGCTGGCGCTGGAGAGGTAGGATTTCATTTAGCTAAATTACTTTCTTTCGAATCGCAAGACATTACTTTAATAGATACCCATAAAGAGCGGTTAAATTATGCCGAGAATCATTTGGATATCAAGGCAATAAAAGGAGACGCTACTTCATTAGATTTAATGAAGAATGCTAATGTTGCTACCGGTGATTTGTTTATTGCCGTAACAGAGCAAGAAACGACAAATATTACTATTTGTGCTCTAGCAAAACAGTTAGGGTGTATAAAAACCATCGCCCGTATTTCAAACGAAGAATTTATCCATAATCAAGACGAGATTAATTTTGAAAAATTAGGAGTGGATGAATTGATTTCCCCAGAAGAACTCGCTTCGACAGAAATTCAGCAATTGCTTGATCAATCTGCTTTTAGTGATAGTTATGAGTTTGAAGAAGGGGCTTTAACACTGGTAGGAACTACCTTAGAAGAAAGTGTTCCTTTTGTCGGGAAGACGGTAAAAGAAGCTGCGCAGATTTTCCCAGATGTACACTTTATGCCTATAGCCTTACAGCGTAAAGGCACACAATATACGGTTATCCCTAGAGGGGATACTCCTTTTGAAGCACATGATTTAGTGTATTTTATTACCCTTAAAGAGGGGGTGGAAGAACTCTATAAACTAACTGGTAAAAACAAAGAAGTCATTAAGAATGTAATGATTCTTGGGGGAGGTAAAATAGGCCTTAGTACGGCTAAATCCCTTTTGGCTAAAAAGTTTAATGTGGTCTTAGTAGAGCAAAATAAGAATAAAGCCTTTGAACTCTCTGATCAAGTTCCAGACGCTATGGTTATCCATGGCGATGGTAGAAATGTAGAATTACTCGAAGAAGAGGGACTAGCCGCAATGGACGCTTTTATTTGTGTGACAGAAAATTCTGAAACGAATATTATGTCCTGTTTAATGGCAAAATCTAAAAAGGTTAAGAAAACCATTGCCCTAGTCGAAAACATGGATTATTTCCAATTGTCTCAATCCATAGGGATTGATACATTGATCAATAAAAAATTACTTACTGCAAATACAATCTTTCGTTACATTAGAAGGGGAGAGGTGGTTGACCTAACCACCCTAAATAGTTTAAATGCTGAAATTCTAGAGTTTATCGTAAAACCAGAATCAAAAGTAAATGGGATGTTAATTAAGGATATTGATTTTCCACGTTCTGCAACTATTGGTGGGGTGATTAAAGAAGGTCAGGGAATCATCGCTTTAGGAGATTATAAAATCAATGCTGGTGACCGTGTTGTAGTTTGTAGTTTGCCCAGGGCGCTTAGCAAAGTAGAAAGTTTATTCCTCTAAGATGCATAAGCTAAACAGCGAAATTATATGTTATTTGATGGGAGTTTTACTCCTGTTTAATGGTGGGTTTATGCTGCTGTCTAGTTTTGTAAGTATCCTTACTAAAGATGGACAAACCCTCCCTTTATCATTAGCTTCATTACTAACTTTACTTGTTGGGATTATTTTGATGTTGATTAGCCGTAATCACCAAAAACAGCTGAACAAAAGAGATGGATATCTCGTAGTGAGTTTAGGCTGGCTCTTGATGACAATCTCTGGAATGTTACCTTATCTGTTTACGGGTGTTTTTCAAGACGTATCTAGTGCTTTTTTTGAGACGATGTCTGGTTATACAACTACGGGTTCGTCTGTACTGGCTGATATAGAGGTAGTCCCAAAAGGAGTGTTATTTTGGCGCAGCACTACACATTGGATAGGGGGGATGGGAATCATCGTTTTAGCGATTGCAATCTTACCGCTCTTAGGCATAGGTGGAATGCAGTTGTTTACTGCGGAAGCTCCTGGACCAAGTAGTGATAAATTACACCCCAGGATTACAGATACGGCAAAGCGTTTGTGGTTTATATATGTTGGATTCACGCTTGTTGAAACTGTTCTATTATGGTTTGCAGGGATGTCACTTTTTGACGCTATTAATCACGCTATGAGTACAGTATCTACGGGTGGTTTTTCAACAAAAAATACCAGTGTTGCTTTTTGGAATAATCAGCCATTGATACAATATATCATCACCTTTTTTATGTTTGTTGCTGGGATGAATTTTGTACTGAGTTATTTTGCCTTAACAGGACAAATAAAAAAAATATTCAAGGACGAAGAGTTTCGTTTTTTTAGTAGAATGATTTTCTTTTCTGTTTTAATTGTAGCCGTAGTTCTTTATACTACAGTAGATTTATCTGCTTCAACATCTTTTAATCACCCACAGGTTTTAGGCGAAGTTGAAAGTGCGATTAGGCATGCTTTATTCCAAATTGTAGCAGTAGTGACCACCACTGGATTTGTGACGGCAGATTTTACAGCTTGGACTCCTGTTTTGACAGTGCTATTTTTTGCCTTAATGTTTATGGGTGGGTCAGCTGGCTCTACCTCTGGTGGGATAAAAGGAGTGCGTCATTATTTAATGATTAAAAGTGGATTCTTAGAGTTTAATCGTGCTTTGCACCCTAATGCAGTTTTGCAAATTCGCTACAATAAAGCTGTTGTACAGGATAATGTAATCCAAAACATTTACGGTTTTTTTATTTTGTATATGCTGTCATTTATCATCGGCACACTGGGCTTTTCTGTTCTAGGGCTTGATTTTGTTTCATCAATTGGAGTAGCTGCATCAAGTCTAGGAAATGTGGGGCCTGCTTTAGGAGATTTTGGACCAGCTTTTTCTTTTAATGGATTATCTATGGCAGGAAAATGGTGGGCGTCCTTCTTAATGTTGCTAGGACGTTTAGAGCTTTTCACCGTTTTGATTTTGTTTACACCCTTCTTTTGGAAAAGAATTTAATAGTGGTAGTGCTCTCCCCAGCGATCGTTTAAGAAACGTTTAAACTGTTCTTCTTTTGGATTTCCTCCTGGTTGATAAAATACGGTCCCTTGAATCTCTTCGGGGAGGTAATTTTGTTGGACGAAATTATTGGGATAGTCATGTGCATAGAGATAGCCTTTCCCATAATCTAGTTCTTTCATTAACTGAGTAGGGGCATTTCTCAAATGTAAGGGCACAGCTAGGTTTCCTGTTTCTTTCACCATTTGTAGGCTTTTATCAATGGCTAAATATGCCGCATTACTCTTTGGGCTACAGGCGAGATAGGTAGTACATTGACTTAAAATTATTCTTGCTTCTGGCAATCCAATGGCTTGTACAGATTGGAAAGTGGTATTTGCTAAAACCAATGCAGTAGGATTTGCATTCCCAATATCTTCTGAGGCAGAAATCAATAATCTTCTTGCGATAAATTTCACATCTTCTCCGCCTTCAATTAATCGCGCCAACCAATATACTGCAGCGTTTGGGTCACTTCCGCGAATTGATTTTATAAAAGCCGAAGCAATGTCGTAATGTAAGTCTCCCTTTTTATCAAATAATACGGTATTGGTTTGTGCTTGTTTTAAGACTAAGTCATTTGTGATGATTATTTCTTTGTCAGTTGCAGAGAGCACCACCAATTCTAAAAGCGATAGGAGTTTTCTTGCGTCTCCACCTGATAAACTCAATAGTGCTTTATCTTCTTTTAGGTCAATTTTGTATTTGCTTAATACAGCATCTGTTTCGATTGCTCTTTTCAATAAGGTTCTTAAATCTGCCGCTTGAAGGGGTTTTAGGGTAAAGGTTTGACAACGAGATAAAAGGGCGTTGATGACTTCAAAACTGGGATTTTCTGTAGTTGCTCCGATTAAAGTAACATACCCTTTTTCTACCGCGCCTAATAGAGAATCTTGTTGAGATTTGCTGAAGCGGTGGATCTCATCAATAAAAAGTAGGGGCCCTTTATTCGTAAAAAGTCCACCAGATTGTTTTGCTTTTTCGATGACTTCTCTCACTTCTTTAACACCAGAATGTATGGCAGAAAGATTATAAAAAGGCCGTTCGTGTACTTTTGCAATTAGGGTGGCTAAGGTGGTTTTACCTGTCCCCGGGGGTCCCCACAAAAGTAATGAAGGTAAATTACCACTAGCAATCATTTGGGAGAGCGCCCCTTCTTCGCCTACCAAGTGACTTTGACCAACATAGTCGGGTAAAGTTTGAGGGCGTAAGCGTTCTGCTAATGGTGATTGCATCTCTAGTTATAATTTCTCTGACGAATGACTTCATACAGTACTGTACCACAAGCCACAGATACATTTAGGGAAGAAATACTTCCCAGCATAGGTAATTTGACAGTTTTGTCTAATGTGGCCAAAGTACCTTTTGCGATCCCTTTTTCTTCTGATCCCATTACGAGCGCAATAGGGCCGGCGATGTCTTCTTGATAGATGGTGCTTTCTGCTTTTTCAGACATGCCAACGGTTTTAATATTACAAGCCTGTAATTGAAAGATAGCATCTTTTAGGTGGTCTACTTTTGCTAGGGGAACAGAGAAAATTGCTCCTGCCGAAGTTTTAATGGTATCTGAATTGATTCTTGCACTCCCAGTTTGAGGAAGAATAATCCCATCCACTCCTGTCGCAGAGGCTGAACGTATTATGGCTCCTAGGTTTCGAGTATCAGTGATTTGATCCAATAACAAAAAAAGCGGAGGGGTATCTTTTTCCATGGCTTTGTCTATCATTTCTTCTAGGGGAACAAAATCGATGGGAGAAATCGCGGCAATCGCACCTTGATGATTTTTTGCATTAAAGCGATCTAAACGCTCTTTAGGGACATAGCTGTGTGCGACATTCTTTTCTCTTAGAAGATACTCTAGTTGTTTAAAAATGGGGCTAGCCTGTCCTTTTAACAGCCATACTTTTTCAATAGACTGATTAGCCTCAATACATTCAATAATGGCTCTAACACCATAAATTTCTTGTTTCTCCATGATAAATTTTGAATTTGAAAGATAAAAAAAAACCACCTCAAAGAGGTGGTTTTTCTATGATCACTAGTAAAATTAATTTCTAGTAAATTAAATAATAATATTCTTATTCAAATGGAACAACAGAACTCGAAGTTTTGTTTTGAATAAGTATTGCAGTAACATCAACTGTAGTTGCAGCAGAATTGTTTGCAGCGTCGAACGTAATCCCGTCAAGATCATTTTTAACGGCATCGATAAATGAAGGTACTACAGCGACAGTTCCAGCGTCACCATCACTTATATTTTCATTTTGTAGAATTTCATTTTCGTTAATAACAAGTTTAATACCCATATCAACAAAACGTATACCTTCTGCAATGAATATTTCTTGACGTGTACGATAAATTAAAGCTAAACCTGCATCATCTGCTCCCATTGCAGCAATCTCTGATGCTGTAAGAGAAGTTCCCGACACTGATGGTATGCTAACATCACCATTATCACGATCTAAAATCAATCCTGAGCGACCATTAACAGTTACTTCTGAGCTACTAGGACGTGTTGAGTCATCTACTGCATTAGATTGATTCCCTCTAGTCTCTCCGCTATCATCAACTTCCCTTACGTCTCTCGTAGCTACTAAGGCCAATAGACTTGTAAGGTTCTGTTGTGCAGCAGCAACATTACCATCAGATAAATGAGCTTCAGCAAGGATTAGGTAGGCTTCTTCTGCTTTTAAGTAATGAACTGAAGGGTCAACATTTGCATCAACAAAAGAGTATTTAGGATCCAAGAAATCCAAAGAAGGAAGGGGTTGAAAATCATCAAAAGTTCCTCGCTCATATAGAGCATCTTCCATGGTGTTTGAAGGTCCCTCTAGTTCATCATATTCAGCTGAACGTAAAAAATCATCATCTGCACTAATAGCAGCTGTAGCTGCGGCTACGGCCTCTGACTTATTACCTAAATAATAATTGGCACGTGCTTTTGCTAGATGATATTCTGCTGAAGGGTTTAATGAGATAGCCGCATTGAACGAAGTAATTGCATTTGCATATAGATCATCAGATGTTACTGGAACTCCTAAGGTCTCTTGAGGAAGCTTAGAAAAATACATTCCTGCTAACATACGAGCATAACCTAAATAAAAGTTAAACTCGGCCTCAGTTACTGCTGAATAGTCAGGATCGTTAGGTCCTACCGT
Organism: uncultured Flavobacteriaceae bacterium; assembly: GCA_943787295.1. GTDB lineage: Bacteria > Bacteroidota > Bacteroidia > Flavobacteriales > Flavobacteriaceae > Arcticimaribacter. The sequence goes on along the minus strand of CALSLW010000002.1, from coordinate 204,331 downwards.
TGCAATCCCATATTCAGCCATTCTCATTACACGAGCAATCTCATTCTGGGTGTCTCGAATATCAGGGTCTGTTGTTCTAATATCCATATTATCCATGAATTGACTGAAATAGGTCTGAATGTTAACATAATTGTCAGATCCTAATTCGGCAAGGATTAAAATTTCATTTAGTGTTCGCGAAATTTCGCGTTCAATCCCAGATTTCCAAAGCGCTGAGGAGTTTGGTAAGCCTACAACAGAGCCTTCCGATAAATTCGGGTTGGTGACTTGTTTAAAGTCAACCACATCAGAGAAGTCGCTATTACATCCTGAAATCAGAAATACTGCTGCGATGTAAGTGATTATATTTTTTTTCATGTGAGTATATTTTAAAATTCAAATCGAATAGAAGTAATAAATGTTCTTGGAGCAGATTCTGTCCCGTAGTAGAAACCTCCACTACTAAATCCATTCTGTGTTCCAATACCACTTCCTGTAGTTTCAGGATCCCAAAGACCAGTAGTCCAATTGAATGGATTAGTAGCAGTAAACCCTACACTAATATTGCTAAAAATATCAGTTTGTCCGAAGTTATAGGTAACCCCAATATTTCTTATTTTGAAGAAGTCATTTTCAAAGGTGAAATAATTAACATAATTAAATGGGGAGGTAGTCCCTACTAAATCATCAGGAATACCTGTATTGTCTACACCTCGTAGGTGACGAAGTAAGAAAGATAAATCCACGATATTTCCATCCATTTGATAGTCTCCAGAAGCAAAGAAGTTAAATTTGTCATAGGAGTAGTTTAGAGAAATAGATCCAAAAGTTGGAGCAAATGTTTTCCCTAGGGTTTCGTTAGGCGTAAAAGTGTAAGTGCCATCACCATTTGGTGTAGCAGCTGTTCCGCGAAGATATCCAAGACTTTGACCTTCTTCAACCCATGAACCAATCACAGAAAATCCACCTACATTAAATGGTGCTGCACCACCCATGCTGGTTACTGTATTTTCGTTGGTATTATAGGATAATGAAAGATTTAAATTATGTTTATCGTTTTGAATTACTGCTGCGTTTATAGCTAATTCAACTCCGCTATTCTCGATTTCACCAATATTTTGTATTTGCGATAACAATCCAGAAGAAGGTGGTTGTGAAGGAGTAAAGAGTGCATCTTTAGTTATCCCTTTGTAGTAAGTCCCTGAAAAGTTGATTCGGTTATCCAAAAACCCAAGCTCTAGGCCGATCTCGCTTGTTTGAACAGTCTCAGATTTTAAATCTGGATTTCCTGGGTTAGCAAATCGGAAAGCTGGTTTACCAAGAAAAGACTCTAATGCAAAGGTACGGTCTTGTGAAAATGCACCTGCAAAATTGGTAGCTTCTCCATAGTTTGCACGTAGCTTGATTGAACTAACTACATTACTTATACTAGAACCTTCATAAAAGTCATGGTCTGAAATGTTATAAGTTATACCAAACTTTGGAAGAAAGATCGCTGAAGAGTTGCCTCCAGCTGCTGTATTGTAATCTAAACGTCCACCAAACTCTAGGAATGCTACATCATAGATACCGACATTCTCTAAAAGATAAACTCCGTAGTTAGCATTCTCAAGGACAAAATCAGTTGATGTTTTAGTTGGAAAGGTATTGACAGAAGTTGAACCATCTACTCCTCCACTTCCAGAAACTAAATTTTGTCGATCAGATTTTCTAAAAAACTGTGCACCAACTATAGTAACAAATTCAAAGTTATCTAACGCCCCACGATGAGTAAGGTTGAAATCAGTAGTTAGTGTGAAATTATTTCTAATCATTCGATCTAACGATGCTCTATCAGCGGATCCCGCAGGAATTGTTCCTTGATAAATTTGCATCTCATTAGTGTCATTTCGTTGTTGTACAAAAGAACGGAAATCAACACCAGTTGTAAAGTTAGCGGTGATGTTTTTACCAGCTTCGTAAGTGAATTTATTTGAAGCTGTAAATCGATTTACGCGATTGGTAATATCGATGGTGTTTGCAAGATTTCTTGATCGTTCTAATTCAGATTGCCAAGTCTCGTCATCCATTGTGTCTAGGTCTCCGCGACCACCCCCTTCGAATCCTGAAAAACGACTAAATGAAGTGTTGGCGTTAAAGTCTAGATTGGAGTCCATGTTTACATACGACATGGATGCTTGGTATTTTAGTTTATCACTAATATTACGTGTTAATCCAAAAGTGAAAGAACGTTTAATCTGTTCATTCAAATCATTATAAGAATCATCTTTATAAAGCGAAGCAGAAAAGTTGTAAGTAGAAACTTCTGTTCCTCCACTCATTCCAATACGATATTCGTTAAGTAAACCTGGATCGAATAATGCTTCAGCAGTACGAGAGTATTTTAAGAAATCTTCTGTAGCTCGAATAGAGCCCAAACGGGTTTCAAAAAAGACTTTACTGGTTCCTGCTTTCCCTTTTTTAGTAATAATCTGAATTACACCGTTGGCAGCATCTGCACCGTAAAGAGTAGTTGCAGCTCCCCCTTTGATGTATTCAATACGCTCAATAGATTCAATAGGAATATCAGCTAAGGCCGAGATATCTGCACCACCAGTGTCTTGTGCCAAAGATGGATTAGAGTTCAAATTATCTACACGGATACCATCAACAATTACAACAGGGGTTGATGAAGTTGCAGCAGAAAGTGCTCCACGTGTTCTGATGATTGATGCAGTACCTGGTTGACCAGAACTTAAACGTATCTGCGCACTAGGCGTGGTAGACTGTAAAAGTTGATCGATCTGTCTAGCTGGTAGCTTGTCAATATCTTTTTCATTGAGAACATCTACAGTAGTTGATAATTTTCTTTTCTCAATACCAGATCCCTGACCAGTTACGATAATTTCTTCTAATTCATTTGAAGGATTAAGAGTTACTGAGTAATTGTCTTGATCGCCAACAGTAATCAATTCTGAAGAATAACCGATAAATGAAACCTCTAATATATTTCCTTCTGAAATTTCAATAGAAAAATTTCCATCAAAATCAGTCGAAACACCATTGCTAGTTCCTTTTTCAATAACACTTGCTCCCGGAAGAGGAAGACCACCTTCGTCAAGAACTGATCCTGTTACTGTCTTTTGTGCCCAACCGCTAAATGACATAATCATCAACGATGGGATTAATAATAGTAGTTTTTTCATGTTATATATATAGTTAATAATAACAAAACTATCTTTTTTTTTTAACTTATGTTAATAAAACCTTAATTTTTAATAATTATGTTTGATTTTTAACATATCAATACATGAATAAACTACTTGTAAAATTTATTTCTTGAATCAAAACTTCTTAATGTTCACTAAAAACAATCCTTTTTTTTAAGCAATAAGTTGTGAAATAGATTGATTTCACTCTTTTTACTATACTTTTTATGAAATTTGATTTTTATAGAAGGAATAGCGAGAGCTTTTTTACAGTGAATAATTTACCCTTAAATGAAGAAGATTAAGCCAATTAATTTCTCGATAATGATGGTTTGCTGCTTAAGGAGTGCGTATTCCAATCTATAAAGTTAATGATAAAGCAAGTAATTCAACACAGCAGGTTTCTAATATTTGCTTAAATTTTGAGCAAAAAAAAACCAGAGAAACTTTCTCTGGTTTTTTGTGTTTTAAGTCAACTATTATTGTTGCGCATCTATTTCTAAAGTTGGGATTGGGAAGATCATTTTATCTGATCCAACAGGAACAACTACGTCAGCTCCTGGTTGTACTGGATTTAAACGACCATCTTGTCTGTTAAGACCAACGCCCAGTCTAGCCATATCAAAAGAAGCAACACCTTCACCAAACAATTCTATTCTTCTATAAAGAATGATCTCATCGATTAGTGCCTGCCCTGTACTTGTAGATTTTACATAACTAGCATCTCTTGTTGAATTTAAATCAAATAGCACCTGTTGCGCTTCTGTATCTCTGTTTAATCGAGCCAGAGCTTCAGCTTTTGTTAGATAAAATTCTGCGTTACGTAAATAAATATAGTCCCCTATAAAATTACCATATGTTGGTCCATCCCAGAATTTCAACATGGTATATTTTGGAGTGAAATTGTAGTGGCCCCATGACCCTGGTACAATGACTACTCCTGGATCATACTCTTGATCGGCAAACCATTTCTTTCTTTCATCTGTACTAGGAATCAAATCGTACAAGTTAGAATTGATTGACTTAAAGTGATTCCAGCCACTATAACCATCACTAATTTGACTCATGTGAGAGAAAAATGATCTGTAGAAAGTTGTCGTCTGAGCTGTAATTACTGATCCCCAGATTGCTTCTGACAAGCCAATCTCGTCAAACCCGTGGGCAACATCACTACTTAAACTTCCAAAAGCCATTGCCTCTGAAGCAAATCTTTCAGCCTCTGTCCAATTTTCATAAGTTAAATGATAACGTGCTAAAAATGCTGCAACTACAGTGGCATCAACTTCTTCTTTTGAACTTCTTGAATAACCTTGTAAGCCATTATAAGCCTGCGTTAAGTCATCAAGTATTAGCTGCTTTACTTCACCAACGGTAGAATTTGGTTCTCCAACAAAGTCTCCAAAATCAATCGGGATGGCTTCAACAGAATCTGCTGCATTTGTGTGCTGGAAAATTCTGATTAGGTAAAAATAAGCGATCGCTCTATAGGTTTTTGATTTGTATTTGTAAACTAAGATATCCTCTGGAGAATCATCAGGTATTGTATTGATGATACCATTGGCCTGATTAATCACTCGATAAAAGAATTCCCACAAATGTTCTGTGTCATTACTATTTGGAAGAACATTATCATAGCGGTGGTATCCACCAAACCATGTAGATCCAGACATATCTAAATCGTTACTTCTTAAGTCAAATGCAATATCAACAGCTTTTAAACCGAATTCATCTGTACTAGATTCACCGGCCATTAAGTAACTTAAAATAGATGCATCTAGTGCCACTAGTCCTGTTGAACCTCCAGAAGCAGATACTGCTGAAGCATGCGAGGATGTGTAAAATCTTTCATCCGCGAAGTCTCTGTCGTCAAGGTCAGAACAAGATGAAATAATCAAAATTGCTGTAAGTAATGGAATAAATTTATCCAATCTCATGTTTGTATATTTTATATTTATCATAATTCAATTTTTTTATCTAAACATTATGTTAACTCCTACAGACATCGTTCTGTTAGCACCATACTCTCCAGATGAAGCCCCAAGTGAATTTAGTCTTGGATCATAGCCCTGTCTTGCGCTGTACAATAGCGAGGCATTATTTACAATCCCGTACAAACGTATATTTTTAATATTGTACTTGTCAAGATTATCATTATTAAAGGTGTAACCAAAATTAATATTCGCAAGACTCAAATACCCCAGTGTGGTTAAACGTAAATCAGAATTTCTGTACTGATCGGGAACTAGAGGATCAACCCTTGGTAAACTTGCCGTTGGGTTATCAACCGTCCAGGTTTGATTATAATCTGGCACGTTTTCGATTTCAGTACCTAGACCTAACAAACCAAAGTATACATTGTCTAATCCATATCCACCAATTTGGTAGGCAAATTGAACTCCTAAATCAAAACCACCGTATTGGATGTTTGTTCCAAAACCTCCATTTACTTTAGGAAGAGCTGATTTATTGATAAAGGTTCTTCCGTTTGTAGCGGCTTCACTGTAATCTTCCGTTTCAACTCTATCTCCATTTTCATCGGTTGTTAAGTACACTGCATTTCCGTTATCTGGATTAACACCAGCTGATTCAACCATAAAATAGTCGTAAGCGCTTCTTCCAACAACTCTTCGGAAGTTACCCACTTGTATTGAATCACGAGGAAGTTCAGTAAGTTCATTTTTAAGCGTAGATAAATTAGCATTAAGAACGATTCTTAATTTTTCATTCTCTACCGCTGTCCATGAAATTTCTGCTTCAACACCACTGTTCTTCATCGAACCAAAATTTTCATCCCTAGAATTTTGACCTGTTGATGGCTGTAATGGTTTGGCGAATAATAGATCGTTAGAAGTTCTTGAATAATAACCTAAAGCTAGGTTAACTTTGTCAAATAATCCTATCTCTAAATTAACGCCAAAACTTGTTGACTTTTCCCAAGAAAGATCTCTTCCACCTAAGCTGTATAGACTCTGGGTTAAAGCACCGTTATTTTCGTCAATTACATATTGATTTTCATATGCTACAAAATTTCTGGTTCCGGTGCCAGGATAAAATATTCTGTCGTTACCAGCTGTACCGTAACTAGCAGCTAGTTTAGCGAAGTTGATGAAATCTAAATCACTGAGAAATTCCTCATTTGACACAATCCATGATGCACCTGCCGACCAAAAGAGTCCCCAACGTTCATCTGGATGAAACACAGAAGAAGCGTCATATCTAGCTGTTGCATTTAAGTAATAAGTGTTATCTAATCCATAGATGAATCTAGAGAAATACCCCTCAGTAGTATACTTTGTATTGTAGTTGCTCGCTGAGTTATACACTGCAGTATTGTCTAAAATAGGACTTAACGTACCAATGATGTTTGACTTATAAACACTCAATGTTGTAAATTCTTCTACATATGTTTCATGTCCTAATAATACATCATAAGTGTGACGACCAAATTCTTTTTTCCAGGTTAATAACTGTTGGTTAGTAAGGGCTGAAAAATTATTTCTGCCATTTGTTAATAAACCATTTAAAGAAGTAGCACCTACAGAAGCTCCTGGTTTATTGAAATAAGTTGTTTTATCAATTTCAGTTAAGTAATTCAATATATACTCAAATTTGATATCAAAAGGTAAATCAATCTTAGCTCTTAAGGCTGTATTGAAGTTATCTGTTTCGTTCGTCACGTCACTTTGTTCAATATGTGCCAAAGGGTGTTCTCCCTGACCATAATTCCTAGCACCTCTTGTTGTTCCATTAGGGAAACTTTGGAAACTACCCATATCATAAGCATATCCACTGTTGGAGATGTTCGATAAGATTGGATCCCAATTTTCATCATATTGATATACAGGATAAATAGGAGCAATATTTCTAGTCCATTGGAAGGCATTATTGTACGATGTTCCTCCGTCTAATGGAACGAACTGGCTATTGGATTTTGCATAAGAAACATCCCCTCCAATAGAGACTACATTTGCAATTTCTGAAGCGTTAACTTTTAAACGTGCAGTTTTTCTATTAAAATTACTTTGAACAGTATAACCGTTGTTTTCTTCAGTACCCATTGAGAAGTAATAATCAATTTTTTCGGCACCACCAGAAATATTAACATTGGTAGAAGAGAAATTTGCATTGTCTCTAAAGAGAGCATCCTCCCAACGATCGTCAACTAACAGGTTTGCAGCTGGGTTTAATTTTCCGGTTGAAGGATCAACTAGATCTGCATCAGCAACATCATAAAGGTTATAACCAAGTCTGTTAATTAAATTAGTAGATGCAAATTGTCTTGCATTACCAATAGTCAGTGGTGTACCATTAGAATTAGATCTGTAAAACTCACTGTTAGATAGTATACTGTGATAAGTTTCATAGTATTCAGCAGGACTTTGTGTTACGTTGTAATCCTTAGCTCCACGTTGTGTTAAACCATATCTAGAATCTATAGATATTTGTGGCTTTCTGTTTTTAGCCCCTTTTTTAGTTGTAATCAATAGTACCCCCGTTAGATGCTTTATTTCCGTATAATGAAGTTGAGTTAGCATCTTTCAAAACAGAAGTAGATTCGATGTCTTGAGGGTTGATACTATTTAAACTTCCCGAATAAGGAATTCCATCTAAAACAATTAGTGGAGAATTGTCAGCGTTGATAGAACCAAAACCTCTAATTCTTATAATTGGATCTGAACCAGGTTGTCCGCTTGATTGAATTACTCTAAGACCAGATACTAAGCCTTCTAAAGCCTTAACAGGATTTGAAAAGGTTGAATTTTCAATTTGATCTGCCTTAATAATACTTACAGCACCTGCAATTGATTCTCTTTTTTGAGTTCCGTAGGCTGTAACAACAACTTCTTTTAATTCAGAGTTGTCCTGTCGTATAATAACATCGATGATGTCTGATGTTCCAACAACAACTTTTTCAGAGATAAAGCCAACAAAACTAAATACAAGGACATCTCCTTCATTAGCTTGTATGCTATAATTTCCGTCAAAATCTGTTGCAACACCTTCAGCTGTTCCATCAATAACAACAGCGGCTCCTAATAAGGGAATTCCTGACGTGTCATTAACAACACCTGTGATTGTTTTCTGTGCCCACCCAGAAAATGCAATTAGCATACCGAATGAGATTAAAAATAGATTTTTCTTCATTTTATATATATAGTTAATAATTGTAAAACTATCTTTTTTTTTTAATTTAACTTTACTAAATCATAAATTTTTGTTAATAAATCCGTTTTCTAATCTAAAAATACATACAAAAAACTACTTATAAAATTTATTTCTTGAATCATAACTCCTTAATTTTCACTAAAAAACAATCCTTTTTTTAAACAATAACTTGTGGAATAGATTGATTTTATTCTTTTGCTATACGTTTTAAGAAATTTAATTCTTCATAGAAGCAATAGCGAGAGCTTATTTAATTCTGAGTTTCAATATGGTTTGGCTAAACGAAAAGCTTTGTTTTCAGCTGAATTAGTTTACCTAAAATGTAGGCTATATAACCCATTAATTTTTTGACATGGATGGTTTGCCGCTTTAAAAGTCCGTATTGCAAACTATAAAGCTAACTAAGAAGAAAGTAATTCTATACAGTAGATTTTTAAAGGGTGCTTGCTTTATATCCACAAGGTTGTTGGGGTTACTTATGAAATCAGAGACGAACCCCCCCCGCAATTCCAGTTGTTTGATAAAGGAAACAAAGGAAGGCTTGGTTTTCTTTATTTGAATTAAATTTGAGGGAATTTTCAATCTGTAAATGATTCCTCAACTAGCCTTTATTGATAGTGTAAATGACTTAGCTGGTCAAAAAAAGCCTTTTTTCTTTCTCATTGACTTTGAGAAGACAAAGCCATTAGTGCTCTCTCCAAAAGAAGCAAAAGCGCAGGGTATACTTTTTGATATCAATGGCTATAAGAATTTTGATGAGGCGTTCACCTCTAATACCAATCCAGAAGTTAAAATGCATCCGGTTGATTTTGAGCAATACAAAAGTGCTTTTGACACCGTTCAACTACACCTCAATCAAGGAGATAGCTATTTGGTGAATTTAACTTTCCCGACTAAAATTGAACTGCAAACCAGCCTAGAAGAGCTGTTTCATGCTGCAAAAGCGCCTTATCGTTTATGGGTAAAAGACCAACTCTTGAGTTATTCGCCAGAGTGTTTTATCAAGATTAAAAATGGACAAGTCTTTTCTTACCCCATGAAAGGTACCCTTGACGCAAATGCTCCAAATGCAGTTGAAACCCTTTTGGGAAATCCAAAGGAACTTTGGGAACACAGCACTATTGTTGATTTGATCCGCAACGATATTTCTCAGTATGCAAGAAATGTCAAGGTGAATAAGTTCAGATACATTGAAAGGATTCAAAATAAGGAGAAAGATTTACTGCAAGTTAGTTCTGAGATCGAAGGTAGCTTAGCCAGTAATTGGAGAGATAATTTAGGAGAAATCATTTGGAACTTATTACCCGCTGGATCAATTTCTGGAGCACCAAAAGCAAAAACGATCGACATTATACAATCGGTAGAAGAACGCCAACGCGGCTACTACACCGGTGTTTATGGTTATTTTGATGGCGAAAACCTCGACTCTGCAGTAGCCATTCGCTACATTGAACAAGAAAATAATGATTTTTATTATTGGAGCGGAGGAGGAATTACCGCCTACAGCAATATTGAAGAAGAGTATCAAGAATTAAAGGACAAGATATATGTACCCACTCGTTGAATCCATTAAAGCAAAAGATGGGCAGTTTTTTCTCTTGGACTATCATCAAGATCGCATGGAACGTACCTTTCAGGCGGTCTATCAGCATGCTTGCCCATGGTCGATAAAAACAATGCTTCCCAGCATCCCGCTTGATGGCTTGTATAAAGTTCGATTATTATACAATGCAACGGACTATCATTTTGAAGTACATCCTTATCAATCTAAAAAAATTCCTCGCTTAAAACTAGTCGAAATAGGGGAGTACCGCTACCCCCACAAATGGACTGATCGCTCCTTCATTAATGCTGCCTATGCGCAAAGAGAAGATTGTGATGATGTCTTGATGCTGCGCAAGGGTTTATTGACTGATAGCTCATATGCAAACATTGTACTTGATACAGGTGAGGCTTGGATTACCCCAGTGATCCCCTTGTTTGAAGGGGTGCAACGGGCTTTTTTATTGGATAATAATATCATCCAAACCACAACCATCCACACCGTTGAGCTAGCTTCTTTTAAAGGCTTTCAACTCATCAATGCGATGAATCCATTTGATCCCAAACGCTTCGTTTCGGTTAAAGGGATTGTAAAATAAAACCGCCCTTTTGGGCGGTTTATATTTTGATAACACTAGGACTCTTTAATCGCAAGTATTGTATTGTTCTCCTTCTGCTGGTCCGTTAGTCCGGCTTCCATCACCTGTCCCATCACTTAAGATCAGTGTGCCACTTGGGTCAGAAAGGGTGTAGAGATTTTCATATTGATATGAATTAATTTATGAATCCATTAGCAGGATTTGTTTTAATGTCTTTATTTGATTCCTTGAGAAAACTCAAGAAAAGATTTTATAAAAAACTGTAGCATAACAATTTATCTAAAACCGTAAAACTTTGGTATATTAAGATACTAATTAACCTACCTTATGAGAAATCTCTGTCCTATTTTTGTACTATTTACTTTATTCAGTTGTTCTCCTGCTATGCTTACTTTTAAACAGCCCGTGGATACCAACAGTAGACCCATTGCTTTCCAAGAAAAAAAACAATATTCTTTTCCAGAAAGTGGAGTTATTTTTGACAATGACTTTGATGGCGCTAGACTCAATCGAGTAATACAGAAAAATGACAGTACCTACCGTGTTCGTATTACCCCAGAAAATATCCCGATCAACAATAGCGCTTATTATGCTTTTGAGGTCAATAGTACCTCTACGCAAACCCTTTATTTACAATTTGATTATCCAAAACCCTACACTCACCGTTATCGCCCTAAGATTAATAGTGGAGAGGAATGGGTAATTGTAAAAAAGGATCAAATGGATACCCTAGGCGGACGAATCCAACTCAAGTTAGAGAACCATTATGGTTCGCTTGTTGTTGCTGCACAAGAAGTACAAAATAGCGGACAGGTCGCTCAATAGGTAGAAGCGCAATTAATGCAACGGCCCATGATAGACTTTAAGTCAATAGGGAAGAGTAATTTAGGAAGACCAGTATGGGTGATGGATATACATGAAGGGGACCCAAAGAGAAAACCGATTATTGTCTTTTTAACCCGACAACATCCCCCCGAAGTTACTGGCTATATGGCTTTTAAAGCTTTTATGGAAGAGTTACTTTCCAACACAGAATTATCACATGGTTAAGTTCGTTTTTAGTTAATTGAAGGGAAATTCTTAATTAAACGTTAAATAGTGAGTTTTGGGGGACATGGAATTTTGTTAAAATCCACAATTGGGGCTACTTTTGTGATAGATATTTCGTTAAATTATTGACTATATTAATTTGGATAAAAAATCCTTTAAAATTTTTTGTTCTTGATAACTTAAAAAAGGGCCGAGTAATTTGCCCAAAACCAATGCGCTAAAAAAAATCTCTTTTGGTTGATATTTTGTAAAAAAACGGTTGGAAAAGAAGAATTAAGTTGCTACATTTGCAGCCCTGAAAAAAGGGAATTTAAACAATTTGTATGCCAACTATTGCACAATTAGTACGAAAAGGAAGAGCCACACTCGCCAAGAAGAGTAAATCGGCTGCTTTGGATTCGTGTCCTCAAAGACGTGGGGTTTGTACCCGAGTATATACTACCACGCCCAAAAAGCCGAACTCAGCGATGCGTAAAGTAGCGCGTGTTCGATTGACTAACGGAAAGGAAGTCAATGCTTACATCCCCGGAGAAGGACACAACCTCCAAGAGCACTCGATAGTATTGGTACGTGGCGGAAGAGTTAAAGATTTACCGGGAGTTCGTTATCACATCGTAAGAGGAGCACTTGACACCGCTGGTGTTGAAGGCCGCTTACAACGCCGTTCAAAATACGGTGCAAAACGACCTAAAAAGTAAATCGTCACTCGAAAAAACAGTAAACAATGAGAAAAAGACAAGCCAAAAAACGTCCGCTACTCCCAGATCCAAAGTTTAACGACCAGCTCGTTACCCGCTTTGTGAACATGGTGATGTGGGACGGAAAAAAATCGGTTGCCTTCAAAATTTTCTACGATGCAATGGACATCGTTGAAGAACGCAACCAGGACGAAGAGAAAACCGCTTTAGAATTATGGAAAGATGCCCTTTCGAATGTTATGCCCCACGTTGAGGTGCGTAGCCGTCGTGTAGGGGGAGCTACCTTCCAGATTCCTATGCAGATTCGTCCAGACAGAAAAGTATCACTCGCCATGAAATGGTTGATTAGTTATGCGCGTAAGCGTAATGAGAAATCGATGGCCCTTCGCCTTGCTAACGAGGTTTTAGCTGCCGCTAAAGAAGAAGGTGCTGCTGTGAAAAAACGTGTTGATACACACAAGATGGCAGAAGCCAACAAAGCATTTTCACACTTTAGATTTTAATCATTAGACCATGGCAAGAAATTTAAAATTTACAAGAAACATTGGGATTGCTGCGCATATTGATGCCGGTAAAACCACTACTACAGAGCGTATCCTATTCTATACAGGGGTAAGCCATAAGATTGGTGAGGTACACGATGGTGCTGCAACCATGGACTGGATGGAGCAAGAGCAAGAGCGTGGGATTACCATTACCTCTGCTGCTACAACCTGTACATGGCAATTCCCTACAGAACAGGGACAACCGTTGCCAGACAGTAAACCTTATCACTTTAACATTATTGATACTCCCGGTCACGTTGACTTTACCGTGGAAGTAAACCGATCTCTTCGTGTACTCGATGGATTGGTTTTCTTGTTTTCTGCAGTAGACGGAGTAGAGCCACAGTCAGAAACGAACTGGCGTTTAGCAGACAACTATAAAGTACCACGTATTGGTTTCGTTAACAAAATGGACCGTCAAGGATCTAACTTTTTAGGGGTTTGTCAGCAAGTACGTGATATGTTAAAGTCTAACGCAGTGCCAATCGTGTTAAACATTGGGGACGAAGAAGACTTTAAAGGAATCGTTGACTTAGTAAAAAACCGTGCGATTGTATGGCATGACGAAAAGTTTGGATCTACTTTCGATGTAATCGATATTCCAGACGATTTAAAAGACGAAGCAGAAATGCTACGTGGTCAATTGATCGAAGCTGTTGCAGAATATGACGAAGGATTATTAGAAAAGTATTTCGAAGATCCTGAATCTATTACAGAAGAAGAAGTACACAACGCACTACGCGCTTCTACACAAGACATGAGTATCATTCCTATGGTTTGTGGTTCTTCTTTCAAAAATAAAGGAGTACAATTCTTATTAGATGCGGTATGTCGTTATTTACCTTCACCTGAAGACAAAGAAGCGATCATTGGAACAAATCCAGATACAGACGAAGAAATTTTTCGTAAGCCTTCTAAAGACGATCCATTTGCAGCATTAGCATTTAAGATTGCAACAGACCCTTATGTAGGTCGTTTAGCGTTCTTCCGTGCTTACTCTGGACGTTTAGATGCAGGTTCTTATGTATTGAACAACCGTTCTGGTAAAAAAGAACGTATCTCTCGTATCTATCAAATGCACTCGAATACACAAAACTCTATCGATTTTATCGAAGCAGGAGATATTGGAGCAGCAGTAGGATTTAAAGACATCAAGACAGGAGATACACTTTCAGCAGAAAAGTCTCCGATCGTTTTAGAAAGTATGGACTTCCCAGACCCTGTAATCGGGATCGCGGTTGAGCCTAAAACTAAAGCAGATGTAGATAAGTTAGGAATGGCTTTAGCCAAACTAGCGGAAGAAGATCCAACGTTCCAGGTTAAAACTGATGAGGCCTCTGGCCAAACGGTTATCTCTGGAATGGGTGAGTTACACTTAGATATTATTGTTGACCGTTTAAGACGTGAGTTTAAGGTTGAGGTAAGTCAAGGACAACCACAAGTAGAGTACAAAGAAGCGTTAACTGCTTCTGCAAACCACCGTGAGGTTTACAAAAAGCAATCCGGTGGACGTGGTAAATTCGCAGATATCGTCTTTACTATTGAACCAGCAGAAGAAGGTAAAACAGGATTAGAGTTTGTTAATTTAATCAAAGGGGGGAATGTTCCTAAAGAATATGTTCCTGCAGTTGAAAAAGGATTTAGAGACTCAATGTCTAATGGACCATTAGCAGGATTCGAAGTAGACGCGATGAAGATCACTTTAAAGGATGGTTCTTTCCACCCTGTAGATTCAGATTCTCTTTCTTTCGAATTAGCCGCTAAGATGGGCTTCAAGGCTTCCGCCAAAGCTGCTCGCGCAGTAATCATGGAACCTATCATGAAGCTTGAAGTATTGACTCCAGAAGAAAACATGGGAGACATTGTAGGGGACTTAAACCGCCGTCGTGGTCAAGTCAACAACATGGACGACCGTGCAGGAGCCAAAGTAGTGAAGGCAGAAGTGCCACTTTCAGAAATGTTTGGTTATGTAACTTCTTTACGTACCCTTTCCTCTGGTCGTGCAACCTCTACCATGGAATTCTCTCACTATGCAGAAACACCTTCTAACATCTCTGAAGCAGTTATTGCCGAAGTAAAAGGACAAAAAGCTTAAATCATTTACGATGAGTCAAAAAATTAGAATAAAATTAAAGTCATACGATTATAACTTAGTAGATAAGTCTGCTGATAAAATCGTAAAGACAGTAAAAACGACCGGTGCCGTAGTAACAGGACCAATTCCATTACCTACGCACAAGAAAATCTTTACTGTATTACGTTCACCACACGTTAACAAGAAGTCTCGTGAGCAATTTCAATTGTGCTCCTACAAGCGTTTGTTAGATATCTACAGTTCTTCTTCTAAAACAATCGATGCATTGATGAAGTTAGAATTGCCAAGTGGGGTTGAAGTAGAGATCAAAGTATAATTACAAGAATTAACAATAAATAATTAAATAAAATGTCTGGGTTAATAGGAAAGAAAATCGGTATGACCAGCCTCTTCGACGAGCAAGGAAAGAACATTCCTTGTACGGTGATTGAAGTTGGACCATGCGTGGTTACCCAAGTCAGAACCGCAGCGGTTGATGGCTATGATGCACTTCAATTAGGTTTCGATGACAAGGCAGAAAAACGCACGGATAAAGCAGCTCAAGGGCACTTTAAAAAGGCGAATACTGCTCCGAAGAAAAAGGTCGTTGAATTCCAAGATTTTGAACAAGAGTATCAATTAGGGGACACCATATCAGTAGATCTCTTTGAAGAAGGAGAATTTGTAGATATCTCTGGAACGTCTAAAGGAAAAGGCTTCCAAGGGGTAGTAAAACGTCACGGTTTTGCCGGAGTAGGTCAAGCAACTCACGGGCAGCATAACCGTTTACGTGCGCCAGGATCAATTGGTGCAGCTTCTTATCCAGCGCGTGTATTCAAAGGAATGCGCATGGCCGGAAGAATGGGAGGCGATAAAGTGAAAGTACAGAACTTAAGAGTGTTGAAAGTTGTGGCAGATAAAAATCTTTTAGTTGTTAAAGGATGTGTGCCAGGAGCAAAAAATGCTTACGTAATCGTTGAGAAATAATGAAAGTAGCAGTTATTGACATTCAAGGAAAAGATACGGGAAGGAAAGTTGAACTTTCTAAAGACGTATTCGGTATTGAGCCTAACAATCACGCTATCTACTTAGACGTAAAAGCGCACTTAGCGAATAAGCGTCAAGGAACCCACAAAGCGAAAGAACGTGGAGAAATTGTAGGTAGTACACGTAAAATCAAAAAACAAAAGGGAACCGGTACTGCACGTGCTGGATCAATCAAAAACCCATTGTTTAGAGGTGGAGGTCGTGTATTTGGACCACGCGTTCGTGATTACAGTCAAAAGACCAACAAAAAAGTAAAACGTTTAGCTCGTAAATCGGCTTTAAGTTTGAAGGCACAAGAGAAATCAATTATCGTTTTAGAAGATATTGCGATGGACGCGCCAAAAACTTCTGCTTACATCGACATTCTTAAGTCTTTAGGGATCGATAGCAAAAAGTCTTTACTAGTCTTGGCTGAGCCAAATAATAACGTATATTTGTCGTCGCGCAATTTAAAGAATTCAGAAGCCATAACCACTTCAGAATTAAATACTTACAAAATTGTCAATGCAGGAAGCATCGTCATTAGTGAGTCTTCAATCGCCGATTTAGAAACTATTTTGAATAAAGCATAGTGTTATGAGTATTTTGATAAAACCCATCATTACGGAAAAAGCCACTGCCGATAGCGAGATGAATAATCGCTATACGTTCTTGGTTGACACTACTGCAAACAAAGTAGAGATCAAAAAAGCAGTGGAAACTGCTTATGGAGTTACTGTTGATAAAGTAAGAACTCAGAACTACGGTCCGGAACGTAAAACACGTTACACAAAAACCGGATTGCAACGTGGAAAAACAAATCGTATCAAAAAGGCCATCGTTGATGTAGCCGAAGGAGATGCGATAGATTTTTATAATAATCTTTAATAGCGTCACATGTCAGTTAGAAAATTAAAACCGATATCTCCAGCGCAGCGTTTTAGAGTAGTAAATGGATTTGACGCAATTACTACTGATAAGCCGGAAAAAAGCCTTTTGGCTCCGAAGAAGCGTAGAGGAGGAAGAAACAATACCGGGAAGATGACCATGCGCCATATTGGTGGTGGACATAAGAAAAGGTATCGTTTAGTTGACTTCAAACGTAATAAGTTTGATGTCACAGCAGAAGTAAAAACAATTGAATACGATCCTAACAGAACCGCATTCATCGCCTTAGTAGAGTATACTGATGGCGAAAAGCGTTACATCATTGCGCAGAATGGATTGCAGGTTGGTCAAGCTGTTGTTTCTGGAGCGAATGTTGCTCCAGAAGTAGGGAACACACTTCCTTTAAGTGCGATCCCGTTAGGAACGATCATTTCTTGTATTGAGTTGCACCCCGGTCGCGGCGCCAACATTGCACGTAGTGCAGGAGCTTTTGCTCAGTTAATGGCACGTGATGGGAAATATGCCACAGTGAAATTACCTTCAGGAGAAACCCGTATGATCCTTGTTACTTGTTTAGCAACGATTGGGGCCATCTCTAATTCAGATCACCAATTATTGGTTTCTGGAAAAGCAGGTCGCTCACGTTGGTTAGGTCGTCGTCCAAGAACAAGACCAGTAGCGATGAACCCAGTCGATCACCCAATGGGTGGTGGTGAAGGTCGCGCCTCTGGAGGTCACCCACGTAACCGTAACGGTGTACCAGCTAAAGGATATAGAACACGTTCTAAGACCAAAGCGAGTAGTAAATTCATTATCGAACGTAGAAAAAAATAAGCAACTATGGCACGTTCATTAAAAAAAGGACCCTTTGTACACCACAGCCTTGAGAAAAAGGTTATGGCCAATGTGGAATCCGGCAAGAAATCAGTTATTAAGACTTGGTCTCGAGCTTCGTTAATTACCCCTGATTTTGTAGGGCAAACCATCGGTGTTCATAACGGGAGACAATTTATCCCTGTATATGTAACAGAGAATATGGTAGGACATAAATTAGGCGAATTTTCACCAACTAGATCATTCCGTGGTCACGCTGGTGCAAAAAATAAAGGCAAAAAATAATAGACATGGGAAATCGTAAAAGACAATCCGCACAAGCCATAAAAGAAGCGAAAAAATCGCTTGCTTTTGCTAAGCTGAACAATTGCCCAACGTCTCCTCGTAAAATGCGTTTGGTCGCTGACCAAGTGCGTGGAGAGGATGTCAATAAAGCCTTAGCGATCTTGAAGTTTAGTCCAAAAGAAGCTTCACGTCGTTTAGAAAAACTATTGTTATCTGCTTTAGCCAACTGGCAAGCTAAAAATGAAGATGCTGATATCGAAAACGCAGCATTATTTGTAAAAGAAATCCGCGTAGACAGTGGAAACATGTTAAAGCGTTTACGTCCTGCTCCACAGGGTCGTGCTCACCGCATTCGCAAACGCTCTAACCACGTTACTCTTGTTCTTGGATCTAACACTATAGAAAGTTAATATGGGACAGAAAACCAACCCAATCGGAAATCGCTTAGGCATCATTAGAGGATGGGACTCCAACTGGTATGGAGGAAACGACTATGGTGACAAAATCGCTGAAGACGATAAAATCAGAAAATACATTCACGCACGTTTAGCTAAAGCTAGTGTTTCAAATGTAATCATCGAACGTACACTTAAACTCATCACAGTAACTATTACTACTGCTCGTCCAGGAATCATTATTGGTAAAGCTGGTCAAGAAGTAGATAAGTTAAAAGAAGAGTTAAAGCAAATCACAGAGAAAGAAGTACAAATCAACATCTTTGAAATTAAACGTCCAGAATTAGACGCTCGCTTAGTAGGAGCTTCTATCGCACGTCAAATCGAAGGTCGTATTTCTTATCGTCGTGCCATCAAAATGGCCATTGCTGCGGCAATGCGTATGAACTCTGAAGGAATCAAAATCCAAATCTCTGGTCGTTTAAACGGTGCTGAAATGGCACGTTCTGAATCGTACAAAGAAGGACGTATTCCACTATCTACTTTTAGAGCAGATATCGATTACGCTTTAGTAGAAGCACACACCACTTATGGTCGTCTTGGTATCAAGGTATGGATCATGAAAGGTGAAGTGTATGGTAAGCGTGAGTTATCTCCTTTAGTAGGAATGACTAAGAAGACCAACAACGGAGGAAAGAATAACAATCAACGTCAAAGACGTCGTAAATAAATAGGTAGGAAATATGTTACAACCTAAAAGAACTAAATTCCGCAAAGCGCAGAAAGGCCGTATGAAAGGCAATTCTATGCGTGGACACCAACTTTCTAACGGAATGTTTGGTATCAAAGCCTTGGATTCTAAATTCATCACTTCTCGTCAAATCGAAGCAGCTCGTATTGCAGCGACTCGTTACATGAAAAGGGAAGGACAATTATGGATTAAAATTTTCCCAGACAAGCCCATCACAAAGAAGCCTCTTGAGGTACGTATGGGGAAAGGAAAAGGAGCTCCAGAATATTTTGTGGCTGTTGTGAAGCCTGGACGTATTTTATTTGAAATCTCTGGCGTACCCATGGAGGTCGCTAAAGAAGCATTACGTCTTGCTGCTCAAAAGCTTCCCGTAAGAACTAAATTTATTATTGCGCGAGATTTTCAAGCATAATTGATCAAGAACTATGAAACAATCAGAAATTAATAATCTTTCGCTAGCAGATCTTCAGGATAAATTAGCTGAGTTCCAGAAACAACTTACAGAGCTGAACATGGCACACACAATTACTCCTCTTGAAAATCCATTGCAGATTAGAAGTGCACGTAAAACAGTCGCTCGTTTGCATACAGCAATCACGCAAAGACAACAAGAAGCGTAGAATATGGAAAGTAGAAATTTAAGAAAAGAACGAATCGGTGTAGTAACCAGTAACAAGATGGACAAGTCTATCGTTGTATCAGAGGTGAAACGCGTAAAACACCCTATGTACGGGAAATTCGTTTTGAAAACTAAGAAATATGTTGCCCATGATAACACTAACGATTGCAATATCGGAGACACAGTAAAGATCATGGAAACCCGCCCGATGAGTAAATCAAAGTGCTGGAGATTAGTAGAAATCATTGAAAGAGCTAAATAATCATGTTACAACAAGAATCAAGATTACGCGTAGCCGATAACACCGGCGCCAAAGAAGTCCTTACTATTCGTGTATTAGGAGGAACAAAAAGACGTTATGCTTCTGTAGGGGACAAGATTGTAGTTACTGTAAAAGAAGCTTCTCCCTCTGGGACAGCCAAAAAAGGACAAGTCTCTACCGCAGTAGTGGTGAGAACAACTAAAGAAGTACGTCGACCAGATGGATCTTATATCCGTTTTGATGACAATGCTTGTGTGTTGTTAAATGCCACTGGCGAAATGCTAGGAACCCGTGTTTTCGGTCCAGTTGCTCGTGAGTTAAGAGACAAACAGTTCATGAAAATTGTATCATTAGCACCAGAGGTGCTTTAAGCTATAGGCATGGGAAAATTAAAAATCAAAACAGGAGATAAGGTTCGTGTCATCGCTGGAGCACACAAAGGTGCAGAAGGTGAAGTGAGACAAGTACTTCGAGAAGACAACAAAGCGATTGTCGAAGGGGTAAACCTTGTCAAAAAGCACGCTAAACCTAGCGCGCAGAACCCACAAGGAGGTATTCAAGAAAAAGAAGCACCTATTCAAATTTCGAACTTATCTTTGCTCACTGCAGAAGGTCAAACTACTCGTGTAGGTTACCGTATGGAAGGGGATAAAAAAGTAAGATTCGCGAAGAAATCAAATGAAGTTATTTAGTGATGAGTTATACACCTAGACTAAAACAAGAATTCAACGACAGAATCGTTAGCACTCTAAAAGAAGAGTTTAGCTATTCAAACGTTATGCAAGTCCCTGTGCTAAAGAAAATCGTTCTTAGCCGTGGAGTTGGAGCTGCCGTTGCAGACAAGAAATTAATCGATCACGCAGTTGACGAATTAACGGCCATTACGGGTCAAAAAGCTGTGGCGACTATCTCTAAGAAAGATGTTGCTTCATTTAAGCTGCGTAAAGGAATGCCTATTGGTGCTAAAGTAACCCTTCGTGGGGAGCGCATGTATGAATTCCTTGACCGTTTAGTAACAGTTGCTTTACCTCGAGTACGTGATTTTCAAGGTGTCAAAGCAAATGGTTTTGACGGGCGTGGAAACTACACCCTTGGTATTACTGAGCAAATCATTTTCCCAGAAATTGATATTGATAAAGTAAACAAGATCGCGGGTATGGATATCACTTTTGTGACTTCAGCACCAACAGACAAAGAAGCAAAGTCATTATTAACACAATTAGGTTTACCTTTTAAAAAGAACTAAGATGGCAAAAGAATCAATGAAAGCACGCGAAGTAAAACGTGCAAAAACAGTCGCTAAATATGCTGAAAAACGCAAAGCATTAAAAGAAGCTGGTGATTATGAAGCATTGCAAAAGCTTCCTAAAAATGCCTCGCCTATCCGTATGCACAACCGTTGTAAATTAACGGGTCGTCCAAAAGGATATATGCGTCAATTTGGTATTTCAAGGGTAACCTTTAGAGAAATGGCCAACAAAGGATTAATTCCTGGTGTAACTAAAGCAAGCTGGTAATCTAAAAAAAGAATTATGTACACAGATCCATTAGCAGATTATCTTACTAGAATCCGTAATGCAAACTCCGCAGGCCATCGCGTTGTAAGCATCCCCGCTTCTAATTTGAAAAAAGAAATTACAAAAATATTATTCGATCAAGGATACATCCTTAGCTACAAGTTTGAAGATACAGACAACAAGCAAGGGAGCATCAAGATCGCATTAAAATACGATCCAGCAACTAAAGCGCCGATCATTAACAAAATTCAACGTATCTCTACACCTGGTTTACGCAAGTATGCTGGTTCTACTGAAATCCCAAGAATTTTAAATGGTTTAGGGATCTCTATCGTTTCTACCTCAAAAGGTGTAATGACTGGGAAACAAGCACAGCGTGACAACGTGGGTGGTGAAGTATTGTGTTACGTTTATTAAACAATTAAATAAAAAGAAATGTCTAGAGTTGGTAATAATCCTGTAGCGATCCCTGAAGGTGTCACAGTTGACATCCAGGCCGATAAAGTTATCGTAAAAGGAAAACTAGGTGAACTAGAACAACCGTATGACGGGGTGTCTTTCGAAAATAACGAAGGAATCATCTCAGTCACAAGAGAATCAAATTCAAAAGAGCACAAATCTAAACACGGTTTGTACCGCGCGCTTTTAGCTAATATGATCGAAGGTGTAAGCAAAGGTTTCACCAAAGAATTAGAATTAGTAGGGGTAGGTTATCGTGCTTCGAATCAAGGTCAAAAACTAGACTTAGCGCTAGGATTTTCTCACAATATCTTATTGGACATCGCTCCAGAAGTTAAAGTGGAAACTGTATCTGAAAAAGGAAAGAATCCAATCATTAAATTAAGCTCTCACGACAAACAACTTGTTGGATTCGTGGCAGCTAAGATTCGCTCTTTCCGCAAGCCTGAACCTTACAAAGGAAAAGGAGTTAAATTCGTTGGTGAACAAATTAGAAGAAAAGCAGGTAAATCTGCATAAGTAGTTTAAATATGGGATTAAGTAAAGAAGAAAGAAGACTAAGAATCCGTCGTCGTATTCGCAAAACCGTATCGGGAACTGCCAATGCACCTCGCTTATCTGTCTTTAGAAGTAACAAAGAGATCTATGCTCAAGTAATTGATGACACTACTGGTAAAACACTAGTAGCAGCTTCATCAAGAGATAAAGGACTAGACACTCAGGAGAATAAACAATTAACCGCTACAGCTGTTGGAAAAAGCGTCGCAGAAAAAGCAGTTGCTGCTGGAATTTCTGTGGTGAGATTTGACCGCGGTGGCTATTTGTATCACGGAAGAGTAAAGTCACTAGCTGATGGTGCTCGCGAAGGTGGTTTAAAATTTTAATAAGCGATTATGTATCAAGATTATAAAAACATAGAGTTGGTAAAACCTGGAGGTCTCGAATTAAAAGATCGCTTAGTAGGAGTTCAACGTGTAACTAAAGTAACAAAAGGAGGACGTGCATTTGGTTTTTCTGCTATCGTTGTTGTCGGTGATGAGAACGGTGTAGTAGGTCAAGGTCTAGGGAAATCAAAAGAAGTTGCAGAAGCAATCTCTAAAGCCGTAGAAGATGCCAAGAAAAATCTCGTTCGTATTCCAATTAAAAACGGAACCTTACCACACGAACAAAAAGGTAAATATGGTGGTGCCCGCGTATTCTTAAAGCCAGCATCTGCCGGTACAGGGGTAATCGCAGGTGGTGCTGTACGTGCCGTACTAGAAGCAGTAGGAGTACACAATGTGCTTTCAAAGTCACAAGGTTCTTCTAATCCGCACAATGTAGTGAAAGCAACTTTCGATGCTTTACTTCAATTGAGAAGCCCAGAGATGGTTGCTCGTCAACGCGGTATCTCTTTAGACAAAGTATTTAACGGATAATTAGCGAGTCATGGCAAAAGTGAAAGTAAAACAAATCAAAAGCGGAATCAAGCGTTTGCAAAATCAAAAGCGTACCCTTGAAGCCCTTGGTTTAAGAGGAATTGGAAAAGAAGTAACCCACGAGGCTACTCCTAACATCCTAGGAATGATAAAGAAAGTTGAACATTTAGTTTCTGTTTCAGAAGCATAAATTGATAATATGAACTTAAGTAATATACAACCAGCAGAAGGGTCTACCCACAAAAACGCAAAACGTCTTGGCCGTGGTCAAGGGTCAGGTAAAGGTGGAACCGCTGCACGTGGACACAAAGGAGCAAAGTCTCGTTCTGGATATTCTAAGAAATTAGGATTTGAAGGAGGACAAATGCCTTTACAACGTCGTGTGCCTAAATTTGGATTTAAAAACATTAACCGTAAAGATTACCAAGGAATTAATCTTGATACCTTACAAGCTTTAGTTGATGAAAAGAAAATCAAAGATAGCTTAGGATTTGACAATATTGTAGAATTACGTTTAGCACGTAAAACCGAATTAGTTAAAATCTTAGGTCGTGGAGAGTTAAAAGCTGCCATCAAAGTTAGCGCTCATAAATTTACTGCTACTGCTAAAGCAGCGATTGAAGCTGCTGGTGGAGAAGCTATTGAATTATAATAGAGGATGAAGAAATTTTTAGAAACCTTAGTAAATATTTATAAGATAGAAGAGTTACGTGGCCGTATAGGTGTTACCTTAACCATTCTTCTTATTTATCGTTTTGGTGCGCAAATTACTTTACCCGGAATTGATGCAGTACAATTAGCTGAACTTGGCAACCGTACCGGTGGTGGAGGTCTTTTAGGTGTATTAAACATGTTTACTGGTGGTGCTTTTGCAAACGCATCTGTATTTGCTTTAGGGATCATGCCATATATTTCTGCTTCGATTGTAGTACAGTTGATGGGAGTGGCGATTCCTTATCTTCAAAAACTACAGAAAGAAGGAGAAAGTGGTCGTAAAACCTTGAACCAAATTACAAGATGGTTAACCATCGCTATTTGTGTGGTTCAAGCTCCTGCCTACCTCTATGGACTAGGTGCCTTAGGTGTTCCAGACTCTGCCTTTGTGTTAGGGAAAGGATTGTCATTTATGGCTCCAGCTGTGATCATTCTAGTTACAGGAACAATCTTTGCCATGTGGTTAGGAGAAAAAATCACCGATAAAGGTATTGGTAATGGAATCTCTTTATTAATCATGGTAGGGATCATCGCTACACTTCCTTTGTCTTTTGTACAAGAGGTTGTATCTCGTGTTTCAGAAAATAACGGTGGATTAATCTTAATCTTGATCGAATTGATCCTTTGGATTATTATTATCGTACTATCTATCCTATTGGTAATGGCGGTTCGTCAAATCCCAGTACAATATGCACGTAGAACACAATCTGGTGCTAACGAGAGTAATGTTTTTGGATCACGTCAATACATTCCATTAAAGCTTAATGCTTCTGGGGTAATGCCTATTATCTTTGCTCAAGCCATTATGTTTGCTCCTGCTTATGTAGGAGGACTAATGGGGGATAGTGATGTAGGACAGTGGTTACAAGTTAACTTCTCAGACATCTTTGGCCTTTGGTACAATGTTGTCTTTGGTTTACTCATCATTATCTTTACTTATTTTTATACTGCGATTACTGTTCCAACAAACAAGATGGCAGATGATTTAAAAAGAAGTGGTGGATTTGTTCCAGGAGTAAGACCTGGAAACGAAACAAGTGATTTCCTTGATACAGTAATGTCACACATTACTTTCCCAGGATCACTTTTCTTAGCTGCGCTAGCTGTATTTCCAGCGGTTGTAGTCAAGCTAATGGGAATGCAACAAGGTTGGGCATTGTTTTATGGTGGAACCTCTCTCTTGATTATGGTAGGGGTAGCCATTGACACCATTCAGCAAGTAAATTCTTATTTGTTAAACCGTCATTATGACGGTTTAATGAAAACTGGTACGAACCGTAAAGCAAACACTATCTAAGATGGCAAAACAAGCAGCTATAGAGCAAGAAGGTTCCATCATCGAAGCATTGTCTAATGCAATGTTTAGAGTAGAGTTAGAAAACGGTCATGTTGTAACAGCACATATCTCAGGTAAAATGAGATTACATTACATCAAATTATTACCAGGAGATAAAGTTAAATTAGAAATGAGTCCTTACGATTTGACAAAAGCAAGGATCACTTATAGATTTTAAATAAGAAAAGATGAAAGTAAGAGCATCATTAAAGAAAAGAAGCGCCGACTGCAAGATCGTTCGCAGAAAAGGACGCCTTTATGTTATTAACAAAAAGAATCCTAGATTTAAACAAAGACAAGGATAATTATGGCAAGAATATCAGGAGTAGACATTCCAAAACAAAAACGCGGAGTAATCGCATTGACTTATATCTTCGGTATCGGTCGTAGTCGTGCTCAAAGTATTTTAGCAGAAGCTAAAGTTGACGAAAGTAAAAAAGTATCTGATTGGACTGATAGCGAAATCGCCGCCATTCGTGAGGCTGTTTCTAGCTTTAAGATTGAAGGTGAGTTGCGTTCTGAAGTACAATTGAACATTAAGCGATTAATGGACATCGGTTGTTACAGAGGTATCCGTCACAGATCTGGCTTACCATTAAGAGGACAACGTACTAAAAACAACTCGCGTACTCGTAAAGGGAAACGTAAAACAGTTGCTAACAAGAAAAAAGCAACTAAATAATTTTAGACTATGGCTAAAACAGCAAGCAAAAAAAGAAAGGTTATTGTTGAATCAACTGGTGAAGCGCATATCAATGCTTCTTTCAACAACATCATTATCTCGCTTACCAACTTAAAAGGAGAAGTAATCTCATGGTCATCTGCCGGTAAAATGGGCTTTAGAGGATCTAAGAAAAACACCCCCTATGCTGCTCAAACTGCAGCAGAAGACTGTGCTAAAGTAGCACAAGAAGCAGGTTTGCGTCAAGTTAAAGTGTATGTAAAAGGACCTGGTAATGGACGTGAGTCTGCAATCAGAACTTTACATAACAACGGAATTGAAGTTACAGAGATCATCGATGTAACTCCACTACCACACAACGGATGTCGTCCTCCTAAGAGACGTAGAGTATAATTAATTTTAATCAGTAAAAGGATCTATAGTTATCGAAGGAAGCGACCTTAATTCATAACTCTTTTTACACCAACCAAAAATAAAATGGCAAGATACACTGGTCCAAAAACTAAAATTGCACGCAAATTTGGAGAACCCATCTTTGGTGCTGATAAATCTTTCGAGAAAAGAAATTATCCTCCAGGACAACACGGTAACAACAGAAGACGTGGGAAAAAGTCCGAATATGCTATCCAGTTAATGGAGAAGCAAAAAGCTAAATTCACTTACGGAATTTTAGAAAAACAATTTAGAATCATCTTTGACCGTGCTTCTAGAGCAAAAGGGGTTACTGGTGAAGTTTTACTTCAATTATGTGAATCTCGTTTAGACAACGTTGTTTATCGTTTAGGAATTGCTCCTACGCGTTCTGCAGCACGTCAATTAGTTTCTCACCGTCACATCACTGTGAACGGAACAATCGTTAACATTGCATCTTGTCATATCAAAGCAGGTGATGTTATCGGGGTACGTGAGAAATCTAAATCACTAACTGCCATTACCCATTCTTTAGAGCGCAACTCATCTGTATATGAGTGGTTGACTTGGAATGGTGCTACCCTTGAAGGTACATTTGTCTCAACCCCTCAGCGTTTACAAATCCCTGAGAATATTAAAGAGCAACTAATCGTAGAATTGTATTCTAAATAATAAC
The DNA here is from genome assembly GCA_943787295.1 of uncultured Flavobacteriaceae bacterium. Taxonomy (GTDB): domain Bacteria; phylum Bacteroidota; class Bacteroidia; order Flavobacteriales; family Flavobacteriaceae; genus Arcticimaribacter. The sequence continues at coordinate 177,217 of CALSLW010000002.1, read as the reverse complement.
TGAAGTTTACCCTATGGCTATATTAAATTTTCAAAAACCGGACAAAGTTATCATGATCGACTCATCAGAATTCGAAGGAAAATTCGAATTCCGTCCACTTGAGCCTGGTTATGGACTTACTGTCGGGAACGCATTGAGAAGAGTATTGCTTTCCTCTTTAGAAGGATTTGCAATCACTTCAGTGAAAATCGAAAACATTGATCACGAATTTTCTACTATTCCTGGAATCGTAGAAGATGTTACAGAGATCATTCTTAATCTGAAGCAAGTTCGCTTTAAACGTCAAATTGAAGACCTCGAAACAGAAAAAGTAAACATCACTATCGGTGGGCAAGAGCAATTAAAAGCCTCTGATTTTCAAAAGTTTATTTCTGGTTTCCAAGTTTTAAATCACGACTTAGTGATTTGTAACCTTGAAAAGAGCGTTCAATTGAACATGGAATTGACCATCGAAAAAGGTCGTGGATATGTTCCTGCTGAAGAGAATAAAAAAATGGATGTTGAGTTAGGTACTATCGCCATTGACTCTATCTATACACCTGTAAAAAATGTCAAGTTTAGCATTGAAAACTATCGTGTTGAACAAAAAACAGATTACGAAAAATTAGTTTTCGAAATCATTACAGATGGTTCAATTCATCCTAAGGATGCCTTGACTGAAGCAGCTAAAACACTAATTCACCACTTCTTGTTGTTCTCTGACGAGCGCATTACCCTTGAAGCAGACGAGATCGCACAAACAGAGACCTATGATGAAGAGTCACTACACATGCGTCAATTGCTTAAAACTAAGTTAATTGATATGGATCTTTCTGTACGTGCTTTAAACTGTTTAAAAGCAGCTGAAGTAGAAACATTAGGAGACTTAGTTTCTTACAATAAGAACGACTTGATGAAGTTTAGAAACTTTGGAAAGAAATCATTGACAGAGTTGGAAGAATTAGTAGTATTAAAAGGACTTTCTTTTGGTATGAACCTTTCAAAATACAAATTAGATAAAGACTAACCCGACATTTTTATACACTAGAAAATGAGACACGGAAAAAAAGTAATGCACCTAGGTCGTAAGACAGCACATCGCAAATCGATGCTTGCCAACATGGCCTGTTCATTAATCGAACATAAGAGAATTAATACCACAGTGACTAAAGCTAAAGCTTTAAAACAATTTGTGGAGCCTATTATCACTAAAGCTAAAGACGATACGACACATAACCGTAGAACAGCTTTTCGTTATTTAAGATCAAAAGAAGCGGTTGCTGATCTATTTAGAGACGTTGCAACTAAAGTAGGAGATCGCCCTGGAGGATACACACGTATCATCAAACTAGGAAATCGCTTAGGAGATAACGCAGATATGGCCATGATTGAACTAGTTGACTTTAACGATGTTTACACAAACAAAGAAGAAGCCAAAAAGAAATCTACCCGTAGAGGTAAAGCCAAGAAGGCAACTGATGCCCCTGTCGCTGAAGTAGCAGAAGAAACAATAGAAGCCACTGATTCATCAGCTGACGAAACAGAAGATACTGCTCAAGAATAGATGTTAATAATTCTAACATATCAGAAAGGATAAGCTCTTAGAGTTTATCCTTTTTTTTATGTTTCTTTGTAAAAATTTTCAGAAAGAATATGAAGTATAAAAAACGAGAAGAAGCCGTAGTACTTTTAGCTGACGGCACTGTTTTTTACGGAAAATCCATAGGGATTAAAGGAAGCGCATTTGGCGAAATTTGTTTCAATACCGGGATGACCGGTTATCAAGAGATCTTTACAGATCCTTCTTACTTTGGGCAAATCATGGTGACCACAAATGCACATATTGGTAATTATGGTACGGTTGAAGAAGACGATCAATCAGCATCGATTAAAATTGCGGGTTTAATCTGTAAAAACTTCAGTTTTGAACACACTAGACCAAGCGGAACTAAAAATCTCTACGACTTTTTTGCCGATCAAAATAAAGTAGCCATCTCTGATGTGGATACACGTGCATTAGTAAAGTATATTAGAGAAAACGGTGCGCAAAACGCGCTACTAACCACAGAGGTAGATCGTCTAGAAGAGCTAAAAGAGGAATTAAAAGCTTACCCTTCAATGGAAGGTAGAGAGCTCGCTTCAGCTGTTTCTACAAAAGAGCCTTACTTTTATGGAGATGAAAACGCTCCCATTAAAGTAGCCGCACTAGATTTAGGAATCAAACAAAGTATCCTTAAAAATATTGCCAGTCAAGGAGTATATTTAAAGGTGTTCCCATATGACACAGACTTTGCCACTCTAGCCGCTTGGAATCCAGATGGATATTTCTTGTCAAATGGCCCTGGGGATCCAGAACCGTTACATGGTGCGCAGGCTGTCGCCAAAGAAATTATCGAGAAAAACCTTCCGCTATTTGGAATCTGTCTTGGGCATCAAGTCATTGCTCTAGCGAATGGAGTATCGACCTTTAAGATGTTTAACGGTCACAGAGGGATCAATCACCCAGTATTAAATCACAGCACTGGAAAAGGAGAAATCACTTCGCAAAACCACGGTTTTGCCGTAAATCGCGAAGAAGCAGAGGCCCACAGCGATCTAGAAATCTCTCACACCCATCTCAATGATAATACAGTTGCAGGACTTAAAATGAAGTCCAAAAAATGTTTCTCTGTCCAATACCATCCAGAGGCTGCTCCTGGTCCTAACGACGCAAAATATCTATTTGCACAATTCAAAGAATTAATCACACAATAGAAACCCTAATTAAACAAAACCAAATGAGCATTATTTTAAACATACATGCAAGACAAATTTTAGACTCTCGAGGTAATCCTACCGTAGAAGTTGATGTAATCACAGAAAACGGTGTGCTAGGAAGAGCCGCGGTTCCTTCTGGAGCTTCAACCGGAGAACACGAAGCGGTAGAGCTGCGTGACGGTGGAAAAGACTTTATGGGAAAAGGTGTATTAACAGCCGTTAACAATGTCAATCAAACTATTGCACAACATATTGTAGGGGTTTCTGTCTTTGAGCAAAATACCATCGATCAAATGATGATTGATTTAGATGGCACGCCAAATAAATCAAAGTTAGGAGCTAACGCAATTCTTGGCGTTTCTTTAGCCGTGGCTAAAGCAGCAGCGAACGAATTGAATATGCCTTTATACCGTTATGTAGGTGGGGTAAGCGCAAACACGCTTCCAGTGCCTATGATGAACATTATCAACGGTGGTTCTCACTCTGATGCTCCAATTGCATTCCAAGAATTTATGGTGATGCCAGTAGCGGCAGAAACTTTCTCTAAAGCCATGCAAATGGGAACAGAGATTTTCCACCACCTTAAAAAAGTATTACACGACCGTGGTTTGAGCACTGCTGTAGGAGACGAAGGAGGTTTTGCACCTACCTTAGACGGAACAGAAGATGCCTTAGATACCATTATCAAAGCCATTGGGAATGCTGGCTATAAAGCAGGAGAAGAAGTAATGATCGCCTTAGATTGTGCTGCAGCAGAATTTTACAAAGACGGCGTTTATGATTACACGCTATTCGAAGGAGAATCTGGTGTAAAACGTTCTTCTGAAGAGCAAGCACAATACCTTGCAGAACTTTCTGCAAAATACCCGATCATCTCTATTGAAGATGGAATGGATGAAAACGACTGGGATGGCTGGAAATCTTTAACCGATAAAGTAGGCGATAAAGTTCAACTAGTAGGAGATGATTTATTTGTAACTAATGTTGAGCGCCTTTCTCGTGGAATTAACGAGTCAATTGCAAATTCTATTTTGATCAAAGTAAACCAGATCGGTAGTTTAACAGAAACCATCGCCGCGGTTAATATGGCACACAACGCTGGTTATACGGCAGTAATGTCTCACCGTTCTGGAGAGACAGAAGACAACACTATTGCAGACCTTGCTGTGGCGTTAAATACAGGCCAAATCAAGACAGGTTCTGCTTCACGTAGTGATCGTATGGCGAAATACAATCAGTTGTTACGCATAGAAGAGGAATTAGCTGAAACGGCTTATTTTCCACAACGTAACGCATTCAAAATCTGAAATAAAGTATCGTTATTGAATTGTTAAAGGGGGAGTATTCCCCCTTTTTCCATTTTATAAATTGACCATTTTTCAGTACTTTTGCACAACTAAAGAATTAAACGCTATGGATAAAAAAGTACAGCTTATATACGACAACAAGACCTATGAATTCCCTTTAGTTGAGGGAACCGAAAAGGAAATAGGGATTGATATCAAAACCCTTCGTGCTCAAACAGGCTTAGTTACCGTAGATCCTGGCTTTAAAAATTCTGGTTCTTGTCAGAGTGAAGTAACCTTCTTAGATGGAGAAAAGGGAGAATTAAAGTACCGTGGCTATTCGATTGAAGATCTAGCCGACGGAGCTGATTTCCTTGAAGTAGCTTATCTATTGATCTTTGGAGAATTACCTACTAAAGCTCAATTGACAAAATTCCAAAGCGATATCCACAAAGAATCTTTAGTGGATGAAGACCTAAAACTCATCTTAAAAAGTTTTCCGCGAAGCGCTCACCCTATGGGAGCTTTAGCTTCTTTAACCTCGGCATTAACAGCCTTTAATCCAGAATCTGTAGATATCGATTCTGAACAAGATATGTATGAGGCGATTGTTACAATTATGGCAAAGTTCCCAGTCTTATGCGCCTGGACCCATAGAAAAGTAAAAGGATTGCCGTTAAACTATAGCAATAGTGATTTAGGTTATGTTGATAATATCGCACAAATGATGTTCCGTCGTCCTACAGAGGCTTATGCTTCAAATGACATCGTCAATCGTGCATTGAATAAACTATTAATCTTACATGCAGATCACGAGCAAAACTGTTCAACCTCAACGGTTCGTATTGTTGGGTCATCTCACGCAGGCCTATTTGCTTCTATTTCTGCAGGGATTTCTGCCCTTTGGGGACCATTGCATGGTGGTGCTAACCAGGCAGTATTAGAGATGTTAGAAGCCATTGATAAAGATGGTGGAGATACAAAGAAGTTTATGGCTAAATCCAAAGACAAAAGCGATCCTTTCCGTTTAATGGGCTTTGGTCACCGTGTGTACAAGAACTTTGATCCACGTGCACGCATCATTAAAAAATCTGCAGATGAAGTATTAAACGAATTAGGGATTAATGACCCTATTCTAGATATTGCAAAAAGCCTAGAAAAAGAAGCATTAAGCGATCCTTACTTTGTAGATCGTAAATTGTACCCTAACGTTGATTTCTATTCTGGAATCATTTACCGTGCTTTAGGTATTCCTACAGAGATGTTTACGGTAATGTTCGCTTTAGGGCGTTTACCTGGCTGGATTGCTCAATGGAGAGAAATGCGCAAGAACAACGAGCCTATTGGTCGTCCAAGACAGATTTATACAGGGCAAGTTGATAAAGTGTTTAAAGACATTTCTAAGCGATAAATCGCTTATCCTTTCGCTAGATTGCGAATCATTCCTTTAAAAATAAAATAGTGGAAGGGGACTAGACTGTACCAGTATAGTCTCCCCCACAAACCTTTTGGTCTAAAGGTCGCCGTTTGGTATACCGTGTTTCCTTCAATTCTAAATTCTAACCAGGCTTCCCCAGGGAGTTTCATTTCTGCAAATAGCAGTAGACGCTTCCCTTTTTTATCGGCGAGTAAAACACGCCAAAAATCTAACGCATCTCCTGCGTAGATTTTATCAGAATGGGTTCTTCCCCTGCGCAAGCCCACTCCGCCAGAGAGTTGATCTAAATAGCCTCTTATCTTCCATAAAAAATTAGCGTAATACCAGCCTTGATTTCCCCCTATTTTCCACAGGGCAGTAAAGGTTTTTTCTGCATCGATATTATCCAGTCGCTGCGCATCTTTTAAAACGCCATATTGGGGCACTTGAATGTATCCATTTAATGTTTTATTGAGTCGCCCACTTACCATAGAGTCTTTCCAACTGCTAATTACAGAGTTTTGCTCGATGCGTTTAAAGGCCATTTGTATGGCTTGGTCATAAGTATAAGGCTCAATTTGAAGTATTTCTTGCAGGCGATTGTCTTTTGCAATGACTTCCATTTTCATACTGTCGACTAAATTTACTGCAAGTGGGTAAGAAGTAGAGGTAACAAAATGCAGCCAATAAGACGAAAGCCGTGGCGTCATTATTGGAACACTAAAGATCCAATTGCGAAAGCCCCTATTTTTTGCATAACGATGCAGCATTTCTTTGTAAGTAAGCACATCTGGTCCCCCGATGTCAAAACTTTGATTGAGACAAGCCGGGTGTAAAAGCACCCCATTAAGGTACTCCATTACATTTCTAATCGCGATGGGTTGCGACTTTGTTTTTACCCATTTAGGTGTGATCATTAAGGGCAGTTTTTCGCATAAATCCCGAATGATTTCAAAAGAAGCACTTCCAGATCCTACTATAATCCCTGCCCTTAAAACAGTTGCTGGAACAGTGGATTTTTTTAATATGTCTTCTACGTTTTTTCGCGAGGCAAGGTGCTTTGAGAGTTGGTCGTCATTGATAATACCACTTAAGTAAATGATCTGTTTAGCGTTTGTATCTTCCATTAAACGACAAAAGTTAGTGGCACAATCTGCTTCCATTTGAGTGAAATCCCCAATGTCAGACGACATAGAATGAATCAGATAGTAAGCTACGTCGATGTCTTGTGGTAGCGGGTTTTCTTTTGGCGAAGCCAAAAAATCAAGGGTAATTAACTTTAGTTTTTCTTTTAATTGCGGGGTGACAGAAAGGCGTTCTGGATCGCGCACAGTGCAATATACTTCATGCCCAGCATTAATCAAATAGGGGAGCAAGCGCATACCGATATAGCCATTTGCTCCAGTAACTAATATTTTCATAGCGTCTATATTTTATAGGTTGTCTATGGTAGGGGGCGCATTTTTTATCTTTAGGTCGCTTATTTTTCTAAAAAAAGCGTGAGTGCTTTTGTTTTTTGCAGCGACTTTAATTTTTGAATGATCTTTGTAGAGTGAGTATTCTTCGGCTTTGCCTTTATAAATCTTAAGCTTGTAATAGGGAATGACTAAGCCATAGGTTTCTAATAGGCTTCTAAAATGCACTATAATCCCCTTAGGACGCAATTCGACATTACATTGATTGATGTTTTGATCCAGCACTAATAAGTTGTGAATATCGATAGAGGTTTCTGTGATAAAAAGTTTTCCAGAGCCGATTCCACCCATTGCCCAGCGCTCTCTTAAACCAAAGGGTTTTCCTACTTCTTCTTCAATCGCACGCTTAATCTTTGGTTCATTATAAGAAATGTTGACCAGCATTTTTATTTTAAAGATAATGTATATAAACCCAAAAGAAGATTTTTTCTCTATAATAAGTATCTTTGCCCAAATTCTCGCATGAAAGCATTATCTGACCATCTATCCCCTGTTTTATCGAATTATCTAGCGTCTAACCATAAGGTTGAAATTGAGCAATTTGAGTTTCAACACACCCGCAAAGAATTTGAGGGTGATATCACCTTAGTGGTCTTTTCGCTATTGCGTCATATCAAAGCTAATCCAGTTGCTTTAGGCGAAGCGATAGGGGCGTATTTAGTCGAAACAGTTGATTATGTTACTGCCTTTAATGTGGTAAAAGGGTTTTTGAATTTATCGATTCAAGATAGTTTTTATGTCAGTCAATTAAAAGAAATTAAGGAGACAGCACAGTTTGGGCATGTTTCTATCCAAAAAGATAAAGGGGTTGCTTTAGTCGAATATTCTTCACCAAACACAAACAAACCCTTGCACTTAGGGCATATCAGGAACAATCTCTTGGGCTATGCTGTTGCTCAAATTCTTGAGGCCAGTGGACAGCGGGTTGTAAAAACACAAATCATTAATGACCGTGGAATCCATATTTGCAAATCCATGGTCGCTTGGCAAAAATATGGCGAAGGTGCTACCCCAGTAAGCACCGGCTTAAAAGGCGATAAGCTAGTAGGGAACTATTATGTGCGTTTTGATCAAGAGTATAAAAAGGAGATGGCAACTCTGGTTGCCAAAGGTAAATCAGAAGACGAGGCGAAAGTTGAAGCACCTCTTTTTGTCGCGGCTCAAAAGATGTTGCGCGACTGGGAAAAGGGAAAGCCTGAAGTGGTTGACTTGTGGAAAACCATGAATGGCTGGGTCTATGAAGGTTTTGATGTTACCTATAAAAACTTAGGCGTTTCTTTTGATTCACTCTATTATGAGAGTGACACCTATCTCTTAGGGAAAACCCTTATTGAAGAAGGCTTAGCCAAAAATATCTTATTTAAAAAAGAAGATGGTTCTGTTTGGATTGATCTCACAGAAGACGGTCTAGACGAAAAATTATTGTTGCGATCAGATGGAACAGCAGTGTATATGACCCAGGATTTAGGAACAGCCTTACAGCGCTTTAAAGATAATCCTACCATGAGTGGGATGGTTTATACCGTAGGAAATGAACAAGACTATCACTTTAAAGTGTTGTTTTTGATTTTGCAAAAATTGGGCTTTAGCTGGGCAGATTCTCTTTATCACTTAAGTTATGGGATGGTAGATCTTCCTCATGGAAAAATGAAAAGTCGCGAAGGAACGGTTGTTGATGCAGATGATCTGATGCGTGAAATGAGTGGGACAGCGGCTAAAATCTCAGAGGAGTTAGGAAAATTAGAAGGCATGTCTCAAGAAGATAAGGACGAATTGTATCATACCATTGGTCTGGGAGCCCTAAAGTATTTCATCTTAAAAGTGGATCCAAAGAAACGTATTTTATTTGATCCAGAAAGTTCTGTGGACTTTGCGGGTAATACGGGCCCTTTTATACAATATACCTATGCGCGTATTCAATCGATCTTGCGTAAAGCCCCAGAGGCAAGCCCTCAAGCAGCTGTGGCGAATATAGACGAACGCGAAAAAGAAATCATTAAGCACTTATTAGATTATCCAGTGGTAGTACAACAAGCTGCTTCGCAATACAGTCCTGCCTTAATTGCGAATTACAGTTATGATCTAGTAAAATTATTTAATTCTTTCTATCAAAATATTAGCATTCTAGGCGAAGAAGATGTGGCACAACGCGATTTAAGAATAACACTATCAAAAGAAGTGTCATTGATCTTACAGCAAAGTATGTCACTCTTAGGAATAGAGCTTCCTAGTAGAATGTAAGCCAAAAAAAAACCGCTCATTGAGCGGTTTTTTTTCTTTTTCATAAGTATTTTTTCCAATACTTGAGGGGATGGTTTACTTAGACTGAACAGCTAAGTTGTATACTACTAAACCAAATCCAATTTTGTTGATAGCATCACCGATGTTATAGATAACATCAAGGCTTAAGTTCATACCGAAAATTTGTCCAGCTTCACCATACCATCCAGCAGTACCTGCCATATAACCAATAGGATAAATTGCCCATCCAATTAAAACAAACTTAACAAGTGTGTTGTGTGCATCTTCTACAGCACCACCTGCAGCTACAGCTAATTTCTTAGCTTCACCCATGTAGATGTCATAAACGATCGCAAAATAAGCAAGACCTGATACTAATCCCCAGATAGCTGGTTGAGCTCCTGAAGTGTAAACAGCTTCTCCTAAATAACCAGTAACCAACATAATAACTGAAAGGCCAATCATGCGCCACATTAATTTTTTTGTTGCACCGGCAGCTCTAAGAATTAAATAAAATTCAACACACATTAATGGCACTGTTAAAATCCAGTCCACATAGCGGAAGAAAGTTGGTGAAGTTGCGTTTGATGCCCAGTAGTCACGCATGTACCAATAGTGTACAGCAGCGATAAACGTAATCAAACCTGAAACCAGGATAGACGTTTTCCACTTGTTGTCAAATGAACTCATAGAAAGGAAGAAAAACGCTGATGCTGCCATCATCGCCATACAACCTACAAAGAAAGTGAACCCTACGTAATCGTCTGTGGCCATTGCTGGAACCGCAGCGAATAAACTTAAAAATTTTTCCATAATAGAATTAATTATTTGTTTTTGTTTAGGTAAATTTAAAAAAAATTAAACTTACTCACTATATATATCAGTAAAATTTTATCATATAATCTTAATTATTCGTGATTTTAGGACTCAAAAAATACCAACTTCATATTTACATCACCCTTGCGTTTACATTTTTGGGGATATGGTTAAACGTTTGGATTCAGGCGCTTATCGCCTTCTTTATGATTTTTAGTTTAGGAATTATTCACGGTGCAAATGACCTCCAACTCATTCAAAAAAAAACCCAAAAAAAATCAAAAAACTTTTTTTTCGCCACCCTCCTCATTTATATAGGAGTGGTAGTAGCGGGAATTGCCCTTTTTTATCTGCTCCCTAGCTTTGGTTTACTCTTTTTTGTGGGCTTTAGTGCTTTTCATTTTGGAGAGCAGCATCTAGAGAGTAAGTTAGAGGTGGAATTATCTTCCTTTTTAAAGGTGTTGATCTATGTGGGTTATGGTATTTCGCTTTTTGGCTTACTCTTTACTTTACAATGGGACGAGGTGCATCAAGTCATCTACCTTATTAGTGGGCAATTTGTATCAAAACAATTCACAGAAGCTTTTTTCTTTATTGGTTTAGGACTCTTTGTTGTCAGTGGCTTGTTTTCTCCTAACCTTAGAGGCTGGTTGTTTTTTGAGACTGTGCTTTTAGCGTTTTTAGGTTTTTTCTTTTCTAGGGTATCTCTTGTGTTAGGTTTTGGCGTCTATTTTGTGATTTGGCATAGCCTTCCGTCAATGCAGGATCAATTAACTTTTTTATATCCTAAGGACCCTCAAAGGAATTGGAAATACCTCAAGTCTTCTGCGCCTTATTGGATCATCTCTTTAATCGGTCTCGCAGGGGTGTATTTCTTTTTTGATGTGCAGTCAGTCGCATTCTTGCCTTTGTTCTTTTCTTTTCTCGCGGCGATTACCTTTCCGCATACTGTAGTGATGGGGTGGTTGAAATTAAGTAAAGAAAAACCCACTGCCTCTCCTCAAAACCCTTCTAATATTCCCTCAAAATAAAGTACCTTTGTGGTTTAATGCAATCCTATGTTTGATAGTTTAAGTTCCAAATTAGATAAAGCCTTTCAAGTCCTAAAAGGACACGGTAAGATTACAGAAATCAACGTGGCTGAAACCCTCAAAGAGGTACGTCGCGCTCTACTTGATGCCGATGTCAATTTTAAAATTGCCAAAGAGTTTACCAATAAAGTCAAAGAAAAAGCTTTAGGTCAAGACGTATTGATCTCTTTAAATCCCGGACAATTAATGGTCAAAATCGTAAAAGACGAATTGACGCAATTGATGGGAAGCGAAGCAGTAGGCGTAAACCTCGCTTCAAAGCCTTCTGTCATTTTAATGTCGGGTTTACAAGGATCTGGTAAAACAACTTTGACAGGAAAACTAGCCCTGCATTTAAAGACTAAGAAAAGTACAAAGCCTTTATTGGTTGCCTGTGATGTTTATCGTCCTGCTGCTATTGATCAGCTAGGGATTGTTGCAGAACAAGTTGGGGTGCCTATTTATGAGGACCGCGACGAAAAGAATCCCGTAAAGATTGCGTTGGCTGGAATTGCCGAAGCAAAGAAACAAAACTGTGACTTAGTCATTGTCGATACCGCCGGTCGTTTAGCCGTGGATGAGGTCTTGATGAATGAAATTTCTGACATCCATAAAGCCATCACCCCAGATGAAACCCTCTTTGTGGTTGATGCCATGACAGGGCAAGATGCAGTAAATACTGCCAAAGCCTTTCACGATGTTTTGAATTTTGATGGGGTAGTGTTGACTAAACTTGACGGGGATACCCGTGGGGGAGCAGCCTTATCCATTAAAACAGTAGTCAACAAACCCATTAAGTTTATCGGAACTGGCGAAAAGATGGAAGCCTTAGATGTTTTCTATCCAGAACGTATGGCTGACCGTATCCTAGGGATGGGAGACGTGGTTTCTTTGGTCGAGCGTGCCCAGCAGCAGTTTGACGAAGCTGAAGCTCGAAAAATCAATAAGAAGATTGCCAAAAATCAATTTGGCTTTGACGATTTCCTTTCGCAGATTCAGCAAGTGAAAAAGATGGGGAATATGAAAGACTTGATGGGCATGATCCCTGGGATGGGAAAAGCCTTAAAAGGTGTTGATATTGATGACGATGCGTTCAAATATATTGAAGCCATTATCGGCTCGATGACGCCTAAAGAGCGCACTCAGCCTGACTTACTCAATATGAGTCGTAAAAAGCGCATTGCACGCGGTGCAGGTCGCGATATTAATGAGGTAAACCAAATGATCAAACAATTTCATCAAATGAGTAAGATGATGAAGATGATGCAAGGCGGCAAAGGCCGCCAAATGATGCAGATGATGCAAAACATGCGCTAAAACACACACTATATGATACGTCTAGACGGAAAGCAAACTTCAAACGAAATAAAAGAAGAAATTAAAGTCACCGTGAGTGAAATGAAAGCACGCGGAGAACGTATGCCGCATCTCGCCGCTGTATTAGTGGGAAATGATGGCGCCAGTTTGACCTATGTAGGCAGTAAAGTGCGTTCTTGTGAATATGTAGGCTTTGATTCGACCTTAATCCGTCTAGAAGAGGATATCACAGAAGACGCTCTTTTAGCGCAAATCGATACCTTAAATAAAGACGAAAGCTTAGATGGCTATATTGTGCAATTGCCGTTGCCTAAGCATATCGATGAAGAAAAGATTTTATTGGCCATCGATCCTAAAAAGGATGTCGATGGATTTCATCCGGCAAACTTTGGCCGTATGGCCCTAGAATTAGATGCCTTTATCCCTGCAACGCCTTTTGGGATTATGCAACTCCTTGAACGCTATAAAGTCCCCACCAGCGGAAAGCACTGTGTGGTCGTAGGGCGCAGTCATATTGTAGGCCGCCCCATCAGTATTTTAATGAGCCAAAAAGGGCCTGCTGGAAATGCTACCGTAACGGTCGCACATAGCCGTACAGAAAATTTAGCGGAACTCACCCGCCAAGCAGATATCATTGTTATGGCACTAGGGATTCCAGAATACCTTACCGCAGATATGGTCAAAGAAGGGGCTGCAATTATCGATGTGGGGATCACCCGTGTTCCAAATGAAAGCCACCCTAAAGGATATGTGATTAAAGGAGATGTCGCTTTTGACGAAGTCGCTCAAAAGTCCAGTTTTATCACTCCAGTTCCTGGAGGAGTAGGGCCCATGACCATTGCGATGCTCTTAAAGAATACCTTGCTTGCTAGGCAGTGGAATTTGTCTTAGGATGCTCCATTGCATTAAAGATTTGTAAGATTAAAAAGGCGAAACTCACGCCGGTTAAAATTAAAACCATACTCAGGTAACCGTCAGCAGAAAACGAAATTCGTATCAAGATGGTGGCGATAATAAAGCCCGTATTTCGAATCAGCTTGCTGTATTCTTCTGTATAGCGAAAAGAGATCAATAAGATCACCACATCTGCTAAAATCAACAGCGTAAAAAACTGATTAAAGAACAAGCTATCGATCTGGGCGACTTTTTGCTGGTTAATGACATCTAAAACCCATTGTCCAAAAGTAGCGATTGACATAATACTCAGTACCGCAAAAAGCATTACACTCACGATTTTCTTTGACGAAATAAAGCGCAATAAAGTGGGGTCTTCGACTGGGCGTTTTGGCAAGCGTTGCTTGCTTAAATTAAATAAAAAGATCAGTAGGAATAAGATTAGAAATCCTAGTAAGTCCACGGCTAACTCTAAGTTATGTGCGTCATAATACCATTCTCCGCTTAAGTTCATTTGTGGGATATCCTTAAAGATTTTGCGAATTACAATAAGCGAAATAATCTCAAATTGTTTTGAAACACAAGAGGTGAAAGAACGCGGTAAATAAAACAGCAGTAAGTAAATCTCATAAATCAGGATCAATGAAAAAGGCGTGTATATGGCAGAGATAGGATCGTTGAGTAACTCTGGATAAAGCGAAGAAAATAAACTTATGCCCTGTGCTTCTAAAAAGATAAGACTAAGGTGAATAACAAAGCCTATTCCTGCTAGGAGTAAGATGGTGTTTTCTAATTTTTTTTGAACAGTGGGAGCAAATACAGCAGCATAAAGCTCATTAAAGAAAGTACGGATAGAATGCATTTAGGTGGCGAACAATTGATCGATATGTTTAAAACTTTTGAATTCTAACGCATTGCCGGAAGGATCATAAAAGAACATCGTTAGCTGTTCTCCCGGAAGGCCTTCAAAACGAAGGTAGGGGGCGATTTGAAATTCAATGTTTTGGTCGATCAAACGTTGGCTAAAGTTTTGGAATACTTCCCAGTCCAAAACAACGCCAAAGTGCGGCACCGGCACGGCTTTTCCATCTACTTCGTTGAAGTGTTTATAGCCTTTGTGGCTTTTGTCTTCGTGCAATACCAATTGATGCCCAAAGAAGGAATAGTCTGCCCAGTGTTCGCTAGAACGCCCAGGGGTACAGCCTAAAATATCTTCATAGAATGAAACAGCAGCAGCTAAATTACTTACAGGTATTGCTAAATGGAAGGGTGCTAATGACGCCATATGTAAAGGTACATAATTTTAGGAGAAGGCATTGATAAAATAGTATCTTTGCCCGCGATGGATAAGACGACACAACAACAAGTAGATGCAGGAGTGGTATTGCCTTTGATGGAGGCCTTTTACACCCTTCAGGGGGAAGGCTATCACAAGGGGAGTGCAGCTTATTTTATCCGCATTGGAGGTTGTGATGTGGGCTGTCACTGGTGTGATGTAAAAGAAAGTTGGGATGCAGAAAAGCACCCTCCCACGCACATTGATACCATTGTAACAAATGCCAAAAAATATTCAGATACCATTGTCATTACTGGGGGAGAGCCCTTGATGTGGGACATGCAACCCTTGACTACTGCCCTTTTAGAAAAGGGGATGAAAATCCATATTGAAACCTCTGGTGCCTATGAGATTACGGGGCACTGGGACTGGTTTTGCTTATCGCCAAAGAAAAATAAATTACCTACTGATGAAGCTGCGGCTCGCGCCGATGAACTCAAGGTGATTATCTACAATAAAGATGATTTTCGCTTCGCGGAAGAACAAGCGCAAAGAGTTGGCAAAGACTGTGTTTTATATTTACAACCTGAGTGGAGCAAGCGCGATACAATGATGCCTATAATGGTGGATTATGTCTTGGCAAATCCACAATGGAAAGTGTCTTTGCAGACCCATAAATACCTCAATATCCCTTAGGCGATTGTTAGTCTGGCGAGGTAGTCATAATTGGGCCCATCCAATATTTTTTCACAGTTTAATCCGGCCAGTTCAGCGGCTTGAGACAAGTGCTCAAAATCTAAGTAAAGCCATGGAAATTCTTCTGTTTCATCCTTAAAACCGATCCCAAATTCCAACTCCCCATAATAGGTTTCGGCATTACGCCAATCTTCTTGTTCCTCTTCTTCAAAAAGATAGATAAGGTCAGAAGAATCTAAGAGGATTTGCCCCTCTGGGTTTAACAAAGTTTTTAAATGCTGAAGTAAAGGCAGTACTCCCTGAAAATCTTTAGCTACTCCCAGGCCATTCATCATAAGTAGTAGAGTGTCAAAAGTTCCTTTGTTAAAGTCGAGAATAGATTGATGGAAGACGTGATTAACGCCTCTTTCTTTAGCGATTTTGGCTGCGCCAAAAGAGCTATCGAGGGCAGTGACGGCAAAGCCCTTTTCATTTTGCAAATACAAACTATGGCTCCCGCTACCACAGCCTATATCGAGAACTTTTCCATGGGACAGGGCTAGGGCTTTTTGTTCGATATTCGGCATTTCTTTATAGTCGCGGAAGAAATAGGCGAGGGGTACAGGATCTTCTTCAGTAAGAGAAGTCCAAGTAAGGAGCTGTTGTTTCCCAGGGGATTGATGATAATCAAGCAAAGCTTTTCCAAAGAGATCTTCCAAAATAAAGTAGTTTTGTTAAAAATTAAGTAGCATGCGCGAGCAGTTGGAGCAATTACCGCAACGAGCCAAAGATACGGCAAGGGAAACGAAAAGTTTTTTTCAGCGATTAAAAAAACGTCCACCCAAAAAATTAGATGAAATCACCCAAGACATTCACGAAGAAGTTTTTGCTCAAACTAACTGTCTCGATTGTGCGAATTGCTGCAAAACCACAGGCCCTTTATTTGAAAGAAAAGACATCACGCGAATTGCGAAATATTTACGTCTAAAACCCGCACAATTTGAAGCGCAATACTTAGGTGTAGATGAAGATAACGACTGGGTTTTACAAGAAGTTCCATGTGCTTTTTTAGGAGAAGATAATGCTTGTTCGATCTATGATGTAAGGCCAAAGGCTTGTAGAGAATTCCCGCATACTGATCGCCCTAAAATTTATCAAATTGCACAGCATACACAAAAGAATGTAGCCATTTGCCCTGCTGCTTTTTCCATTGTCGAAAAAATGAAAGAGCGCCTGTATTAATTTGGGTAGAGTAAGTACTTTTTTCGCATTGTTTTAAACTGTGAAAGCTGTGGTTCCCAGCTGTTGCGAATCTCCATTTCTGACCAACCATTTTTGATTTGTTCTTCCAGTTTTTTTGTACCTGCTAGGTAGGCAAAACGGGAGATGAAAAAGGCCTCTTTCTCGGGGTATTGACGGTAGGCTTCTATGAGCCATTTTAATTCAAAGCGATTGATTCTAGGGTGTGATTGTAGGTTTTTTCCGATGCATTTTTCGCCTTCTAATTTGGGGTATTTTGCCCCAAAATTGGGTTGAGGTGTAAAGCTAAAGTCTCCCTTAAAAGATGGGTGTCCGTAGATTTGAAATTGTTGTTCTGTCCCCCGGCCTATACTCACTACGGTACGTTCAAAAAGGCATAAACTTGGATAGAGATTGATCGCTTTTGCATTGGGTAAATTAGGCGAGGGTCGAACCGGTAAATTATAAGCACTTTGATGCGTATAGCCCTCTATTTTAATCACTCTTAAGTCACATTTTATTTTGTTGTTTAACCAGCCCTCTTCATTAATCATATGTGCAAATTCGCCCAAGGTTAAACCGTGTACAATGGGGATGTTGTGCATCCCTAAATAGCTCTTAAATTCGTCCTCCATTACGGGGCCATCGACATAGTGTCCGTTAGGGTTGGGACGATCTAAAATAAGCAGGGGGATATTACTTTCGGCGCAAGCCTCCAGAATAAGATGCAGGGTTGAGAGGTAGGTGTAAAAGCGAGCACCTACATCTTGTAAATCAAAGACAATAATATCTAAATCTTCTAGCTGTTCTGCTTGCGGTTTTTTGTTTTTTCCGTGTAGGGAAATGATGGGTAATTGCGTGAGGGAATCAATCTCATCTTTAATCATTGCACCATTGTCTTCTCGACTTCTAAAGCCGTGTTCTGGAGCAAAAATCTTTTTGATATCGATGTTGTGTGACAAAAGTGAATCAATCAAATGAGTTGCTTTTCCGTTGCGGTATATTTTACTGGCGGCATGAGCGACAACGCCTACTTTTTTGTTTTTAAGCAAGGGAAGGTATTGCGCTGTATGTTGTGCTGCAGGGAAGATTTGCGCTTGAAGAGGATTCCCCCCTAAAAGCAGGCACAGAAAAGCGAATAAAAATGTATTTTTGAAATAATCTAAAGAAAGCATTCCTTGAATTTTGAATTTTTTATAGCCCAGCGCATGCGCTCGTCCTCTACTAGCGAAAGTACGGTTTCGGGGCGGATTATAAAAATAGCGATAGCTGCCATTGCACTGGGGATGGTGATGATGTTGATTGCTTTAGGGACAAGTTTAGGGTTACAACGAGAAATCAAGGCTAAGACGATTGCTTTGAGTGGTGATATTCGAATTGCTCCATTTGAAAACAACAATTCGAGTATTTCTATCACTCCCATTGATACCGTTGAATTGCGCAAAGACAGCTGGTGGGATAAAAATCAAGTGGCACGTTTATATCCATATGTTGCCAAAGGGGTTTTGTTAAAAACCAAAAGTGAATTTGAAGGAGGTGTTGTGAAAGGGGTTGATCAAAACTATCCTTGGGAGAAATTATTTCCTTATTTGGTAGAAGGAAGTTTTCCTGTTTTTGATTCGACACTTTCAAAAGAAATTGTTTTATCTCAAACCCTTGCACAAAAACTGAAGCTCAATTTAGGAGACCGTGTCACGGCTTATTTTCAAAATGACGATCCAGGGGCAGTTCCTCGCATTCGCTATTTTAATCTTGTTGCCATTTATCAAACGGGTTTTCCTGATTTTGACAATAGTTTTGCTTTTGTCGATATGAAGCAAGTGCAGAAAATTAATGGTTGGACAAATCGACAAATTGGTGGAGTGGAGGTTTTTTTAAAACCAAAAGCAAATGCAATTCCTTATGCAGAGAAAATTTATAACGAACTACCTCCTCATATAGATGTGCAGCGTGTTGATCAATTGTATCAAGGGATATTTGATTGGATAGCGCTTTTTGATTTTAATGTTTTAATTATTTTAATTGTAATGATCCTAGTGGGAACATTGAATATGACAACCGCGCTACTGGTTTTGATCTTAGAACGGTCTCGAATGGTAGGCGTTTTGAAATCTTTAGGAGCGAATAATCGCCAAATTCAAAAGGTCTTTTTGTGGAATGCCGTTTACATTATTTTGAGAGGGTTAGTCTGGGGTAACGTGCTGGGCTTATCTTTCTTAGTGGGGCAATCATATTATGGATGGATCGCCTTAGATCCAGCAAATTATTTTGTTTCTACTGTCCCGATTGCCTTGCCTATTCCGCTATTTGTAGGACTTAACTTAATGGTTTTGAGTGTATGTAGTTTATTATTGTGGATTCCTTCGCTTATAGTTGGGAGAATTGATCCTACTGAAGTTGTTCGTTTTCGCTAGTTTTCTCATTCTTTTGCTCTTGTTTATTATTTCAAAATTGTAGATTTGTATTAATTAGACTTATGCAATACGCCAAAAATATTTTAGAAACCATTGGAAACACTCCTCTAGTTAAACTCAATACAATTACCAAAGAAGTTAAGGGCTTAGTTTTAGCAAAGATAGAAAGCTTTAATCCCGGTAATTCTGTGAAAGATCGCATGGCTTTAAAGATGATAGAAGATGCAGAGGCAGATGGGCGATTACAACCTGGGGGAACTATTGTAGAAGGAACCTCTGGAAATACAGGAATGGGACTTGCCCTAGCGGCGATTGTAAAGGGATATAAATTGATTTGTGTCTCTACCGATAAACAATCCAAAGAAAAATTTGATGTCCTTAGAGCAGTTGGTGCAGAAGTAATAGTATGTCCCACAGATGTTGCTCCAGACGATCCCCGTTCTTATTATTCAACTTCAAAGCGAATAGGGGAAGAGACGCCTAATGCATGGTATGTTAATCAATATGACAATCCTTCGAATGCGCAAGCACATTATGAGCAAACAGGGCCAGAAATCTGGGAACAGACTGGTGGGAAGATTACGCATTTTGTTGTGGGAGTTGGGACAGGAGGAACGATTTCTGGCGTGGCAAAATATTTAAAAGAGAAAAACCCCGCGATTAAAATTTGGGGGATTGACACCTATGGATCGGTCTTTAAAAAGTACCATGAAACAGGAATATTTGATGAAAATGAAATTTATCCCTACATCACCGAAGGGATAGGGGAAGATATTCTCCCTGCAAATGTTAACTTTTCATTAATTGATCATTTTGAAAAAGTAACCGATAAGGATGCTGCTGTTTATACAAGACGACTGGCAAGAGAGGAAGGTGTTTTTGCCGGAAATTCTTGCGGAGCAGCAATCAAGGGTTTATTGCAGTTAAAAAATCATTTTGATGAGGATGACGTGGTAGTAGTGCTGCTGCATGATTCGGGGTCAAGATATATAGGAAAAATATACAATGATATTTGGATGAAAGAACAAAATTTCATTTAATAACTTTGTTAATTACGTCGAAAATAAAAAAATATTTATTTATAATATTTATATATTTTAGACGTTAATAGTTTGATAAGTAGAGTAGATTGTATCAAGTAGTAAAATCATATTTTAAGCACCTTTTGGTGTTGAAGTTTTTAATTTTGTCTTCCACGACTATGTGGGGGCAAAATCCTGACATTCGTTTAAACAACCGAAGTCAAGTCATTGTTCCAGCTTCTGGGGACAGCGTTCAGTTTTGTTCTGACGCTGGTTCAAACTTAAAATTTCAAGTAAGTAACGAATCATCAGGTTTTCCTAATTACATTGATCTTACGACAAAAAACTTAATCGCTACTTTAACGATACTATCCCCTAATACATTCGCTCCTTCAGGTACAACTACTGTTCACTACTTCAACGATTCTACTTTATCAAACTCTGCTTCGGGGACAACAGTGATATCTGCACCAGGTTACGCTCAATTTGATTGGCCCGCTCCTTTACAGTTTAATTCAACCGGTTCTACGACGATTGAAATTACTGTAGCGGTTTCTGGGACGGCATATCCAGATGCAACTGCAGATAACACCGTTACCTATGAGATTAATATTTTATCTAATCCTAATCAGCCTACCTTAACGACAAATTATGGAAATGCAAATCCTGTAGATATTTGCCCTGGGAATAATGTTAGGATCACTGCTTCTACAGTAGGTAATGAATATGAGTTTTACCGAAATGGAACATTATTAGCACCGCGACAAACCAGTAATATATTAGATACCACGTCTTTAGGAGATAATGATGCGGTGTTGGTGATTGCCTATTTTACCAATGGGTGTGGGCGGACGAGTAACAATCTATTTTTTAATGTTGATCCAATTCCCGCTGGAGTTCTTTCTTCTGATGCGCCAAATGACACTACCTGTGAGGGTGGTGATGTTTTGTTTACAGCAAATGGTGGAGGGGTAAACGGTTGGTACGAGTTTTTGGTTAACAATACCATCATGCAGGCCAGCTCTACTGTTTCAACCTATTCTTATGGCCCAGTTTTAACAGATAATGTATCGGTTACAGTGAGAACTTGGACCAGTAGTATTACTAATTGTTATGATGAGGATACCATTAATTTACATCTCAATTCTGTTTCTGGCGTTAATGAAATTGACAATCCTTCTATAATATGTGCTGGAGATGTTCCTTCAACGATTTTAAGTAACCAAGTATTTACCGCAGATCGTGCACTCGAAGGTGCTACAATTAGTCATCAATGGCAAAGCCGAATTAATGGCGGTACTTTTGCCGATATAGCAGGTGCGACAACTGTTACTTATTCGCCTAGTGCCTTAAGTACAACGACCTACTTTAGACGTTTAACTTATTCTACCTTTAATAGTGTAACCTGTACTACATCGGCTGCATCTGCGACCTCTAACGTTGTGACAGTTACAGTTAACCCTAATACTTCTGCCTCTTTAAGTGTTAATGCACTTAATAGAACAGTATGTGATGGAATTGATATAATTGTAGATGCTTCTGCTTCTTTAAACGGGGGTAGCTACCGTTTTTATGTAAATGGTAATCCTTATGGAGCAGTACAAAACACTCCTACGGCCACAATTTTGGCGTCAGCCTTAACGGATAATGCGACCATTACTGTACGTGTTTATTATGGAGCAGGTGGAGCAGGTTGTTTTAGTGATGATGATTTTGTTTTAAGAATTAATGAAATAACAGGTTCCAATACCATTGGAAATGCCCAAAGTGTTTGTGCTGGAGAACTGCCAAATCCATTTACCAATACCGCTACCCCTACAGCATCAAGAGCTGCTGATGGTGCAACTTTAATCTATCAATGGCAGAGTAGACAATTAGGCGGAACATTTGCAGATATTTTAAGCGCTACTAATCTGATTTACAGTCCAACAGCTGTTAGTACCACCACAGAATATCGTCGATTAGCGGTATCTACATTTAATAATGTAAGTTGTACAACAACCTCAAATATTGTTCAATTAACTGTAACTGGAGGTGCTGCACCTACAGTTAATATGCTTACAAGCAACATGGATTTTGTCCATTGTCCAACAGATGATATTGTTTTAGATGCTTCTTCTTCTTCAGGTGCCCAAAGTTATGCTTATACCTTAAATGGTGTACAACAAGCGGCAACCCCAACAAGTACCGCATCTTTTACATTTTTAGCTGGAACAGTAGCTGATGGAGATACCATCGGGGTAATTGCTTATTCTGGTTTATCTGGAACAGGTTGTAGTAACGCTGTTTCGCAGACCATCAGATTAAATAGCATTACAGGAACAAATACATTAGGAGGAGCCCAAACGGTTTGTAGTGGAGATGATCCTGCAATATTGACTGGTGCTGTTGCAACATCTGTGCTGGGTGGTTCAATTTCTTATCAGTGGCAAAGTAGAACAGGAGTAAATTCTTTTACAAATATTAGCGGTGCTACCGTACAAAATTATGATCCGCCTACGTTAACTGTTACAACAGATTTTAGACGTGTAGCTACGTCTACTGTTAGTGGATCAATCTGTTCTGTAGAATCAATTTCTGTCCGTGTTACAGCAGATCCAGCGCCAACAGCAATTCTAAATGGAGGAACCACTCCTTCTTGTACAGGAGATAACATTGTCTTTACTGCCTCTGGTGGTACGCGATATGAATTCTTCTTGAATGGGGTAAGTATGGCTGCTTCTAGTACTTCGAATACTATTTCTTCGACTACATTAAATGACGGGGAGCAAGTAAGTGTTCGTGTTACAAATGCACAAGGCTGTTCGATGTTATCCTCAAATACAACTGTTAACATTAGCGCAATTCCATCAGCAGGAATTATTTCTGGTTTTGCTGCAGATACTATTTGTGAAGGTGAATATCCCGTCTTTACGGCTACTCCAGCCAATGCAGCCTTTACCTATGACTTTTATGTAGATGGCGTATACCAAAATCTAGGGGTTACAACCAATACATTTGACACTTCTTTATCTACTTACACTTTAGTCGATAACAGTGTGGTAAGTGTTATTATATCGAATGCAGCAAGTTGTACAAGTTCTTCTAGTGTTACAATGCGCGTTCTCTTTACAACAGGGACGAACACCATTAGCGGGGCTGCTACTACCGTTTGTGTGGGAGATGATCCTGCTGCGATTACGAGTGACTCGGTGCCCTCTACAGCTTCGACAGATACTACGATTAGTTATCAATGGCAAAGTTGGACCTATGGAGGTAGTTTTACCGATATTCCAGGGGCAACGGGATTAAATTATGATCCATCTGCGATATCAACAACGACAGCATTTAGAAGATTAGCATATGTTAGCTTAGGGTCTAAAACCTGTCCTGTTTCTGGGGATATTGAAACTGCCGCTTCTAATGTGGTGACCATTACAGTAAATACCACTGCTTTACCCGCTATTAGTTTTATTAGTGGTGCGACAAATGATATAATATGCGAAGGAGACGATTTAACTTTTGATGCAAGCGGTACGACTGGAGCGAACAGTTTCCAGTTTTTCGTTAACAATATTAGTCAAGGGCCATCGAGTACTGCATCTACTTTATTAGTCACTTCTTCCATGTTGACTGATGGATCGACTGTTCGGGTTCATGCTACTTCAACAGCCACTTCTCCTTGCTTTAGTGCATTTACCATCACCATGCGTGTTAATTCGTTTACGGGAACGAATACCATTGGTAATGGACAAAATATTTGTGAGAACGATAATCCAGCCGTTCTTACGTCAGTTCAAGTTCCAACACCTGCTTTAGGCGGGGCTAACTTGACCTATATATGGCAAAGTAGAACAGGAACGAATACGTTTGCGAATATCGCTTCTACAAACTCACCCACCTATGATCCTCCAGTTCTTTCTAAGGATACAGATTTCCGTCGTATCGCTAGATCAGAATTTAATGGGGTGATCTGTGAAGACATAAGTAATTTTGTCACTATTCAAGTTGATCCAGCGCCAATCGCAACATTGACGGGATCTTCAACGGCATGTCTAGGAGAGACAGTTACCTTTTCTGCAACTGGTGGTGGCTTATATGAATTCTTTAGAAACAATGTTTCTATAGCACCTATAAGTGCAACAAATAACGTTACGACTACCGTTAATAATGGAGATTTAATAAGAGTTGAAGTAACAGATACAAATAGTTGTACTGCAGATAGTGCTACAATTACCATGACGGTGACAAATCCACCTGTTGCGACAATTTCTTCAGGATTGACTGAGAATATCATATGTGAAGATGATACACCGATCTTTACAGCAGGTCCAGCGGTTGCGGGATATACCTATGATTTTTACCTAAATAGTGTCCTTCAAACGATTGGGGTTTCGAACAATACTTTTGATACATCACTATTAGGTGCTTCACTGCCTAATAATGCATTAATTGAGGTTACTATAACCGACGCGAATGGCTGCTCTGACACTGCTTCTTTGACAATGTTAGTGAACTCATGGAGTGGAACTAATAGCGTTACAGGGGTACAGACGATTTGCTTAGGTGGTACACCTACAACCTTATTTAACGATCAAGCACCAACGGCTGATTTAGCTTCTTCTACAATTGTTTATCAATGGCAAAGTAGAACTGGCTTAAATGCATTTACAGACATGCCTGGTGCTACAGCTCAAACATTCTCACCATCGGTATTGTCTACTACGACCGCCTATAGACGTTTAGCTTATGTACAAATTAACGGGGTTTCTTGTCCATCAAGTGTTGCCTCTGCAGCTTCTAATATTGTTACTGTTACAGTTGATTCAAATTCAGCACCAACTGTAAGCTTTACTTCTGGTTATGCTAATGATACCATGTGCGATGGGGATAGTATTGTTTTTGATGCTAGTGGTACTACAGGAGCTAATTATTATGAATTCTTAGTCAATGGACTAACGCAAGGCGCTTCTTCAACGGTAGCAACTTTTACCCCAACGGGTGCTTTATCTGATGGCGCAACAGTAACTGTACGAGCGTATTCGGCTTCTGTTTCTACTTGTTTCTCTGAAGCAACTATTACCATGAGAGTCGTTGATTTAACGACATCAAATACAGTTTCCTCTTCTCAATTTATTTGTGAAAATGATATCCCTGCGATCATGACAGGGAACCTAGTTACGTCAAATATTGGAAATGTAACTTACCAATGGCAGAGTAGAACAGGAACAAATTCGTTTATAGATATAACAGGAGAGACTTCTCAAAACTACAGCCCAACAACTGTACTAGCGATTTCGACAGATTTTCGTCGTTTAGCTAGAGCGACATTTAATGGAATTAGTTGTGATGAGGTAAGTAATATTATTTCAATAGTTGTAAATCCTGCTCCTGTGGCAAGTTTGATTGGGACAAATACCGCTTGTGCTGGAGAAGAAGTTACATTTAGTGCAACAGGAGGGACCTCTTATGAATTCTTCCGCAATAACATTAGCTTAGGACCGATTAGTGCTTCTAATGTAGTAACGCGAACTGACTTAGTTAATGGCGATCAAATTAAAGTTGCCGTTACAAACTCGAATAGTTGTACAGCAGAAAGTTCAGTGCTTACTATGTCAGTAAGTAATCCACCAGCAGCTACAATTTCTTCAGGATTGACTGGAGATATTATGTGTGAAGGAGATTTCCCCGTCTTTACTGCAGGACCAGCAAATGCAGCTTTTACTTATCAATTCTTTGTAGGCGGTATAGCACAAGTTTTAGGGGTAAGCACTAACACATTCGATACGGCAGCAGCAGGTTTAAGTCTTGTTTCGACAACAATTATTATTGTAGAAGTTACTAATGCTGATGGTTGTACTGAAAGTGCTTCTCTTACTTTAAAGGTAAATGGTCTTGACGGGGTGAACACTATTACAGGTTCCCAAACAATATGTTCTGGATATGACCCCGTAGCTATAACAAATGATCAATTACCAACTGCTGATTTAGCTGGGGCAGTAATCAGCTATCAATGGCAGAGCAGAACAGGAGTAAATCCTTTTGTAGATATTCCAGGTGGGACCAACATTACATACGATCCTTCCACTTTAGTAACGACTACTGCTTATCGTCGTTTAGTGTATTCGACTTTTAATGGCATTCAATGTCCATCAAATGTAGCTTCAGCGGCATCTAATATTGTTACGATTACAGTAGATCCAAATGCTGCCCCAATTGTTAATTTTTCATCTGGATTAGTTAATAATGTGGTCTGTGAGGGAGACAGTATTCTCTTTGATGCGAGTAGCACGACTGGTGCGACACGTTATGAGTACTTTATTAATGGAATGTTACAAGGAGCTTCGACAACAGTTTCAACCTTTACTGTTGCTGGAGGAACAATCTCTGATGGAGATGTAGTTCGAGTTATTGCTTATTCTGGATCTACAACAAACTGTTCTGCAGAGCAAAGTATAACGATTACAGTAAACGATCAATCGGCTAATACGCTTGATACTGCCGTTAGTTCACAAACAATATGTTCTGGTGAAACACCTTCACAATTGTCTGGTCCTTCTGTAACTGGAACACCAACAGATGATATTAGTTATCAATGGCAAAGTCGTCAAGGAACAAATTCATTTACCGATATTATAGGAGCAACGTCTCAGAACTATGTTTTTGGATCTCCAATGTTTACAACTACAAGCTTTAGACGTTTGGCCATTAATACAGTGAATGGAGTACAATGTTCTACAGAAAGTAATGTAGTTACGGTTACCGTTGGCGCTGGTCCAGCACCTACAGCAACCTTAATTAATGATCAGCCTGCTAGTACAGCTTGTGCTGGAGATAATTTCCTTTTCACAGCGACAGGAGATGCTTCTAGTAGTTTTGAATTCTTTGTCAATGGAGTAACACAAGGAGCTCCATCTTCAGTGAATACTATTTCATTATCGTTAAATGACAATGATTTAGTTCGAGTGGACGTATTCCCTAGAGCAGGTGGTGTAGGATGTCCTAGTCAAGTAGATTTGACTGTACGTGTTAACACGATTAATGGAAATAATGATATAGGTGGAATTCAGTCGATATGTTTTGGAGATGATCCAGCATTGATTACTTCGATCAATATTCCAACTTCAGCTACTGGTTCAATTACCTATCAATGGCAAAGTAGAACGATATCAGGCACATTTAATAATATTAGTGGAGCGAATAGTATCACATATGATCCTTCTACTTTAAATGTCACGACTATATTTAGAAGGCAAGCGATTAGTACCTTAAATACTGTCGCTTGTATTGATAATAGTAATACCATCACAGTAACTGTAGATCCTGTAGCAATAATTTCAGGTTCATTAGCGTCAGATCAACCATCTAATACGGTTTGTGCAAATGACAATGGTAATATTACATTTACTGCTTCACCAGCAGGTGCTTCCAGTTATGATTTCTATATTAATGGTGTTACAGCT
Source organism: uncultured Flavobacteriaceae bacterium (assembly GCA_943787295.1). Classification (GTDB taxonomy): domain Bacteria; phylum Bacteroidota; class Bacteroidia; order Flavobacteriales; family Flavobacteriaceae; genus Arcticimaribacter. Next base: position 149,897 of record CALSLW010000002.1, on the reverse strand, counting down.
CAAGTTTCCAGTACATCTCAAACATATGTAGCAAGTATTACAAGTTTTGATGATGGTGATATCGTATTAGTTCGTTTTATGAATGGCTCGGGTTGTTTTAGTGAACTAGATTTAACGATTAATGTAAATGAATCGACAGCGGGAAGTATTTCTGGCGCTCAAACAGTATGTTTTGGCGATACGCCATCTTTATTAACTTCTACAGCATCAGCGACAACTAACGGTGTAACTGCAACAAATGGAGATTATCAATGGCAAAGTTCTACAGATGCAATAACATGGAACGATATTATAGGTGCAACTGCTCCTAATTATCAGCCACCTGCATCACCTCCTCCAACTACTTATTATCGTCGTCAGGTGGTAAGTGTTAGAAATGGTGTAACCTGTAGATCTACGTCAAACGATATAATAGTTACGATTAACGCCTTACCTGTGCCAAGTTTAACAGCTAAAGGTGGAGCAGTAACTGCAGCAGCTACAATGAGTATTTGCTTAGGCGAAGCAGTCGCCTTTGTAGCATCAGGAGGGGTAGAATATGAATTTATGCTTAACGGTATGACCGCGCAAGCAAGATCTGCTAGTAATACTTATGTCACAACTGGTTTAACAAATAGTGATGAAATAACGGTAGTCGCTTATGATAGTGCAACTGCAACTGCATGTTCAAACGAATCTGGTGCCATTGAAGTTGATATTTCTGCTGCTCCAGTAGCATCACTTTCTTCTAGTGCTGCAAATAACACTTTCTGTCTAGGAGATGCTGTAACATTTACCGCAGGATCAGGTGGAGTTAGTCCTGCTTACTATGAGTTTAAGATTAATAATTTCACTTATCAAAATACAACATCTTCCACTTTTGATCCAGCAGATTATTCTATTGTATTGAGTGGAGGAGAACAAATTGAAGTAGTTGTAAGTTCTTTAAGTAGTTGTACAAGTGTTGCCACTTTAACCATGGTAGTAAATGGGATTTCAACTGTAGGAACAATAACGTCAACAACTGCAACTGTTTGCTCTGGTGAAATCCCTTCTGCATTTATTGGTCAGACTGCAGCGGCATCAGGAACAATTACTTATCAATGGCAACAGTCATTAGATAATACCAATTATTCAGATATTTCTGGGGCAACATCGCAAAACTATACTCCCACAGTAGCATTAGCGACAACGACTTTCTTCCGAAGAACAGCAATTAGTAATTTAAGTAGCGTTAGTTGTGAAGACTTTTCTCTTCCTTTCCAGGTTGAAGTTAATCCTTCTCCTATTGCTGGTTTATCTGCTATTCCTGGATCGTTGAATGCACCTGCGACAATGAATTTATGTGAAGGAGAAACTGCGACTTTCTCAGGATCTGGAGGGGTATCTTATGAATTCTTTGTTAACGGGACTAGTATTGCTGCCCGCTCAACTGTAAATACAATAAGCTTAACAGCAAATGCTACTAGTTCACTGGTTAATAATAGTACAGTTTATGTTCGTGTTTATGATACCGCGACAGGTACAGCATGTTTTGAAGATTCGGCTTTAATGACTGTATTTGTTAATCCTACTCCAACAGTAGGGATTAGCTCAAGCAACTTTAATAATGAAATTTGTACGGGGGATCTAATCACTTTTACGGCGAATTCAACTGCAGCAAGTCCTACTTTTGAATTTTTCGTAAATAATGTTTCTTATCAAACAAGTTCTACAAATATTTTTGACCCTGCTGTTTACTCTGTTTTAATTGATGGAGGAGATGTTATTAAGGTCGAAGTGATTACCGCTGCGGCGAGTTGCAGTAGTGCAATTGCCTCATTGACTGTTGTAGAAAACGTTATTACTACCGTAGGAACGATTACGATAGCTACGCCAACGGTTTGTTTAAATGATACGATTCCAGCGATGATAGGAGGTGCAGGTGTAGCATCAGGAACGGTTAGTTACCAGTGGCAACAAAGGGATCAAACGACTGCTTTTGCTGATATCACTGGAGCGACCTCACAGAACTATACCCCTACCAGTGCGTTAGTTACCGATACGTTCTTCCAAAGAATTACTATTAGCACATTGTCATCTGGATTTGTTTGTCAAGACTCTAGTAACACTATATCGGTATTAGTAGACAATCCACCAGCAGCAATATTAACGGCTAACGTAAACGGATCAGTGCTAACAGCAGCGACTACAGCGACAATATGTAATGGGGAAGAAGTGGCCTTCTATGCTAATGCAGTAGCAGGGGGATCATATGAGTTCTTAGTCGACGGTATTGTTTTAAGATCAAGAGCGGACTCAAATGTTTACAGTACAACCGCCTTAATTGCAAACAACCAAGTAACGGTAAGAGTATTTGATCAAAACACAGCTGCAGCACCAGCGGGCTGTTTTGCAGAGTCAGATGCGATAGATATATTAATCACAGCTGCCCCAACCTTAACGGTAACCTCTACTGCTATAGGGAATGAGATATGTGAGGGTGATACACCAACCTTCTTCGCTAATGCATCAATAGCAGGAGCGACTTACGACTTCATGATTAATGGTGTATCCTATCAAAACAGTACGACTCAATCGTTTGATCCTTTAGGATATGGTCAGACTATAGGCAATGGAGATGTGATAGAAGTAACTGCTTCAACAGGAGTTGCGAGTTGTAGTAGTGTTACAGCGAGCCTAACTGTTTTAACCAATGCGATTACGACAGTAGGAATAATTACAGTGGCTACGCCAACGGTTTGTTTAAATGATACGATTCCAGCGATGATAGGGGCTGCAGGTGTAGCATCAGGAACGGTTAGTTACCAGTGGCAACGCAGAAATCAGACGACAACCGTCTTTACTGATATTACAGGAGCGACATCACAGAACTATACACCAACAGTAGGTACATTATTAACGACCGACACCTTCTTTAGAAGGATTAACTGATTAGTAATACTGGAACAACTACATGTGAGCAAGAAGGAAACACTATATCGGTATTAGTAGACAATCCACCAGCAGCAATATTAACGGCTAACGTAAACGGATCAGTGCTAACAGCAGCGACTACAGCGACAATATGTAATGGGGAAGAAGTGGCCTTCTATGCTAATGCAGTAGCAGGGGGATCATATGAGTTCTTAGTCGACGGTATTGTTTTAAGATCAAGAGCGGACTCAAATGTTTACAGTACAACCGCCTTAATTGCAAACAACCAAGTAACGGTAAGAGTATTTGATCAAAACACAGCTGCAGCACCAGCGGGCTGTTTTGCAGAGTCAGATGCGATAGATATATTAATCACAGCTGCCCCAACCTTAACGGTAACCTCTACTGCTATAGGGAATGAGATATGTGAGGGTGATACACCAACCTTCTTCGCTAATGCATCAATAGCAGGAGCGACTTACGACTTCATGATTAATGGTGTATCCTATCAAAACAGTACGACTCAATCGTTTGATCCTTTAGGATATGGTCAGACTATAGGCAATGGAGATGTGATAGAAGTAACTGCTTCAACAGGAGTTGCGAGTTGTAGTAGTGTTACAGCGAGCCTAACTGTTTTAACCAATGCGATTACGACAGTAGGAATAATTACAGTGGCTACGCCAACGGTTTGTTTAAATGATACGATTCCAGCGATGATAGGGGCTGCAGGTGTAGCATCAGGAACGGTTAGTTACCAGTGGCAACGCAGAAATCAGACGACAACAGTCTTTACTGATATTACAGGCGCGACATCACAGAACTATACACCAACGGTAGGCACCTTATTAACGACCGACACCTTCTTTAGAAGGATAACGATTAGTAATACAGGAACAACAACATGTGAGCAAGAAGGAAACACTATATCGGTATTAGTAGACAATCCACCAGCAGCAATATTAACGGCTAACGTAAACGGATCAGTGCTAACAGCAGCGACTACAGCGACAATATGTAATGGGGAAGAAGTGGCCTTCTATGCTAATGCAGTAGCAGGGGGATCATATGAGTTCTTAGTCGACGGTATTGTTTTAAGATCAAGAGCGGACTCAAATGTTTACAGTACAACCGCCTTAATTGCAAACAACCAAGTAACGGTAAGAGTATTTGATCAAAACACAGCTGCAGCACCAGCGGGCTGTTTTGCAGAGTCAGATGCGATAGATATATTAATCACAGCTGCCCCAACCTTAACGGTAACCTCTACTGCTATAGGGAATGAGATATGTGAGGGTGATACACCAACCTTCTTCGCTAATGCATCAATAGCAGGAGCGACTTACGACTTCATGATTAATGGTGTATCCTATCAAAACAGTACGACTCAATCGTTTGATCCTTTAGGATATGGTCAGACTATAGGCAATGGAGATGTGATAGAAGTAACTGCTTCAACAGGAGTTGCGAGTTGTAGTAGTGTTACAGCGAGCCTAACTGTTTTAACCAATGCGATTACGACAGTAGGAATAATTACAGTGGCTACGCCAACGGTTTGTTTAAATGATACGATTCCAGCGATGATAGGGGCTGCAGGTGTAGCATCAGGAACGGTTAGTTACCAGTGGCAACGCAGAAATCAGACGACAACAGTCTTTACTGATATTACAGGCGCGACATCACAGAACTATACCCCAACGGTAGGCACCTTATTAACGACCGACACCTTCTTTAGAAGGATAACGATTAGTAATACAGGAACAACAACATGTGAGCAAGAAGGAAACACTATATCGGTATTAGTAGACAATCCACCAGCAGCAATATTAACGGCTAACGTAAACGGATCAGTGCTAACAGCAGCGACTACAGCGACAATATGTAATGGGGAAGAAGTGGCCTTCTATGCTAATGCAGTAGCAGGGGGATCATATGAGTTCTTAGTCGACGGTATTGTTTTAAGATCAAGAGCGGACTCAAATGTTTACAGTACAACCGCCTTAATTGCAAACAACCAAGTAACGGTAAGAGTATTTGATCAAAACACAGCTGCAGCACCAGCGGGCTGTTTTGCAGAGTCAGATGCGATAGATATATTAATCACAGCTGCCCCAACCTTAACGGTAACCTCTACTGCTATAGGGAATGAGATATGTGAGGGTGATACACCAACCTTCTTCGCTAATGCATCAATAGCAGGAGCGACTTACGACTTCATGATTAATGGTGTATCCTATCAAAACAGTACGACTCAATCGTTTGATCCTTTAGGATATGGTCAGACTATAGGCAATGGAGATGTGATAGAAGTAACTGCTTCAACAGGAGTTGCGAGTTGTAGTAGTGTTACAGCGAGCCTAACTGTTTTAACCAATGCGATTACGACAGTAGGAATAATTACAGTGGCTACGCCAACGGTTTGTTTAAATGATACGATTCCAGCGATGATAGGGGCTGCAGGTGTAGCATCAGGAACGGTTAGTTACCAGTGGCAACGCAGAAACCAGACGACAACCGTCTTTACCGATATTACAGGCGCGACATCACAGAACTATACACCAACGGTAGGCACATTATTAACGACCGACACCTTCTTTAGAAGGATAACGATTAGTAATACAGGAACAACAACATGTGAGCAAGAAGGAAACACTATATCGGTATTAGTAGACAATCCACCAGCAGCAATATTAACGGCTAACGTAAACGGATCAGTGCTAACAGCAGCGACTACAGCGACAATATGTAATGGGGAAGAAGTGGCCTTCTATGCTAATGCAGTAGCAGGGGGATCATATGAGTTCTTAGTCGACGGTATTGTTTTAAGATCAAGAGCGGACTCAAATGTTTACAGTACAACCGCCTTAATTGCAAACAACCAAGTAACGGTAAGAGTATTTGATCAAAACACAGCTGCAGCACCAGCGGGCTGTTTTGCAGAGTCAGATGCGATAGATATATTAATCACAGCTGCCCCAACCTTAACGGTAACCTCTACTGCTATAGGGAATGAGATATGTGAGGGTGATACACCAACCTTCTTCGCTAATGCATCAATAGCAGGAGCGACTTACGACTTCATGATTAATGGTGTATCCTATCAAAACAGTACGACTCAATCGTTTGATCCTTTAGGATATGGTCAGACTATAGGCAATGGAGATGTGATAGAAGTAACTGCTTCAACAGGAGTTGCGAGTTGTAGTAGTGTTACAGCGAGCCTAACTGTTTTAACCAATGCGATTACGACAGTAGGAATAATTACAGTGGCTACGCCAACGGTTTGTTTAAATGATACGATTCCAGCGATGATAGGGGCTGCAGGTGTAGCATCAGGAACGGTTAGTTACCAGTGGCAACGCAGAAACCAGACAACAACCGTCTTTACCGATATTACAGGAGCGACATCACAGAACTATACACCAACAGTAGGTACATTATTAACGACAGATACCTTCTTTAGAAGATTAACTGTTAGTGATACTGGGACTACTACATGTGAGTGAGCCTGGTAACACTATATCGGTATTAGTAGACAATCCACCAGCAGCAATATTAACGGCTAACGTAAACGGATCAGTGCTAACAGCAGCGACTACAGCGACGATTTGTTCAGGAGAAGAAATTGCCTTCTATGCTAATGCAGTTGCAGGCGGATCCTATGAGTTTTTAGTTGACGGGATATTAGTACGTCCACGAGCAGACAGTAATATTTATAGTACTACGGCTTTATTAGCGAATGATCGTGTAACAGTGAGGGTATTTGATCAAAACGCAGTAGCTGCACCAGAGGGATGTTCAGCAGAGTCAGATGCAATTACTATTTTAATTACAGCCGTACCGACGTTAACAGTAACTTCTACTGCATTGGGTAATGAGATTTGTACAGGTGATGCGATAACTTTTTTCGCTAATGCATCAATAGCAGGAGCGACTTACGACTTCATGATTAATGGTGTATCCTATCAAAACAGTACGACTCAATTGTTTGATCCTTTAGGATATGGTCAGACTATAGGCAATGGTGATATAGTTAGTGTATCAGCAATAACAGTTGCAGCAAGTTGTAGTAGTAATATAACAAGTATTACAATGTTTGAAAATATAATTTCAAGTGCAGGAACCATTACTACTGTCACAGAAACTATATGTCAAGGACAGACTGCTCCTCCTATGATAGGAACTGATCAAAGTGGTCAAGTATCAGGGTCACTTTCTTATCAATGGCAAGTTTCATCTGATAATATTTTTTATAATAATATTGCATTTGCAAATTCACAGAATTATACACCAACTAGCATTCTTAACACGAATACTTTCTATAGAAGATTAACTGTTAGTGATACTGGTACTAACACATGTAGCGAGCCGAGTAATCCAATTAGAATTAGAATCGATAATACAATTATTGCATCTATATCAGTTGTTCAGGGGGGAATTAATAAAGTAGCATCTGATACTTTAAATATATGCATAGATGATGAGATAATATTTTATGCTGCTCCAACGAATGTAGGATACAGTTATGAATTTAGTGTAAATAATATCGCAGTTCAGGTAAGATCTTCACAATCATCTTTTTCTACCAATAACCTTTTAAATAATGATGATGTTAGAGTAGAGGTATTTAATGGTGTGGTATCAGATACATCCGCTTGTTCTGATATTTCTGAGGCATTTAATATAATAACATCTCCATCACCTGTTGTAACATTAAACTCCGATGCAACTGGTGGAGTATTTTGTGAAGGTGATGACATTCTTTTTACCGCTAGTTCTAATTTTGCTTCAAGTACATATGAATTTATAATTAATTCAACTACATATCAGTCTAGTAGTTCAAATACTTTTAGACCAATTGGACTAGTTCCACCAGTTTCGTTAAATGATGGTGATATTGTTTCAGTTCAGGTAATCGGAAATCCATACAGTGGAGCAAGTTGTTCTTCTATTGCAACAATAAGTCTAACTGAAAACATAATCTTTGATCCAGGAATAATAGGTACAATTACTGATACTATATGTTCTGGGGATTTACCTTCAATTCTTACTGAGCAGGCTGGAACAGTCTCAGCTTCAGGAGCGATTAGTTACCGTTGGGAAAGTAGTATTGATTCAATTTCATATAATCCTATACCATTCACAAATTCATCAACTTACAGTCCTGGTGCCTTAGTGCAAACCACTAATTTCATCAGATATACAATAAGTGAGTTAAATGGTGTAATATGTGAGGAACCAAGTAATATACTTACAATCAATGTAGTCGCTCCAATTTCAGGTGGAACTATATCACCTAATAATCAATCAATTTGTAATGGAGAAACACCTTTAATACTTGAGGTTATTGGAGGCGCATCAGGAATGGCAATTTCATATCAATGGCAAGTATCTTCTGATGGGGTGTCATTTACTAATATAACTACAGCAACATCGAGGGATTATCAGCCACCAGCATTGTTAGAATCTCAGTATTATAGACGCCAGACGATTGGACCTGGAGGATTAACATCTGATTGTTCGGCTCTAAGTTCTGTTACTTTTATAAGAGTAAGGGATATTGATCCTGGAGCATTAGATCCGAATCTAAATCAAACATATTGTTACGGGGCGATTCCTCCATCATTAATTAGTTCAATGACTGTTGGTGGTATACAAATGGATGCCACTGATGATGGAGCAGGTACAATAACTTACCAGTGGGAAATTTCAGTTGATAATGCTTCTTGGACCTCTATATCATCCGCAACAAATAACTTTTATAACCCTCCTTCACTTACACAAACTACATGGTTTAGAAGACTAGCAAGAAGTTCTGTATCTACAGATGTATTCTGTCAGGAGACAACAAATTCAATTAGGATAGAAATATTACCTGATTTAAATGCTGGTTTTGTTCTAGATGATCAATCTATATGCCAAATTGTTTCAGCTATTGATCTACCAGAAACCTTGGTTTTAAATGCTTCCGAGGCAATTACAAATTCTGTTACTGTTCAGTGGCAAAGATCTGATAATCAGTATAGATGGTCAGATATTTCAGAACAGAGATCAGCTAATTTGACATTTAATCTTGGTGATTCATGGCTACCAACAATGCCAGTAACATATTATCGTGCTGTAATTACATATGTTGGTGACCCACAAACATCGAATTTAGAACAAACTTCAATAAGATTTGATAATAATGGAGTTGGTTTTAGTGGTGGTCAAAATTATAGTATTATTATTAACGGAACTGAATATGGAATAACTTCAACTGCTACTGATAGTTTGGATTCTATAGGGGATAAGTTTGCAAATAAAGTTTCATTAGAAAACTTCAATGTTAATGCAGAATATAATTCAGATAATAATATATTGACTATTGTGCCATTGGTTGCTGATACATATAACGTTGCAGCATCAACTGGGTCCCCATCCCCAACAATAGCATTTATTTCACCAATAAATGCTGAATTCGGATATAAAATTTTAGTACAAGGAAATACAGGTGCTCGATTACCAAATACTATGATGGAAAGTTGTCAAGTATATACTGATCCTGTAGCAATAGAAGTAACATCGCCGCATATTTTAAATCAAGTTAATGGAGATAATTCACCTCAAGGTATTTGTGAGGGTGATTCCATTGATCCAATTACATTCAATTTTGGAGGTGGTGCTACGAGTATTGAAATACAAGGCCTTGATGATGGATTGACCATAACTCCCGGAGCGGGCGGGACTGTGACTACAAATCTTTATGGTTTGGATGATTGGTATGAAGTTTCAGGAACAAATTCATTCACTATTTCTGGGAATATTAATGGAAATTCAATTGTAAATCTTCTATCAGTAGGTATAGATGGTTGTACAGTTGTAAATGAATCCTATGAATTTAGAATCTTACCTAACGGAATAGTACCAGATTTTATTAGAATGGGTACAAATGCTAAAGGATTTGAAGTAATTAACCAAACCATAGATGGTGTTGATTACTGGTTTAATAATACAGTTTGTCAGGATAATCTCCCTGCTCCAACAACCCCAGAAACTGAATTTTTTGCATGCTATTTAGATAACGAACTCAATAGCATATTTTATCAATATTTCTGGGATTTTGAGCCTCCAACTGCAGGTAATATGATTCAAAATACATTTACCCAGTATTCAATTGGTATAATACAAAATGCATCAACTAATACTTTGGGAGTGGATTATGTGATTTCTGTAAATGCCTCAGGGACTTCACAAACATATTCGATTACTACTAATGTAGGTTTAGAGACTGCTGACCAAGTAGGTTTGGCTCTTGCTAACTTAATAAATACCAATCCTAATGTTAGTTCATATTATAACAATCAGATAGATGAAATTACCATAGAATCTAGATTTGCTAATATGGTTTACACTTCCTCATCTTCACCTACAGGAGTTAATCAATCTCTAAGATTAACACCACCTGCACAGAGGGATATAATAAGGAGTGGAACAATGCAATGGAATCCAAGTTTTAGTGGAACATCAACTATAAGAGTAAGAGCTGTAGGTTGTGATGTTTCTGATTGGCTTGAAGTTCAAATAGACGTAGTACCACAAGCACTCGTTAATACTCCAACAGTTTCGTCATTAATTGAACCAGTAGCACTAAACGTCCAAGTTTGTGGTGGAGAATTCACTGGTGCTCTCCCCACTTGTGAAATAACTGATGCAACACCAAGTACTCAATTCTTTACTGCAAGTGATAACGGAAATCTCCCAAATGAATTCGACAGCCTTGAATGGAATATATCTAATCCTCAACCAGGAGCTGGTTCTTTAGTTGCAAATCCAGGATTAATTGACCAATTAACCGGAACAATTGATTGGAATACAGGTTGGTGGGGATCTTTTGAATTATTAGTGAGACCAGTAAGTTGTTCTGGTGTAGTGGGAGATTGGAAATCTAGAACGATTGTTATTGGACAACAAAACGGGCCAGTAACTAGTGTAACTGCTGTTGGTAATTTATTGCCAGAATGTCCTATTCCTGCTGGTGGATACACTTCGACTTTAACAACAGGTGGTGATCCAGTACGCTGGTATGTTAACAGCCAAGCTGGATTGGCAACATCAACGACTTATCTCGCTTCAAATACGGTCTTTGAGTTAGATCCAGGGGCAGATATGAGTACATTAGAATTGAACTTCCGTCCAGGTTTCTCTGGAAATATCATCATAGCGGTAGAACCTACTCCATGTCCAGGAGAGCGGGTAAATTATGTGATCTCTGTTCCAGGTCCACCAAGAATTAACTTGACTTCTGGCTTTAATTCAAACAATCAAGAATTGTGTGCTGGAACAGCGATGAACACAATAACCTATGAAATTGAAGGAGCTGCAAATCGCGTTAGAGCAATAAATCTACCTACAGGAATTACCCCATTCCTAGAGATTACTTCTCAATTAACAACGATTACATTAAGTACTCTAAGTTCAACAACGATAGGGAGAACTTATTCAATTTCAATTGACAATTATCGTTACGATTTTGTCACGACTGCTACTGTTGTAAATGCAGCGGATCATGTAGGTAATGGATTAGCAGCAGCGATTAATGCTGGCACAAATAATTTTGTGGCAACTTATAATGGTGGAAGCATAGTGATAGAAGTTGGTCCTTCTGGACAGCCTGGAAACTCCTTTACAGTAGCAACGACTCAACCGGTAAACTCTGCTGTGAACTTTGCCGCGCCTATAGCGTCACCATTGTCTAAAATATTTAGCCTCTTTGGAACTCCTACAAATACAGCGACGATCGTTAATTATCAAATTGAAACTGAAGCGCCTCAAGCGGGTTGTGCTACTGCAATTGCAACAGGAACAATAGAGATATTAGAAGCGGCTGAAATTGATGTAACGCAAGGATCAGCAACAGCTTCTTATTGTGCTGTCAACAGCTTTACTGGATTGAATTCAATTATAATGGAAGTTGAAGGAGCATCTGGTATAATCTTAAGCCCAAGTTCAGCTTACCCACTACCAAATGGTCTAAACTTTGGATTAAAACCAGGTTCTTTTAACGAGTACGAGATTTCTGGTAATATGAACCAAAACGTTCTTGTTCCTACTGCATGGGCAGTGACCTATGAAACTTTTGGAGCGGGATGTGCGAATGTTTCACAGACAATTACTTTTAATATTGAGCCAGAGCCTAATGTTGTCTTAGTTAGTGCTGGAACTGGAGATAGAACAGTTTGTGCTTCTGAAACCATTATTCCGTTGCGTTATGAGATTTATAACCCTGCCTTTGCCATAACTCCAAGTTGGGATGTAACTCCTACAGGTATTGTTGCTTCAAACTATGCGCAAAATCAGATTATAGAATTTAATCTAACTCAGATGCGTGCTCCTGTCACAACAGCTGCACAGGACTTCTTTACCTTTAATGTAAATGGAACAGCTTATACTGCGATCACGAACGGTAGTTCATCAACTTTAAATATTACAACATTAACTAATACATTAACGGCTTGGTTAGACGCTACTCTTCCAAATCATACTGTTACTTCAAATAATACTTCTATAACCTTTGAAGCTGATAATCCTGGTGTTGCCTTTACTGTGACAACCTTATCTTCTTCAACCTTCTCCTTAGGGAATGGGGCAACTGTAAGACCGCCAGCTTATTTTGAAATTAGTGGTACTGCGTCTAGTACTTCAAATTTATCAGAAAGTTTTGTTTACACATTGACAGCAGCTGGACCAGGTTGTGCAGGTGGGTATGCTGCATCTGGAACGCTAACCATTAATCCATACACCTTTGGAGTGCCTGTGGGTGATCCTAATCCAGTTTATTGTGATAATTCTTTTGCTAATTCTGGAAGAGAGGTTATCACTTATTCTGCACCGAATGCTGTTACGATAAGTATTGTAACGCCAACATTGCAACCTTCTTGGATTACAGCGGCAAAAGTAGGAAACAACATAGAAATTTATGTTGATGTACCTAGTCTTGCGATTAGTGCACCAGTTACTTATCCATACTCTTATAATTTAATTGGGAATGCCTTTGGGTGTGTAGCAACTCCTTCCCCCATTTCTGGTGTTATTACCATTAGTCCAGACGATATTATAACATTTGTAGGCTCACTAGGAGACGATGAACAAATCATTTGTCTAGGAAATACACCTAGTCCAACCTTTGCTTTTGATCCTATAGAGTATCAATTATCTGGTGGAGCGACATCTATAAACACCATTACTTATCGTCAAGATGGTGGACCATCTCAAGGTGGACTGCCACCAGGATTTGGCTATAGTTTTAACGCTTCAAATACCCTTATCATCTCAGGTATTGCTACTGCTGATGCTGCAAATACAGTTTCATCTACAACGATTTATACTTATGAAATAGTTACAGCGGGTAGTGCCTGCGTATCAGATACAGCAATAGGTACCATTGAAGTGCGTACTGCACCAGATTTGACCTTAACTTCTTCTGCATCAACAGATAATCAAGTGATTTGTGATGGTATTGAAGCAATTGATGACATTATCTATACGCTAGGTCCTGGAGCAGATCAAGTTTTATTTACATGGACTTCTGGCGGAACTGTTACTGGTTTAACAGCGAGTTATAATAACCCTGCTCAAACAGAATTTATCATTACGGGTACCCCTGCAATGAATGTTACTCAGACCACTGTTTACAACTATCAAATTGAAACTGTGGGTAGTGATTGTGCACCTGAAATTGTATTGACTGGTAGCATTCAACTTGAGCCACAAGATACCATTTCACTTATCGTTACACCTTCTTTAACAATTGTTTCTGGTATCGCTAGTCAAACAGTCTGTTATATGGATCGCGATAATCCTGCTAACGCATTAGCCGAACCAATACAGCCAATTGAATATCAATTAATTGGTGGAGCCGTGGGTAGACCTGTTACAGTAAGTTACCGAGAAAATGGTGGTGCATTAATCAATGGACTTCCAGCGGGATTAGGGTATAGTATAACTCCTTCGAATACCGTGTTAATTGCGGGTAGTATTGTGGCGTCGACCACCTATGTAACACCGACCATGTTCTATGAGTATGTGATTGAGACAACAGGGGGATGTGTACCACAGATACCATTAGTGGTTACATTACAACTTTATCTCCACCAGTAATGACATTAGTGTCTACAGCATCAACTGCAAATCAAGTGATATGTGATGGAAGCTCCTGTAGCTAGATATTGTATATGAAATCCAAGGTGGAGCGACAGGCTTTAGCCTTTCAGTGGGATAGGGTCTAACACCTCTAGCGAGGAGCTGGACTAACAACGACTAATTCTGGAACAAATCGCTATGTGATTGCTGGAACGCCTATCGCAAATGTGACACAAACAACGGTTTACAACTATGAGATAGTCACTAGCAGGAAGCGCGTGTGTCTCTGAAGTTGTAACTATGTCTGGTAGTATCCAGTTAGAACCAGTGGATGCAATATCGCTAGTTTCTTCGCCTTCAACAGCCAATCAAAGTGTTTGTTTATTTGATAGTGACAATGCAAGCAATACTATTGCAGAGTTGATGGCGCCAATTGAGTATCAACTAGAGGGTGGTGCAATTGGATCTCCATTTACCATAACTTATACTGCAAATGGAGGAGCAGTTCAAAACGGACTGCCACCAGGATTAGGCTATACACTAACACCATCGAATACCATATTAATTAGTGGTTCTATTATCGCTTCTACGACCTTTACTACACCTACAGTAAATTATACATATCAAATTGTAACTGGTGGTAGTTGCGCTCCAGCTCCACCAATTGGTGGAACAATTACAGTACATTCTCCACCTGTCTTAGAACTAACGAGTGGATTAACAACAACAAATCAAGTTGGATTCTTTGCTGTTTGTGATCGACAAGATGCTATTGCAGATATTGTTTACACTTTTGAGGGAGGAACAACGAATGTGGTCTTTACATGGACAGGGCCAACATTAAATGGAGTGAATGGTGTTATACCTTCTGGCACGAATAATCTAGTGATCTCTGGAACACCTTCAGTAAATATTACAGCAATAACACTATATCCTTATCAAGTAACTACAGCTGGTAGTGCGTGTGCCCCTGAAATCGTTTATACAGGAGTAATAGAAGTTAAACCAGAAGAGTTATTAGTGTTATCTTCTGCGCCTTCTACAGAAAATCAAACGATTTGTGCCGGTACAGGTACAAATACACTAGATCCAATTATTTATAACTTGGAGCAAGAGGCAATTTCAGCGGTAGTCTCCTTTACTCCTGCATTACCAGGAATTGGCTATACATTAACCTCCACACAAGTAATTATTAGTGGTGTGGCCCAGGCGGCAGCTCAAGCTTCTACAACTATTAGCACTTTTACATATGAAGTCCAGACAACGGGTTGTGGTCCAGCGAGAGAAAGTGGTACAATTATAATTTTACCTACTCCAGTAATGAGTCTCTACAATGGTAATCCTAATCAACCATCTGTCTGTAATAACAGCCCTATTGATCCAGTCGATTACATTTTTAATCCACAATCTGGAGCAACGTTTAGTATTACATGGGACGAGACCCCAGCAGGAATTAGCGCAACTTTAGCTTCTGGTGCTGGAGGTACAAATAATATTGTAAGGGTATTAGGAACCCCATCTGTACAGGTTTCTTCAACCACAACCTATAACTATCAAATTACGCTTAGCGGTACTTGTGATCCAGATGTAGTGGTAAATGGTTCTATTACTGTTGATCCAGGACCAATTATTGATGCAAATTATATCCAAGATTTCTTAGTCTTTGGCGTGGCTTGTAATGGAGATAATACAGGATCAATTGTCTTAGGAGATCCTACAGATCCAGATTTCTTGAATGCGATTACTTCTGTGACACCTGGTAGAGTTCAAATTTCAGAAATAAACTTTACTCCTTCTAGTGTAGTGACTTATACAGATATTTTTAGAGTTTATATTAATGGTACCGAATACAACACAAGAGGAGGTCAAACAGTAGGAGGAGTTAATTCGGTTTACTCTAACGCGGATATAATTAATGACCTAGTCAGTAGAATTAATAATGATCCTGCGCAACAAGATGTTCAGGCCTCGCTTTCTGGCTTTGGTTTAAGATTAATAGGAACTGTTGAAGGGATCTCATTTACAGTCTCTGCAAATACATCAGACACTGCGGCAATTACCAATACGGCTACAACGACACAGATTGCTGCGACTTATACCCCTGTGTTGCGTTGGATTTATCCAGATAGCTCTGTAGTTAACGCAACAGATATTTATAACTTATACGCTGGTGAATACACCCTTGAGGTTATTGTAAATAGTTGTCTCTCTAGTGCTACATTTGTTGTAGAAGAGCCACCAGCACTTGGCTTCGACGTTGATTTCTGTGGTGGAGTAACAGGAGCGATCACTGTACAAGCCTCTGGCGGTATTGCACCTTATACTTATACCATCGAATACAATGGTGTGCGTTTACCAGGCGCTAGTGGAATTAGCGTGACAAATGGACAAGCAAACTTTGCTGGTCTTACCCCAGGTAGATTATATGTGGTAGAGGTGTCAGATACTAGTTCTTGTTCGTTACCATTAACCAGAGCAGTACGTATTCCAACAGCATTAAACTTTGATACAACCATAGTTGAAGTAACAGATAGCTATTGTTCTACGGGTACTACAGGAAATGGAAGTATTTTCACGACAAAATTGGTAGGAGGAGTTCAAGTCAATGCCTTTACTGGTGGATCTGGCTTGTATGATTATTCATGGGCAGAATCCTTAACGGCTACAAGAGTTTTAGGAACAACACCAAACCTTGAAAACTTACCTCCAGGAGATTACTATTTAACCATAACCGATGCTGTTTTAGGCTGTGAATACCCACCTCAATTAATCACAGTTGGAGGATATGCCTCTGTACGATTCAATGGCGTAGAAACCGCTAATTTTGTCAATCAGCGTGGATCAGGAAGTGGTACGGGCACAGCTACAGCAGACTTTATTTATACTTTAGAATGTTTCGGTGAAGCAGATGCTTCCTTTGATTTATTTGCTGTGGGTGGGTCAGGCAACCTTCAAATTACTGCTGTAACTCCAGGATTAGTCATCCCACCAGGAACTGGTTCTGCCGTGAGTTTATCTAACTTAGCCGCTGGAACATATGTCTTTAGAGCAACAGACTTAAGTCCTCCATCTGATCCAGATGGTAACTTACTTCCTGCTTGTACAGATGTTATCACAGTACGTGTTGTACAACCAGAACCTTACAGGGTGCAAATTATTGAAGAGGGTACAAGAGTGCCTGCGTGTCCAGAGGATTTAACTCTTGGCGGTAGGTTAGTCTTTGAAATTTCAGGTGGTAATTCATTTGCAGCGCCTTATACTGTTCAATTAAACGATGGAGTATTATCGGCGATTAGTGCTTCGAATAACCAAGTAGAGTTCGACGGTATAGACGTTAGAAACCCAGCCATGAGAACCATCTTTAATTTAGAGATTATCGATAGCTTCGGTTGTTCTTCTGGGGTAATTACTTCTACGACATTTACCTTCCCAGAGATTTACGAATACCAGGTTAACAATTTTGAAGTGACTGATATTGATTGTGTAAATGCTACCTCTGGTCAAATGACTTTTGAGATTGTAGCAGCTGCAACTAATCCAAGCGCACCTTCAATTTCACCAATAAATGAAGGTCAATTATTTATTACCTCAGCTGATGGAGGAAATTATACCTACTACAAAGTATTAGATGGGTCTTTAAATGCTGGTGATCCAATTGTATTAGTCGATAACTTTAGGCAAGCTGGTGATTACACCTATGAAGTGTCCATTAATAACACCAACACAGCGGCTTGTGTGGTTGCTTCGGGAACCTTTACCATAGAAGAAGTGAACAACCAGCAAATGCGCGTAGGTCGTCCTGAGGT
This sequence comes from uncultured Flavobacteriaceae bacterium, assembly GCA_943787295.1. GTDB lineage: Bacteria > Bacteroidota > Bacteroidia > Flavobacteriales > Flavobacteriaceae > Arcticimaribacter. The sequence continues at coordinate 132,075 of CALSLW010000002.1, read as the reverse complement.
TAATTTACCAGGTTGTGGCAATTCTGAAAGTAGTATTGCGTTGACCATTGAGAACTTTATCCCACCATTGAGAATTGAGTGGTATGAATTCACTTCGACAACTTCTTCAACAATTAACTCTGTTACAGGTGCAACAATCAATGCAACGACAACAACAGGATGGGTACCACTAGATTCAAGTTATGACGGTCTTGCTGTTGTTACAGGTTTACCTACGGGTATTTACCGTGCGATAATTACAGATTCTAGAGAATCAACTTGTGACGGTGGAGAATTTATAACAAGAAATATCTCTATCTCTGAAGGAAGCTTAAATGTCACCAACTTTAGATCTCGTGAGAATATCCCACCTATTGGTAATGGAGAGTGTAGAAATTATCCTGAACCATCAGATAATGCTATTGATTGGAACAATACCGATCAAGGATATTCGCATGATGTTTTCTTCAATGTGAATTTAAGTGTGGATCGTTCCTTTAGTGTAACGCAAACTACTAACAATGGTTTCTATATGGAATTGGTTGATCCAGACGGACGTCAAGTACCATTAGATAACAGTAATATTTTTGCTGGTAGAGTTGAGTCAAGAGGCGGAAGATATCTATTCTTAGAACCTAGAGGTTACACCTATAGATTTAGAAACTTACCAGGTGGAAGCTATTACTTAAGAGTAATTGAAAATGTAGACAACACATCTTTAACACCTTGTGAAGAGATCTATTACTTTACCGTAAGAGAATTCTTACCAATCGAGTACAACGGGGATACTACCTTTGTGACAGATTTATGTACGGGTGCAGTAGATGGTGGAATAACGGCCTCTGCACTGGGAGGAGATCCATTTATTGTAGATGGAGTACCAACTTATCAGTTCGAATGGACCTATACCCCTAATGATCCAACCGCATCAACACAGGTATTCTATGGTGAGCGTGTAGATCCAGCTTACCCTGGGCAGTATTGTTTACGTATTCTTGACAGAAATTCACACTCTTACTGTTCTTGTGATGTTGCAGAGACTAATCCAGTTACGATTGAAGTAGAGGATGTGGTTCAACCATTCTTTACAGAAGGTATTTTAACAGATCCTGATAACCTTGGAACAATAGTTAAATCACTCCCACCAGATTGTGCTAGCGGCGGATTAAACGGTCAAATTGGACTACAGATCTCTGGTGGACAATTGCCTTATGTGATCAACTGGTTTGTTGAGGATCCACGCTACTTAAACACAGAGGACAACATCGGTTATCGTCCATTGAATGAGTACCAAAACCGTACTTCATTACAAGATCTATTGCCAGGAAACTATAAAATGCAAATTGTTTCTCTTGCTAATACAGGATGTTCAGGTCCTAACCAGTATACTTTCTATGAAGAAATTATTCAGGTTTCACCAAATAGAGAACTCTATATCATGGATGGACCATTTGTTGATGAAGACTTATGTACAGGTCAGCAGGGTAGACTCTTAGTAAACATCTTTGACAACAATAACGGTAATTTAAGTTTCTACTACAATGATATTTTAATTCCAAGTTCTGACGTCGTGCGCTTGAGTGATCGCTCATGGTCTGTTGCGATTGTGAATGCAGTAGACGAGGCAGAATTTAGAATCGTCAATCAAGAGGGATGCTGGATTACAACAGATATTAACAGAGGAATAGGTGAGCCTAACTACTCTTATACTTCGCCTAACTTTGAGGCTTCAAGTGTCATTTTAGCAAGAGAAGAAATTACTTTCGAAAACACCTCTACTGATCCTTATGTACGTTCAGAGTGGATCTTTGGGGATAATACTCCTGCAGTAGATGCACCGATATTGATCGACAGTATTATTCCTGTTCGTCATACCTATGGTATCTCTGGAACTTACTTTGCGACAATGCGTATTTACAACGATGTGGGTTGCTCTGAAGAAATTACTCAGCCGATTACTGTAGGAAAAGGATACAATATTTTAGTACCAAACGTATTTACACCAAATAATGACTTGGTGAACGACAACTTCCGTCCGTTATTTAGTGGATTTAGTAATATGACCTTTACGGTATATGATTATAGAGGTAACGTGGTCTACAACGAATATGTAGAAGAAGCAGACCTTAACAATATCCAGGGAATTTCAATTACTGGATGGGATGGAAGCTTAGCACCGTTCTCTCCATACTACATTTATACCGCATATGGTATTTTATTAGATGGTGAGACAGAAGTAGAGAAGAGTGGAACCTTTATTGTGATTAACTAATGCATAGATTCAATAAAACATATACGATTGTTACAGCATTGTTTTTAATGCTATGTACTTTGGGGTTTTCGCAAGACGAATACATCGTCAATCACTCTAAGTTTATGCAGAAAACAAACCCTAGTTATTTTGGTTTAAATAGCTTAAACAAAACAGGGGTGCTCTACAATCAAATGAAGTTAAACGAGTTTGATAAGATGGACAACAAATATGTTTTTGGAGCACTATCTTTTGATAACCTTGATTTTAGTTTAGGGTTAGATGTTAACTCCTTTAAGATTCAAAACACGGGGCTTACCATCAATTTGGCTAATTTGTCCTATGTCTATAAGCTTCAATTTGATAATGATCTTTATTTTTTACCTGCAGTAACCTTAGGATTTGGTAGTCAATCTGTCAACCCAGAGAATCTTATTTTTGAAGATCAGTTGAATACTGCCACAGGATTTATCAATACAGAATCTATCGATCCACTAGCCCCGGTAATTAGTAATGTAAATTATTTGGATCTAGGTGCCTCGTTCTTATTGCACTCAGATCGCTTTATGGCTGGCTTAACCCTAAAGCACTTAAACAAGCCAAATACGTCTTATAATAAAGAGGTTCCTTTTGAAAAGCCTATTCAGATTTCTTTGCAAGGAGCTTATGAGTTTGATCTTAATCCTTATGAAAGAAGATACCTACCGCGATATTCTTATTTGTTTGCTTATGGTTCTTTTACCAAATTTGGCGATGCGGTCTTAATTTATTTATCGCAAGATTTTCAATTAGGAGAATTTTCTGTTGGATTAAGCCAGCAAGCAGCTTCTTTAAATACTTTTGCACTCAATAATGTAGGGGTATCCATTGGTTTAGCGGTAGAGAATTTTGATTTCGGAATACTTTACAATTTCCCTTTCCAATCCCCTGGAGCAGTTTTCTCGCCTAGTATCTTTGAGTTGTTTGTAACCTTTGACTTTAGTATTTACCGCCGTAATCGTCGTGGTCAATACAACCGTTTACAGACGGATAACTATTTTTAATATAGTAGCTTACCCAATATTTTTATTTACTTTAAGTTATTGATTTATATATAGTATATAAAAAGTTATATTTTTTGTATACTTTTATAGCACCCTAATTTTAAAAAACCTACTTATGAAGTTCCCCAAACTTCTTTTACTCATAGGTGCATTATTGTGCACTGGTATATCCAGCAAAGTCTGGTCTCAACTCAATTATCTTGAAACCTCTCAAGGAGATAACAACGTGATTTCCCTTTGTAGTGAAGAATCATCAAAGAGGATATTTAAAGCGCCTGCAAATAAATAATTATTAACGCATCACTTTATTGGGGAACACTACAGGACTTTCGATCCCATTTTTACCAACTGTAGAAATTCCAAAAAAGAAGTTGTCGATTACAATTCCTTCCAGGGTAGCTTCACTAACATTGCCCACAAAGCGACTGTGATCCCAAGAAGGGGAAGTGGTGTCTCTCCAATAGATTTTATATCCCGCTATATTATCCTTTTCTATTTTTGACCATTTAAACCTCGCCGAAGCTTCTACCACTCCGCCTATACTTAATTCTTTCACCGCGGGAGGAGCCCAGGCTAAAGCTGCGAGATTGATAGCGTTTACTGCGGTTAATTTTTTGGCGTAGCCAAAGTTAACAGCTTCCACCACATCGCCATAGGCAATCCCGTTTTCTACACGGATGTCTTGATGCTGCTGAGTATAATTTTCGTGAGCCTCCATTATGCGTACTCCTGCAAAACCTACATCATTAAAAGGTCGATGGTGTCCACCACGACCAAAGCGATCAAGGCGATAAATCATCTTAGGGTTCATCTCTGGCATATAGGTTTGCACCGTTTTATGGATATATCGCGCTAATTGACGGGAGATTCCATCGACTTCTCCTCCATAAAAGCGGCGACTCTTTCTTGCGCGCTCAGATTCATTTGCTGGAGTGGGTTCAGAAAAAATACGAAAGGTTCTATTGTCGATCACTCCGTCAACTCCTTTAATATTCCCTATCATATCGTTGTTCATAATCCCTATGATTTCCCAGCCTTGCTCTAGGGCATATTTAGCCAATCCAGCACCGCCAAATAAGCCTTGTTCTTCTCCCGCAAGACCAGTGTAAATAATACTGTTTTCAAAAGAATAGTATGATAAAACACGCGCAGCTTCTATGGTCCCTGCCATACCACTGGCATTGTCGTTAGCTCCAGGAGAATCGTCTGTGTAATTGTTGGAATCAGAAATTCTAGAATCGATATCCCCACTCATAATGATAAAGCGATTTGGGTATTTTGTGCCTTTTTGAATCGCGACAACATTATTGATCCATACTGGCTTAACAATACGCCTCCCATCTGGTTCTTGATAGTTTTTTTGATAAGACACTTCCAAGCAACCTTTACAGGTTTTAGCAATCTCTTGAAATTCATTAAAAATCCAACGTCTTGCTGCACCTATTCCTCTACTTTGTGATAAAGTATCACTAAGGGTATGTCTAGTACCAAAGCCTGCTAGGGTGGTGATGTCTGCTTTTATGCGTTCTTCAGATACTCCATCGATAATGGCATAAAAATCTGCAGCCTCTTGGGCGATAGACTTTAAACTGATTAAACTGCTTAATAAAAATAGGGTGGCGTAAAACTTTCTCATCATCTTTAATTAAGCGTTTAAGATAAAAAAAAACCCCCAAGGATTTGAGTCCTTAGGAGTTTAAACAAAATAAAACCAGTGATTAATTAATAAGGATATTTATTCTCCTCAATTACCGTTGCGGCAATACTTTTCCTCAATTCAGAAATATTAGGGTATTCAGCATATTTAGTATACTCTTTAACTCCAGCAATCATTCCAGCTTGTTGTGCGCCTTCGGCGAAAGAAACGATGGCTTCTTTTGCTTTCGCATTAACTCGCTCAATGGCTCCGAATAAGTATAATTGTGTCATTTCGATTTGACGCTCTTGTGTGGCTACGCCAAAACGTGCTGCGTTTTTCTCTACACGTAAAAGAGCAGATTCTGCAATATAAGTTTCAATTAATATATCAGAAACCGCGAGTAAGATTTGTTGTTCTGCATCAAGGTTTGGTCCAAATTTTTGAACGGCAGATCCAACAATCATCATAAAGACTTTCTTCATGTTAGCGATTAATTGTTTCTCTTGCCCAAATAATGTCTCTGAAGCAGTCACTTTTTCAATCGCACCAGACATTAACTCTTGACCCACTGCAGTAGCTGGTGTCATCAAATCAATTTCGCCTTTTAAGGCTTTCTTTAAGGTCATTCCTACAGAAAGCATACGGTTGATCTCGTTCGTACCTTCATAGATACGTGCGATACGAGAATCACGCCAAGCCATTTCCATGGGAGCATCTGCAGAGAAGCCCATCCCACCAAAAATTTGTAAACCTTCATCTGAACAACTTTGTGCATTTTCTGACCCTGCAACTTTAAGGATAGAACACTCTACAGCGAATTCTTCTACTCCTTTTAATTCAGCTTCTTGGAAGCTTTTCCCTTCAGCAAGCAATTGATCGATGCGTTGTTCAATGTCATAGGCTGCACGGTAAGAAGCAGATTCTGTTGCAAAACAGTTAGTCGCCATGGTTGCGAGCTTACTTTGAATTGCACCAAATTTTGCAATCGGAGTTTTAAATTGTATACGCTCATTAGCATATTGCACTGCTAAAGATGTCACGTGTCTTTGTCCTTCTAAACAAGCAGCAGCTAATTTGATACGACCTACATTCAATGCGTTCATGGCGATTTTAAACCCTTCACCACGGCCTGCAAGCATGTTTTCTACCGGTACTTTAGTATCATTAAAGAAAACTTGTCTTGTAGAAGATGCTTTGATCCCTAGTTTGTTTTCTTCGTCACCCAGTGTGATCCCGTTTTCTAGATCCACTTCAACGATAAATCCAGTAATGTTTTTGTCATCTTCGATACGTGCGAAAACAATAAATACATCTGCAAATCCAGCATTAGAGATCCACATCTTTTGACCCGTGATCAAGTAATGGCTTCCATCTTCAGATAAGACTGCTTTCGTCTTTCCAGAGTTAGCATCTGATCCTGCACCTGGTTCTGTTAAACAGTAGGCACCAAACCATTCTCCCGTAGCGAGTTTAGAAACATATTTTTGTTTTTGCGCTTCATTACCATATAATGTGATGGGCATCGTTCCAATACCTGTATGAGCACCAAAGGCGGTAGAAAAAGATCCATTAGCCCCTGAAATGTAGTCACAGACTAACATTGTTGAGGTAAAAGGCATCCCTAATCCATTGTATTCTTCTGGAACTGCAACTCCTAAAAAGCCTAGCTCACCTGCTTTTTGCATGGTTTCATGTGTAAAAGCATAGTCTTTGTTTTCAAAGCGTTCCCTGTGTGGAATGATTTCACGGTTTACAAATTCTTGCACCGATTCTTTCATCATTACTTGCTCTTCGCTGAAATCTTCTGGAGTAAAGACGTCCTGCGCTGCAGTCTCATTTACAATAAAGGCTGCACCTTTAATTGATTCGTTAGCTTTTGTTGCTTCCATAATTAATATTTACCGTTAATATTCAATCAGTTGTTTTTTTTCTACTTGCGTTTTGATTGCTTCTATTACCTCAAAAAAATGTTCCATTTTTTGTGAGTCAATACTCTCTAAGAGTCCATTATTAAATTCCAATACAGTATTTTTTGCAAATGCTCTCTTTTCTTTTCCATGTTGCGTTAAAAAGATTAAAACCCCACGGCCATCTTCAGGATTGGGCTTTCTTTCAATATATCCTCGTTCTTCCATGGTGTTCAAAAGACGCGAAAGACTTGTACTTTCCATTCCCATTTTAGGGCCTAAAGCTGTAGAGGGTGTTCCTTCTGCGTCTATGCTTAAAAGGGTAAAAGCCATTGTCATGGTCGCATCGTACTTCATGGCTTTTTCATTATACATCGTTGTAATGAGTTGCCAGGTAGAACGCAGTGCGTATTCAATGGTTTTCTGTTTCATGCTTTTTTTATTGAATTCAAATATAATTAAAAATAGTATGCAAGCATAATTATCCCTGCATAATTATGCTTGCATAGTATATAAGTTTAAAAAAACCCCTCTTTTTTGAGGGGTTTCAAGTGTTGTTTAAGCGTAAATTTTATCGCTTAAGGCTTTGTATTTTTCCTTGACTACTTTGCGTTTTACTTTCATTGTAGGGGTAAGGTGACCATCGTCAATACTCCAAACGTCTGGGGTTAATTCAAATTTCTTGATTTGTTCCCATTTCCCAAAGTTTTGATTGTGGGTTGTGATGTCTGTTTGAATAGCTTCAATCAAAGTTTCGTTTTGACAGATACTTTCCATATTGTCTCCAATGGGAACATTGTTTTCTTGTGCCCATGTTTCAATATATTCAAAAGCAGGTTGGATTAATGCAGCGGGCATTTTTTGTCCTTCTCCAATAACCATGATTTGCTCGATAAAGAGGGATTGTTTCATTTGATTCTCTATCAACTGTGGTGCAATGTACTTTCCACCAGATGTCTTAAAGAGTTCCTTTTTGCGATCTGTGATTTTTAAGAACCCATCTGCGTCAATCTCTCCGATATCTCCAGTATGCAGGTATCCATCGACAATTGTTTCAGCTGTTTTTTCTGGATCTTTATAGTATCCTTGCATTACATTAGGTCCTTTACAAAGGATTTCTCCGTCCTTAGCAATTTTAATTTCGACTCCATCGATGGCGCGACCTACCGCACCAAATTTATTTCCTCTATTGGCTTCTTCTGAAACGGTAATTACAGGAGAAGATTCTGTCATTCCATATCCTTCTGCGATAGTCATGCCTGCGGCAGAAAACACACGTGCTAAACGCGGTTGTAAGGCAGCACTTCCAGAACTGATTAGTTCAAGGTTCCCCCCTAAGGCTTCTTTCCATTTTGAGAAGATTAGTTTACGGGCAATGGCGAGTTTCATTTCATAAATAAAACCGTTTTGACCATAAGGCTCATATTTTAGCCCTAGCTCAACTGCCCAATAAAAGAGTTTTTGTTTGATGCCTGTTAACTCTGCTCCACGGGCATAAATTTTATCATATACCTTCTCTAATAAGCGCGGTACTGCAGTCATAAAGTAAGGGTGCACCTCATTGATGTTTTCTGAGATTTTTTCAATCGATTCTGCAAAGTGAATCTCAATCGAATTGTGATAATAGATATAAAGGATCACACGCTCGAAAATGTGGCACACAGGTAAAAAACTTAAGGCTACATTCTTGTCTTTTGTCAGTGGAAGCTTTTGCGTAGCTGATAAGACGTTTGAAACAACATTGTTGTGACTTAACATCACTCCTTTAGGAAGACCAGTGGTTCCAGAAGTGTAGATGATAGTCGCTAAGTCTTCTGGCTTAACTGCCGCTTTAGCTTCTTCTACCTTATCTTGAAGACTAGGATCATCGTTTTCAAAAAGCATCGTCCAAGAATCACATCCTTTTACCTCCTCAAAAGAATAAATGCCTTCGAGCATGGTATTTTTAGCTACTATATTGAGTTTTTCAAAGATTTCTGCATCAGAAATAAAACAAAAACGACTTTCAGAGTGGGTGAGTACGTATTCATATTCTGGTCCTGTAATGGTAGGATAGATCGGTACGGTCGTCGCGCCTAATTGAAGAACGGCCTGATCCATGATACACCATTCTGTTCTGTTGTTGGTAGAAATAAGGGCAACTTTATCTCCGTGTTTAACCCCCATTTGTAGAAGCTTTCTTGAAGCTTGTTGAACTTTATCGTAGAATTCTTGGGTAGAAGTTGCTTCCCATTTTCCGTTGTATTTTGTGTTTAGACACTTATCAAGTGGTTGCTCGAGCTGTTGCGCGAGAAAATCAAATAGTCTAGTTGGTTTCATTGTTTGCTTTCATTTTATTTTGAGAAAGCTCAAGATAATGAAAACTATAGAACTTATTTACTTTTTTTTGCGAACCAATTAAAAGCGTTTTCAAAGACCATTGTCCATGGGCTAACTTGATCGTTTCTATCTGCAGGGTAGTGGCCCCAGTTCCACGGAAAAGTTGAACGTTCAAGGTGAGGCATCATCACAAGGTGGCGCCCATCTTCACTAGCTAACATTGCGGCATTAAAGTCAGATCCGTTAGGATTAGAAGGGTAGTCTGCATACAAGTATTTTGCTGGAATTTGGTAGGCTTTTTCTGCTTCAGGGAAAGAGAATTTACCTTCACCGTGTGCTGCCCAAATCCCTAGTGTGCTTCCTTCAAGGCCTTGAAGCATCACTGCTTTACTCGCCTGAATTGTTACAGCAGTGAAAATACATTCAAATTTACCAGAGTCATTGTGCAACATTTTAGGCAATTGTTTGTGTTCTGGGGTAAGCAATCCTAACTCTACAAATAATTGACAACCATTACAAACCCCTAGTGATAGGGTGTCTTCTCGTTGGAAGAAGTTTTCAATGGCAGCTTTAGCTTTTGGGTTGTATTTAAATGCCCCTGCCCATCCTTTGGCAGAGCCTAATACATCTGAATTAGAGAACCCTCCTACAGCAACAAGTAGTTGAATGTCTTCTAGGGTTTCTCGTCCTCCGATCAAGTCGGTCATGTGTACATCGCGTACTTCAAAGCCGCTTAAGTCCATCATATAGGCCATTTCCCGCTCAGAATTACTTCCTTTTTCACGAATAACGGCTGCTTTAATTGTTTGTTTCTTTTGCGCAGGTTTTTCTCCAGTAAAAGAAGTGGGGAAGCTAAATTTTAATGGCTGCTTGACAATGTTATCTCCTCTAACTGCTGCTAATCTGGCTGCAGTTTGTTGTGCTTCTAGTTTAGTTGAGGTGGCCATCCAGTGTTGACGCATCACAGGAAGGGATAATTGAAGCTTTCCAATCGCTAATTCGCTGCGGTTGTTTACTTTTCCTATTGGGGTAATATCTATCCCCGCTTTGGCGAAGCCAGCAACTAAATCTTCTTTTGATTGTAAAACAACTCCCACTTTTTCTGAGAATAGAATTTTGATCAAATCTTTTTCTGCTAAAGCAGTAAAATCAATCTCCATTCCTACGGCAGTTGAAGGGAAACACATTTCTAAAAGGGTGGTGATTAAACCTCCAGAACCAATGTCGTGGCCTGCGGTAATGCTTCCGTTTTTAATGAATTCTTGTAAGGTGTTGAATGCTGTTTTGAAATAGGCAGCATCTTGCACGCTAGGGGTTTCATTCCCGATTTTATCTAAAGTTTGTGCAAAAGAAGATCCTCCTAAGTGGAATTCATCTTGAGCAAAGTCTAGGTAAAATAACTCACCACCATCTGGGGTAGCCACTGGCGTGATGATATTCTTTACATCATCGCATTGTCCTGCTGCAGAGATGATTACTGTCCCTGGAGCAAGTACATCACCATCAGGATATTTTTGTTTCATCGAAAGGGAATCCTTCCCAGTAGGGATGTTAATCCCTAAAGCGATGGCAAAGTCTGAACATTCTTCCACAGCGTCATACAAACGTGCGTCTTCTCCGGGATTATTACAGGGCCACATCCAGTTCGCAGAAAGGGAAATGCTTTCCAGTCCTTTTTCAAGGGGAGCAAAAACAATATTTGTCAAGGCTTCTGCTATGGCGGTATTACTCCCTTTTTTAGGGTCGATTAAGGCGCTTACAGGAGCATGTCCTATAGAGGTTGCGATTCCTTTTTGCCCGGTGTAATCTAAGGCCATCACTCCGCAATTACTTAGCGGTAATTGTAGTTCTCCCACACATTGTTGTTGAGCAACACGTCCAGTAACACAGCGGTCTACTTTATTCGTCAACCAGTCTTTACTGGCTACCGCTTCTAACTGCAGCACTTGTTCGATATAATGCTTAATTTCTTTCTGCTTATAAACTATCGGACTAAATGCTTGTGCGATAGTAGTGTCTTCCATGATGGTTTTAGGGGAACTACCAAAGAGGGCAGAAAGATCGAGATCAATCGGTGTTTCGTTGTTTTTTTCTGAATGAAATGAGAAGTGTTGGTCTTCTGTCACCTCTCCTACAATATAAAATGGCGCACGTTCTCTTTGTGCAATTTTTTCTAGCTGTGCTGCATCTTTTGGAGAAAGGATTAAGCCCATTCTTTCTTGAGATTCATTTCCTACAATTTCTTTTGCCGAAAGGGTGGGGTCCCCAAGTGGAAGTGCATCAATTTGAATTGAACCACCGGTATCTTCTACTAACTCAGAAAGGCAATTTAAATGGCCACCTGCCCCGTGATCGTGGATAGAAACAATAGGGTTATTGCTACTTTCTACTAATGCTCGAATGGCGTTTGCCACACGTTTTTGCATTTCGGGATTTGAACGTTGAACTGCATTGAGTTCTATGGCGCTGCCAAAGGCACCTGTGTCTGCCGAAGAAACTGCAGCTCCTCCCATCCCTATGCGGTAATTGTCTCCTCCCAAGATAATGATTTTATCTCCTTTTTTAGGTAGCCCTTTTTGCGCTTGTTCTTTTTTTCCAAAACCGATTCCTCCAGCCATCATGATGACTTTGTCATAACCCAGGCGTTGCTCGTTTTCTTGATGTTCAAAAGTTAGTACAGAACCACTAATTAGGGGTTGCCCAAATTTGTTCCCAAAGTCAGAAGCACCGTTAGACGCTTTGATTAAAATATCCATAGGAGTTTGATACAACCATTTGCGTTCGGCAAACTCACTCTTTTTACGTTCTTTTTGAACACGAGAATAAGGTGTCATATATACCGCTGTTCCTGCTAGAGGTAAAGAACCCTGCCCACCGGCTAATCGATCTCTGATTTCTCCTCCAGATCCTGTGGCTGCACCGTTAAATGGCTCTACAGTGGTGGGGAAGTTATGTGTTTCTGCTTTTAGGGAAATAACGCTGTCGATTTGCTCTTTTTTAAAGCTGCTGGGTTGATTTGCAGCAGTAGGAGCAAACTGTTCAATACGAGGACCTTCGATAAATGCGACATTGTCTTTGTAGGCAGAAACGATCGTATTAGGGTTCTCTTTAGAAGTCTTTTTAATGAGTTGAAACAAGCTACTTTCCTTTGTTTCTCCGTCAATGATAAATTCTCCATTAAAGATTTTATGACGACAATGTTCTGAATTTACTTGAGAAAACCCAAAAACCTCTGAGTCCGTTAGGGAGCGACCCAATGATTTTGCTAAATCGTTGAGGTAGTCAATTTCTTCGCTGTTTAAGGCAAGACCTTCTTGTTGATTGTAGGCAGCAATATCTTTAATCTGAACTACTTTTTCTGGGGCAATATCCACTTTGAAAAGTTCTTGATCTAGTCCATCAAATTCAACCACTAACATGGGGTCAATAACATCGACTACTGCTTTAGCAAAATATTCTTCAATGCGAAGAATATCCTCAATTCCCATATTTTGTGTGATCTCAACAGCATTAGTGCTCCATGGGGTAATCATGGTAGCTCGAGGTCCTATAAAGTTTCCTGAAACAGACGTACTGTCGATGACTGGGGCTTCGCCAAAAAGCCATTGCAATTTTATTGTATTTTCTTCAGAAATTGTAGAGGAACATTCAACAACGAAAACCTTTTGTGTGGGTTCGCCAAAAAACAGTAGCATAGCGTGCGGTTTAAAGCACAAAAGTACGCCTTTTCTTTAAAAATTTTGCCTACCTAGGGCATTGAAATACGCTAAGTTGTTGAGAGTTATTCACAGCAAATAAATCTTAACGAAAGAGTGTAGTATATATTCTTCTTTTAGTGTTTTTACTGGATGAAAAATAGCTTCATTAAAAACTTGATTGATGGGTTTTTACTACTGGGTAGGATTGAAGAATAAAAAGTTAATTAGAGCTCAAAAGAATAGGGTGTAGAGCGATTTCATTTGTTGTTATTTTTTAATTAACCTGACCATATAGAATCCATCAAAAGCGCTATCACTTGCACGGTGGATTACTTCTTGATCTATTTGAAAGATAGGGTTTTGTTCTAAAAACCATGTGGTTTGTTCTTGATTTTCAGAAGGGAGTAAAGAACAAGTAGCATAAATCAACGCACCACCGGGGTGAACCATTTTAGCTCCTTTTAGTAGTAGATCTCGTTGAGTTTGTTGTAAGAGTTCGAGTTGCTCTTGGGTTAAATTCCATTTAATTTCAGGATTTCGTTTTAAGGTGCCTAAACTGCTACAAGGGGCATCGATTAAAACACGGTCTGCCCATTGACTAAGTTGATCCATACTGCTTGATGGGGGTAAGGAACGGCTTTGAACAATTCTAACTTTGGCACGTTTTATTCGTTTTTCTAACTCTCTTAGTTTATTGTCCTCAATATCAAAAGCTTTGATTTCTCCCTTATTGCGCATTAATGCGGCAAGGTGAAGGGTTTTGCCTCCTGCCCCTGCACATAAATCAATGACTTTCATGCCTGGTACAACCTGACAGAAAGGTGCAATAGTTTGAGAATTTGCATCTTGGATTTCAAATTTTCCTTGTTTAAAAAGCTGATTTTTATAGAGCTTTCTCCCTTTGGGTAAAAAGAGCGCATCGGGGTAGTACTCTTTTGTGACAGTTTCTATTTGATGATTTTCTTTTAGGGCTTGTGCTATTTTTTTTGGCGAAGCCAAAAGACGATTAACCCTAAGTGAGATACCTGCTTGCTGATTACTCGCTAAAGTTTCTTTTATCCATAGCTCCCCTAATTTATTTTTTCCTAACTCAAAAAGCCAGTCGGGATAAGACTGTGCAATCGCTTCTGAAGGGAATTCAATAGCGAGGAGTTCTTCCTTAGTTTTAAAGGGGGGACAATCCATTTCTTTCCAGTCCGGAACGGTATAGTCATTTAAAAGACACCAAGTTTTGATCCACGACCAGGGCGAAAATTCGTTTTCTTCCAGCCCTGCAATAACATTGTACTTTCTTTTCCAGCGGATGATTTCAAAGCAGGCGTTATACAATAGGTTGCGGTCTCTGGCTCCCCATTTAGGGCGATCTTCAACACAGCGTTCTAAAACACGGGAAGCGCGTTTTTTTTCTTCAAGAATATCAAATAGCACATTTGCAATGGCTTCTGCTTGATTAGGGAATATTTTTTTCATTTTTTAAAGGCGCTGAAGGTTAACCAGCGAAGTGTATGCCCCGTTTTGATCCATTAAACTTTTGTGACTGCCTTGTTCAATGATCTTACCCTTGTCCATTACGATGATTTTATTGGCTTTCTGTATGGTCGATAAACGGTGTGCGATGACTAGAGAGGTGCGGTCTTGCATTAGTTTTTCTAAAGCTTCTTGGACCAGTTTTTCTGAAGCAGAATCTAGCGCAGAGGTAGCTTCGTCTAAAACTAAAATGGCGGGGTTTTTTAAGATGGCTCTTGCAATGGATAAACGCTGCTTTTGCCCGCCAGATAATTTCCCACCACGGTCCCCAATATTGGTTTGATAGCCTTTGGGAAGGGAAGTGATAAAATCATGTGCATTAGCAATTTTTGCCGCCTGAATCATTTCTTCTTCAGTCGCGTCTGGTTTTCCTAAACAGAGGTTGTTTGCTACAGTGTCGTTGAATAGAATGGCTTCTTGGGTGACAATCCCTACGAGTTGTCGAAGGTTTTCTTTGCTTATGTTTTTGATATCAACGCCATCGATGTTAATCTGCCCTTGATCGACATCGTAAAAGCGGTTTAATAAGTTAGCCAAAGTGGTTTTACCACTCCCAGATTCACCTACTAAGGCGACCATTTCTCCTTTCTTAATCGATAAGTTAAAGTCTTTTAAAAGTTCAGCGTCATCATAAGAAAACTGGATATTTTCGAAACTAATCCCTTTTTTAAAGGTTTCAATCTTTTGAGGCGAAGTTGCTTCTTTGATACTGTTTTCTGTTTCTAAAAGTTCTAAAACCCTTTCTGCGGCAGCATCCCCTTTTTTTATGGTATAGGACGCTTTACTAATTGCTTTAGCCGGAGTAAGAATGTTGTAGGCCAAAAGCATAAAAGACAAAAAGGTAGTCCCCGAAAGGGTTTGATCTATCAAAACCATTTTCCCGCCATACCACAGTAATCCCCCAATCACTCCGATACCTAAAAACTCACTCATGGGAGAGGCGAGGTTTTTACGGTTAATCAATGCGGTATTAAATTTAAAAAAGCGTTGGGTTGATGCGGCAAATTTGTTGTAAAAGCGCTCTTCAGCAAAAAAAGCTTTTACAATAGGAAGTCCTCCCAGGGTTTCTTCTACAATTGAGAGAAAGTTCCCTTGTTCTTGTTGTACCTTATCGGAATTTTGTTTTAGAGATTTTCCAATTCTAGAAATGATCAAACCTGAGAGGGGAATAAATAAGAGGACAAAGAAACTAAGCTTAGTATTAATGGAAAACATCATAGCTAGGGTAAAAACTATGGTAAGGGGTTCACGAATTAAAACCTCGAGGATGGAGAGAAATGAATGCTGTATTTCTAGTACGTCTGCAGTGATTCTTGCGATGGTGTCTCCTTTTTTCTTTTCGCTGTAAAAGGCAACGGGGAGTTCGATTATTTTTCTAAAAATGTCATTGCGTAAATGCTGTAAAATCCCATTACGCAAAAAAGTAATAAAGAAAAGCGCTAAATAATTAAAGAGGTTTTTGAGAAAAAACAAGACTAAGATTAATCCGATTGAAAGCATCAAAGCATGTAAAGGGTTGTCTTCCACTGCTTGAGAAACGTTATAGTTCATGCTGTCGGTTACATAACTTTTTAAAGAGCTAAGTCCGTTATAAGTGGGTTGCTCGTCTACTTTTGGGGTTTGCCCAAAAAGCACATTGAGCATGGGGATCATCGCGACAAAAGAGATGGCGCTAAAGAGCGCATAGAAAATATTAAAGAAAATATTGAGTCCGATATAAAGTTTAAAAGGACGAGCATAACGAAATATTTTCTGGAAATAGGTCATAAGCTTATAATGGCACTCATTAATTCTTCGCAAGTTTTGTTTAAAATTGCTTGCATATTAGGGTAGTCTTCAATTTTTTTAAGTGTTCCATTAACACTGATATAGAATTTGATTTTGGGTTCTGTTCCACTAGGTCGAACAGCTACTGTGCTCCCATCGCTTAAATGGAACTTAAGGACATTTGCCTTTGGGAAATCGAGTTTAGAAGCGCTTCCATCGGCGTGTTTTGTATGGCCTAATAGAAAGTCATCCAGCTTGACTACTGCTTTATTCGCAATAGTTTTGGGACTGTCTTGACGCATTTTACGCATCAACTGAGCAATTTCTTCTGCGCCTTGTTTCCCCTTTTTTGTGATCGACTGTAAGCTTTCTTGATAACAACCAAAACGTTGATAGGTGTCTAAAAGGTAGGCGTAAACAGAACTACCTTTTCCTTTTAAATGGGATTGTAAATCACAAGCTAGCAAGGCCGCACTAATCGCATCTTTATCCCTTACTTTATCTCCTACTAGGAAGCCATAACTTTCTTCACCACCACATAAAAAGTTTTTATTGGGGGTATCTTGAATCATTTTCCCAATCCACTTAAAGCCCGTTAAGCCTAATTTACACTCCAATCCAAAGGCTTGAGCCATTTTTTCCATCAAGGGGGTAGAAACCACCGTTGAAGCAATAAAGCTGTTCTCCATTGAAGTTTGTTGCTCTAGTACAAAACGTGTCAGCACTACCATGAGTTGATTCCCGTTGAGTAATGTCCATTTACCGTTGAGGTCTTTTACACCAATCCCTATTCTGTCTGCATCTGGATCTGTTCCTAGAATAATGTCTGCATCGATGGATTCGGCTTGTTTGAGCGCAAGGGTAAAAGCTTCTGATTCTTCTGGATTAGGAGAAATAACCGTGGGGAAATCTCCGTTGGGGTCTTTTTGCTCTTCAATTATATGTACCTTTCTATAACCAGCTTGTTCTAAAGCAGGAGGGAGACTAACAATAGAGGTACCGTGCAAGGGAGTGA
Source organism: uncultured Flavobacteriaceae bacterium (assembly GCA_943787295.1). Lineage (GTDB taxonomy): Bacteria > Bacteroidota > Bacteroidia > Flavobacteriales > Flavobacteriaceae > Arcticimaribacter. The sequence continues at coordinate 114,930 of CALSLW010000002.1, read as the reverse complement.
AAATAACCGATGTTTCTTTTCGCTCTGCAGCAGTAAGATAGCTATCGTTAACAATAGTAGTGGTATAGGCTTGGTCGATTTCTTTGTCGATCAATTGAATCAATTCTTCTTTTTGCTCCCATTTGATGTCGGTATAATTGACTGCTTGGATCAATTCCATTATAGCAGTGTCTTCAGGAGGAACAATTTGGCCACCATATTTATTGTAAACTTTGTAACCGTTGTATTCTGGTGGATTGTGAGAGGCGGTTAAAACAATGCCTGCGTCTGCTTTTAGATAGCGTACCGCAAAAGATAATAGCGGAGTAGGACGAAGGCTACTAAAGACAAAAGCTTGGATATTGTTGGCAGAAAAAACCCGCGCGACTGCTTTGGCAAAAGTTTCACTGTTATGACGACAGTCATAGGCGATGACAACCTTTGGGGTGCTGTCTTCTTTTTTACTGTTGAGGTAATCGGCTAATCCCTGACTCGCTTTTCCTAAGGTGTATTGGTTAATTCTATTTGTACCTGCACCCATGACGCCGCGCATTCCTCCAGTACCAAATTCGATTTCTTTGTAAAAGGCGTCTTCTAAGGCTGTGGGGTTTTGTTTCAAAGTCTCAACTTCTGCGATGGTTTCCTGGTCAAATGGTGTTTTTGTCCATTGACTGATGCTTTGCTCAATTGTCATGTTTCTCTTCTGTGTGTTCAACAATGGTATAACGTTTGGTATTTGCTTGTTGACCGACTAGGATTTCTCCTAAAAATCCAGCAACAAAAAATTGACTCCCTAAAATCATGGTAGTTAATGCGATATAAAATGCTGGGCGCTCTGCAATTAAGCGACCATCAGTATTTAAGTATAATTTATCGATACCTAAATAGCCTGCAAAAACAAATCCTATCAAGAACATGATAGTTCCCCATAGTCCAAAGAAATGCATGGGCCGTTTCCCAAATTTATGCAAGAAGCTTAAAGTGATTAAATCTAGAAATCCATTGATAAAACGGCTTAAACCAAATTTTGTCTCCCCGTATTTTCTAGCTTGGTGTTGAACGACCTGCTCTTTGATGGCTGTAAAACCTTCATGCGCTGCGATTACAGGAATGTAGCGATGCATTTCACCATAGACTTCAATGTTCTTGACGACTTCTTTTCGATAGGCTTTTAAGCCACAATTAAAGTCGTGGAGATAAATCCCTGAACTTCTTCTAGCGGCCCAATTAAAAAGTTTTGAAGGGATATTTTTAAAAAGAATCGAGTCATATCGCTTCTTTTTCCATCCAGAGAGAATGTCTAAATTTTCCTCTTTTAGGCGATGGTACATGGCTGGGAGCTCGTCTGGAGAATCTTGTAGATCTGCATCCATGGTGAAAACTACCTCTCCTTTTGCGGCAGCAAAACCAGCATGCAAGGCTTGTGACTTCCCAAAGTTTCGCGAAAAGCGGATGCCTTTTGTAGCAGTGCTAGTTTGGCATAGATGGCTAATCACTTGCCAAGAATCATCGGTACTCCCATCATCGATAAAAAGGATCTCATAGGATAGGTTTTCAGTAGTGAATACTTTCTCTATCCAGCGATGCAGTTCGGGCAGGGATTCTGCCTCGTTTAATAAAGGAATGATGATTGTTAAGTCCATAGTCGCAATGCGCTTACAAACTTACAAAATTACCCCCTATTCTGGGCGATTGCGTTTAAGGATTAATCCGCTAATAAGGGAAACAACAAAACCCAAAAAAAGACTAAATATCAAAATCATTGTACTGATCACTCCAATAGAAGAAAATTTCAGTTGCATTTCTTTCGCTGCATCAATTTGTTCTTGAGACATTTCTGGGTTTTGATCGAGCATTTTATTTTGGGTTACCTCAATGGTTTTCTCAATGGTGTCTGGGTCTAAAAATGTAATTAAAACATAAGTGTAAACAATCGCAATCAATGCGCTAATAACTGAAATCCCCAATCCTAGCTTTAATGCTTCGCTAAGGGTTAAGAAACCATCATTTGTCTTTTTATAGCTATATATTCCTAGAACAATCACTGTAATAGTAATGGCCCAGTTGATCCAATTCACAGCTGATTCTTGGGTGTAATGCATGTCTAAAAAGAAGAGCATCAGGGCAAAAACGACTGAAATTCCTCCCAATAAGAGGCCGTATTGAAGGATGTGTGACTTTAATGTAGATGAGTTGTTTTCCATAATAAGTAAAAATTTGAGTTTTTAATTGGTTTCAATTTTATAAATTTAGAAAATTCCTTTACATTTGCACACGTTTTTAAAACAATATAAATATGAAAGCAGATATTCATCCAGATAATTACAGACTAGTAGCATTCAAAGACATGTCAAATGAAGATGTGTTCCTAACGAAGTCAACAGTTAATGCGAAAGAGACCATCGAAATCGAAGGCAGTGAATATCCTTTAGTGAAATTAGAAATTTCTCGCACTTCACACCCTTTCTATACTGGGAAATCGAAATTGGTCGACACCGCTGGTAGAATTGACAAATTCAAGAACAAATACGCCAAGTTCAAAAAATAAATTGAACTTAACCATAATTGAAAAAACTGTCCTTTTTAGGGCAGTTTTTTTTTGTCCTTGTTTTGCTTCGAGAATTTATGCCTAATTTTAGGGATAGATATTTATGTAATTGATTATCCATGAACATTCTTCTTTTTGATGGTCCTGAACGCGACCAATTATTGCCTTTTACTTTTATTCGTCCAGTCGCACACTTGCGTATAGGGATTGATCAATTGCAAGATAAATGGGAGGCCTTCTTAGGAGTAAAATGCGGGCACTATACCCAAGACTATTTGCAACCAAAGTTTCCCACAGAAACGGCTAAAGAAAATCTTTTTATCAATCCAGCTTATATTCCTACCCAAGCGTTAGCAGATAAAGTGAAGACCTTGACCTTGAACGATGCTTTAACGGTCGATGGAAATATTCTCGCCTGTTTGACAGAAAGTGCTCTTCCGCCAGAAGTGAATAGTTCAATTAATTGTATCGAAGTTGAATCTTCCTTGATACATATAAAAACAGCAGCCGATTTATTTTTAAACAACGCAGCGGTTTTAGCATTAGACTTTAAGCGCCTTACTAAAGGAAGAAAAAGTGCTCCCATCTCTTCTAGTAATCAATTGATTGCTCCAGAAAATATTTTCTTAGAAGAAGGGGCAAAAGTTGAATGTGCCATCTTAAATGCCGCAGAGGGTCCCATTTATATTGGGAAAAATGCAGAGGTGATGGAAGGGAGTATGCTGCGAGGTAGTATCGCATTATGCGAGCAGGCTGTGGTTAAAATGGGCGCTAAAATTTATAGTGGAACGACCTTAGGTCCATATACAAAAGCCGCTGGTGAGCTTAATAATGTTCTTATTTTAGGTTATTCAAACAAAGGACACGATGGTTTTTTAGGGAACGCTGTTATCGGTGAGTGGTGTAATATTGGCGCCGCATCAGATGCCTCGAACCTTAAAAATAATTACGGTAAACTACGGGTTTGGAACTATCAGACAGAAAATTTTGCTAAAACAGATCTTCAGTTTTGTGGACTACTCATGGGAGACTATTCTCGTTGCAGTATTCACTCTATTTTTAATACCGCAACAGTGGTTGGGGTCTGTGCAAATTTATTTGGAACAGGCTTTCCACGAACTTTCTTACCCAGTTTTAGTTATGGAGGAGCACAAGGATTAAAAACCTATGCCTTTGAAAAAGCCATGGAAAGTAATGCAGCAATGATGCAACGCAGGAAGATTGCTTTAACGCAAATTGACCGTGATATCTTGGAAAATATTTATGACCTTACGGCCAAATGGCGCAAAGACTAAGGTGCAGTTTTATAGACCCTTTTTAGGTAAAGTAGGTTTAAAGGGTTCATTTCAAAACCTTGAACATTTTTTTGAACAAATCGAACTGCTTGATCATAATACAAGGGTACAACGGGATAGTACTGCATAATCATCTCATCCATCTCTCTGTACAAGGCAATACGCTCATTTAAAGAAGATTGCAATAAAGCTTTTTTGTAAAGTGCGTCAAACTCTGCTTGTTTAAAATGAGTGTAATTTGGCCCGCCAGGAGAAAAATTCGCCGAATAAAATAAAGAAAGATAATTCTCAGCATCTGGATAGTCAGCGATCCAACTTGCTCTAAAAGCCTCTAGTTTGCCAGAAGATTTGGCTTGCCTTAGAGTAGCAGTCGGCATTAAATCAATCACGATTTTAATCCCTATTTTTTGTAATTCTCGCTGCAGATATTCACAAATATCCAAGTAGTTAATGTCTGTTGCTAGTCGAATTGTGGGGGCGGTTTTGTTCTCTTCGGTGAACTTTTTCACTAATGCCCTTGCTTGTTGAGGTTGATATTGGTTAAATGTTTGTGTTGTTTTTCCAGCGAGCCCCTTTGGTATAAATCCTCCTAAAGCTGGAAACCCAATAGTGTTGCGCAAATAGCGAATCATCTTCTCACGGTCAAATCCTATATTGATGGCTTTTCTTAGCTCTGTTGATAAAAGCGCAGGATTATTGCTGTCTAAATACAAACCAATGTATTCTGTGTTGAGATAGGGTCCTTTTTGTAAATTGACTTTGTCTTGATAAGCGATTTGTAATGTTCCTTTTGGAGTTAATAACTCATCTTTATAAGAAGGGTCAAGAGAGTTGAGAAAATCAAATTTCCCTTGAGAAAAAAGCATGAATTCACTTTGAATATCAGGTAAAAAACTAATTGCAATCGCCTCTAAATAGGGGAGTGGGTTTCCTTGATTATCCTGTTCAAAGTAATGATTGTTTTTCCTTAAAACGAGTTTGATATCTTCTTCCCAAGCTTTGAATTTAAACGGTCCTGTCCCTATGGGATTTTTTCTAAATGCGTGTTGGGGGTCTTCGACTACCTCTTTAGGAACAACTGCGCAATAGCGCATACTCAACAAACTCAAAAAAGCGGGAAAGGTTTGCTTTAGTTTAATTTGAAAAGTGTGTTGATCGATGGCTTGATAACTTTCAACCTGTTGTAATACCCAGCCTCCTGGAGAGCCAACAGCAGGGTCTGTTAAGCGGTTAAAGCTGTACACAAAATCCTCGGCGGTGACTGTCCTCGTTTTTTTTGAACCAAATTGAATACTCTCATGAAAAAAAACATCTTTCTTTAGGTAAAAAGTATAGGTGGTCCCTAGGGAGTCTATTGCCCATTGCGCAGCAATTTCTGGCACTACATTTAAATCATTATCCAGTTGAACCAATCCATTAAACAATTGTTGAATGGGCCAAATGTTTTGAGGATTACGCGCAAAAGCAGGATCTAATGATGTGATGTTTCTAAACTCATTATACCTAAAAACAGCACTAGAATCTACTAACTTATCCTCCCCACAACTTACAACAAGCGATAGAAAGAGTGTACCTAGAAAAAGGGAAATAGAAAAGGGAAAAAGATTGCGTTTCAAAATTGTATCTTTGTCTCAAAATTAAGCTATTTACATCAGTCTTGAGCCTTGTCACTCCACAAAATACCGCAGTAGCTACCGATAAAATCCGGCTAGCCTTTCACACCCTGGGGTGTAAGTTGAATTTTTCTGAAACAGCAGAAATTGCCAAAGATTTTTCCAGTTTGCATTACGATCGGGTTTCCTTTGATGAAGCGGCAGATGTCTATGTCATCAACACCTGCTCTGTGACAGAAAATGCAGATAAGCGTTTTAAGGCTTTAGTAGCGAAAGTACTTCGCCAAAATGAGGAAGCTTTCGTCGCTGCGATAGGTTGTTATGCGCAATTGCAGCCTGAAGCGCTCGCAGAAGTGAACGGAGTAGACTTGGTTTTAGGGGCGTCAGAAAAATTTAATTTGACGCAGTACCTTGGTGATCTGACAAAAAGAGATACTTCAGAAATTCATTCTTGTGAAATCGCTGATGTCAACACCTATCAAAGTAGTTTTTCAACTGGGGACAGAACCCGTGCCTTTTTAAAAGTGCAGGATGGCTGTGACTACAAATGTTCCTACTGCACCATTCCATTAGCTAGAGGGATTTCCCGAAGCGATACCGTTGAAAATGTTGTTGAAAGAGCGGAAGAAATTGCCGCTCAAGACATCAAAGAGATTGTGTTAACTGGAGTGAATATTGGGGATTTTGGAAAGGGAGAGTTTGGGTTAAAAAAGCACGACGACACCTTTTTAGACCTGGTGCAAGCACTTGATAAAGTTGATGGTATTGAGCGAATTCGTATTTCTTCTATAGAACCCAATTTATTAAAAAACGAAATCATTGATTTTGTTGGGTCGAGCAATCGTTTTGTTCCCCACTTTCATGTGCCTTTGCAAAGTGGAAGCGATGTCGTTTTGAAAAAAATGAGAAGACGCTATCTATCCAAATTATATGTTGATCGCGTCACTCAGATTAAAGCAGTTATGCCGCAGGCTTGTATTGGGGTAGATGTTATTGTAGGTTTCCCAAGGGAAACCGAAGAGGAATTCTTGACCACTTATCGCTTTTTGAGCGAATTAGACATCGCCTACTTACATGTGTTTACTTATTCTGAACGACCTAATACAGAGGCGGTTGATTTTGAAGGAGAAGTTCCTCAAGCGATTAGAAATAAGCGTTCTAAAATGTTAAGAGGTTTATCGGTCAAGAAGCGCCATGCGTTTTATCAATCACAATTAGGGACAACGCAGCAAGTGCTCTGGGAAGGAGACAACAAAAAAGGCTATATCCATGGTTTTACCACTAACTATGTTAAAGTAAGAGCAATATGGAATCCTTCGCTAGTAAATACGCTAGCCACGGTAACACTTGAAAAAATAGATGAAGAGGGTTTTGTAAGACTTAAAGCTTAATCCCTACAGGAAGAAGATCTTTGTAGCGCTTATTTTTTCTTAAAAAACCAGCGATGTCTGGGCTAGTCGGGACAACTTTTAAGTTGCGATCTGCTACATGATCAAGAACTAATTTAATGAAAGCATCTTTAAACTCGCTGCTTGCGATGTTTTCAGGAACGATTAACTTCGTTAAAAAAATCTTTCTTTCTTGTTCAGCATATTCAATACGAGCCATGGTGTCGCCCACCATTACTTCAAATTGTCTTAAAAAATCGTTGTTTTCGAGTACAAGTTCGCCCATGAATATGTATTTTGATGATTATTTTGGTAGTTGATTAGATCAACATATTTTTGTTAAATTGTTGTTGATTTGATAAAAATCAGTTCACAAATATACGAAAATTTCACATAGTTCTTAACATTTAATTAACCTTATACGTGTCCTTACTCAATAAAATCCCACTCTATCTTATGCCAGGTATGGCGGCAAGTCCTAGGATTTTTGAATATATTCAACTTCCAGAGCAATATGAATTGATTAAGCTCTCGTGGATACCACCTAATGAGAAGGAAGATTTATCGGATTATGCCTTGAGAATGTGTGAAAGAATCGAGCACAAAACTCCTGTTTTATTAGGGGTTTCATTTGGGGGTATATTGGTTCAGGAAATGGCAAAACATATTGATGTTCTAAAACTTATTGTTGTTTCTAGTGTTAAGTCTAATGCAGAATTGACTATTTCAATGAAATTAGCTAAAACAACTGGAGCCCATAAACTATTACCCACTCAGTGGATCAAGAACTTAGAGAGTTTAGCCTTATATGTTTTTGGGCCCTCTATACGGCCAAAGATGAAAGCTTATCAAAAATATCTTTCAGAAAGAGATCCTGCTTATCTCGACTGGTCTATCGATCAAATTGTTCATTGGTCTCAAACTGATCCAGATCCTGATGTGATTCATATTCACGGGGACAAGGACGTTGTTTTCCCCATTAAAAACATTGATACTAGTGAGCGTTTTTATACCATTAAGAATGCTACACACGCCATGATCCTTACGCACCATGCATGGTTCAATAAAAATTTGCCTAATATTATAGAAAATTAGTTTGCCCTATGCGCCACATCAGCTTTAAGTATTCCTTTTTTACAGTGCTTCTTATTGTTATTGCCTCTTTGGCTTACAACAAGCGATCTACTTCTGCTTTTATAGATTATAACGAACCAGGTTCGTATAAGGTTCAAGCCTTAAACATTCCCACTGAAATTGAATTTGCTGGCGAGACCATACAATTGAATGAGTCAGATTTAATAGAGCGAATGGATAAAGAGCTTTTAGTGAATACCTACTGGCAGTCCAATACCATCTTAATGCTTAAAAGAGCTCATAAGTACTTTCCGCAAATTGAAAAAATTCTTGCCGATGAGGGGGTGCCAGAGGATTTTAAATACCTGGCTTTGATTGAAAGTGGTTTAGAGAATGTGACATCTTCAGAAGGAGCAAAGGGGTTTTGGCAAATTATGCGCACCACTGGTCGTGAGTATGGTTTAGAAGTGAACTCTAATGTAGATGAACGATACAATATCGATTTGGCCACTAGAGTGGCCTGCAAATATTTGATAAAGGCCAAAGAAAAGTTTGGTTCTTGGACATTAGCGGCGGCTTCCTATAACAGGGGAATGTCTGGGATAAAAAGACTCCTTGAAAAGCAGCAATCAGAAACTTATTACGATTTACTGCTAGGGACAGAAACAAAGCGTTATGTGTTTAGAATTCTAGCGGTTAAAGAAATTATTGAAGCACCAGAGCGCTATGGTTTTTACATTAAAGAAGCCCAGAAATACTCTCCATTGACCTATACAACGGTAAAGGTGGATACAGCCATTACAAATATTGCGCGCTTTTCAAAACAACTGGGAGTCAACTATAAAACCATGAAAATCTACAACCCATGGTTATTGCAAAATCACCTGAATAATAAATCCAGAAAATTGTATCATATTGCCTTACCGGAAGCGGTAGGCCCTTAGATCTTCTTCATTTGTTGTTGCATCATCTTGATTTGTTGCCCCAAGACATTGTGCGTATCTGCTTTTTTTGCTTCGTTTAATAAAGTGGTCGCTTCGCGCTTTCTTCTTTTTTGCATTAAGATCCCAGCAAGACTTAATTTCGCCATGGCTTCGTCTGCACTCATCGATAAGCCAAAGGATAAAGCTTTTCTAAACGATTTCTCTGCTTTAGTGAGATTGGTTTGAGATTCAATAACGCCGTGAAGGTAGTGGTAATAACCTTGTTGTTTTGTCACTAGATTGGCAGTAGGATTAGGAATACGACTAAGCCATTTGAGTGTTCCCTCAAAATCTTGTTTGCGCAAGCGCAAAAAGGCAAGGAAGATGATCTCATTCTTAAAGTAAAGAAGAATGAACATCCCTGTGATTAAAATTAAAAAAATACCATTACCGATTTGATCCTCGATAAATTGATAAATTGCATAAGCAAACGTTGCTGCTGCGAATATAAGTTTTATGACCTTGGGAAACATGCTTTATTTTTGCTGCTAAAGTAATAAAAACAATCGTAACTAATTTTTACTTTAGGCTTGTCTAAAATAAAAGATGTTGTATATTTGCCCTCGATAAAAAAAGCACTTAATTCGCTTTATTCATTATAAGAAATTATGAAAAGAACATTTCAACCCTCGAAGAGAAAAAGAAGAAACAAACATGGTTTCAGAGAGCGCATGGCATCTGCTAACGGGCGTAAGGTTTTAGCTAGTAGAAGAGCTAAAGGTAGAAAGAAAGTTTCTGTTTCGTCTGAACCAAGACACAAGAGATAATGTTTGATAATCATCATATTAGAGTGTTACTTATTTTTAAGTAGCACTTTTTTTTTATATTTATTTTAGATACTCAACTAAATTATGCCGAAAAAAGAAAATCTAAACAAAATCCTCATCATCGGATCTGGGCCAATCATTATTGGACAAGCATGTGAATTTGACTATTCAGGAAGTCAAGCATTACGCTCACTTCGAGAAGATGGAATCGAAACGGTACTGATTAATTCTAATCCAGCAACCATTATGACAGATCCCTCTATGGCAGATCATGTCTATTTGAAGCCATTGACGACTAAATCACTCATAGAGATTCTTAATGATCACAAAGATATTGATGCTGTATTACCTACTATGGGAGGACAGACCGCTTTAAACCTGTGTATTGAGGCAGATGAGAAAGGTGTTTGGGAAGATCACAATGTGGAAATAATCGGGGTGGATATCGATGCGATTAATATTACAGAAGATCGTCAACAGTTTAAAGAGTTGATGCAAAAACTAGAAATTCCAGTAGCACCAGCACAGACGGCAACTTCTTTCTTAAAAGGGAAAGAGATCGCGCAAAAATTTGGTTTTCCTTTAGTGATTCGTCCTTCGTTTACCTTAGGGGGAACGGGAGCTTCTTTTGTGCATAAAGCTGAAGATTTTGACGAATTGTTAACCCGTGGATTAGAGGCATCGCCTATTCACGAGGTGTTAATCGATAAGGCACTTTTAGGCTGGAAAGAATATGAGTTAGAATTATTACGTGACAAAAATGACAATGTTGTTATTATTTGTACGATAGAAAATATGGATCCTATGGGAATCCACACAGGGGATTCTATTACAGTAGCTCCTGCGATGACTTTATCAGATGCGACTTATCAGCGCATGCGTGATCTTGCCATCAAAATGATGAGAAGTATCGGAGATTTTGCAGGGGGATGTAACGTGCAGTTTGCGGTTAGTCCAGATGAGCAAGAAGAGATTATCTCGATTGAGATTAACCCTCGTGTTTCGCGTTCTTCGGCTTTAGCCTCCAAAGCCTCTGGTTACCCTATTGCAAAAATTGCTGCAAAGTTAGCCATAGGGTATTCCCTTGATGAATTAGACAATCAAATCACCCAGTCTACTTCGGCTTTATTTGAGCCATCTGTAGACTATGTTATTGTTAAGATCCCACGATGGAACTTTGACAAGTTCGAAGGGGCAGACCGCGTATTAGGTCTTCAAATGAAATCTGTAGGAGAAGTAATGGGAATTGGTCGTTCTTTCCAAGAGGCCTTACACAAAGCCACCCAATCGCTTGAGATTAAGCGTAATGGGCTAGGAGCAGACGGGAAAGGGTATTCTGACTATGATACCATTATCAGTAAATTAACCCATGCAAGTTGGGATCGCGTGTTTGTACTTTATGATGCGATACAGCTAGGTATTCCATTGAGTCGTATTCACGAAATCACAAAAATTGACTTGTGGTTCTTACGACAGTTTGAAGAGTTATATCTATTAGAAAAAGAAATTTCTAATTACAGTATTGAAAGTTTAGAGAAAGCCTTGCTATTAGAAGCGAAGCAAAAAGGTTTTGCCGATCGTCAAATCGCCCATATGCTCGACTGTTTAGAAAGTCAAGTCTACAACTTGCGCGAAGAAATGGGGATACAACGGGTCTATAAGTTAGTAGATACCTGTGCGGCAGAATTTGCCGCAAAGACGCCGTACTATTATTCTACTTTTGAAGCACAAATGAAAATAGGCGATGCTGCTCCCTTTAGTGATAACGAAAGTGTTGTTACCGATAAGAAGAAGATCATCGTTCTAGGTTCTGGACCTAACCGTATCGGTCAAGGAATAGAATTTGATTATTGTTGCGTTCACGGGGTATTAGCGGCAGCAGAGTGTGGTTATGAAACCATTATGATTAACTGTAATCCCGAAACTGTTTCAACAGATTTTGACACTGCTGATAAGCTTTATTTTGAACCTGTATTTTGGGAGCATATCTATGACATCATTCGTCATGAAAAGCCAGAAGGAGTGATTGTACAACTAGGAGGGCAAACAGCCCTTAAACTAGCAGAAAAGCTCGATCGTTATGGGATTAAGATCATAGGAACAAGTTATCAGTCTTTAGACTTAGCAGAAGATAGAGGAAGTTTTTCTACCCTATTGAAAGACAATGATATTCCTTATCCAGAATTTGGCGTAGCTGAAAATGCCGATGAAGCACTTGCGTTAGCAGATGAATTAGATTTCCCTATCCTAGTTCGACCGTCTTATGTACTAGGAGGTCAGGGGATGAAAATTGTTATCAATAAAGAAGAGTTAGAGCAACATGTCGTAGACTTATTGCGTAAGATTCCTAATAATAAATTGTTGTTAGATCACTACTTAGATGGTGCGATTGAAGCAGAAGCAGATGCTATTTGCGACGGTGAAAATGTTTATATTATTGGAATAATGGAGCATATTGAACCTTGTGGTATTCACTCTGGGGATTCAAATGCAACTTTACCAGTGTTCAACTTAGGGGAATACGTTTTACAGCAGATTAAAGATCATACCTATAAAATTGCGAAAGCACTAAATACGGTAGGCTTGATTAATATTCAGTTTGCGGTAAAAGACGATAAAGTATTTATTATCGAAGCGAATCCGCGTGCTTCTAGAACAGTCCCTTTTATTGCAAAAGCCTATAAAGAGCCTTATGTGAATTACGCAACTAAAGTGATGTTAGGAGAAAACAAAGTGACTGACTTTGACTTTAACCCACATTTAGAAGGTTATGCCATCAAACAACCAGTGTTCTCTTTCAATAAGTTCCCTAATGTGAATAAACAATTAGGTCCTGAGATGAAGAGTACTGGAGAGAGTATCTTGTTTGTTGATTCATTGAAAGACGACGAGTTCTACAACCTGTATTCGCGTAGAAAAATGTATTTAACAAAGTAATAAACAAAAATTAGCTACTTTTATAGAAAGAATTGATGAATGAAAGCGATGAAGAAAGAGTACACCTTAATCCTTAGTATGATTGTTTTGGCGGTAGCCACACGATTATTACCTCACCCACCCAACTTTGCTCCCATTACAGGAATTGCACTGTTTGCTGCGGCAAAATTAAACAAGAAGTTAATCGCCATTTTGGTGCCTCTATTTTGTTTGTTTGTCACAGATTTAATCCTTGGGTTAAGTTGGATTAACTTATTCGTTTATGCTGCTTTTGGAATGATTTCTTGGATAGGCATGCGCCAAAAAAAGATCTCGATCCCCACAGTATTAGGTTCTTCATTGCTCTTTTTTGTTGTTTCTAATTTTGGCGTTTGGTTGTTGCATTATCCCCCAACTTTAGAAGGTTTAATAGCGTGTTTTGCTTTAGCTATTCCTTTCTTTGTGAATACCATCGCTGGAGATTTAGTCTATACTGCTGTTTTATTTTATAGCTTTTCTGCGATTAAAAACACTTATCTCAAAACCGCATAGTTCCTCCATATTTTTGTAACTTTATCCTGTGAACAGGTACTTGTTATGCAAGTCGAAAAGGGAAATTGGTGAAAAACCAATGCTGTACCCGCAACTGTAAGCTTAGTCTAAGTATTAGATGTTTTTTAGCCTCTTACACCACTGATTTTTTTTATCGGGAAGGTTGCTAAAAAAACGCAAGCCAGGAGACCTGCCCGTTCATAGTGATACTATTCTTCGGGGATAAAGAAGTGGTATGGCTAAGGATGTTGTATCCCATAATATTTTAAAATGAAAACAGTTCGATTAACTGTTCTTACTTTGCTATGCGTTGTTTTTACTGCCTTAGCACAAGAAGAACAAAAAAATGACAGTCTTGTTAAAAAGACAAATTACCTAGATGAAGTCGTCTTATTAGACGCCAGAATTCCTCTAAAAAGATCACAATCCGGGAAACCAGTTTTGCGTATTGATGAAAAACAAATCAAACAATTTAACGGCCGTAGTTTGTCTGAACTACTTTCTACCCAAGCTGGGATAGAAGTGGTGGGAAATCGTTTAATTACTGGCCAAAACCTTCGATTAGCGGTACGTGGAAGTTCGAATAACCAAGTGCTTATTCTTGTGGATGGCGTAAGGGTGGCAGATCCTTCACGTATAGGGAACGATTTTGATTTAAATTTTTTGAGTTTGAATCAAATCAGTTCAATAGAGATTTTAAAAGGAGGAGCAAGTACTTTATACGGAAGCTCAGCTGCTGCTGCTGTGGTCAATATTTCAACCCATAAGGTGACAAAGAATCAACTTAATGTTAATTTAAATGCTGGGACAGAACAAGCACAAAACGAATCGTTAAATCAATTCAATTATCTCTCTAACCATATTCAATACGCTTTAAAAGCAAAAGATATTTTCTTTAAAGTAGGCTATGCTGGTTTAAAAACCAGTGGGATGAGTGCAGTAGAAAGTGGGACAGAAAAAGATCCTTTTGAACGTTATAATATCAATGCTCAATTAGGTGGTAAACACAGCCAATTTTCGTGGTATGTGCAAGCGAGTAAAGCGAAAATTGAGAATGACTATGACAATGTGTTCCCAGTAGAAGATGCCGATTTTAACGCCATCAGTACTTTTGAAAACATTGCGGTGAATGCGAAATATACTTATGGTCTAGGAGAGGTAAGTTTAGATGCAGGGATGCAAAACACCGACCGGGAATATTATGATAATTACCCTGCACAATACACGGCCTACAATCGCACTTTTGAAATTGTTAATCGCTTAAAATTATCTGATCAGTGGTATAGTGTACAAGGGTATTTAAAACAACAAGCTAGCTATGAAGATCGACCTGTATTAGAGCAGAATGATTTATTTGCGAATGTGGTTTATGTATCGACTTCTGGTTTAAATTTCAATGCAGGTGTAAGGCGTAACGATCACAAGACCTATGGAGAGCATTTTACTTATAGTGTTAACCCATCTTATTCTTTTAGTTTGATCGAGCAACAGTTTAAACTTTATGGGAGTTATAATACCGCTTTTATTGCGCCCAGTTTGTTTCAGTTATATGATACCTATTCTGGAAATGCTGACTTAATGCCAGAAGAGAGTGCTTCTTTAGAATTAGGCCTTACATGGGTGAAAGAGGATGGACGTGCTACTTTGGCCTTATTTCAGCGTACAGAAGATCCTAAGATCGTTTACGATTTTTCAACCTATGCTTATGCGAATGCTCCTTCAGATATAAAATATCAGGGGGTTGAGTTAAGTTATACGAACCGTTTATTTGAAGAATTAGACTTCAATTTGAATTACACTTTTACAGAACTTAAAAATGATGCGCTTATTCGCTTACCAAAACACGCTGTCGATAGTAGTTTAAATTATGCCTTTAAGGATGAATCTAATCTTGGATTATATTACGCATACCGAGGAAAACGTCAAGCGGTTGATTTAAGTAGCTTAGACGCCTATGGTTTAATTGATTTACGCTATGCGAAAACCTTCCATAATGACAAGCTTACCGCTTCTATATGGTTGAGTAATATTCTCGATACCGACTATATCGAAATCACGAATTTTACTACTAGAGGTCGTAACTTCAGATTCGGATTATCCTATCAGCTTTAGTCTTCAAATGAAAATCTAAATCCTTTTGGAAGGTCAACATGCATTTGTTGTTGGCTTTCCACCATAGGGTTTTTGATCATTTCAAAAGGCGTAGGATCATAACTGCGTTTAGCGCTACCTCCTGACATATAGTTCAATGCTGCGGCGAATAAAGGCTCGTTGACATCTCCTAAAACTCCATAACTAGAAGCACTTTCTCTTAGTTCTACATCTGGTTCAAGACCATCAGTATAGTCGGCAAAGTTATCACTGTTAGCAATTTTAAGCACAATAGGCTGCATGGCATAGGTGTGGTTAGGATTGCGTTCATTTCCTGTATTATCTATATAATCATAAATGGTAATTGAACCAACATTTTTCCCATAGGTGGCTGTTCCAATTTGGACAACATCAATATGTGGGCTTAAGCCATTGATCAATAATTCGCTTGCAGATGCGCTGCGGCCACTGGTTAATATATAAACGCGGCTTAAACTTAAACCTTGAATTGAAACTCCAGTATGAGTTGTATCGACAAAATAGTCGTTTAAATCAAAATCATCATCTGGATCAGCATTGGTATTGCGACTTTCAAAATAAGCCATTAGCTTACTATTCCACTGTTGCTGTGCAAAAATTTCGCCAGTGAATTGACCCGTAATTAAACTCGCTAAATAGGTGCAAGTGCGGACAGAACCCCCTCCATTATATCTTAGATCAATCACTAGTTCGCTGATATTTTCGGATCTAAAATTGGCAAAAGCGTCAATAAGAGCTTGGTCGAAATCATATTCATTAACTCCATCATCATTACTGTCTACCTCTCCAACAAACTTATTGTACATTAAATAACCTACTCTAGTTCCATTGTGATCTAGCACTAAGTTTTTATGAATGGGATTTTCTTGGAAGTCTTCTTCTTTGACTAAGTCGATGCTAATATTTCTAGGGGTAACAAGATCTGCTGCTGCATCATAATTAACTAAATCAATTATATAGCTCATATCTTGTCCATAGAGTAAAGAAATATAATTATCAAGATTGAGTTCTTGTCCATTGACTACGTTAAATAAATCTCCGCGAAGAACACCTTTTGTTGCCGCGTCAGAATTGGGTAATACATAAGTTACTGCACCGATCAATGTCTCACAACCAGAACAACGGCGATAGAGCGTAAACATCATTCCGTTAGAAGCAGAAATTCCAGAGAGTTGATCTTCAAGATTTTCATAGTCTGGATCGATCCAGCTAAAACGATCATCTGAATGATTAAGACTATTAAAGAAATTTTCTGGATCAGAATAGGATTGTAAGTAGGTGGTATAGTCACTTTGGTTATCATCAAAGGTATCCGCTAAATTATCTACTTGCTCTTGCCAGTAGTACCACTGATTTAAACCTTTCCAGATATAGTCATTAATCTCTGAATTATCAACAGTTGGTGTAGGATTAACAGTTGGTGTAGTATCAACAACTACATTAATTTGATTATCGTCACTATCTGGTTCTGAACAACTCGTAAAACTCAATCCTAAAATTAGGAGAACAAAAAGTATTTTTTTCATATTTTAAATAATGTTAATGCAAATTAACAAGATATTTTTGTATCTGGGCTATGCTTTCAAGTTTGTTATATCTTTATGCAAAGATTATTCCAAAATGAAAAAAGCCCTTACAATTTTATTATTGCTATTTATCTCCCAAATCTCTGCTCAAAATGTTTTTGAACAGTATGGTGGAAATCCAGGTGTTACTAACCTCAATGTTAGCCCTCAAATGTTTCAATTATTGGGTAAGTTTAAAATTAGTACAGACGACCCCGAATCTCAAGCTTTTATTGAGATGATCCAAAGCTTGAAACGTTTTAGGGTCATGAGTACAAAAGAAACAGAAGTCGCTACAGCCATGGAAAACTGGTTTCAAAATGAATTAAACACTTCTTCTTTAGAATCTGTTTTAAACATTACAGAAAAAGGGGTAAATGTTCGCTTTGGTGCCGTCTATGGCACAAAAGAAAGCACCGTTGATCGTTTAGTGATGTATGTCAAAGGCTTACAAGGCTACATTGATCAACGAGAGGATATTCAATTAGAAAGTCAAACTCGGCTTGATTTTGTCTTACTCGAAATCAAAGGAAATATTGACCTGAATCAAGTGGGAACACTGACTAAGCTAATCGATATCCCTGGGGGAGAATATTTAGATGCTTTAGCCAATTAAAGCCCCGTATAATTAAAGGGAGAAATTGTTTTTAATTCTGCTTTGATCTTACTGTCTATTTCTAATTGATCGACAAATCGATGAATGGCTTCTTGATTGATTACATTATTGGTGCGGGTCAATTCTTTTAAAGCTTCATAAGGATTAGGATAGCCTTCTCTGCGCAAGATTGTTTGAATCGCTTCTGCCACTACCGCCCAGTTATTCTCTAGATCGGCTTTGATCTTATCTTCATTTAATAAGAGTTTTCCAAGTCCTTTTAGGGTAGACTGGAAACCTATTAATGAGTGTCCAAAAGGAATTCCTATGTTGCGCAATACCGTACTGTCAGTTAGATCTCGTTGCAGTCTAGAAATAGGTAACTTTTCTGCTAGATACGCTAATAGGGCATTGGCAATTCCTAAGTTTCCTTCAGAGTTTTCAAAATCAATAGGATTGACCTTATGAGGCATAGCCGAAGAGCCCACTTCTCCTTCTTTGATTTTTTGCTTGAAATAGTCCATAGAAATATACGTCCAAATGTCACGATCTAAATCGATTAAAATGGTATTGATGCGTTTCATGGCATCGCATAAAGCGGCAAAATGATCGTAATGTTCAATTTGAGTAGTAGGGAAGGAGTGGTGTAAGCCCAAACAATTTTCTACAAAATCAGTTCCAAAGCTTTTCCAATCCTGTTTAGGATAGGCCACAACATGAGCGTTAAAGTTACCAGTAGCTCCACCAAACTTTGCGGCATTTGGTACATCGAGTAAAGAAGCGCGTTGTGCTTCTAAACGCTTGACAAAAACAGCAAACTCTTTTCCTAATCGGGTAGGCGAGGCTGGCTGTCCGTGAGTACGTGCTAAAAGTGGAACTTCTTTATACTCTTCTTCAAGTGTTTTTAACTGCTCGATAAGTTCGTCTAGTTGAGGCAAGTAAACGTTAGTTACCGCATCTTTAATCGATAACGGTATAGCAGTATTGTTAATGTCTTGTGAGGTTAAACCAAAGTGGATAAACTCTTTATAGTCGTGAATTTCAAGACGATCAAATTCTTTTTTGATGAAATACTCAACGGCTTTCACATCGTGATTAGTCGTTTTTTCAATCTCTTTTACGTCTTTAGCATCTTCTTCAGTAAAGTGTTGATAGATACTGCGTAAGTCCTCAAATAAGGAAGCTTTAAAATCAGCTAACTGTGGTATGGGTAGTTCACACAGGGCAATAAAATACTCGATCTCAACCCTAACACGGTATTGAATCAAGGCTTCTTCAGAAAAATATGAAGCAAGTGATTTTGTCTTACTTCGGTAGCGACCGTCAATGGGAGAAATTGCGTTTAAAGCGTTGAGTTTCATAGTGAAAATTAAAGCAACAAAGATAGGGCTTCTATGGGAATCCAGGAATCAATTTTAAGAAATTTGGCGAACAACAGATTGAAATCCTGTACTGCTATTCGGTAAGCGTTGTTCTATATACGCTAGCAATTCTCCTTCTATCCAATCTTCGTGATTCCTGAAAAAATGTAAGGTTTTCATGCTAAAAGCTAGCGCCGCAGCTTTTTCTGCTTCCAACATATAATCAAAACACAAAGTCACAATTTGATCTCGCTGGGTATGATCAATGCTTTCTCGCCTTTTTTTATCCTTGCAATAATGATAAAGCAATTTGATCATAGGGCGGCGTTTACTCTCGTGTTTTTGCTGCGCAACGCCGGTTAAAAATTCTGGAAATAGATGGCTTAGTAAAGCTAGTTTTTCAAGGGTGTATTTTTCTAAAACCCATGCCGCAACAATATTTGTGCGTTGTTGATCTGGAGCACAAGCTAAAGCAAAAAGTTCTTGAAAGTAGGTTGGATTTTGATCGATAAAAGCTACTCCTTTTTCACGATCGGCAACAGAAGCATAGAATTGTAGTAATAAATCCTCTAGAGGGCTCATGACTATAATTGTAGAATCTTGTATTCTTCATAGCAGCCACTAATGGCTTCAAGGATTTGAAGATCATTCGCCTCTTTGATAAATGTATTCGAGTAGTTGCAATTGCGCAAAATTTCTTCAAGATTAACCCGTTCAATCCCTAGAAGTTGAACTAATATTTCTCGGTCAAATTTTGTACCCAATAAGTTTTTAATGGCATCATCCTCTCTCATCTTTTTCAGCTTCCGCATTTGTTTTGGGTTTTTCCCAAAGAGATTGTAGAGAAAGTCTGCTGGATTAAATAGAGAACCTATCGCCTTAGAAATCGAAGATCGATTGCGGTTCCCGGCTTCATAACCCGATTGTGGTAACCCAGGGATGTTGTAACGCCCCGCTGGATTTAGGGGGACTTTACTCACATCAATGTCTAAGTACCCAGTTAATTGATACGGGCGTACAACGACTTCTTCTAGTGCAAAAGACAATTGTGTTAATCGAAAGATGGGAAGCCCAAATTTGATCATGTCATTACTCACAGGTACCTTGAGGGGTTTAAACCCCAAATAAGAAAAGTAAAGGGTGTCTTGCGCTTTGACTTCAATTTCAAAGACTCCTTCATTATTCGTGATCGCGCCTTGAACAGAGCTTAGGTTTAAAACGTGTACACTGGCCATAAACTGGTCAGTAATATCGTTTTTCACCTTTCCTTTTAAAAGACGACTAGGTGTTTCTTGCGCAAAGACAAGAGACAAGCTGCACAATAAAAGAAGAGTTAGATGTAATCTATACCGCATAAAGACAAAAGTAACAAGAAAAAGTTGAGTCTCCCTTAAACAAAAGACATAAACATTTTTTTAACGCCTACTTCTTCTGCCAAAGCCAGAGGGTTTCCCGCCGCCGCTATCTCTTCTCTTTTTCTTACCTCTATCAAAACCGCCGTCGTTGTTGTTAAACTTTTTGCGATCAGAACGTTGGCCACCGCCACCGCCAAAGTTTTTGCGTCTACCACGACCGCCACCTCCACCACGTGGAGCTTTTTCAGATACCTCTACATTGATGTAACGACCGTCTAGTTGAAACTCGGTAAAGGTTTCTAGTACTTTGTCCTTTTGGCTATTTGGGGTGTTAAAGAAAGAGAAGCTGTCCATTACATCAACATGGAAAATATCATCTTGATCTAGCGATAAGGTAGACTTTAAAAAGTCTTTTAAATGCATCCAGTTGTAATCATCTCTCGCTCCTACATTAATAAAGAATCGGGTGCTGTCTTTTTTGTTGTGTTTGACTTTATCACGACCACCTTCTCCTCGATTTCCACCACTGGTGTTGAGGTCTTTGGCGTTTTTGTAATAATCGTGAAAACGAGCAAACTCAACAGAAACTAAACGTTGAATCAATTCTTCTTTACTCAAATCATTTAACACCTCTTCTACCTTAGGAAGATAAGGAGTGATTTCTTCGTTGATTTGCGTTTGGTGAATTTTTTGGGCTAAATGATATAATTGCGTTTCGCAAATTTCAATTCCTGTAGGAATCTTTTTCGACTCGATTTTCGATTGAATGATTTTTTCAATCGTTCTAATTTTACGCGATTCACTAGAAGTTACAATAATCATTGAAACCCCTTTATTTCCCGCACGCCCGGTTCGACCAGAACGGTGGGTATAGGTTTCAATTTCGTCGGGTAATTGATAATTGATAACGTGAGTGATGTTATCTACATCAATCCCACGTGCAGCAACATCTGTTGCAACCAGCATTTGAATTTGTTTGTTGCGGAAAGACTTCATCACCATATCTCTTTGGTTCTGACTTAAATCTCCGTGTAAGGCACCGGCATTGTATCCGTCCTCAATTAGTTTTTCTGCTACGCGTTGGGTATCGCGCTTGGTGCGACAAAAAACGACAGAAAAGATATCAGGGTGTGCATCGGCAAGGCGTTTTAAGGCCGGGTAACGATCACGTCCAGATACTTGATAGTATTCGTGCTTGACATTTTTTGTTCCTGCATTTTTAGTCCCTACTGTAATTTCTTCGGGTTGGTACATGAACTTTTTAGCGATGGTCGCCACTTCTTTTGGCATGGTTGCCGAAAAGAGCCAAGTACTTTTATCGTCTGGCGTATTAGAAAGAATAGCCGTGATGTCTTCAAAGAAGCCCATGTTGAGCATCTCATCTGCTTCATCTAACACACAGTATTCTACTCTAGAAAGATCTACCATTCTACGGCGAATCATATCTTGCATACGCCCTGGAGTGGCCACAAGGATCTGTGCACCTTTCTTTACATTTTTAGCTTGATCTGTAATGCTCGCACCACCATAGATGGCGACAACATTAATGCCTTTGATGTATTTGGAATAATTTTTTAATTCTTGGGTAATCTGCAAACACAACTCACGGGTAGGGGATAAGATTAAACCCTGGGTGATTTTGCTTTTTGCATCAATTTTCTGAAGCATTGGGAAGCCAAAAGCTGCTGTTTTACCAGTTCCTGTTTGTGCTAAAGAAACAACGTCCGTTTCTTTTTCGAGCAATAAGGGAATGGTTTTGGCTTGGACAGCAGAAGGGGTTTCAAACCCCATGTCGTCAATGGCTTGTAAAATTTCTTCACTAAGCCCTAATTCTTGGAATGTATTCATTGCCGCAAAGGTACGGTAGTTTAATGGATAAAATAGTCTTTATGCTCTTTAATCCCGTTAATCGATAATTTCTTTCAATCGACTTAAAAACAGTTGAGTAGCTTTTGCACGATGGCTGATTTTATTTTTCACATCACTCCCTAATTGTGCAAAGGTTTGCGCATAGCCTTGCGGTATAAAAATCGGATCATAACCAAAGCCACCTTCCCCTCGTTTTTCGTCGATTAATGCACCTCGCACCACACCTTCACAATCCCATTCTGTCTCATCGATACAAACGGCGATCACAGTGCGAAACTGCGCACTTTTGTCAGTATGATTTTTAAGATTTCCCCAGACTTTTTGAATATTAGCTTCATTATCTTTTTGAGGCCCGGCATAGCGGGCCGAAATGACTCCGGGGGCTCCATCTAAAGCATCGATCTCAAGACCAGAATCATCGGCAAAGCAGTTCAAGCTATAGTGGGTTTTGACATAACGCGCTTTGATGTAGGCGTTTTCCTCCAGGGTGCTTCCTGTTTCTTTGATCTCTTCGGTGCAGCCAATATCGGTCAAACTTAGGAGTTCAATATGGGCTGGAAGCAATTGTTTTACTTCTTCGAGTTTGTTATTGTTGTGGGTGGCAAAAACTAATTTCATTAGCGGTGATGATAAGGTTCGTTTTTTAAAATGCTATGGGCGCGATAGAGTTGTTCAACAAAAAATAAACGTACCATTTGGTGTGAAAAGGTCATGCTGGATAAACTGATTTTCTGTTGGGCACGGGCATAAATATCTGCCGAGAAACCATAAGGTCCCCCAATAATAAAGACCAAGCGTTTTACCCCAGAGATTTGTTGCTTGTTGATCCAGTCTGAAAATGCAACAGAGCTAAAGCTTTTTCCGTTTTCATCTAATAATATTATTCGGTCTCCGGCTTTAAATTGTTTTTCTAAGGCTCTTCCTTCGGCTTCTTTTTGTTGTTTCTCGCTTAGATTTTTACTGTTTTTGATATCGTCAATAACGACTAAAGAAAACTTAGTATAGTGTTTTAGTCGATTTTGATACAGTTCGATCAATTGCTTTAATTCCGCCTGATCGGTTTTTCCTACGCAAAGCAGTACACATTCCATGAGAGCAAAAATACAAAGGGAAAGAGGTATATCCGTGTGAAATGCATTAATTTTGAAGAAACAATTTTAGGTGAGTAATCAATGGACATCTTTTCCCGGCATTAAACAAATCATCGCATTTTTGCGCTTGTTGCGTATTCCTGGCTTAAAAGGATTTTCAATGTATGAGTTGTTAGAAATGTATATAGTGGGAATCATTAAAGGGGCGTTAACGGCGCGAGCGGGGTCAATTTCCTTTAGCTTCTTTATGGCTTTATTTCCCTTTTTACTTTTTGTGCTGAATTTAATCCCTTTTATCCCAACCGTTTTTTCGATAGAGAATTTTGATGTGGTTTTATTGGATTTTATCGAAACCCTCTTGCCGGCAGATACCCACGGCTTTTTTAGCGATATCTTTCAAGACATTCAAAGTAAGCCTCGTGGGGGGTTACTATCTTCGGTTTTTATTTTATCGATTGTCTTATCGGCTAACGGAGTCAATTCCATTTTCACCAGTTTTGAGGTGTCTTATCACGTCAAAGAGTTGCGCAATATTTTTAAGCAGTATTTGTTTGCTTTAGGGGTAAGTGTGCTTCTAGCATTCTTACTGTTGATTGCGGTGATCTCTTTTATTTATTTTAAACTAGCCATGCAAAATGTATTGCCAGAGGCCATTGATTGGGTGCTGTTTGGGCAAAACATTTTCTTTATTATCCTGACCTATTTCACTATTTCGATTTTGTATTATTTTGGCACCATCGAAGGAAAACTCACCCACTTTTTCTCTCCTGGAGCTTTGATGACCTTATTGCTGTTTATCTGTAGCACCTATTTGTTTGGGATTTATGTGGATCAATTTTCAAATTACAACCAGTTGTATGGCTCAATAGGCGCTTTGTTGATTTTTATGTTATACAGTTGGATCAATTCAATCGTATTGCTTTTAGGCTTTGAACTCAATGCCACCATTAGTCGTTTAAAACAAGAAAATAAATAGCTTGTTGAATGCACTATTTTGTCGATGTCTTATTACCATTACCATTGCCCAAAGCATTTACCTATGTGGTAGAAGAAGCCGAGTTTAACTTTCTTTCACCGGGTTATAGAGTAGGGGTGCCTTTTGGAAAAAATAAGCTTTACACTGGCTTAGTCTACAAGAAACATCAAGTCGCTCCGCAGACTTATGAACCAAAACCCATCGAAGTGATTCTGGATGAACATCCTATTGTTACCCCAGATCAAATCAAGTTTTGGGAATGGATGAGTGATTATTATCGCTGCTCTATGGGCAGTATTTTACGCACTGCTTTACCCAGTGCTTTTTTATTGGCCAGTGAAACCATTGTGGCAAAAGTCGCTGAGGTTGAAATCGATTGGGACAGTGTTTCAGATGATGCTTTTTTGGTTTTAGAAGGCTTAGCCAAAAGAGACTTATTGATTGAAGATATTCAAGCCATTGTTCAGCGGAAGTCTGTTTTACCCTTGATTCAAAACTTAGTCGAAAAGGGTTATGTAGAAACGATTCAATCCTTAAAAGAAAAGTATACCCCTAAATACCATCGCTATCTTCGCATTGCACCAAAGTATCAAGGAAATCAAGCTTTAGCGGCTGTTTTTGATCAACTTAAACGCGCGCCAAAACAAAGCAGTTTTTTATTGGGACTACTTCAAGAACAAGAAGAATGGGTTAAATGGGCGCCTTTAAAAAAACGTTTAGGAGTAGAGAGCACTTTAGCGAAAACACTCCTAGAAAAAGAAATTATAGAGGAGCGGTTTGTGCAAGAAGATCGCCCTATTTTGCGCGATGCGAAATCGATTACTCGCCCTACTTTGTCTCCCGCCCAAGAAAAGGCGTTGTCTCAGCTTAAGCAAAGTTGGAAAGAGAAAGAGGTTGTGTTGTTAGAAGGAGTCACTTCTTCTGGTAAAACCGAAGTATATTTCTCTTTGATTGAGGAACAATTAGCCCAGAAAAAGCAGGTCTTATTTCTACTTCCTGAAATTTCTTTAACAGCCCAAATGGTGCAGCGTTTGCAAGAGCGTTTTGGGGAACAGGTGACCGTTTTCCATTCAAAATATTCGATCCATGAAAGGGTTGAGGTGTGGAAAAACATACTGCATCATACCGACAAGGCAAGGATTGTTTTAGGAGCGCGTTCAGCGTTATTTATGCCCTTTAAGGATTTGGGTCTTATTATTGTTGATGAGGAGCACGAAACTTCTTTTAAGCAATTTGACCCCGCCCCCAGGTATCAAGCGAGAGATGCCGCGATTGTTTTGGCACATCAACAAGGTTGTAAGTTGTTGTTGGGTTCTGCCACTCCGTCGATTGAATCGCGTTTTAATGTGGAGCGAAAGAAGTACGGCTATGTGCAATTGCTTGAGCGCTTTGGCGAAGCCCAATTGCCACTGATAGAAACAGTAGATTTAAAAGAAGCGCATAAGCGCAAAAGTATGCAAGGTTTGTTTTCGCCTACTTTGTTCGAGGCGATCGAACAATCTTTGGCCGAAGGCAAACAAATCATTCTTTTTCAAAACAGAAGAGGCTATGCGCCTTTACTTGAATGTCACAGTTGCGGGCATATTCCGCAATGCACCAATTGTGATGTCTCTTTAACCTACCATCAATACAACCAGCAATTGCGCTGTCATTATTGCGGGTACCATATTGCAAAACCTGTGCAATGTGTGGTGTGTTCTAGTCCTAATCTCGACGTAAAAGGAACAGGAACCCAGCAAATAGAAGAGCAGGTGCAACAATATTTTCCAACGGCTGGAGTGGAACGCATGGACTGGGATTCTACCCGTGGAAAAAGAGCCTTTGAAGGAATTATTGATCGTTTTACTTCTGGGGAAGTCAAAATACTAGTGGGAACACAAATGGTTACCAAAGGCTTAGATTTTAAAAATGTAGGCTTGGTAGGAGTAATCAACACCGACCCTTTATTATTCTTTCCAGACTTTCGCGCTCATGAGCGCGCCTTTCAATTGTTGACGCAGGTTGCTGGAAGGGCAGGAAGGTCAAAAACCCGCGGAAGGGTATTATTGCAATCTTTTTCGCCAGAACATCCCGTTTTACAACAAGTGATTCAAAACAACTATGAAGCCTTGTATGCCCAGCAAATTAGCGAACGAAAAACTTTTGACTATCCACCTTTTTATCGTTTAATACGAATATCACTTAAGGCGAGAGATTTTCACAAAGTAGATCAAGCGTCACAGTGGTTAGCAGATGTTTTAAATCAGTATTTGCCTTCTCCAGTACTAGGGCCAGTTGACCCAGCAGTAGCTAGAGTGCGCAATCAATTCATTAAACAATTAATGATCAAATACCCCGATAATACTCAGCGTAAACAAATCAAAGAAAATGTGTCTCGCGCATTAAAGAGTCTTGAAGCGGTAGGTCAATTTAGAGCTGTAAAGGTCAATGTCGATATAGATCCCGCTTAAACCGCTTGCATAAAAGAAATAAAGGCTTGTTTTTTAAATCGACTTAAGGGGATTTTGACTTTTTTCAAAGCAATCTCTTTTGCGTTGAAATTTTCAATTTTTTTACTGTTGACGATAAAAGATTTATGGGTGCGAAAGAAGAGTTCTTCTGGGAGTAGGTCTTCCATTTTTTTCATGGACATCAACACCACATATTTGCGTTTCTCGGTTACAATTTTGACATAGTCTCCCATGGCTTCAACATGAGAAATATCATCGTATAAGATGCGTTCTTTCATAAAATCACAGCGCACTTCAACATAGGGCTGTGGAAGGATAGAGCGTTGTTTTTCCTTGATGTAATCTTGATTCTTTAATCGTTTTAAACAGCTGTGAAAGCGATCCTTAACTATGGGTTTAGGTAAGAAGTCAAATACGCCTAGCTCATATCCTCTAACAGCATCTTTTGTACGAGCAGAGTGGATGATAAAAAAATGTTCATTGAGTCTTTTCTCTACAAAACTAAAGCCAACTTCTTTGGTGAAATTAGGATCAATTATGATGACATCTACTGTATTTTCTTTGAGGTATTTATTGGCCTTTTTAAGGCTGTTAAAAGATTGGATATTTTCAATCTCAAAAAAACTTCTAAGACTTTTTAAAATACTCTCTTGCGAGGATAGGTTTTCATCAATATAGAGGAAATTGAGGGACATATTTGGGTATTTATTCAAAATTACAAAAAAAAACGAGGAGATAAAAGAATAAAAAGCAAGTAATATTTGGTCTAAGAAGGGAATTGCTTTATTTTTGCAGCCTTAAATAAATCAATTTTTATGAATCATTACGAAACTGTTTTCATTTTGAATCCCGTTTTATCTGAAGATCAGATAAAGGAAGCAGTTAAGAAATTTGCCGCTGTCATCACAGACAAAGGAGGTAAATTTGTTAACCAAGAAGACTGGGGGCTTAAAAAACTAGCTTACCCAATCCAAAACAAGAAAAGTGGATTTTACCAATTATTTGAGTTCACCGTTGACGGTGCAGCGATCAATCCATTAGAGGTTGAATTTAGACGTGATGAGCGTGTGATGCGTTACCTCACCGTGAAACTCGACAAGCATGCAATTGCTTGGGCAGAGAAACGCGTAAAGAAATTAAAAGAAACCGCTAAAGCCTAATCGACATGTCTAAAATTGAAGAACAATCTAAAGGGAGAAAAGAAGGAGAAATCCGTTATTTAACTCCATTAAATATTGAAACCAATAATAAGAAAAAATACTGTCGTTTTAAGCGTTCAGGTATTAAGTATGTGGACTATAAAGACGCAAACTTCTTAATCGGTTTAGTAAACGAACAAGGGAAACTATTACCACGTCGTTTGACGGGTACTTCTTTGAAATACCAACGTAAAGTGTCTGTTGCTGTAAAACGCGCACGTCATTTAGCATTAATGCCTTATGTAGGCGATTTATTAAAATAATCCAATTTAGATCATGGAACTCATACTAAGAGAAGATGTACAAAACCTTGGATTTAAGGATGACATCGTTACAGTAAAAAACGGATACGGAAGAAACTTTTTAATCCCTCAAGGGAAAGCAGTATTAGCGACCAGCTCTGCTAGAAAAGTTTTAGCTGAAAACCTAAAACAACGCGCTTTTAAAGAGCAAAAATTAATTGATGACGCGAACAAGCTAGGAAAAGCTTTATTAGCTTTAGAGATTAAAATTACTTCAAAAGTAGGTTCTGGCGATAAACTATTTGGCTCTATTGGAGCGCAAGATGTTGCAGATACCTTTGGAAAAGCAGGACAAGAAATCGACAAGAAGTTTATTAGCTTACCAGGTCGTACCATCAAGCGTTTAGGCGCTTATGAAGCAACGGTTCGCCTTCACAGAGAAGTTGTTGTTGAAGTACCATTTGAAATTATTCCTGAAAAGGCTTAATTCAAATTTGAACATAATACAACCCCACATTAGTGGGGTTTTTTTATATGGAATATCACCGTCTAAGCAAAGAACAGTTAGAAGAACTACATCAAGAATTCGCTAAGTATCTCGCTGCCTTATCGATTGATCGAAAGCAATGGGAAGAAATCAAAGCGAATGACCCACAAAC
The DNA here is from genome assembly GCA_943787295.1 of uncultured Flavobacteriaceae bacterium. Lineage (GTDB taxonomy): Bacteria > Bacteroidota > Bacteroidia > Flavobacteriales > Flavobacteriaceae > Arcticimaribacter. The sequence continues at coordinate 86,323 of CALSLW010000002.1, read as the reverse complement.
AGTAGATTTACACTTAGATCAATTCTCTGATTTAGTCTGGGGAGATGTTTTGTCGAAAGACCTCTATTTAGAGCATCTTAGCCCTAACCACTTTTTTATTTTTGAATGTCTTGAGAAGACCATGAATTTGATCGCAGTTAAGATTACCAATGTAGAACAAGACATCACTACCCCAGAAGGATGGCAGTGGTTATTGCACCATATTCACGACGAATCGGTTACTTTTTATCGTTCTTCAAAAGATTATGATCACGACCGCAAAGAAGAGTTGTATGGTATGATTATCAAAGGAGCTCAAATTAGTAGCGACAAGCGATTTAAAAGTATCCTTGAATTTCTTGCATAAGCCCTTCAAAAATTTGAATATTTGTATTCACTACTTTAGCTTATAACTATGAAACCCTCTTTACCTAAAGGAACCCGTGATTTTTCTTCAAGAGAAGTTGCCCAACGCAACTACCTTAAAAACGTTTTGCAGCAAACATTTGAAGCAGCTGGATTTCAACCCATTGAGACTCCTTCTTTTGAAAAATCGCAAACTTTATTAGGCAAGTACGGGGAAGAAGGAGATCGCTTGATCTTTAAAATCTTGTCAAACGGAGAGAAATTAAAGAAAGCAGATTTAAAGGCATTAGAAGAAAATCGCTTAGGCGCCTTTTCAGGTTCTTTGTCAGAGAAAGCATTGCGCTATGATTTAACGGTGCCTTTTGCCCGTTTTGTGGTACAACACCAAAACGACTTAGTCTTTCCATTTAAACGCTATCAAATACAACCCGTATGGCGTGCAGATCGTCCACAACACGGGAGATTTCAAGAGTTTTATCAATGTGATGCAGATGTGGTGGGGAGTACTTCCCTATGGCAAGAAATTGAACTGTGTCAATTATATGACACTGCCTTTACAAAACTAGGCCTTCAAGGGGCAACCCTTAAAATGAATAACCGAAAGGTGCTCGCCGGAATTGCAGAAATCATTGGGGCTGCAGATCAATTAATCGATTTTACGGTCGCTTTAGATAAACTTGACAAGATCGGTTTTGATGGGGTGGTAAAAGAATTGACAGAAAAAGGCTTTTCTGCCGCTGCGATAGAAAAAATCCAACCCTTGATGGAATTAAGTGGAACCGCTTTTGAACGCTTAGAGCAATTAGCTTCATTTTTATCCAGCTCACAAATAGGATTAGCTGGGGTCGAAGAACTTCGTTTTGTCGTCGATCAGTTGGACCAAATTGGGTTAAAAGGAATCGAGCTTGCGATTGATGTAACCCTTGCCCGTGGATTAAATTATTACACAGGCTGTATTTTTGAGGTAGCTGCGCCAAAGGGGGTAAAGATGGGTTCTATTGGTGGGGGAGGACGTTATGACGATCTTACGGCCGGTTTTGGAATGAAAAATATGAGTGGAGTAGGGATTTCCTTTGGTTTTGATCGTATTTATTTGGTCTTAGAAGAACTAGGATTATTCCCAGCTTCAGTGCAAAATCAAACTCAGGTCTTGTTCATGAATTTTGGCGAAGCCGCTGCATTAAAAGCGAATCAATTGATTGCAGCTTTAAGAGACAGTGGCATACGGACAGAATACTATCCAGATGCAGTAAAAATGAAGAAGCAACTTTCTTATGCGAACCAAAAGCAGATCCCATGGGTGGTCTTGCTAGGGGAAGAAGAATTGAGTCGCGAAGAAGCCGTGCTTAAAAACATGGAAAGTGGCGAACAAGAAGTTCAACCACTTTCAATTTTATCAAAAAAAATATTGGAGAAGCTGGCTTAGTGCGCTCCTAAAGCACCTAAGTAACGCTCTGCGTCAAGTGCAGCCATACAGCCTGTTCCAGCCGCAGTAACGGCTTGTCTGTACTCTTTATCTTGTACATCTCCAGAGGCAAATACGCCTGGAAGGTTTGTTTTAGTTGATTTCCCTTTAGTAATCAAGTATCCCGCATCGTCCATATCGAGATGTCCTTTAAAGATATCTGTGTTAGGCTTGTGACCAATGGCGATAAACAAACCTGTAATAGGGATTTCGGTTTTTTCTTGGGTGGTATTATTGACCATTCTAAGTCCTTCGACTACTTGTTCACCTAATACTTCGTCTACTTCGGTATTGTATAATACCTCAATATTTTCTGTATTATTGACACGGTGTTGCATGGCTTTAGAGGCGCGCATTTCATCACGGCGTACCAGCATGGTTACTTTAGTACAAATATTAGCGAGGTAGGTAGCTTCTTCTGCAGCAGTATCTCCAGCCCCTACAATAGCGACTTCTTGTCCTTTGTAAAAGAAACCATCGCAAACGGCACAGGCCGAAACTCCCCCGCCACGTAAACGTTGTTCACTAGGGATACCTAAATATTTGGCGCTAGCGCCTGTAGAAATAATAATGGTTTCTGCTTCTATGGTTGTTGTGCTATCGACAACTACAGTGTGAATGCCTCCTTCTTCTTTGCTCAGGTTTACCTCAGTCACGTGTCCTATACGGACTTCTGTCCCAAAGCGCTCTGCTTGTTGTTGTAATTCGACCATCATGGAAGGACCGTCTACCCCTTTAGGATATCCTGGGAAGTTGTCTACCTCTGTTGTAGTGGTCAATTGCCCACCAGGTTCCATTCCAGTATAGACCACGGGTTTGAGATCTGCTCTTGCTGCATATATCGCTGCTGTATATCCCGCAGGTCCACTACCAATGATTAGGCATTTAATTCGTTCCATAATTGTTTGGTTAAATTGTTAAAAATCAAAACTACAAAAGTCCTTTCTTTTTAGCTATCCATTCGAGGTGATTTCAATATCTTTTATCAACTGTTGTATCAATATTATTGATATCGTAGTGTCTTATTTTTTAAAAATCAAAGACAATATTGCTGCAGACAATTGTACCTTGACGAGCAAATAAAAAAGCTTGATGAAATTTTTTAATCCCCCAGAAGATTATCGTTATCATGATGACATCATTGCGGGTATTACTTTGGGGGTGATTACAATCCCGCAAGCCATGGCTTTTGCGCTTTTGGCAGGATTGCCTCCCATTTATGGTTTATATGGATCTTTTATACCATTATTGGTTTATGCTTTCACGGGTACGTCTAATTATCTAAATGTGGGTCCAGTTTCTGTGATATCCATTTTTGTTTTTGAATCCCTCTCTCCTTATGAAGAACCTTTTACAACTGCTTTTGTTGTTGCGGTGGTCAATCTGGGATTACTCATTGGTTTAATACAGGTTTTATGTGGAGTGTTTAAATTGGGGCGTTTTGTGAGTTATCTTCCTAAGAGCGTTATTTCTGGTTTTGTACAAGCTGCGGCTGTCGTGATCATTATTTCACAGTTGCCGTCTGCCTTTGGGGTGACACTTTCTTTGAAATCCAGTTATGCCGAACGCTTGTATCAATTATGGTTGAGTAAAGGCGACTTCAATTTAATGTCAACGGGTCTATTTATAGGATCCTTATTGCTGTTATTTATTTTGGCAAAAGTTCGTCAGCAATTTCCCACGGCCATTGTTTTACTGGTAATGACAGGGATTGCTGCCTTTGTGTTTGACTTTGAAGCGCTGGGGATTAGTTTGATCGGTGAAGTGCCGCAAGGTTTACCTTCTTTGATTCTACCTGAATTTAGTCAAGATATTTGGCTGTATTTACCCTCTGCTTTTGGGATCGCATTTGTAACCAGTATTGGGAGCTTTGTGATGGCGAAAAATGTAGCAGATCGTCAAGCGAAACCCTGGAAGCCTAATCAGGATTTAGTTGCTTTGGGGTTAACTAAAATCGTGAGTGCGTTTTTTGGCTCACTTGTTCCTGCGGGGAGTTTTAATCGCTCTATTCTAGTGATTAAATCTGGAGCGAAAACACAATTAGCGGGGCTGGTGGCAGCGCTTATTTTAATATTTACACTCTTGTTTTTAACGCCAATAGTATACTATCTTCCTCAGGCTGTGATTGCAGCGATCATTGTTTATTCTGTATACTTCTTGTTTGATTTCCCGCTTATCATTGAGTTTTGGTCAAAAGATAAAAAACAATTTGTCTATCTACTTACTACAGCCATTACTACATTGAGTGTTGGATTTGTAGAAGGGATAGTCACAGGATTGATAATCGCTGTCTTAGGCGAATACTTTTTAAAATCGAAAAGCGTTTAGTTTGTTCTAAAGCTATAGACACCAGAATTACTGTTATTTCCATTAGCATCAACGGCAATTACTTTCCAGTAATAGATTGAATTATTTTCTACTGCAACGTCTATGGAGGTGGTGTTTGATGCAAAATCGACCGATTGTACAAGTGTACTAGCATCAGTTGTATCGAGATAAACCTCAAAGGTGACTAAATCATTATCAACATCTACACAATTCCATTGGATTGAAATTAACCCTTCTGATGGTGTGGTGGTAGAGCCAGAAATAGGACTGGTTAATTCAGCTGGAAAAGGTGCATAGTTGACTTGTGCAGGGCCAGCTAGATAGAATTTCCAAGTATCACTTTCGGCAGGTTGACTTCCGCTTTGTCCATTAGAGATTATTTTCCATGAATAGGGTTCGTCATGTTCAAGGGTCACGTTTTTTTCGTTAGAAGTTGCGTTGTAAGTGTTGTTCGTATTATTCGCTAAATTAACTACCGTTAGGTCATATGAAGTCACGTTTTGTCCAGCATTCCATCTAAATGTGATCGAACTTTGTGTGTCATTTACCGAATTGGTCTCGAGGCAAGGTTCATTATTTGCTGGAAAAGATAAGACTGCAACTGTGGGTTGTGGCGGTTCGTTCCCTCCACTTTCTTTTGAACAAGCGGTTAGGGTTATAAAAGTTATGGTCAGTAATACAATTGTTTTTTTCATTTATTACCGTTTAATAATTAATTCTGATTGAATTGTGGTTTTCCCACAACTTTTTAAAATGTATCCACCTGGTTTTAGATCAGATGTACGAAGATTAATCACCCTTTGTGATCCACTTAATTGATGTTCACTTGATTTGATTAATCTTCCTTGAGTAGTATAAAGTTCTAAGGTTATACTAGTGTCATTTCCTCCAACGTAAACAGAGAGATCATTTTCAAAAGGATTAGGCGTGTAGTATACTTTAGCCGAATTGAAATAATTCTTTTCAAAGACCCCTTGACATTCAATTCCTGTGGTAATTCGAATGTGGTTTATTCCTTCCTCTAATGTTATGTCAACACTGCTTTTATTTGTTTGGAAACTTTCTCCATTATGAATAATAGTGTAAACATCTCCACCCTCAAGTTCATAGTGAACACTTTTACCAGAAGAGCCTAATTTTCCGTAAACGCTTAACGCATCTGGTTCTTGAAGAGTAACACTATAACAACGTTCAAATTCAGAGGCCTCTATACCATCAACGGTAATGCAAATATTATAGGTGCCTTGCGATAATTCATTCAAGGAAAGATTTTCAGAACTAAAGGTGAGACTTTGTTCTATAGGACCAGAAATATTGACATTGTATTGATAAGAGGTGTCGGCTGAAGTAATTATTATTCCACTGTTTCCTATACATTTTTCTGTAGTAGAAATACTGAAATTATTTGTAGGTAGGTAGAAAATTGGACAACCCTCGATGTTTACTTTTGTGTTTAGTGGGGTGTCGTTACAAATGTCATTTGGATTCCAAACACCATCGTGATCTTCGTCATCTGTAACATCACCTACACCATCCCCGTCACTGTCTTGTTGATTAGGATTAGACACAAAGGGACTGTTATCCACAATATCATAAATTCCATCGCCATCGGTGTCATCTGTGGCATTAGCTGGAATTGTTTGAATTTGGACTGCTGTGGGATCATTTTCAGGAACCATTATATTAGTTTGTTGCACAACAACAGGTTGTGCGGCTTCCCCATCATTTGTATTAATATTTACAACATCAACCTCATAAATGTTATCACGGTTGTGGTCTTGGGGATTCTCATAATCAGGTTCATTGATAAAGACTAAATAATCACCAGATGTTGATCTTTGAACATTGCCCTTATCTTCACCAATATCAGCGCTTTCTATATTAAAAAGATGTGCATCGTTACCTCCGACGATTTTCTTTTTTATTTTCCACTTTCCAACGCCTTTATTAAAGTTAGGATTTAAATAGCGGGTATAATTAACTTTGGCACCTGTTGATTCGTTTTCGACATTGAATACAGCTACTTCAAAATTAGCGACCTTTTGAGTGTTAGGAATATCTAATACCTTAAGGACTATTTCTTTTTCTGTACTTTGGTTCAAATTGTTTGTTGCTACTACAGTGAAGCTAGGGGTTGGATTTTCTTCAAAATCTGTTCTTCCAACTAAGAAAATGGAATCCCCAGCTAATTCGAATAGTTCAGCATTTCCATCTGCAACGATTGAAAGGTCAATATTGGAGGTGGATCCATCGCTAGCGTTAGGATCTCTGTAGAGTACTTTTCCTAAGAAAGTTCTAATTTCTTCGGTTTCAATATCTCTACTATTTTCCTTTTGTTCAAAGGTTTGTTCTAGGATTATTGGCGCTTTGTAAGGACATCCTTTGTCATCAACTGCTAAGCCAGCTGATGTACCAGGACATTGATCTATACTATTATTTACACCATCTTGATCATCATCTCCATCTACTTCAATTTCAGCGCAGCCATATGGGTCTACTTTCTGGTTAGATGGAGTATCAGGACAACGGTCTAAAGCGTTAATAACACCATCCTGATCGTTGTCTCTTTGGTCTTCGGAACATCCATTTTCATCTACTATTGTTAAAGGTAGAGTGTCTGAACATTGGTCATATTCATTCGGAACTCCATCAAAATCGTTATCTATGGCGATTTGAACTTCTGAACATCCATTGATGTTGACTTCGAAGTAGGGAAGGGTATCAGCACAATAATCCTTTTCATTTGGGACTCCATCCATATCAACATCTGCTTCTACCTGTGCGATAGAACAACCAAATTGATTAACGGGTTCCCCAACAGGTGTATTTGGACATAAATCTTCGTTATCGTTTACCTTATCAAAATCACTATCGAGTTCGTAAAGGGGACAACCAAATTCATTTACGGCAACTCCTAGTTCTGTGCCTGGACAAATATCATTATCGTTTAAAATACCATCGAGATCATTATCTGTAGATTCTTGAACAGAACTTTCCTCTGGGGTACAGCCTACTTCATTTACAATGGTTCCTTCTGGTGTGTCTGGACAGATATCAATGAGGTTGATGATTCCGTCACCATCATCGTCTGCGTTATCATTTTTAGCTTGCTGTTCAACTTCGCTACAACCTAGCTCATTTACAGCAATCCCGGGCGGAGAATAAGGACATTGGTCGAGCTCATTCACGATTCCATCAAAATCACTATCATTTTCTACAATGGCACAACCATATTCATCTACATATTCCCCTGCAGGTGTGTTAGGACAGGCGTCAACTGAATCAGGAACGCCGTCTAGATCATAATCTTTATCAATGGCTGAACAGCCGTTTTCGTTTACTTGCTGTCCTGGTGGAGTAAAGGGACACTGATCAAATTCATTATCTACTCCGTCTTGATCAAAATCAGTAATTTCAGCCAATTGTGCTTGAGAACAACCAAATTCATTCACAGTATCACCTTCTGCAGTATCTGGACAAAGATCAATAAGGTCAATTATTCCATCTGCATCTGTATCGAGTATATAGTCAGAAACACCACCTTGCTCCTGTGAGCATCCTCTAGGATCAACTATTACCCCAGCTGCGGTATCTGGACAAGCATCGATAAAATTCAATACTCCATCATTATCATCATCCCCTAAGAAGTTATCTGCCTGCTGCTTTGCACTACATCCTTTAGGATCTACGGCAGTACCAGGAGCGGTATTAGGACATTCATCTTGATCGTCTTTTACACCGTCATTGTCTTGGTCTTCAAAGGTTGTTGTACCAGTTGTTGATGGGTCTTGTTCACAATCATTTTTTATAACAATTGTCCCACCCACGGCTTGTTGTACATTGTTTTTAGTATCTGTTATAATAACATTTACTTCAAAGGTGCCAGGTATATACGGCACCCCATACAATACAAATTCTTTTTCATAAGGAGTCAAATAAAAGTAGTAGTCAATACCTGGCGGTAATCCTTCTACTAATACTTCAATACGAGAGTTATTACAACTAGTGTCAATGGTAAAGACCAGTCGATCCATAGCTGTATTAATACACAATTCAATTTCGTCTCCTAAATTGGCAGGTTCATTAATTTCAATGGTACAATCTCCATCGCTAATGGCACAACCATTTTCATCTACACTTGCTCCTTCTTGAGTGTTAGGACAAAGATCATTTTCGTCAATGATACCATCTTTGTCACGATCATTTTGTGTTCCAGTTCCCGTAGCACTACAATCTGTTTGTACACGAATTCGCCCATTGATTGTTTGCTCAACATAATTATCTACATCATAAAAGAATACTGTTACTTGATAATCCCCTGGGATAAATGCTTTACCATCTATGATGAATTCATTCCCATCTTCAGTTTTTTCCATCGAATAACTCAGTCCTGGAGGTAGTCCGATAATATTTGCATCAATGAAAGTACTCGTACAGCTGGTCGATAATGCTAAGCGAATAGGTTCGATTTCTTGGTCAAGACAAATGTCTTTTCTGATGTTGCCTTCAATTGATAAAGAACAATTGATTTGCTCAATAGGACAACCTAAGGGGTTTACTACTTGACCTATTGGCGTGTAAGGACAATCGTCAAATTGGTCTGGCACACCGTCAAAGTCTGAATCGTATTGCCCGTTTGTAGTATCTGTTCCAGTTCCAGACCCTCCCTCGCCACAATTTTCATCAATAATAATTAGTCCTCCCACAGAAGAAGAGAAGTTACTCGTTGAGATATTAATATTAGCTATTTCATTACCTAGGGTTGTCGGCGTTCCTTGAAAAGTTAAGGTGGTAATAGCATCTATTGATTTAATAATATAGTCAATTCCATTGGGTAAGCCAGTTACGTCAATAGAAAGAGAAGAAGAGCTACAATTGGACTCTACTATAAATTCAAAAGGAGGAATCGCTTTCCCGGGACAGAATTCTAGCGATTGATCAAAGGGGTTAGCAACTATAGTGAAATCGCAGCTAACATTGTTTATTGGACAACCTGCGGCATTAACACTTTGACCTTGTGGCGTGTATGGACACAGATCGACACTATCCTCAACACCATCTCCATCCTGATCTGCTGTATTGTTATTTCCTCCGCAAGCTGCTCCCCATACCGGTTGATTCTCTTGAGTTAATGCAGCATTAGTTGCAAAGTTTTCAGGTTCATTAGTAATTATTTCTACGCACCAGTTGGAGAGATCTTGATTAAATACAGATGCATCCCTAAACATATTATTCATGTCATTTACTTGACTTGTATCCCAATTTCCAATATCCTTGTTGAATGAATATGCCCCATAAAACATGCTTTCCATATTTTTGACGGAAGAAGTGTTCCAATTGCTAATGTCTTGATTAAAACTCTCAGCAGAATCGAAAACTCCTGACATACCAAATACATTCGATGTATTCCACCCTCCAATATTTTGATTAAAAACAGTAGCTCCATTGAACATATTGTCGATTAATAGCACATTAATTAAATTCCATCCCCCAATATTTTGATTGAAACTGGTGGCTTCAAAAAACATTCTACTCATATCTATTACAGAAGATGTATCCCAATTTGAGATGTTTTGATTAAATGTTAATGCGCCTTCAAACATACTTCTCATACTAACAATGTTACTCGTATTCCAAGAACTTAAATTTTGATTAAAGGAAGAAGCATATAGAAACATTTCCCATATGTCCGTTACGCTTGAAATATCCCATCCTCCAATATTTTGATTGAAAGATGTTGCTCCAGCAAACATTCCATTCATTGCACCTACATTTTGTGTATTCCAGTTACTGATATCCTGGTTGAACGAGGACGCACCAGCAAAAGTAAGTTGCATACCAAGTACATTTGATGTGTCCCAAAAACTTATATTTTCATTAAATGAACTATTTTCATTAAAGAGCACATTCATATCAGTTACTAAGGAAGTACATAAATTTACATTTCCTGTTGCGATCTCACTTCGTAAAGAAGTGTCATCTACTGCTGTATAAGTAATACCATTAATTTCTGAGGTTTCTCCCACAGTAGCATTCGGACATTTACAAGTGCCATTTTCAAAATATATATTTCCAGAATTCGCAGTTGAAGTTGAGGTGGTAGAATTTGCAATAACAGTGATTGTTCCTCCAATTGTGGCAGATACTGTCGAACTATCAATTGTTTGACCATTGTAATATTTGATCACATAACTATAAGTTCCTTGTGAAGAGGGTGTACCACTCACAATAACAATATTGTTAGCTCCATCAAAGCTATATGTTACCCCAAGGGGTAAACCTTCTGAGGAGGAGTTGAGAATAGTATTATTATTGTTATTAACACAGTCGGTATCTAATTGTATGCTAATGGATTCTATGGCTTCTCCTTGGGTTATATTTTGGTTGAGACCCCCATAAATAACGTTTAATGAAGCATAAGTGCATCCTTGAGCAGGATTAATCACACTAACACCTACAGCACCAGCAGGTGGGATAGCATTAAACCCATTGAGGTCATTAATGTTAATTGACTCTACTCTTAGGTTGTAATCACCTTCGGGGATTTGATTTGGTTCAATGGTTTTAAAACATTCATAAATTCCATCAAATTGATCGCCACTCACTCTAACCCAATGAGAGAAATAAATGTTTCCACTGGGGGTCCCCGTGATGTAAGCTCCACCATAATTTGAACTAGGGGTTGCGACTCCTGTTTGATCTGTTATTCTAATCGAAGCAGTTACTGTTACAGAACCGTTAGATAGATCAATTGGACTTGGTGAAAGGGAAAATTCTGACATAACAGGACCTTCAAAATCGTTTGGTACTGTTGGAGTTACTGTAATAGAACCGTTTAAACTGATAGAGGTTGTGGCACTCACCCCTGCTGGATTTGTTTCATCTACGGGGATGCTGTTGTTGACTTCTGCTGTCCAGGTATATTCTTGCGGGGTTTCATCTTCTATTGTCCCTTCAATGGTAAGTTGATTATTGGCAAAAGTATAGTTGATCCCTGAGGGAAGCTGACCAGGAGCAAAGTCTAAAACCAAATTTTCGTTACAATCTGTCACAAAACTTATGACAATAGGTTCTAGTGTTTCTTGATAGCTCACCGTTTGTCCACTAATTGATCCTTGAACGTCGCTAATCGATATGGTACAAGTATTTAAAAGAGAGTTCGCTGATATTCTTTCATTCGATGAAGAAACAATAGATTCATTTGCCCATAATAATGGGGTAAAGAATAAGTAAAAAGCAGAAAAAATAAGATTACGTAACATGTTGTTCCTTGGTGATTAATTCAGGAGCTTGAGTTAATTCCTCCTGTAGTTTTTAAAATATTGTCTCCTTGTCTAAGAAGTAAGCTTTTGTATAGTGTATTTTTTTGGAGCGGTTGTAAACTTTTTTTGGAGAGTTGAATCGGCTGAGTATTTTTGAGATCAGATTCAAAAGAAAGCTTTGTAAAAAGCGATGTGTAGGTTCCATTATTAGCAATATCTACCTGATTAGGAGAGCTATAAACTTTGTTTAGAAGAGGTTGGTCAAAATCATATTGTGCACAGAAAGCTTTGCTCATCAAACAGAGTAAGAAAGCCATCAAAATAAATTTCTTTACAGAAAAAAATTCACACAACATACAATTTTACAATTTATACATATAAAAATAGTAAATAAATTATACACATAAACCATACCAATTGTTAAATAAGTTATTGTGATTCTGTATCACCATTTTTTTATAGTTTTAGCTACACAACAAAAGAAAATGAAAAACAATCGCTTATTATTTGCAGTATTCTTACTCTCGACAATAGTGGTACATGCCCAACTAGCAGAGGGTCCATTTGATCAAATGATTATTCGAGGGGTAATACTAATTAATGGTAATGGTGCACCACCGCTGGGACCTGTTGATGTAGTGGTAGAAAACAATGTGATTACTCAAGTAAAAACTGTGGGTTATCCTGGGGTTGAAATCAACGATAAAAGAAGACCCGTATTAAAAGAAGGTGGAAAGGAAATCGATGCCGAGGGCATGTATTTACTCCCTGGCTTTATCGATATGCACGGCCATATTGGGGGAGTATCACAAGGCGCAGATTGGGATTATGTATTTAAATTGTGGCTGGCCCATGGCGTTACCACGGTGAGAGAACCCAGTGGACGCAGTCGAGATTGGACCTTAGATTTGAAGCAAAAAAGTGCACAAAATAAAATTATTGCGCCGCGAATTATTCAATACACTGGTTTTGGGACTGGTGCCGAAAATGGCATCAATACTCCTGAAGAAGCGAGATCGTGGGTAAGGGCTAACGCCAAAGCGGGCTCAGACGGAATTAAGTTTTTTGGGGCTTCGCCCGAAATTATGGAAGCCGCCCTAGACGAAAACAAAAAGCTAGGATTAGGCTCTGCCTGTCATCATGCACAATTAAGTGTTGCTCGCTGGAACGTATTGCATTCTGCCAGAGCTGGACTCACCAGCATGGAGCATTGGTATGGTTTGCCAGAAGCTTTATTTGACGATAAAACTGTTCAAGATTATCCTTTGGATTACAACTATCAAAATGAACAACATCGCTTTGAACAAGCGGGGAAACTATGGCAACAAGCTGCTAAACCTTATTCAGAACATTGGAACTGGGTGATGGAAGAATTGTTAGCCCTTGATTTCACTTTGGACCCCACCTTTAACATCTATGAAGCCAGTCGAGATTTACATCGATCACGTCGCGCAGAATGGCACGAAGATTACACCCTACCCAGTCTTTGGCGTTTCTATCAGCCGTCTAAGATATCCCATGGATCTTACTGGCATTTTTGGGGTACAGAGCAAGAGATTGCTTGGAAACAGAATTATACACTTTGGATGACCTTTGTCAACGAATATAAAAACCGTGGAGGAAGAGTGACCACAGGATCTGACTCTGGATTTATTTTTCAATTATATGGTTTTGCCTATGTGCGCGAGTTAGAATTATTGCGCGAAGCAGGTTTTCATCCACTTGAGGTGATCCGTTCTGCTACCCTCAACGGTGCAGAGGCACTTAAAATGGACGACCAAATAGGAACGATAGAAGTAGGTAAATTAGCTGATATGGTTTTAGTGGATGCAAATCCACTAGAAAACCTAAAAGTGCTCTATGGAACCGGCGCAATAAAATTAACCAGTGATAACAAAGTTGTTAGAGTAGGAGGGGTGAAATACACCATTAGCAACGGTGTTGTTTACGATGCAAAAGCACTCTTAAAAGAGGTCAAAAACATGGTTGATCAAGTGAAAGAAGAAGAAAACTTTACCCTTAGCCAACCGGGAGTCAACTAAGGGATATTGTTTTAATATTGCTTTAAGCTCGCATAACGGTCGAGGTGATAATTGTAATCTCCAAATAATCGTTGTGCGACGCGGGCACGTTTAAAGTAAAACCCAATATTGACATCGTCGGTAACGCCAATACCGCCGTGCATTTGCATGGCTTCATTTGAAACGACCTTGATGGTTTCACCTAGTTTTGCTTTGGCCAAACTGGCTAACTCATCTAAATTTTCTGCTTGTTTATCTAAACCTTTTAAGGCGGTAATCACTACACTTTTGCACAGTTCAATTTCACAAAACATTTTTGCAGCTCTGTGTTGCAGGGCTTGATAGCTACCAATGCGTTTCCCAAATTGGGTGCGTTCTTGTAAATATGCAACGGTCTGTTCAAAAGCAGCATGGATCATCCCCATCATCTCTGCCGAAAGGCAGATGGCTCCAGTATTATTGACTAAGTTGAGAAGACTTTTTCCTTTTCCTGGTTCGCTTATACGTTGGTCATTGGCGATGTTGACCTGCTCAAAACTCAAGCTGGCATATGTACCCGCGTCTAATAAAACGTCTGTTTGAATAGTAATTCCTTTATTGGCTGCATCCACTAGAAACAAGGCAGATTCTCCCTCGTCTGTTTTGGCTACAACCACATAAGCATCTGCACCAGCTCCATCGATCACCATTTTTTTGGTTCCGTTAATACTGTATCCTTCTGCCGTAGTAACTGCAGTAGTTTCGATGGCTGTAGGATCAAAATAATTCTTTTCATCTGTAGCAAAGGCTAAGCGTTTTGTCCCATTCATGATTTCTGGAATCCAAGATGATTTTAGGCCTGCATTAGTTGAATTAACTAGGGCGGTTCCGCCCAAAGCGATTGAAGATAATAAAGGAGCTTTAGTTAAATTGCGCCCCATTTCTTCTAAGACTTGTCCTAAACCAACATAGCCAAAATCTAAGCCGTTATATTCTTCTGGAATCGTTAAAGCGGTCCATCCCATTTCTACTATGGCGGGCCAAAGATCGGCGTCAAAGGCTTCATAGTTGTTATCTCTTAATGTTCTAAATTGTTCTACGGGTGCGTTTGCTGCTAAGAATTCGTTCGCAGAATCCTTGAGCATTTTTTGTTCTTCGTTTAATATAAGTGCCATAGGATTGTTTTAAGAAGGGAGGTTTAAGATACGTTTTGAAATAATCCCAAGTTGAACCTCAGAGGTTCCACCTTCGATGGTATTTCCTTTAGAGCGACAAAATAATCTTGCCTGGTTCATGGCGTCTTTATCTTCGCCTTCCCAAACAAGTCCCTCACTTCCGGTAATGGCGGTCATTAATTCCATGCGAGAAACATTTTGTTCAGTTCCATAATATTTAAAGAAGGAAGAAAGTGCTCCAGCATTTACACCGGTTTTGGCTTCATCCATAATGCGTTGAATGGTCATCTCAAAGATCTTATCGTTCATATCCTGTACCGCTAGTTCATTGCGCAAAACTGTATCGGTGATTTTCCCGTCTTTCATTGGTAGATGATCTTTTGCGATATCATGCAATTCTCGACGTTGATCTGTTTCTCCAACACCTCCAATCATTTGGCGTTCGTGGGTTAGGAGGTATTTCGCAATGCTCCATCCTTCATTAAGTGTCCCGATCAAATTTTCTTTGGGTACCTTCACATGATCAAAGAAAGTCTCGCAAAAGGGAGATTTACCACTGATCAATTTGATGGGTCTTGTGCTTACACCTTCAGAGGCCATGTCGATTAATAGAAAGCTAATTCCGTTGTGTTTTGGAGCGTCAAAATCTGTTCTAACTAAACAAAAGATCCAATCTGCTTTATCTGCATAAGAGGTCCACACTTTAGATCCAGTGACCAGATAGTGGTCACCTTTATCCTCGGCTTTTGTTTGCAAGCCGGCTAAATCACTTCCTGCGTTAGGCTCGCTATAGCCTTGACACCACCAAGTTTTTCCTGCGGTGATCTCTGGGAGGAAGCGCATTTTTTGTTCCTCGTTAGCAAATTTATGTAAGGCTGGGCCCAGCATTGAAATTCCAAAACTAAAGAGGGGTTTTCTACAGCCAAGACGAGTCATTTCTTGGGTAAGAATATTGTTCTCTTCTCTAGAGAGGCCCCCTCCACCATATTGGGTGTCCCAATAAGGAACAATCCACTTTTTTGCTAACATTTTTTCAAACCAAACTTTTTGGTCTTCATTGTTAAAAATAGCATTGCGACCACCCCAGAAGTAATCATTGGAGTCTTTGATGGGTTTGCGCATGCTCGCCGGACAGTTTTCCTCCAGCCATCGTCTTGTTTCGAGTCTAAAATCTTCGAGATCTTTTTTTGTCGTCGTTTCCATTGTCTTGATTAAAATAAGTGATCAATTTTCTTTTTTTGTATCGCTTGCTGGGCCACTAAACCATACAAGGCGACAATTTTATCTAAATGCTTAAAGCGTGGATCTTGTGTGTGACCCAGACTATAGCGGTAATATATTTGTTGTACAATAACAGCAATTTTAAACACCCCAAAAACAAAGTAGAAAACGATGTCATCTACAGCTTGACCGCTTTTTTTGGCATACATTTCTACAATCTCTCCCCGGGTTGGATTCCCTTTTTGGGTAGTGAGATTGAGTTGATTTTGCGCAATAAAATCTGGATCAGTGTGGTGAATCCAATAGCCTAAAGTGGTACCTAGATCCATCAAAGGATCCCCTAGGGTAGTCATTTCCCAGTCTAAAACTGCTTTTACATTCAGGTTTTCATCTGGGGTTAGAACTAGATTATCATACTTAAAATCGTTGTGAACTAGGCTCGCCCCGCTTTTTTTAGGCATGTTGTTGTTGAGCCAAAGCGCGGTTGCTTCCATTTCTTTGTTGTCATGGGTTTTCGCTTTTTGATAGCGTTTACTCCAGCCTACTACTTGGCGTTCTACATAGCCTTCTGGATTCCCTAAATCTCCTAATCCAATCGATTTATAATCCAGTTGATGTAATTCAACAAGGGTATCGACTAAGCTATTTGAAAGGAATTCAAATTGTGCTGGACTAGGCATTTGGTCTTGAGGAGTAGAGGACCTTAAAATGGTTCCTTGCACCCGTTCCATTAAATAAAAGGGCGCCTCAAGGATACTTAAGTCTTCGCAAAAAAGAATGGGTTTGGGCGCTTTGTCATAGTTCCCTTTTAGGGCAGAAAGAATTTTGTATTCCCGTCCCATATCATGCCCAGATTTGATATTCGCCCCAAAGGGAGGACGACGCAACACATAATCTGTTCCTGCAAATTGTATCAAATAGGTCAGGTTTGAAAAACCTGAAGGGAATTGTTGTACCGTTAGTTTCCCTTGTTCTTGTCCTAAGTTTTTGACTAAATATTGTTGTAAAGCGGTTTCGTTGAGGTTTTCTCCCTTGCGAACTGCTTTTGCTTTGTCTAATGCTACTCCCATTTAATTCGTTTTAAATACACGTTTAAAATAATCACATAATTCATTGAGGATATTTTCGGTGTGGTTTATTTCAATTCTTACCAATACTATGACCTAGTGTTTTTATATTTTAGTTGCAGGTTCAACAACTTTCTCTCCAAACAAATAGACGTTTAAGTTATGTCCTTTTATAGAGGAGATGTAAAAAGCACCCTCGGTTATTTTTGTCATAGTCTTTTTTTTCTAAGCAGGCATAGTATAGGCCATGGCTAAAAATTCGGCGACACAAGCGGGTTTTTCTTCACCTTCTAATTCAAAGACGATTTTCATTTTATATTTGGCACCGCCTGGAATAGCGTCGTATGCCATTAAGGAGACACGTCCCCTTAGTTTTGCATCTGATTTAGTTGCGTTAGGAAAACGCACCTTGTCTAAACCATAGTTAACGCCCATAACAATATTCTCAATCGAGAAGGCATCATAAGAAATTTTAGAGGCTAGTGAAAGCACTAAAAAGCCGTGAGCGACAGTTTTCTTATAGGGAGAAAAGGCGGCGCTTCGTTTTGGATCGGTATGGATCCATTGCATATCTTCCGTAGCTTCAGCGAAGCTATTGATGCGCTCTTGTTCCATGGTCATCCATTCGGTCAGACCTAATTCTTTTCCGACATAATCTTTTAACTCTTCAAGCTCCTTGAGTTGAGTAGCATAGGGGGTAGTGGTTTGTTCCATTGCTCTTTTTTAGGTTAACATATGACCTCCATCTGCATTTAAAACGGCTCCTGTAGTATAAGAAGAAGCTTCAGAGGCTAGATATACGGCTAGCCCAGAGAGCTCATGTGTTTCTGCTGCACGACGAAGCGGTAGGTGATTGTTGACTTGTTGCATTAACGTATCGTTTGTCCATAAGGCTTGACTAAATTTTGTTTTGATCAATCCTGGACAAATTGCATTAGAACGAATTCCATATTTCCCCCATTCACTGGCTTGGGATTGGGTTAACATAATCAATGCCGACTTACTAACACTATAAATGCTCAAGCCATTACTGGGTTTCATTCCCTCCACAGAGGCAATGTTAATGATACTTCCGCTTTTGCGTTCTTTCATAGATGGGAAGCAAAGCTTCGCCAAATCAAAACAGGCTTTAACGTTAACGTTCATTACCTTATCAAAAATATCGTTCTCAATGGTTTCTACTGGAGCAAACACGGGGTTAGTTGCTGCATTGTTCACTAAGATATCGACTCCGCCATAAGCGGCGATGGTTTTTTCAACCAGTTCTTTACGTTGATCTTCTCGCCCCACATGGCAAGCAATCCCGGTGGCTTCATGGCCATTGGCTTTAATTTCATTGGCAACTTCGTCTACGGCTTCTTGCGCGCGACTGCTTACAACAACTTTAGCGCCGTATTCTGCTAAGGCTTCAGCGATGGCTTTTCCAATTCCTTTACTGGCGCCAGTAACAATAGCAACTTTGCCATCTAATTCAAATAATTTACGTGTACTCATTTTTTCTATGTTGGGAAGGCACCACCGTTTGCATGTAAGGTAGTTCCGTTAATAAATCCTGCTTCTTTTGAGGCTAAATATAAATAGGCATGACCCATATCTTCTGGGGTACCGATTCTGGCAACTGGTATCATGGCGATACCCGCTTTGACCACTTCGGGGGGCATAGATGCGGTCATTTCTGATTCGATAAAGCCTGGGGCAACAGCATTTGCTGTAATACCAAAACGCCCTACCTCTCTGGCCAATGCTCTAGTAAATCCGGCGACACCCGCTTTAGTAGCCGAGTAGTTTGTTTGGCCGAAGGCTCCTGTAAAACCATTCACTGAAGAGGCCGAAATAACCCGTCCATAGCCTGCTTCACGCATGTAAGGCAGCACGGCTTGTGTTGTGGTGAAAAGGGAACTAAGGTTAACGTTGATTACGGTATCCCACTCTTCTTGGGTCATTTTTAAAAAAGAGCGATCGCGTAAAACCCCAGCGTTGTTGATTAAAATATCAATTTTACTGTAGCCTTCAATGATTTCTGCAACGGCTTTGTCAACGCCTGCTCGATCGGTAATATCTACTTTTTGAAAAAAGATGTTTCCACCTTCGGCTTTAATTTTTTCTGCTGTGGCAGCACCAGAGTCACGTACATCCCACAACGCGACTGTCGCTCCAGCCTTACAAAAGACCTGGCAGATACCTTCTCCAATTCCTTGTGCACCACCGGTAATGATGGCGACTTGTCCTTCTAAATTGAACATAAATATTTTTTGGTTTAATAATTATTCTACGATTTAATATTTTTTACAATATAAAGTTTGTTTTTGATTTTTGACTGGTCTAAAAGGGATAAATAATGCATGCATAAGATGCGTTTTCCATCGGCATTTTATTATTGATTTTTGCCTTAGTCAAGGGAGTATATCCCAAAGGTGGGCTCTTTTAAACTCCCCAAGTATAATTGATTTTCAATTTGTAAAACACTAGTGATATAATCATACTTTCCGCCGGGGTCTTGAAGATTATAAATGACTTTTCCCTCTTCGTTAAAGCCTAAAAGCATGGCATAACGAGGAGGTAAGACCGCATTGCGCACAGCTTCTGGGAGGCGTAAAATCATTGATCGTATAAAGGGATATTCAAATAAGGGTTCAATATTGATAACCCGTTGTGTGGGGATAGCGACCCAAAAGATGCCTTTGTTAAAGGTAACATTGTCTGGAAAACCGGGTAAACGATCATTGAAAATTTCGATCGTTCCAGCTTTTGGTCCTTTAAGCCAGTATTTTTTAAGGCTAAAGCCAAAGGTTTCACTGAAGACAAAATAGTCTTGGGTAGCATTAAGGGCAACCCCATTCGCAAAAAACAAGTCGTCTTTGATTAAGCGCAATTGCTCTGTATTGAGGTCAAAGGCAAAAATAGCCCCTGATGCTCTTTGTTCCCAGGCTTCATTTTCAACCACATCGGGGTTGCGTTGGGTGGCATTACTAAAATAGACGATGCCTTCTTTACTAATGTCGAGATCATCGATAAATTTTAGGGATTCTCCTTTGTATTGATCTACTAGAATACTGATTTTATTAGCGCTGTCTAATTTGATCAGCCCTTTGATTTGATCTGCGATGATGAGTTCCCCACTGGGGGTGATTTTCATTCCTAATGGGCGTCCACCCGTATTGGCGATAATGTTTTGTTCTTCTCCTTTTGCATTAAATTGAACGATGTCCCCATTGGCTAAACCCGTAAAAAAGTGTCCATCAGGATGACGAACGATAGATTCTGGACCTAGTGAAGGGAGGGAGATTAAATTAGTTTTAGCTAATTGATTATTGGGTTGATACACTCCTTTTAAGCCGGGGAACGGGGGAGCTTTTCGTGCTATTGGATCAAGAGGGATAGGATAAAAACCAAGATACGCCATTCCAGTGATTAGTACGAATGCTATAAGTGTTTTAAAAAGTTTCATATCGAGTAATTTTATTTCATCATCTTCATTAATGCGTTATACATATCCATTCTATCCCCAGCAAGATGTTCTAAACCATCTACGGGAAGGGTTACCCCGCTAATATAACTTGCCAGTGGGCTGGAAAGAAAGAGTACTGCGTTTGCTACATCTTCTGCTTTTCCAAAGCGTTTCATCAAGTTTTTACCTTCAGTTTTACGAAAGAAATTTCGCATAAAAGGTGGGTAGTTGTCTAAGCCAGTGGTGTCAATGGTGCCGGGAGCGACTGCATTTACCCTAATCCCATAGGTCGCCCATTCTTGTCCCAGACTCTTTGTTAAATTTTCTACTCCAGCACGTGCTGCACCTGTATGTGCCATCCCAGGGAAACCCCGCAAGACATTTGCCGTTATATTGATGATGTTGCCGCTGTTTTGTGGGATAAAAAAGCTGTTCGCTATTTTTTGGCACATATAAAAGGTGCCGTTAAGGTTGTTATTGATGACCGCTGCCCAACCTTTTTCTGCCATGACATGCGCAGGGGCAGGGAATTGTCCTCCTGCATTATTGATTAGGATATCTAAACGGCCTGTGGTTTCTTGAATGGCTGTCGCTAAAGCATTGATGTCTTCGGGAGAACGAATGTCACAAGGGACTGCATGGCACTTTCCGAATTGGTTCAACTCTTCTGCGGCTTTTTCGAGCAACTCTTTTTTCCGCGATGCGATAAAAACTTCTGCACCATGTTCGAGAAATGCTTTTGAAATGGCAAAGCCTATTCCGCTTCTTCCACCACTAACAAGGATGGTTTTATTTTCAAATAATGAGGGTGCAAACATATCACCTCAAGATAAGAAAAAAGAGGAAAAAGTCTACTGCTTTAGAAGCTGCAAATCACTAAAAATAAGAAAGTTTAGGGTGAGTTATCCAGCGTTCATACCGCCATCCATCACTAAGGCGTGACCGTTGACAAATGAAGATTGATCTGATAGTAACCACTTGATTGTTTCTCCAGCTTCTTCTGCTTTACCATGCCGTTTTAGTGGAACACGATGTTGTTTTACAAAATCGAGTATTTGTTGAGGTACCGCTTGAATAATATCGGTTTCTAAAAAAGAGGGACAAATGGCATTAACGCGAATGTTATGCGCGCCATATTCTATCGCAGCACTTTTAGTGATCCCGATGACCCCGTGTTTTGCCGCCGAATAATGAGATCCAGCCATAACGCCTTTTTTACCAGCGAGTGAGGCAACATTGACAATGTTCCCACCGCCTTGTGGTAAGAGGATATTTATTTGTGCATGTAAGCAGTAGAATATGCTGTTGAGATCAACATTAATTACATTATTCCAGTTCTCTGCTGTCATTAAATGGATGGGAGTTAAGACACCTCCTATGCCTGCATTATTGACGAAATAGTCAATGTGTTGATGCTCTTTTAAAGCCTTTTGGTGAACGGCGTTTACCTGTTCTTGGCTAGATACATCGAGTAAATAAGTAGTGGCTTTGCCACCAGCATTTTCAATTTCATTCTTGGTTTGATCTAGGGCGTTTTGATCAATATCAGTGAGGATTACTTGGCAACCAGAGGTCGAAAGAGCAACGGCTGTTGCTCTTCCGATTCCTTTGGCAGCACCAGTAATGAATGCTATTTTGTCTTTCATACTAGCTGATCCAGTAATTATTATAGATCAAAGGTGATTTTTCCAATTATACGTCTTCCGATAATTGGCATATTCGCAAATGCACGATATTTTCTATCAAATAAGTTAGATGCTGTAAGATCAAAACGTACTCCGTTGCTTAAGGTATAACCAATGTTAGCATCGATTAAGTTCTTCTCTGGAGCCATTCCAGCAAATTGACCTACGTTCGCATAGAATGCTTCATCATATTGATAAGAGATAGACCATCTAGAGTTATCATCAGAAAAACGTACACCAGCTCTAGCTCTTGTTTGCGGAGCGTTTAAGTAAGATGTAAATGGTAGATCATCATCACCAATAGCCCATTCAGTTTGACTTAACCAAGAACCATTCGCAAAGAAAGAGTAGTTTTCGTTTGCAAAATATTCAAGGTCTACGTCGATCCCGTAGTGGCTTCTTTTAGCATCTTGGAAACGACGATATCCAGCAGGGATATGCACAACACCATCGTTTTGTGGAACTCTATTTGTTTCTACTGCTCCCAATGCTGCATAAGCTGAAGCAGGGACAGCTCCAAGTGCACTAGCTCCAGCACCAGTGAATGCTTGTTCTAAGAAACCTATTGTTACTGCTCTTGTCAATGGATCCAAGGTACCAGCGAAGGTAGATGAAGCAAAATTATTTGCAATAATGGTTCCAAATTGAGCAGGGATATCGTCGATACCAGCTGCTGTACCCAATAATCCTGCAGCCAAATCAGCAGGAGAATCTACGAGTCCTACAGTTGGTCCAACAGCAGTAAATTGAGTAAATCCTTGGACTTCATAAGTGTAAAAGTCAACTCCGACTTTTAATTTATCAAATAATAATCCTGAATATCCTATTTCAATATTGTTGGTAAATGATGGTTTAGATCTAGGAGTATCATCCAGCTGGGCTGAACCATCAGCATTCATCATGCTTTCTTGAGTAAATAGGTTGTATTTATAGAACATTCCCACGTTATCTTGAAATAAACTTGCAGCTGTTCCTGGGGATTGTGCCCATGCTCCAAAAGCTCCTGCACCTGTTAATGGGTTTGCGCCATTTGCTCCAAGAGTTTGTCCAAGTAGTTCAGCTAGACCAGCGATTGCTCCAGGCTGCCCAGCGATTGCACCATATAAAAATGCTGCTGGTAAACCGGTAGCATCTGGTGACAACATTGTATCTTCAGTTGGTGTTAGTGCTAGGTCAATGTAAGGACTGTCGCCAAATAAGTGTGGATCTGCTTGACCAGCTAACCATACATCAAGTACCCCAGGAGATAAAATTGCTAATGGGAAATCAATGAACTGTTGAAGAGCTACAGGACCACTTGAAGATCTGTTAAAAGATGCTCTAAACGTATTTTTCTCGTTCATTTTATAAACTAAGGCAACACGAGGTGCGATAAGTCCTTCGTCAAAAATGTTGAAATCATCATAACGCAATGCATAGGTTAATTCAAGTTGCTCGCTAAAACGAGATGTTCCCTGGAGGTATGCACCAGCGATGATATAATCATCATTATCATCATAACGACCGTACAATGTGTTTGCTGAATCAGAGAAAATATCTCTGTAATCTCCACCAATTGTAAAGCTAGAATCAAAGAAACTAGGTACGTCAAAGTTATATTGCAGCTGTGCCTCAAGTGCAGATCGACGTGCAACTTGTCTAAATCCAGATGCGTATAAAAAGGTAGGGTTTTCTTCTAAACCACCATCATTATAGTTATAAGAAAGCGCTCCAAAGAATCCTCCTGACGAAACACGAGCTTGAGCCCAATAGTCAGTCCCTTGCGTCATACCAGCTCCTTGATCGTTAAAGAAAAGACCGTTTCCTTTGGCTAAACCTCCAGAAAGAAATGCCTCTGTGTCATCATTTGGACGGTATTGTAAATGTGCGTTTACAGAATAGTTTCTGTATTCTGTTGCAAGTGGGTTTCCATCAAAATCATCATCTAGATCTGATTCGTTTAAAAGTATAGTTCCAGGAGAAGTAACATCCACATAACCTTCTGGAGTAATATCAGGTTGAGAAATTGTTCTACTGAAAGTAGCGATTTGTTCAGCATCTTCTTGAAGATCAAGTCCAAAATCATTCCCCTCAACATATCTTGCGTTGATTTTATATCCAAACTTTTTGTCTTCTGTTGCAAATGCATGACGAATAGACGCACCATAAGTGTCTAGCGACCCTCCTAATAATTCAACAGTAGTTCCAGGATAGTCAATAGGACTTTTACTCATAAAGTGAATTACTCCAGATGTTACCCCAGGTCCATAAAGTGCTGATGCAGCTCCACGAACAACTTCTACTTTTGCAATATCAATATTAGATAGTCCTGTTTGGAAACTGTTAAATTGTCCTCCAGAAGGAGTTACTAAGTAACGGTAATCTAAAATAGGGAAAGTTGAAGTTCCAAAGATTCCAGAACCTGCACGCATTTCAATATTAATTTTGTTTGCAGATTGTTGTTGTAATTGAACTCCAGGAATATTCTGTAAGTGACGTACTGGATCAACTGCAACTGCAGAGTTTTCAATATCCTTTGAAGAAATAATACTTACAGATGCAGGAGCATCTTGTACTTTTTGTGCTCTTCTAGAAGCAGAAACGACGATCTCATCTAGGTTTTCACCTGGTTGTAGCGATACGTTGATTACTTGATCGGCAGAAGTTACTTCAATAGATTGTGAACTAAAACCAATGGAACTAATCACAACTGTAAATGGTGCTGCTTGATCAGAACTTAAAGTAAAATTCCCGTCAAAGTCAGTGTTAGTACCTTCAGATGTTCCTTGGATTGAGATGTTAACCCCTGGAATAGGGTCATTTGTTTCTGCATCGGTCACTGTTCCACTAATGGAAGTTTGTGCCAGGAGCAGATTTACACAAAACAGCCCAAGTACTGTTAGTGCAACTGTCAATTTGTTGTTTTTCATAATTGCTTGATTTATAATAAAATTACTGGTTTACAAAACCCCAAGCAGACTATGTTATAGGTAGGAGTTTGGGGGGTGTTTTTTGTTGGGATGAATTATTCCCATCACTAAAGATAAATAAGTTTTTAGTTTATGGAAGTAAGTTGTCTATTTTTTTGCGAATCTAAACGGTTTGCAGATTTAAATTTAAAAAAAAATTAGGCCTCAAAAATGACTTTTTGATCGCTCGCATACCAATCTTGAAAATTTGTTTGATACTTTTTATCCACTTGATTACGCTTTATTTTCAAGGTAGGAGTTGTCAATCCATTGTCCACGGTCCATTCGTCTTTTGTGACAATAATTGTAGCAATCTTTTTATACCCAGACAATTGTGCGTTAACTTCGTCAAGACGATTAGCTAACATTGCTTCCAGAGCATCGTTTCCTTTGGCTTTTCCTACTTCAGAGGCTACGCCTAAAAGAATAGGTTGTGGTAAACCTAAACCAGCAACACAGATTTGTTCTAATTCTACAATATCAGCAAAATACGCCTCTAGTAACAAGGGTTCAATATATTTTCCTTTTGATGTTTTAAACATGTCTTTAACCCGTCCAGTGATGAATAAAAAGCCGTCATCATCAATATAACCTTGGTCACCGGTATGCAACCAACCGTTCTTGATTACTTCGTTTGTTAATTCAGGTTGTTTGTAATAGCCTTTCATCATAAAGGGGCCTTGCATCAAGATTTCTCCACTTTCTGGATCAGTTTTGATATTGACTTCTGGTTGAGGAATTCCCACAGATCCTGGTTTGTTTGATATACGAGCGTCTAACTGTGTTGTGATGGCACAGTTTTCAGTCATTCCATAGCCATTTGTTATCCCGATCCCAATTTTTCTAAACCAAGTGCGTTGGCTCTCTAACATTGGTGCAGCTCCAGAGACAATTGCTCTTGCACGTCCCAGTCCTAATGCTTTTTTGAATTTGCGTTTAAGTAAAGTTGAAAGGATAGGTATTTTTAATAGTTTATTGAGCTTTTCTTGCGGAATTTTTGCCAGAATACCGGTTTGAAATTTTGTCCATATACGCGGGACAGCAAAGAATACTGTGGGTTGGGTGTCTTGAAGATTTTGCGCAAAAGTGTCTAGACTCTCTGCAAAAGAAATCGTTCCTCCAAAGCGGAAAACAGCATATTCAACCACAATTCTTTCAGCGATGTGATTTAAGGGGAGATAGGAGAAAAAGTCATTTTCACCATCAAAGTCTACCTTTAAAGGATTCGATTCAAGGGTAAGGACAGCGGTTTTAGAATTGGCTAAATAATCTAAAACAACTCCTTTTGGATTCCCTGTTGTTCCAGAGGTGAAAATAATGGTCCAAGTATCACTCAATTTATGTTGATGAGGCGTTTGTAAGGGCTCGTATTTATCAATAAAATCAAACCATTGATGACCTTCTGTGATTTTTGAATACCCCTTATAGTGTGGAAAAGAGATAATCGGCATCCCTTCTGGA
The DNA here is from genome assembly GCA_943787295.1 of uncultured Flavobacteriaceae bacterium. GTDB lineage: Bacteria > Bacteroidota > Bacteroidia > Flavobacteriales > Flavobacteriaceae > Arcticimaribacter. The sequence goes on along the minus strand of CALSLW010000002.1, from coordinate 59,918 downwards.
ACTCCTTCTTTCTGTTCTTCCCAATCTTCTACTTTTCCAGCAAAAAGTAAATCAACATCTCCAAAGGTGAGAAGAGTATTGATCTCTTTTGCGTTTAGGGTAGGGAAGAAGGGGACACTAATATATCCCGCCATAACGATGGCTAAATCTGCAATAATCCATTCGCGACAATTTTTTGAGATTAAACCAATATGTGCATTCTCGCGTAAACCTAAAGACTTTAATCCTGTTGCAAGTTTACGGGCCATTTGACCCACTTCGCCCCAGCTGTATTCTTCCCAGCTATCGCCAAAAGGTTGTCTTAGGAAAGGCTTGTCTTTAAAGCGTTTTTCCCACTCATAAAATTTAAAATCAAAAAGCTTATCGTTAGAAGTGTTACTCATTATTGTAAAATTTTAGTTTAAAGTCAAATTATAGAATCCTGCAAAAAAGGAAAGATTTATCAAGTTATTCTCAATTTGAAGCAATTAAATATACAAATCTATTTTTTTCTAAGACCATTATCTGAGAATTTGCTGGTTTGCGAGTTTCTTTGGCAGCAATTTGCTGCCTTTAAAATTAAAATCATTCAAGTCGAGATGTTGTATTCTTCTTAAAGAAAAAACTTAAGCACATTAAATACTTTAATTTTTCTGGAGAGCTTGATGTGTTATCATCCCCATCTAGCAATTTGGATGTAGCCAAAGTTAAATGGAGTATGGTTATTGTTGTCGGTTTTGATGTCAATAAACAATCAAAATAAAAGAAAGGCTAAATTGAAATAATTCGCTTAATTTGTGCGACAACTCTATTACTAATTATAATTCTAAAAATATGAGAGAAGCACTAATCGTCTCTACAGCACGTACTCCAATAGGAAAAGCATATCGTGGTGCCTATAACAATACAACTGCACCAGCCTTGGCTGGAATTGCCGTAAGAGAAGCCGTAAAACGCGCAGGGATAGATCCAGAAAAAGTAGATGATGTTATCATGGGTGCTGCCCTACAACAGGGTACAACTGGAGGGAATATCGGTCGTATGGCAGCATTGTCTGGCGGCTTACCCGCAACCGTTAGCGGAATGAGTATTGACCGCCAGTGTTCTTCTGGAATGATGGCCATCGCTACTGCAGCAAAACAAATCCAAAGCGATGGTATGAATGTTGTAATCGGGGGAGGAGTTGAGTCGATTAGTCTGGTTCAAAACGAACATATGAATACCCATCGCATGGTCGATAAAGCATTGGTTGCCCAACATAAACATATCTATATGCCCATGCTTCAAACTGCAGAGGTAGTGGCAAAGCGCTATAACATTTCGCGCGAAGCGCAAGATGAATATGCATTACAAAGCCAACAAAGAACAGCTGCTGCCCAAGAAACCGGAAAGTTTGATGATGAAATTATCTCTACAGCAACTAATATGGGGGTGATGGATCGAGAAACAAAAGAGATTAGTTTCCACGATTTTACTTTAGAGAAAGATCAGGGAAATCGTCCCAGTACACAACTAGAAGGATTAGCGGGTTTGAATCCAGTCATTGAGAACGGTTGTATCACTGCAGGGAATGCCAGTCAATTATCAGATGGAGCATCGGCAAGTGTTTTGATGGAAGCTAGTATTGCTGCTAAACACAATGTAACTCCGCTAGGAATTTATAGAGGAATCGCAGTTGCAGGTTGCGAACCAGACGAGATGGGAATAGGTCCTATTTATGCTATTCCAAAGTTGTTAAAAGCCAATGGACTTAAAATGGACGATATCGGCCTGTGGGAACTCAACGAAGCTTTTGCCGTGCAAGTGCTCTACTGCCGTGATCATTTAGGTATTCCTAACGAATTAATGAATGTCAATGGTGGGGCAATCTCTATCGGGCACCCTTATGGTATGTCTGGTGCACGTATGGTTGCTCATGCTTTGATTGAAGGAAAACGCCGCGGTGCAAAATATGTTGTTTCTACCATGTGTGTAGGAGGAGGTATGGGCGCTGCTGGTCTTTTTGAGGTAGTATAGAAATTTGTTTTTTGAAGTGTAAAATTATTAATTGACGTTTTACATTAAAACTTTTTAACCTTTTGTGGGTCTTACTGTATGGAAATTGTTTTATCCTCTTATGGTCAAGATAATACGATGAGTATACCAATAACGACAGATTTTAATGCCTTACTAGAAGCGCATCACGATAGCTTGTATTGGATGATCCGTAAAATCGTTTTGGTGCATGACGACGCGCAAGATGTTTTACAAAACACCTGGTTAAAGATTCATAAGGGACTGCCAGGATTTAAAGGAGAGAGTAAAATTGACACCTGGATGTTTCGTATTGCCTATAATGAGTGCATGCGTTTTTTAAAACAAAAGAAGCAGCATTACCGTTTAGATGATGTCGATAATAGCTATTTAGAAAGTTTAAAAGCAGACAGTCATTTTAATGGGGATAAAGGAGAGTTGGCTTTACATCAAGCCCTTGCCACACTCAAAGAAAACGAGCGTCACATTTTTGGTTTAAAATACTTTGACGCATTAAAGTTTTCTCAAATAGCAACAATGATCGATACAAACGAAAACTCTGTAAAAACCCTTTATTATAAAGCGGAAAAAAAGCTTAAACAACAGTTAGAAAAAAACGTATAAGATGAGTAGTAAAATGAAGGTTACACCAAATGATTTAGGGTTTAATACACCAGAAAATCATTCAGAAGAAAGTAAAAACAAGATTCTTCAAATGATTGAAGCAGAAACAAATGCGTCTAGAAAAGTAAGGTTTAGTTCCCCATGGGTAGCCCTAAGTGGAATTGCCGCTTCTTTATTGTTCATTTTCTTTTTAACGCAAATAAATGATACTGCCGCTGTGGAAACCGGTGGAGTTGAAGAAGATGTTTTTGTTACCTCCCTTTTGATGGAAACACTTTTGTTAGAAGAAGAAGAATTGGATCAAGCGATTCAAGATGCATTGTTAGATAATTTTGAAAATGATTTAGCACTGAATTAAAACTTTCTTTGCTTTTGATGGTCTAAAACTATAGTCTTAAAAATGAAAACACTTAAAACACCTTTTTTGTCCCTTTTAATACTCTTCTTCGCTTTGTATGTCAAAGCGCAAGAGACTACAATAGAAAACAATCCTAAACTTGAACGCTTAGAAAGTCTTTCACAAGAGCAAAAAGCTTTATTGAAAGAACGTCGTGAGATTATCAAGAGTTTAAGGGCAGATTTTAAAGCCTCTTTAACCGAAGCGCAAAGCGCTATTTTAAAGAACGACTCTATGGAAAAGCGAGAACGCAGAAAAGCCTTTGTAGCCTCTTTAACCGAAGCGCAAAGATCCTTATACCGTGTAATGCGAGAAGGAGTACATCAATCCCGCGGAGCATACCATAAAAGTCTTTCAAAAGATCAAAAAGATAAAATAAAGAAAAGACATAAACATAAAAGAAAGCATGGTCATAAAGGGATAGAAGAGCCTTTTGCACCAGCACCCCCAGCACCCCCAGAACAACCTGAGCCGATTAAAAATGGGGACCAAGAAATACGCTAGGTTACCGTGGGTCTAATTTGACTATAGTGTTCATACTCTTTTTCAAGAACGATTTCTTTTAATCGTTCTACTGTAAGCCACAGATCATCATGACCAATATATAAAGGGGCAATCCCTAAACGTATATAATGAGGAGGTCGAAAGTCAGGAATGATTTTTGGCCTTTTTTCATTTCCATGCAATAAGCATTGACAAATACGCCAGGACTCATGATGTGAAATGGTAACATGAGACCCACGTTCAATCGCTTCTTTAGGGCTTTCAAGCGAGTATCCTAAAGGGGTGAGTTGAGTTTCTATTTCCTTAATTAGTGCGTTAGTTAGGGTGATGCTTTTTGCTCTAATATTTTTAATCCCTGCGGCTAAAGTAATATCGATCCCTGCTTCCATTGCGGCAAGCGATAAGACTGTGGGAGTACCCGCATCAAATTTTTCGATCCCAGCCGCAGGAAGATAATCTTGTGAAAAATCAAAGGGTTTAGCGTGACCAAACCAGCCCTGAATTGGGCTTAAAAGATCAGGTATTAAAGTTTCTTCTATATACATAAAAGCCGGCGAACCAGGTCCACCGTTGAGGTATTTATAAGTGCATCCAATCGCCACTAAAGTTTGGGTTTCTTTAAGGTCGATTGCTACAGCACCTACCGCATGGCTCAAATCCCAAATGATGATGCTATTGTTTTCTTTGGCGTGAAGATTGAGCGCCTTCATAGGATAATAATAAGCACTTTTATAGCTCACTAAACTCAAGCAAACTACCCCGGGATGTGCCGATATTTGGTTCTTTAGTAGGTTTAGATCTGCTTTTAAATCAGTGGAGTAGTGAATGTAAATAGGCTTCGCCAAAGCGTTTTCACGGCAAATCCCCTCGAGGATATAATTATCGGTTGGAAAATTAAGCGCATCGCTAAGGAATTGTTTGGGGTAATGCCCAGATTGAATCAAAGCCTGGGCGACCTTGTATAGATTGACCGAAGTAGATTCGCCTACAAGTATTTCATGGTCTTTTGCGTTTAACAATTGGGCTAGTTTTGACGCAAGGCGTTTAGGTAAATCTAACCAATGTTCGTTCCAACTTCTAATCAAATGCTTTCCCCATTGCTCTTGCATTACCATGGTCATTTTTTCTTTGGCTTTTAACGGAAGTTTACCCAAAGAATTCCCATCGAGATAAATTTCATTTTCGGGATGATAAAACTCTTTTTTAAAATGGCTTAAAGGATCTTTTCTATCGAGATCTTGTGCTATTTCACGTCTATTCATTCCCAGTAGTGTTAAAAAATGCTAGTACAGTGTCAACCCATCTTGCATACATTTCACCGCTAGGGTGTAAACCATCTTTAGCCACGAGAATAGGATTAGTCTCTGCTTCTCTGGAAATAGGAGTGATGTCAAAAAAGGCAATATTTTTATTGCGACATGTGGTTTGAATTACTGCGTTAAATTGATCTATTTCTAGGGCGATTTGTGTTCTATTTCTCCCTTCGGCAAAAGGCATAACGCCCCAGTCTGGAATAGAGAGCACAAAAACGTTTACACCTTTTTGATCTCCCAGGACAATTGCGCGATCGAGTAATTCAATAAATTCTGTCTCAAAGTTTTCGATACTTCTTCCGCGGTATTGATTGTTGACCCCTATCAAAAGGGAGACATAATCATAGGTGGGTGCAAATTCTGTAGTATCCATTGCTGTCGATAATTCATCTGTGGTCCATCCTGTTCTTGCAATAATGGTTGCAGGATTAAATTGCTTTCCATTTTGATTGAGTGCTTCGACCAGTTGGTTGGGCCATCGCTGGCGGTCTGTCACGCTTTCACCTATAGTATAACTGTCTCCTAAAGCAAGATAAGTTAAAGGAGAGCTTGTCGACGGTTTTGATTGGCAAGCGATCAGTAGTAATACCAAAAGGAGTTTTAAGGTTAGGGTGCTCAATTTCATAAGCTGCAATATAACATTTTCACATTTTTCATTCTTAAATTTTTAAAGAGGAAGTAAACCGTTGTATTCTGTCGGATAGATTTTTTGATCTGATTAGATTTTTATAAATTTAATCAACTATAAACTAATTTAAGATGAAAAAACTTTATTACATCCTGCTTCTTGCGGGATCAGTAAGTGTAGCTGCACAAAAAAATTCCAACGGTAAAATCTATGATCAACACCCCGGGATTGACCTAGTCGAAAAATTTAATAAAGCCTTTATTGCAGCGGATGAAGCCCAACTCAACGCTCTGATGACAGATGATTTCAAAGCCTATAATGGAGAAGGAATGAACAAAGACAGGAAGTCTTCTACAAAGCAGGATATGATTAATCAAGCCAAGTATTGGAAAGGTACTTTGATGAATTATACCATTAACAAAAGAGGGGGGTCTTATCCAGATGCATTAGAATATAAACGTTCTGGCACATGGATTTACACCTATGATATATTCCATGGGATCGATAAGAACAATGGCTTTAAAATCGAGATGCCCTATGATCGTTCCTTTATTTTAAATAAAGCAGGGGATAAAATTGCTGCCATGATTATCAATTATAATACGAGTATAATGGAGAAATACAGTTTGTCTTTTGAAACAATTCGCAATGGTAGTATATATAAAGACCATGAAAATATTAGAACTTTGAGAAAAGTGATTTCATATTTTGAAATGGGGGACCACGACAAGGCCTATTCTTTTTTTACAGAAGGCGCTCGTTTCTCTGATATCAATGCCCCTATAGGTACGTCAATGTCTATCGCAGAAAACAGAGCAGGATTTGATCAAACTTTAGCGAAATATGATTTGATTAGCATAGACGAATACGGCTATCCAGACCTTTTAGATTATGAAGGCAGCGGGGCAGAAGCAATTTCATGGTGGACCTTTAGGTTTAAAAGTAAAAAGACAGGTAAAATGATTAAAGTTTTTTGTCATTTTAGTCATTCCTTTAATGCAGAAGGTAAAATAACACGTCAAGTTGCTTATTACAATGACGCACTATTGCCTTAGACCTTCATAATAACAAGTTTTAAGAAAGCCTCTATAAATTTATAGAGGCTTTTTTATGAAGAGAGAAGCGGTTTTAAAACGAAATCTTTACAATGGTAAACAAAACTGGAAAACCAAAAAATTATAAATTAACTATAATGACAAAATCAATCCTAGCTTTTCGCCTCTTTTTCAATACGTCCTTCCACATTTATGATTAAGGCGAGTGGAAATGTTTTTTTGTAAAGTTAGCCTGAATATTGAGGTTGCTACTTACCGTAATATTCAAGGGATTTACTGTTGATCCATTTGACCAGTTCGTAAAGCGATAATCAAGACTTGGCTGTGCAAGAACACTAACCGAAGCACCCTCATTATAGGTGCCAGCTGTTGAATTCACTGTTCCTCCCTCTGAGGCGTTAAATACAATATTATACTGTGGGATGTTTGGGCTACTATCCTCCTCTTTTCCACAGCTGATGATAAAAAGGGTGAGGAGTAGAATACAGTATTGTTTTTTTATATCATTTTAATGATTACTAAGATAACTATATCGTCGATTTAAGATTAAAAATCCGCCTAACATTTTCAAAGTGATAGAAAAAAAATGGCCCATAAGGGCCATTAAATTAAAGGTATCAACTATTTACTCATAGCCGCCATTTCTTCATTTTCAGAGGGTAGATTCGTGTTTTTAAACAGTCCCTTTTTTAGCGCCATAAAATAATACAGCGATGGCAATTAAATTCATTGCAATAACAGGAAGAGGGGCTGTGGGATCTCCTTTAATAAATCCAATAAGATCAGGTAAACCAAAGAATCCCATAATTACGAAGAACAAAAAGCAAAGACGTTTAAGAACATTTTCTTCGTTAAAAGAGAGACTGCCGTACATTGCAAAACAGATTCCTATACCCAGCAGGCTTACTACCAGTGCAAAGGTTTCAAACATTAGAACAGCATCATTTGAAGGAGTGTCACCAAATGCATCTACAATAAGTACTTGCATAAATTCTGGAGAAAAAAGACTGATAAATAAGGGGGATAATTGCAAGAACATTAATGCTGTTGCAATTTTAATAGAAGTTTTTATATTCATTTCAAATTGGTTTATAGTTTCCTACAAGTTATGAATAAATATTTTATACTGCTAAATATGAGCTGATATAATAGCGATTAAGCTTTATTCTTAAGTCTTTGCTTCTACTTCATTGATCTCTGATTTGCTATTATTAAGTTGAAATTTAAGGCCAATTTCATGCGCGTTGAATTGACTTAATATCGAGTTTAAATTGCCATAAGTATCATAGACATAAGAGAGCGAAATGGTCTCGCTCATATCAAGTTTCATTTAAATGAAGTCGCCGCACCCGTTCTTAATCCAATACCAAAACTAAATCTTTGCTTATAATTTGCCCATAGTGCCTTTTCTACTGTACTTTTAATTCCTTGTACTGTCCTGTAAATCAATCTTGGTTTAAGTTGAAAATTTTCTTTAATCGGATAAGCTGTTCCAGCTGCAAAATAAAAGTGAACCCGGTCTCTAGCATTTATAAATATTTCGTTACTTCTTTTTGTGTTAAAAAGCCTAGGCAAAGCAGCCGAAACCCTACTGGTTTTATGCTTAAAAAGTAAGCCAACACTAATATTTGGATTGATACGACTTAAATTTGTCTTAGCTAGATCTGGGGTGTTGTTATAAGCGACTAATTCTTTCGTATTGGCTTTAAAAGAATTTAATCCACCTTTTAATCCTAAATAGATAAAAGCCTCGTTATTTAAGGTCAACTTATAGGAAAAGTCAATGTTTACCTAGGTTTTCAACAAATATTTTTTGTATATTGTGAATAACCATAAAACCAATTTAATATGAAAAATTTTATTTTACTCGTATGTGCTTTGCTATTGACAAACTTTGGCATTGCACAAGTACAAAACTCTTTTTCACTTTACGAAATGAAAGTCAAAACTGGAGGCGAACGTGCCCTTGCAGAATTATTTGACGATTATTGGGGTGAAGCTAAATTTAAATCAGGCGGGGTAAGTATTGAACGAATCTCTATAGGAGATAATGAGATGACTCACCGTATTATTATTTTTGGAGAAGTCGGAAATCGCGGTCGTGTTGAAGGTGATGTGACTTCTGCAGAATGGAACCTTTTTAGGGAAAGGGTAAATAATTATGTAGAGGAATGGGGGCCTTCTGCTGCAGGAAGATTTATGAGTTATTTTGGTGGTGCACCAAATGACTATCCATACATACAATTATACGAATTTGAGGCAGAGAACCCCATGGCATTCAAATCGGCTTTTGATAAAATCGCTACAAAACTTACTAAAATTCAAGATGGAAGACCCATGGCCATGGGCAATTATGACATCGGTGGTGGCGGCGCTACTCACTGGGTAGCTATAGGACACAAAGACCTTGGTGATTTATTCAAGCAAAAAGTGAAATATGAAGGTGTGCCAAAAGTTCTTCAGGAGTTTATTGCAAATAGAGGAACTACCAATGCAACGCGAAACTTTACTATAAATGTCATTAAATGGTACGGGTCTTTATAGATAGACCTTAAAATTTAACTTTTAAAAAAAATCATTTTTGATCAATTAAGTCCTTTGGAAAAAATCTTTTGCTAAAGGACTTATATCTCCTTTTAATTTAAATTTTATTTGTTTAGAATAGTTCGCTTGAATTATTGATAGGCAATATTTTTATAAAACTTAACATTATGAATAGGAAGGATTTGATCACTATAAATCCCTCAATTAATCGATTTTTTTTTAGCATTAAGTCAACTCAAAAATCACATAAAATGAAAAAAATAATCTCCTATACCCTTTCTCAATTTTTATTAATTTCAATTTTACTTTCATTGTTTTTAGTTTTATCCTGTACGCAAGAAAAAGCACAAGAACCCATTTATGATAGCGGAGGTGAAATATTATCAGGAACTAATAAAGGTCACAATTACCGTTTTGGTTCTGAAGCTGCAGCAAAATTAGCGTTGGATTTTTCTACTGCCTTTGTCAACAAAAACTATGCTTTTCTATCCAAAGAAAACTTTAAAGACACCATGTTCTTCTATCCAGAAAAAGGTTTAGAAAGACTGGAATTTGATATTGCCACTGCGGTAGAAATAATTAAGTCAATGCATGAACCCTATGATTCAATAACGCGAAGTGTTTATGATGTAATCCCTGTTGTTCCCTCTTATGATGAAGGTTTGACCGTGGTAATGTTTCCTTTTACAGAAACCCGCTACAAGAAAGACGGAAGTGAAGAAAAGTATCATTTTTTTGAGCGTCATTATATCCGTGAAGGAAAAATTACGGGTGTAAGAAAGTGGAGTCGAGAAGAATAAGAACTTATTTTTTTGATTACTTTGTAGCTAAACTTTCACTTATGAAAAATTTATTTTTTATCTCCTTGTTTGCGTTTGTTTCCTGCACTCCTTCTGTTAATACAGAAAAAAAAGATTCCTTAACAGAGGAGCATAAAGTTGAAAAACAGCTTGAAAAATTAGGGATTCAATTGCCAGCAATAACTCCGCCTGTCGCAAATTATGTAAGTGCTGTTCGCAGTGGAAATATGCTTTATATTTCTGGAGCAGGACCAAAACAGAAAGATGGGACATATATAATTGGACGCTTAGGAGATAGTATGGAATTAGAGCAAGGTTATGCTGCCGCAAGACTAATCGCTATTAATCACCTTGCTGTTATAAAAAATGAATTAGGAGATTTAGATAAAGTAAAACGTATCGTTAAAGTCCTGGGTATGGTCAATGCAACTGCTGATTTTAAGTACCATCCTAAAGTAATCAACGGTTATTCTGATCTTATGGTAGAAGTTTTTGGTCAAAAAGGTAAGCATGCTCGTTCTGCAGTTGGTATGGTGTCACTTCCAATGGGAATTGCAGTAGAGGTTGAAATGATTTTAGAAGTAGAAGAATAGACTTTATTTAAAGGGTTGTTGCGGGTTGAAAAAAGTAATTTCAATGAAATCCTAAGCGCCTCTTTTATGATATAATTTATTCATTATCAAGATCGAATAAGAAAGTGTTTCGCTATTTTTCGTTATCTTGTCTATAATCATAAATCAATTTAAAATGAAAAAAATAATTCTATTCTTGAGTCTAGGACTCATTTTTGCTTGTGAACAACCTTATGCTAAAGTTGAGGTTAAGGATGCTAAAACAGCGATTATCCAAAAAGTATTCGACGAGGTTTCTAATGAAAATGCCACCTATTTAGAGGAAGTTTTTTCTGATGACATGAAAATGGTAAATGCCAATAATCAAGAATTTGATAAAACCGCATTTATTGCAGGTATAAACGATATGTTTGACCTTTTTGATGACATTAGTTTTGATTCGGTCAATGGAGACGCAGATGGTTCTGAAATTGAAACAAACTACTATTCAAATAAAAAAGTGTGGACTTCTACTTGGAATAATTTTAGTGCTACGGGTAAATATACTGGGCAGAAAGTGAATTTTCCTTTTCATATTGCCTATCAATGGGAAGGTGATAAAATTATTGAGGAGTATCAATTTTTTGATCTTTCTGCATTTGAAAAAGAGGCTACTGCACGTGCAAGTCAAAATAGAACCAATCAAAAAGTTGGCTTTTTACTGGAATTATCGATTAATAAAGGGTATAGTCTAGCAGAAGTAATGACCATGTTAGAAGGTTTAACAACATTTATGCGTGCAAACGAGCCAGAAGCATATGATTATGGATATTACCTTTCTCAAGATCAGAAAAAGATTACCCTTATTGAAAAATACGCTAATTCTGAAGCAGCGATTTTACACGCTGATAATTTTGAAAGCGGTCCTAATATGGAGCCTTTTTTAGCTGCTTTTACAATCGAATCGTTTGTCTTGTTTGGCAATTCTTCAGATGCTTTAAAAGAACGAATAAAAGCCTATGGAGTATCTCCACGAGAACTCATCGGGGGATGGACAAATTAATTTAAAGGAAGAGAATCTTCTATATAGAAGCGTTATATCTAAATAAAAAACCCTTTGTTTTTACAAAGGGTTTTTTATTTACTGAACTTACAGATCGTTTATCTATTTACCCATGCAGAAGTATTCCCATCTAAAAGACCGCATACCTCTTTTATTGAAGCATAGTTACGTCTCCTTATGGGTGTGTTTTAACGCATAAGCTGCATTGGCAAAGCGCAAAGACTTAAAATCGTCGTATTCTTGTAAATCGAAGATTAATCCTGCCGCAAAGGCATAGCCTGTTCATATATGGTCAACAATATATTTGATCTCAAGATCAGTTCGGTCAATATCTTTTTTGGGGCTTCACCATATTTCTACAAGCCATTCCTGCAGGTTGGATCGGCAGACATAGTCAATCCTTTTTTATTGGCTATAATTAAAGCCTCTTTCAAGGTCTCACAACTTCCCTTACACAGCGCCGGGGTGATTCCAGTCTAATGAACCCACTTGCCTTGATCCAATACTTTTCCCCTGCTTGCATTTAATGTTGAGGAAACTATCTTTTTGCCAATTTAGTCTCTATACCTAATACCTGCTGGACGTAATTCTTTTATTGATAAATCTGTAATGTTTTTATAGCTCAGTATTTAACCAATTCATTCTATCGGTTATCCAGTTTTTAAGTTGATCTACTTCTTCTTGATAAGTTTCAAACCAAACTGGATTTGGCCATACCCTAACGCCTAAGGTTTCCCAGGTTGTGTAATTACGTACTTGAGCCGATTCAATGTGCAATGCATAGGTATCGATTTCTGCCATGATTTCTGGCAGGCTATCGTAATAATAAGCAAAGCGTGTATTCACTTTTTCCCTGAATACAGGGTCTTGGTACAAGCGATTAATCCATGGATTATTTAAAACCCAAAAACCATAAGAATATTCAGCATCGGCATAATCGACATTACCAAACGAAAGATCAAAGTCCCATAGGGGTCCCATTTTAATTTTCTCTCCAGGAACATAGGTGAAATAAATACTCGAATACCAACGTGCGTCTACCGATTTTGCAATCTCATTAATGATGAACCAATCGATGAAACTGTCTACGTCTATGTAGGCGGCATAACCAGAAGTAGGGTTTGAGAAATTGTCTGAAAATAAAACTTCATCAAACGCTCGAATGTGATTTTTGATTAATAAATATTCTTCAGAACCAGCCTCCAATCCAGGCTCTTTAATATTAAACACATTTTCACCATTTACCCGGACATAAGGTTCTGAAGTAAAATAGACATCCCCTTCATCAATTCGATGAATTTGATCTATTTCAACTAAATAGCCTTCGTCACCTATATCTACTCGATTACTAGACTCTTCTACTTTTTGTCCGATCAGGTAAAGTCCTTGGAATTCATCATTTAAATAGAGTTCTGCATATTGGGCAGTAGGGGTATAGTCGAAACGACTATTATTCCCTAAGTACCGTGCAATTTTATTTCTAATGAATGTTTTATCACTTAGTTCAGCCAGTAAAACCCATTTTTTGTCTTGCGGCATTCCCAAAATCTCTGTTTTGTCAGAGAATTTAACTTGATAAGGTTTTTTCCCCCATTCTAGTCCTAACGACCAGGTAGAATTACCCCTTCCTTTAATCCTAGTGGTTGTTTCCGCTAAGTTATGATTTGGATCTCCTCCTTCGATGACAATCGTAGCGTCTACATAATCCTCTTTACTGTCTATCGGAACGGATTGAGTATCGATCCATATAATAGGAATAGGAAAAGTTTCAGATGCATTATTTGCAGGTGCTTGCTTATCTTTTTGGCAAGCAAAAACAAGAATCAAAAAGAAAAAATGATAAGGTTTCATAAATTAGTAATTGAGAGTAGTTAATAGTTATTTTTTCATGGGCCTATTTAAATGAATGGTGAGTTCATTAAAAAAAAATAAACAAAACATCGACAAATCTTCAATCATAACGTCCATCATATAAAATCCAAAGACATTTTAAAAATCAACATTGAATCGTTAAGATATGCCTCTGGAACAGATTACCGGTAAAAAAGTAATCGAGGGATTGCTGCATGCTCCCGAACATGGTCAGATCGCTAGGATCAGTCATATTATTTAAGGCTTAAAAGAGAGTTTCGACCCACTGAAAAAACAAACCCCGAAAACATTGATCTCTCTGGGTGATATGGTAGAGTCGGAGAGAATCGAACTTTTTGAGGATGTGTTGTCATATATGGGATACCGTTTATTTATTCCAACAATATAACACTATTTCCGGACATTTACTCAGATTAATTGAGCCACACCTCGATCCAAATGAGTTTTTCTTATATCATCCAAACAGATCAATCAAACCTAAACACTGGGACAAAAAGACCAGGAGAGCCAAATCAATGAGGGGAGATCAGGGGGATCGCAATCGAAAGCTCAATCTGATCCTGAATGAATACGAGTTCGCCCTTGTTTTTCCTAATTAAATTCAATAAAAAGAATACCAAATTATTTAGTTCCCAAATTGTACTCTAGAACAAATATAAAATTCACCCTGATGAATTTGAAAATCAGTGTGGAGATGTATTTAATCTTTTGATTGCTTGTAATATTTGATTAGAAAGCATCTCATATCCTTCCATTGTTAAATGAACACCATCGTTAGTAAATCTACTTTTCAATCCGCCTTTGCCATTGTGCATAACACTGTAATAATCCAGGTACATTACATTATTTTTTCTTGCATAACTCTCAAGCATAATATTCAAATCTATCACCTTTTGGGTTGGAACAATTTTTGGATTCCAAACAAATTTATCCGCAGGCAAAACAGAGCATATAATTGGAATTATATCGTGAGCTATAGATAATTCAACCATTGAAAAAATATTATCTGCAACTGTTTTTAAATCATAAAAATTTGTGTTTTTTGCTATATCATTAATCCCAGCCAAGATTACTACCGCTTTTGGATTTAATGCTATTACGTCTTTTCTAAACCTTAATAACATTTGAGATGTAGTTTGTCCACTGTAACCACGATTTATTAAATTGTTGTTTTCTAAAAATCCCGAATCGTAATAAGACCAACCTTCAGTGATTGAGTCACCCATCAATACAATTATTGACTTAGATTTAAATGAACTCAAAAGATTAATATTTTCTTCTTGATACTTTAATAAACCACCCCAATCATAATTTTTAATTATGTGTTCTACTTTTTTTTGAATAATGTTGTCAGGATTCGATTGAGCATTACATGGCAGTAGACTAAATAAGAATAAACTAAAAAACGAAAGGAAAAAATATTTCATAACAGAAAATGACATAAGCATAACATTTAGTAAAACAAATAACGCTATAATTATATGGTTTAAAACAACTCTTTTTTTATAAAAAATGATATCAAAACATTAAAATACCTTAAAAATCCTAAATAAGTAAAAAGACGGCATTAACTGTACCTTCATTATCCTATTCAGTTAGTTTGCTTGTTTCTACAAAAAACAAGTTATTATAAACATCCTCAATCCTTTAGATTAATTCCAAGACTTTTTAGGTGTATTTTATGTTTTTCCATTCTCAATTTATATGTATCCCATTGTCTTAATTTTGAATTTGTCCAGCCAATCTCTGCGTGTCCTAAAATTCTAGGGAATATTAAATAAGATATTTCGTTAAAATTACTGACCGTTTCTGTCCAGATTGGTGCTTCAATTCCAAGAATATCAATCCCATTTAAGGAGTCAGAAATCAATTTTGGATCCCAATTATAAGCATCTTTAACAGTAGTATAACCTGCCCAATTTAATCCATATGGGCGGTTGAAGCTCTGAAGGACTATATCAAAATAGTTTGCGAAAACAAAAATTACATAGTTCATAATAATCTCTCTAAATTCATTCAAAAACTACCACAAGACGATTTTATTCAAATTCATAGATCCTATGTGATCAATATTGAAAAAATTACTTCTATTAAAGGAGATTTGGTTTATCTAGAAAAAAAATATTACAAAGTGGGAGGAAAATATATTGAACAATTAAAGGGTCGTTTTGACCTAAAGTAAGCAGCTTATTTTATATGAATTATAACATCTTAATATACTGAGATTAGATGGATTGCGATTCCCCTTTTTTGTTTATTAGATTTGAGTATATGGTGGGTGTGGTATTATGAACTTTTTTAAACGCTCTGAAAAATGATTGATGTGAATTAAAACCTGATTTCTCCCCTAATGCTATAACAGTTCGGGTTTTTAAATAATCTGATTTAATTAATTTTGTAGATTCTTCAATTCTGAATTTATTTATAAAATCATTAAAATTAACTCCTTCTTCTAATAAAATAGATGCACGAATATTTTTTATTGAAATTCCTAAATCACTTGAGACATCACTTATTTTTATTTTCTTTCTTAGATACAGCTTTTCTTTTTTTATAAATATTTGAATAATTTCAAAATAATTATGTTTTTGAACCCTACTATAAATTTTGATTGATTTTATTATTGGTAAATAATTTAAAATAGCTGGATTTATAAAGATGAACATCAAGGTAGTAATAGCATTAAAACGCACTAGGATATTTACATAATCAATGTATGGATCTGCAAAAAAACCAAAATAGTAAAGTTTATTTACCAACATTTGCTCTATAATTAAAAAACAATAGGAGTATACCCAAAACTTATAAAGATTTTTGCGATTGATGGTCAAGGAGTTATTCACATTTAAATAACACATCCTGATTAAATAAAGAACTAATAGCGATATAGCCGTTCCTTTAACAAGTATTTTGTCTGTAAAGTAGAACGGATCGTTAATTTCAAGCAACATAAAATATTTCACATCAGTCTTATAATCAACTAATTGTATTCCAAAAAAGTTAATTAGTATTATCGCAAAATGCATTAAAAAGGCGAATACAAAATATTTTTTTATACCTAATCTATACCCTCTAATTGCAGATTCTACATGGAGAATAAAAGCGATTAATGAGGCAATATGAAGTTGATTAATGATATCAAAAAAAGAGAGTGGAAAATCTAGGGTTTTAATCCCAAAATAAAAAAAAGACATGAAAATCAAAATGATCAAATGAATTAAAATATAATCAATATGAAAACTATTTGAATAGTTCCTTTTTTTTAATCCTAAGTAAAAAAAAAGAATCGACAAAAAAATAAACGGTAGTATCGCTAAATATTGATCCATAAATTAATAGTTAATTAAAAATAAATAATCTCAATTAAAAACCTCTTATTAAGGGGGTAAATTATTAAGCTGCAGTATTTGGACATGATTTTTCCTTTTATGGAAATGCGCTATTTAGATTAATGCCCCGAAATCACATCTCTAGTAATATATTTAATAAAATATATTTATATGATAAAGAGAATCATACTTTCTTCCATCTTATTTCTTGCCTTCAATACACTTCAATCACAGGTCGGTATCGGAACGGAAACACCAGAAGCATCTTCGGTACTAGATATTAATTCGACCTCTAAAGGTCTCTTAGTGCCAAGAATGACTCAAATTCAAAAGAATGCAATTCCTAACCCTGCGACGGGTTTGTTATTGTATCAGACAGACGGAACGGTTGGATTTTATTCTTATGATGGTTCCAATTGGCTTCTTCTAATTAACAACTCATCCCAAGGTTTATATTTTGGCCCTGGATTAGGGAATGGACATAATAATCTAGCCTTAGGAACATCTATGGGATCTGGAACAGGGAAAAGAAATACTGCAATTGGAAGCAGAGCTTTAGAAAATTATTCTGGTACTAGTTTTGATAATAATACTGCAGTTGGATATTATGCACTTCAAAAAGTTACTGATGGACAACAAAATACTGCTCTAGGAGCAGAAACAATGTTTGAGTTAACTACAGGAGATCATAATACCGCCATTGGAGCACAAACCATAATTAATTCTACTGGAAGTGGAAATACAGCTTTAGGGTATAGAGCCGGAGAAACATTAACCACTGGATCAAACAACATACTCATTGGAAAGAACGCAAATGTAAGCTCAAATAATTTGAGTAATGCAATTGTTATTGGAGCGGGAGCTATTGTAAATGCTTCAAACAAAATTCAACTAGGAGACACAAATATTACTAATGTAGGAACTAGCGGGTCAATTACTGCAGGTGCTATTACAATACCAAACACAGACGGATTAGCTAATCAAGTGCTTAAGACCGACGGTTCTGGAATACTTTCATGGGCAACTCCTTCAACTTCAACCCCAACCTTTTTATATGGTACAGAGAACGTGTTATTGGATGGCACAACTTCTCCAAATATTGGATCTATGCATAGAAGTGTTGGTTTGGGCTACTTGACTTTAAATAGTGTAACCTCTGGAAATAAAAATGTAGCAATAGGTGCAAGGTCAATGCAATATAATACCACAGGGTATATGAATGTTGGTATTGGTTGGAATTCATTAAATAAAAATACTACCGGAGGTAGAAATATAGCTATTGGAGGAAGTGAAGCTTTAGATGCAAACACAACAGGATCAAACAATCTGGCAATAGGTGATAGGTCAATGACATATAACGTTTCAGGTCAAAGTAATGTTGCAATTGGCTCAAATTCTCTTCTTAACAATAATTCGGGTAATTACAACACCATGGTAGGTGTAGAAGCTGGATCCAGTATCAGGACAGAAAGCGGAAATACAGGAAATGATAATGTGGGATTGGGTTACAGAGCATTACAATTAAATTATAGTGGAGATAGAAATGTTGCAATAGGTTGGGATGCATTAAGAAGAACAAAAGGCTCAAGTAATATTGGTTTAGGCTATAAAGCTGGATGGTATAATGTTGATGGAAATAATAATACTTTTATTGGGAATCAAGCCGGTATTGGCTCAGGCAATGCAACAAACCTGTCTAATGCTACAGCTATTGGCGCAAATGCTATTGTAGATGCCTCTAACAAAATTCGATTAGGTGACAGCAATATTACTAATATAGAAACCAGCGGATCAATTACAGCAGGTGCTATTACAATACCAAACACTGATGGCACAGCTAATCAAGTGCTTAAGACTGACGGTTCTGGAACACTTTCATGGACATCTATTGACACTTCTGGTCCTGTATATGGATCATCAATGGTGACGCAATCTTCAGCCACTGCTGCTGCGGATTCTCAAATAGATCTTCCTGGCTTGAGCTTTAGATGGAATAATGGCGCTCTAGAGGTTAGAGGAGAATCAGGTAATAATCCTCAAGCTCTTATATTCTATTTTAGTTACCACACTAATAGTGGTAACACAGTAAATTTTAGACCAGACACTCAATCTGCACCAACAAATTCATGGACTGCAGTAAATAATTCATGGGGAAATAGTCTACCATCGATTACTGGTTCTTACGCAGTTTATGAATTTGATTTTAGCGTTTACCCATTAAATGTCAATGGAAATCATTACGGAAGAACATACAATGTCAAACTTTTCCTGGGCGGCTGGGGCGGAGTTCATATGAGAGCCTTTTACCAGTAAAACATGGTGTTCCATAATAGATTATTCAATTTAAAATGAAAAACCACATTCAAATTTTCGTATTTCTATTTAATGGTGAATTCAGTTATATTAATAATTATTTTTTATGAATAATTTGAAGAGATTCTTATTCGCTTTTTTATTAATTGGTTCTTTTGTCAAAGCCCAAACTGTTTTTATTGGCTCTAACATCAATGAAAAAATTACTTTAAAAACGAACACCTATATTCATATAGATGGTTTAACAATAAACCCAACCGTTGATTTTAACATTGTAGACAATACAATCAGTAAGTTAGGAACAACAAGTAATACAATTAATAGCTCCATAAATAGGTCCTACTATTTTACTAAAACAATCCCTTCTTTTTCGGGAAGTATAAAAATAGCTTACTCAGATAGTGAACTTAATAGCTTGAATGAGAATGGACTTTATTTAAGACTATTTGACGGGAATAATTGGGAAGAACAAACAACCACAAACACAGATACAACCCAAAATAATTTAACTGCAACGGTTAACAATAAAACAATTTCTGAGCTTACGCTTAATGCTAATAAAGCTCCTACAGATATTTTACTTATTCAATCGTCTTTCCAAGAAAACATCAATTCAGGGTCAATCATTTCGACTATGACTGCAGTGGATCAAGACTCTGCTGACACTCATACATTCAGTCTGACCGATAGTGGAGACGCCCGGGACGATGACAATGGAAGTTTTAATGTTAGCGGAACAAGTCTTGTAACCAACGACAGTTTTGATTATGAAACAAAGAACAGCTATTCAATTTACCTAAAAGTATCAGATGGTTCAGCTGATTTCTACAAAGCATTTACCCTATCAGTTAGTAATGTAAACGAACCTATTACCGATATCGGATTTGCTGGTGCATCAAGCCTTGAATATCTTGTTGTTGGAGGAGGAGGAGCTGGCGGATACGGTAACTCAAATGAAGGCGGGGGCGGTGGTGGTGCCGGCGGTTACCTAACGGGAACCATTACCTCAACCTTTGGAGAAACATTCACTATAACTGTAGGAGTCGGTGGAACAGGAGTTAATAGTACAGGTAGTCCAGGAGGCAATGGAGGAAGTAGTTCTCTATTAGGTCAAAACATTACAACTATCACTGCTCTTGGTGGCGGTGGCGGTGGAGGTTGTGCTACCTCTGGTTCAAATGGAGCTTCTGGTGGTGGAGGTTCTGGATGTGGCACAGATAGACCAGGAGGTTCAGGTACCTTAGGACAAGGAAATAGTGGAGGTAGAGGAAGATGGATAAATAACTCTCCAGGAAATGGTAATGGTGGAGGAGGTGGAGGTTCATCCTCTGCTGGAACTAACGGTGCTAGTAGAAATGCTGGTAACATTGGTGGTGCTGGTTCAGGTACCTTAAACGAAATAAGTGGTTCAGCAATAATTTATGCTGCTGGAGGAGACGGAGGACCGGGTAGAGCATACGGTAATTATAATCCACCTGATCAAACAGGAAATTCAGGTAACGGTGGAATTGGTGGAACAAATTATTCAGGAGGAGATGGTGCAAATGGAATAGTAGTTTTAAGATATAATGGAAACCCAATAGCGACTGGTGGTACAATTACCCAAATTGGTGGATACACTATTCATTCTTTTACCCAGCTTGGAAATTCATCAATTGTATTTCAAGGAGGTTCAGCAACTTCTTCGTCCTCTTCAGTTGATGAGCAGGTAAGCACAGGAACCTTAGTTGGAAGTTTACTTGCAACAGATGAGGATTCCTCCACACCAACTTTTACATTAGTTAGTGGGAATGGAGATACGCATAATTCTTTGTTTACCATTTCAGGCGATCAACTCTTGGTCAATGGATTCATTGACTACGAGCAGACACCATCGCTGAGTATACGTGTACAAGTTAGTGATGGACAGTTTACTTTTGCCAAAGCGTTGACTATTTCAGTAAACGATGTTGATGAATTACCGATAATCATCTCAACAGAATTATCTGGTGATAACTCGGTAGTTTCTGTGACCTTTAGCGAGTCAGTTTATGGCACCTCGTCGGGCAGTGGTTCATTAGATGTAAACGACTTTCAACTTACTCTTTCTGGAGGAACTGCAGGACTCTCCTCGCCAACCCCTTCCTCCATTAGCCAATCATCAGATTCAAAGCAATTTATCCTAGGCATCCCCTTTACAGGTGTCCCAAGTGGGAACGAGCTTTTAACAGTAGTTCCAGTTGCCAATTCAATTTATGATTCCTCAGGGATTAACACAGCAAGTATATCACAATCAAGCAATACAGTTAATTTATTTGGTGACAGTGATGGTGATGGGATTAATGATCCTTTAGATCAATGCCCTAACACCCCTTCAGATGAGCAAGCAGATTCAGAGGGTTGTGCCGAGAGTCAAAAAGATCCCGACAACGATGGAATTTCAGGAGTAAACGATAACTGCCCAAACACCTACAACCCTGTACAAGAAGATAATGATAAAGATGGGATAGGAGACCTGTGCGACGTGGACGATGATAATGATGGTGTCCTAGATAATTTAGATAATTGTCCTAAAACTTATAACCCAGAACAAGAAAATTTTGATGGTGATTCTATGGGTGATTTGTGTGATCCTGACGATGATAACGATAATTTATCAGATATTCTTGAGCAAACTCTAGGCTTAGATCCATTGGATGATGATACAGATGATGATTCTTATGCAGACGGAATAGATGTATTTCCAAGTGATCCAACTGAATGGATTGACACTGATGAAGATGGTATAGGGAACAATATCGATCCGGATGATGATAATGATGGTTTTAGTGATATTGAAGACAGCTTTCCTTTTAATCCTTTAGAGTGGTTTGATAACGATCAGGACGGTATAGGAGATAATGAAGATAAGGATGATGATAATGACGGTTTTATAGATATAAACGACATTTTTCCATTAGATGAAACCGAGTGGCTAGACACTGACGAAGATGGTATAGGTAATAATTCTGATCTTGACGATGACAACGATGGATATTATGATATAGATGAGATAGATTGTGAATCAGACCCTTTGATAAGCTATAATACACCTAAAGATTTTGATCAAGATTTAATACCAGATTGTATTGATAATGATGATGATAATGATGGTTGTGAAGATGAACAAGATCTTTGGCCATTTGATCCTAATCAATGTTTAGATACTGATGATGATGGATATAGTGATACTTATGATTGGGATATTGATAATGATGGAATTCCTAATCATTTAGATGCCTTTCCTTATAATCCAAATGAATCAGAGGATGTAGATGGAGACGGAATTGGCGACAATCAAGATAGTGATCTTTTTAACGACGGTCTTCCAGATAATGTGCCAATAATATCTTCTGTTTTAACACCCAAAAGTAGTGGGATAGAAAGTATGTGGAAGATTGCAAACTTAGAATTATTTAACTATAACATTGTTCGCGTATATAGTCCAGACGGTAATAGAGTATTTAAAGCGATAAATTATAAAAATAACTGGAGAGGAATTAATCAGAGTACAAGTAAGCCATTACCTACAGGTCCTTATTTATATGAAGTGTATTATGGAAAAAGTGTAAAACCAATTACAGGTTGGTTATATATATTCAATTAAATATGACAATAAAAAAAATTACATCTATTTTTTCGCTTCTTTTCTTAGGTAATGTTTTTGGACAAGTAGATGAAAACTTATTGATGGAACGATTTTTCATGAATGCGTTTAATTCGGCTTATGTTGGTTCTGAAGGCAAATCGATTGCAATTGTTACTCGAACTACTTGGTCGGGAGTTGCACAAGCACCACGTTTAAATTACTTATACTATTCAGGTGCTCCCAAAAAGAATCTTTCGTTTGGAGTTTCTGTGATTTCCAACAAGATATACATTGACACTCGAAATCAGTATGCTGTTGATGCAAGTTATAAGCTAAAACTTGGAGGACAATACATCCTGAACTTGGGGCTGAAAGCTGGTATGACATCTAAGAAAACAAACCTTGAAGATTTGGATCGAATTACAACAGAATCAAATTTGTTCATTACAACAACCAATCAAGGGAATTATCCTGTGTTTGGTGCAGGGTTTTTAATTCAAGGCGAGAAGCTATACTTTTCTTTAGGAACTCCCAATTTTCTAAATCCAGAAAAGTTCATAGATGATAGTTCATTCATTCAAAATCAGAACCCTACACTTTATATGGCTGCAGGCTATTCAATTGACCTTGGCTTTTTTGATTCTACAATTAACCCTTATGTTACTTCTAGGATAATCCCAGGAGTTCCAAATCAAATGAGTATCGGTGGAAACTTCAATTTCAAAAACACTTTTGAGATCGGAATGGGTTATAAAAGTATCGATTACGCTTACGTAATGTTCATGCTTAAATTGAAAATGGGAATCGATATTGGTTATGCGACCGACTTTGGAGTGGGGAATAATAGTAATTTATCCAGAACAGGATTTGAACTCTTTGCTAAGTATCGATTCTGAGAACTTAGAGAGAAGGACTGGTTTTTGGAGCTACAAGTGGAATAGTAAACTGGCACCTTCTGCTCCAAATCCAATATGCAAAAATATTTTTATAGCTTGGTTCCATTATCTGATGTTTTGAAATGTTGCCATCTCCTTTAGCCTCAACAATGTTTTTAATTGTTCCTCAGTTTCTGAAGTAATGGATTTTGATTTCTTTTCCTTTTTCTGATCTAGTTCTTGATTAAAAAGACCGTCATTTACTTTCATGGTTTACAGCTGATTTCAATTGTGGGCAACCTTGCGAAAATGTCATCTACTAGATTTACTTACAATCTCACATTGATATTTTTGTTTTTGGCTTCAACTTTAAAAATAGTTCTTTCTACGATTTAATGTTTTATTTCAAGATGATAGTATCGCACTTTAGAAAAAGATCCTTCATCCCTTGACTGGAAATAATTTCCCGCCTTAAAATAGTTTTCAAAAACTCCCCAGCGTTGCATGTGTATGCTCTCATAAACTTTGTATTCTGTTCCATTCAAGATAATTATCATTTTCCCTTTCGAAACTTTTACCTCTAGTATAAAACGATTAAAATCTACGCGTTGTTCAAAATTGAAACCTTCATCATTGTCCCATGCATCTTCATGTAAAATTTCATCGTCGCTGGCATTCAGATCTTTTAATACTTTGGTCTTTACTCTAATTTTTCCGTTGTCCCAATAGATTTTTAAGATAGGCGGTGCATTGTTGTCTTTTTGACCAATACGATCGCGTTGCTCATTGGTTAATCGTCCGTGAATTTGCATGATTATAGTTCTATGGTATTTCCCCTCTTCATCTTTGGTACTAGCTTCCATGGCAATTTTACCTTTCATGTAGGCACCATCAGCAAACGTCCAGTTAGTATTGTTGTCGCCTGGAACCATTTGTTCTCTAAGTTCTGATCGTGTGTATTTTGTATTGGCTGTTTTCGATTCTGTTGGCATGGCATGGAAGACAATAGCTCCTTTACGGTCGTCCAGATACATATAAGGTTGGGCTATGGGGTTGGTGGCATAATCCAAAATTGCGGGAGGTTCTATTTCATAAGGTTTTCCATGTTCATTAACTACAGGTAATGTAACTTTCCAATGACTCAAATCTATTTTTGGTAGTCTAACCTTCCGTTGTTTCTTTTTCTTCTCTTTTTTTTGGTTGACTCTAACATTTACTCGACTTGAATCAATTTCTTGTGCATGCACTATAGTTAACATGAAAAATAAATGCAAAAAAAGAATATTGCTGTATTTTGAACCTTTTTGAATTTTATTGGGTTGGATTTTCGCCATTGTATGTCTATTTTTTAAGGAGGAAAATAATTTTTATTGAAAATTAAAGGATTAAAATCATATTTCCACTATATTGGTATACCAATTTGGAGAACCAATAATTTTATAAACACCACAATGACAAAATTAATCTTTGCTTTTCGTTACTTATTATTGATTGCATTTATTTCTTTAGCTGGATGTAACAATACTAATCAGCCTGATTTAAAGGCTAATGATGTAATCCCAATATTCAAGCATTTTAACTTGATTTTAGGCGATGGATCGAATGTAGGTCAAGCACTTAAATATGAGAATAAAGATTTCTTTTATGCCACTAATGAAGGAAAAGAAAACTGGGTTGTGTTCAAAACTCCAAATGCCGGGAATACCCATGGAACTTCTAATAACACAAGGACAGAACTTGCTCAGTTAAAAAAGTGGTCCCCCATGACCAATGCAAAATTAAGCGCAGCACTCAAAGTAAATCAAGTTGCTGTTACGGGCGATGCTCGAGTGGCCGCAAGTTATTCAGTAGTAGTGGGGCAGATTCACAGTGCAGATGGACATGAAAATGAGCCCTTTAAATTGTATTATAAAAAATTCCCTGGCCATACTAAGGGGTCGGTTTTTTGGAATTATGAAATCAATACGGCTGGAGAAGACAATTCAGGAAGATGGGATTATTCTTATCCCATTTGGGGCTATGATTTCTCTGTTATAGGCACAGATGAAAACACCTATCCAGAGGAACCAGAAGAGGGAATCGAATTGGGGGAAGAGTTTAGTTATGAGGTTGAAGTAAAAGATGGAATGATGTACCTCACCTTTTCAAGTGAAGGACACGAAACCAAAACCTTTACTAAGGATTTAATTGATTCTGAATTTAAAACAAAAGAAGACATTCCTACTCAAGTAAAGGAGTTGTTTTTTCCGATAGGACAAGATGGTATTGAACGTGAAAACGCCTATACAGATCAAGGCTTGTTCTTTAAATTGGGCAGTTATAATCAAACCAATGGGAAGAGTCCTCAAGTCAATAGAGTGTGGTGTTCTGGCGCTGAAACCCATGGAGGAGATCTTCAAAAACAATATGCAGATGGGAATTATGCTGAGGTATGGTTTAAATCAGCGAAGCTTGAAATCAGTGATAAGGCTTATTCAAATGAGGGTTATTTCGCTGCAAATGACGATTTAAGTAAAAAGACCGTTTACCCCAGCCAAGTCATTCCTTTTATGGATAAGTTTAAAATATTAATGGGAGATGGTACAAGAGAAAACAATCTTGTTGACTTTGAAAATAAAGACTTTTTCTATACTGTTATAGACGGAACAAGACGTTGGGTAGCATTTAAAACTCCTAACTCGGGGGTAACTTCTCCTAACTCAAGCAATACTAGAACAGAACTACACGAAAAAAGAGAATGGGTTCCAGAAGAAGGTGGAAAGCTAACAGGGACCTGCAGGGTAATACATGTCTCCACCACTGGAGATGCTAGAGTTGCTGCCTCTTTTTCCACCGTTGTTGGACAAATTCACAGTGGAGAAGGACATGAAAATGAACCTTTTAAATTGTATTATAAAAAATTCCCAGGGCAGGAAAAAGGATCTGTCTTCTGGAATTATGAAATTAACACAGCAGGGGAAGATAATTCTGGGAGATGGGATTTCTCTACTGCTATTTGGGGGCATGATATGGCTGTTGTTGGAACAAGAAAAGACGACTATCCTGCTGAACCTGAAGATGGAATTAAACTGGGAGAAGAGTTTAGTTATGAGGTAAACGTCTATGAAGGAATTATGTATTTGACCTTTAAAAGCCAAAACCATCAAACAAAAACCTTCACTAAGAATCTGATCGCGTCGGAGTATGTGAACAAAACTGATTTACCAAAACAGGTAAAGACCTTGTTTGGACCGCTAAGACAAGACGGGACAGAGCGGATAACGGCTTACAAAGGAGAACTAAATTATTTTAAACAAGGCGCGTATAACCAAACAAACGGGAAAGACCCAGAAAAGAATATGGTATGGCACACTGGTGCTGAAACCTATGGGGGAGATATTGCTAAACAGTATGAAAACGGAAGTTATACTGAGGTTTGGTTTAGAGATTCAACGGTAGGCCCTGGAACTCCTCCACAACAGTAATTCTAACATTGTAATATAATAGCAAAAACACTAACTATAACTAAACAACAACTATAAATGAAAAGTTTCGGAACAAGTAAATCTTTTTTGTTGACCAAAGACATGGAATGGGAAACAGTAGGAGAGGGTGTTAAACGTAAAATCATGGGCTATGATGATAAGATCATGCTAGTCCATGTTGCCTTTGAAAAAGGGGGGGTAGGTCCAATGCATCAGCACCCACACTCACAGGTGACTTATGTGGCCTCTGGATCTTTCGATGTAACTATCGATGGAGAGACAAAAACTTTAAAATCAGGAGACAGCTTCTATATACCAACGAATGCGCTGCATGGTGCAGTATGTTCTGAAGCAGGAGAATTAATCGATGTCTTTAGCCCTATCCGTGATGATTTTATGGAATAAATAATTTTATTAACATCCTCTTTGATGTATAATAATTTTTTTATATTTGGTAAACCAGTTTGGTTTTCCAAATTGGCATCCCAAATAAAACAATATTAAAAGGAGGGCTAACCTTTCTCCTGTATTGCTTTTTTAGTCAAAAGTAATCAACGATACCGCCTCAACGCTTTTTAGTAAAATCTAGATTTTGCTAAAAAAAACAGTTGATGTGCCATCATCTCTTTTGAGATGAATTTTATTTTAATGTAAAAACAAACAAACAATAAATGAAAATTAAATCGCAACTAACGCTTTTCTTTGTGTTTTGTGGGATGCTTTTATCCTATGCGCAAACACAAGTAAGTGGAACTATTGTTGGTTCTGACGGGCAGCCAATCCCAGGAGCTACTGTCTTGGTTCAAGGTACAAACAATGGAACAACTTCAGATTTTGATGGAAATTTCTCTATCGAAGTAAACAACGGACAAAATGTAGAAATCTCCTACATTGGGTATAAAACGCAAGTCATTCCTTTTACAGGTCAAGACAGTATTAATTCTACCTTGGAACAAGATCTTCAAGAATTAGATGAAATTGTAGTAACAGGATATGGTACACAAAGAAAGTCTAATCTTACTGGATCAATTTCTAAAGTAACCAACGAAAAACTAGATCAAATCGCCGTATCTCGTGTAGACGATGCCTTAGTAGGGCAAGTATCTGGGGTGAACATCGCCGCTACAGAAGGGGAAGCAGGTTCTGCTCCTACCATTCGTATTCGTGGTACAGGTTCGATTACTGGGGTTTCTGATCCTGCCATCGTTGTAGATGGTCTCTTAGTAGATAATGATTACTTGGGGAACTTAGATATGAACGATGTTGCTTCTTTTGAAATCCTAAAAGATGCTGCATCTGCCGCAATCTATGGTTCTCGTGGGGCAAACGGGGTAATCTTAATTACTACTAAAGAAGGTGAAGAAGGAAAAACAAAATTCTCTTATAACACCTATACTGGTTTTAAAGAGGCTCGCCAAAGTGATGCTTACTATTTTTCTCTTGCAGATTCTGCTGAAAGAGAAAGAGCTTCTAGTCACCCATCTACGGGAGGGGAAGGAAGTATTTCTAACAGAACCTTACGTAAATTACAAATTGGGGTAGATCGTGACTGGCAAGATGTTATTTTTGATGGAGGAGTCATTACTTCTCACTCTTTTGCTGTTCGCGGTGGAAACAAGAAAACAAAGTACAGTACTGCATTAAACTATGTACACGATGAAGGGGTACTCTTAACAGATGACTTTAAGAAGTATAACTTAAAACTTAAGATCGACACTAAATTGAACGATAAGTTCTCTATGGGGGTTAATTTAAGTCCTTCTTATTCTAACAGAAGACGTTTTGATGGGTCTACCCATGATATTTTACGTCAAACACCCTGGTTACCGACTTATTTAGATGAAAATACCATTCAACATGTTAACCGTGTTCGCGATGGTGGAAAATATTCTTACGCTCAAGTAGGAGACTATGCAATCCAACGTATGTTTGATGATTGGGATTTAACAAATGATCAAGCAGTTTCTAGTGGTCAAGATATTTCTAATACATCAAACACTAACCCAGCGGCCAAAGTAATTGAACGCGATCGTAACGATTACAAATTCAAATTATATGGAAGCGTTTATGCAAAGTATAAAATCGCGAAAGGATTAAACTTTAAAACCACGCTTTTAGGAGACTTCCAGCACACCAAACGTGATCGCTGGCAAGGGGTACAAGCACACAGAAACGGTGCGTCAAATGCTCAATATGATGTATCTAATCAAACTAGAATTCACTTTGTATCAGATAACTTCTTCTCTTACCATTTTGAAAATAATGGTCATGAGTTAGATGCTATCTTAGGTTTCTCTGCTGAAAAGTGGGATACTGAATTTGAGTCATCTTCTGGACAAGGATATACATCAGATCTATTACAAAATATTGGAGCTGCAGATCCTACAACGGTTACAGCAGATTCGTATGACTATGCGCAACGTTTGATATCTTATATCTCTCGAGTGAATTATGTGTTTAAAAATAAGTACTTAGCATCTATTAGCTATCGTCGTGATGGTTATTCTGCTTTTGGACCAGACTCTAAGTATGGAGACTTCCCAGCAGCATCTGTCGGTTGGATTGTTTCTAACGAAGATTTCTTAAGTGGAAATAGTGTTATTAATCAATTAAAACTGCGTTTTAGTTATGGTGTTTCTGGAAACCCATTCTTTAATGTAGGTGATGTTTTAGTGAACAACTTCCCTTACTTATCTTTATTACAATCTTCTACTGCAGTAGTAGATGGAGCTTTAGCAACAGCATTTAACCCAATCAACATTGCCAACACTGGATTACAGTGGGAGCGTTCTATTGAAATGAACCCTGGTGTTGATTTTGGTTTATTTAATAACCGTATTACAGGTTCTGTAGAATACTATGAGCGTACCAGTGATCAATTATTAATCAACAACCCAATATCTTCTACCACAGGGTTTACAAATGCAATTGTAAACCTTGGAGAGGTGAAGAACAGCGGTATTGAAGTTGAATTAAGAACAAAAAATATAACAACAGAAAACTTCTCTTGGAACTCTACTTTCTTAATCTCTTCTAATGACAACGAGTTAGTAAGCTTTGGAGAGGCAGATGGACAGATTCAAAATGTAGACTCTAAGCGTGCTGCAGAATGGATCAACCAAGTAGGTCAACCCATTTCTTCTTTCTATGGATGGGTTGTTGACGAGGACATTCCTTTAGAGTACATTAAAGAGCCATTCCACCCAATTGGAGCAGAAGCACAAGATGTTTATGTAAAAGATTTAAATGGAGATGGTTTAATTGACGATGACGATAAAACAATCCTAGGGGATCCTTATGCTGATGTCGTTTGGAGTTTTGCTAATGAGTTCAAATATGGCAACTTTGATTTAAGCTTTATGGTTCAAGCTAGTCTTGGGGCTCAAGTAAGAAACATGGGAGACCAATACCTATTTAATCAATTTAACTCTGGTCAGGATTTCAATACCTCGACTACACCTAACCAAGGCTTTATCAAGCAAAAGATTTTTACAAATGATATTGTTCAAGACGCTTCTTACATTTCTTTGAGAAATGTAAATATTGGATATAGATTTGATGCTGATCTTTTAAGCAATTTGAATTTATCTTCTGCACGTTTATATGTATCTGGTCAAAACTTGATTTATAAAACAGCAGATGATTATACTGGATTTAACCCAGAGTCGATCAACAACACTTCTCCTACAACCTGGGGATATCAACGTGCTGGATCGCCTATATTTAGTACTATTTCATTAGGATTAAACGTTGAATTTTAATCCATAAACAAAAAACATATATTATGAAACATTTAAAATATTTAGCATTGTTTTTTGTGGGAGCGTTAATTACTTCCTGTGAAGACGATTTTTTAGAGCCTGCTTTATCCTCTGCGATTAATGGAGGGAGCTATTACAATAATGCAACAGAGTTAGAAACTGCTGTGGTAAATATGTATGACGGTTTACAAGGTGCGAACTCCACTAGTGCTGGGGATAACCACTCAACTCAAGTTGAGTTTTATTTAACAGAGATGCGCAGTGACAACACTCGTACAAAAGCACAAGAAGGGGAAGCCGCACAATTTGAAAGTTTTGCTGTTGAAGCGACAAATGGTATTGTAGCAGATTATTACAGAAGCTTTTACAATGTGATTTTTAGAGCAAACCTTGTTCTTGCTAATCTTGAAGCAGCAGGTACTTCTGCAGCTCAATTTGAAGCTGAGGCAAAATTTGTTCGTGCCTATGCTTACTTTAATCTAGTTAGATTATATGGAGATATTCCATTAATTACAAGCCTGACAGGTCCTTCAGACACAGATGTAGCTTATACTAGAGTTGCGAGTGATGACGTTTATGATTTAATTCAATCAGATTTAAACACGGCGATATCTGGTTTAGATAACACCTATAGAACCCGTGCTTCTAAAGCTGGAGCGCAAGTGCTTTTAGCTAAAGTAGAGTTAACCCGTGGAAACTATGCAGAAGCGAGATCATTACTTGAAAATGTTGTAGCAACAGGAAACTATTCTTTAGAAAGTAACTTCCACGATGTTTTTTATGATGAAGACAACAGTGAAACTATTTTTGCTATTGGATATGAAACTGGCGGAATCGATAGTCAAAATTTTTCTGCAGAATGGTTAAACGCTGTAGGAAGAACTTCTGGTGTAAACTATGTCACAGCTGACATTCGTACTGCTTTTGATACTTATGGTGGTAACCGTACAGCTGTTTCTTTCCGTCAAGACGAAAGTCAAGCAACAGAATATCAAGTGGCCAAATACTTCCCTAACGGGGAACTAGGTCCTGTATATGCATCAGACCCTACTAAAGCAGGGAATGATTGGATTGTTCTTCGCTATGCAGATGTATTATTAATGCATGTTGAATCTATCCTTGCTGGAAGCAATGCAACTACAGATGCAGCTGCTTTAGCATCTTTTCAAGCGGTGCGTGACCGTGCTGGATTACCCACTGCTGTGACAGAGGTAACTAAAGACATGTTATTAAATGAAAGACGTGTTGAGTTAGCCTTTGAAAACCACCGTTTATTTGACTTGATGCGAATGGGGGCTGCACAAGATGTGCTTTCTGCTTTCTCCTCTACAAATGGCTATGGTTTTTCATCGACAGACTTATTACTCCCTATCCCGCAAGTGGAAATAGGATTGAGTAAAGGGGCCTTATCACAAAACCCTGGATATTAATTTCATTCTTAGTTAATAATGCGTGGGCTAAGCGCAAGTTTAGTCTACGTTAAATACAAAACAATATGAAAAACATACAATTAATCACAAATAAAAAAAGACCTTCCTTTTTTGGTCTTGTTTTATCAGCACTATTGTTGACAACAGTAGGCTGTGTCGAAGAGCTAGAGCTTCCAGAAGCGGGTTCTTTACCAGATTTGACTCCACCTAGTGCGAGTTTTTCTGCAACTGAAAGTGAGAACTTTTTGATCTATAGCTTCTCTAACACTTCAAAGAGTGCTACGACTTATGCATGGAACTTTGGAGATAATGGCACGTCAACAGAAGCAGAACCAACGCACGAATTCCCTGCAATTGGTCGATATACTGTAACCCTTGTTGCCTCTGATAATTTAGGCGTTTCCAATTCTTTTTCTAAAGATATAAATGTAGAAGAGCCTCCTATTCCACCAGCGGTTGCACCAACCATTGAAAATGGAGATTTTGAGAATTCAAGTTATGATGCTTGGAAGGTAGATGTATTTTCTGACGGAACAACGAGAAACCCTTATAATGGAAGTTCAGATGGGGAACCTATGTTGTATGATGGAACAGCTGCAGATTCTAAAACAAGAGGTGCAAAGTGGACTAATTCTACTTCAGCGGCGCATTTGAGAAGTGCAAACTCTCGACATGCCTACCAAGCTGTAACAGTTTCTGCTGAAAGAGAGTATATACTCGAATACAGCTATGCGATCAAAGATGATAGAGATGATGTTACAGGTGGAGATCGAGTTGTTGTCGAAATCCTTGATGGTCATTTCACAGACGGAGTTAATGCTGAAGCAGCTACAAGAATTATCACTCATGTAGGAGATACTGCTTTAGGCAAAGGAAACTTCACGCTAGTTAGAGAACAATTTACTTCGAATGCCTCTGGATTAATTTCAGTTTGGATGTGGGCATGTACTTCAGAAGATGCATACATCGATAATGTAAAAATCTATCCAGCAGAATAAATAAAATGAAATATAACTGTTTGAATAGATATTATCTAACACTAGGATGTTTTGTATTCCTTTTCTTGAATACAGCTTGTGGATCTTCAGAAGAAACAGTCCCTCTGTATGATCAATATCTTTCAAGCCAACAAAGTAGTAGTCAAACCAATGCTTCAGAGGGGAACACCTCTGAAGCATCGACTACTTCTTCAAGTTCATTTCTATTACCAGAGATTGATTTAACCCATTGGAAGGTTAATCTCCCCATCAATAATCCTTCGTCTGTAAGACCCCCAGAAATTTTAAATTATGCTACAAACGATGATTTAAAACCCTTTATGTACAACGATTCAATTGACGGTTCATTAGTGTTTTATACAAGACCAGGAGAAACCACTCCTAACGCAACTTATTCGAGAACCGAATTAAGAGAGCAAATGGTCTCTGGCAGTGATCATGTTAATTGGACCTTTGCAGAAGGAGGTAGAATGAGAGGTGAACTTGCTGTGACAGAAGTTTCACAGGATAGCCAAGGCAATGATCACCGCACAATCGTTATGCAAATTCACGGTCGTTTAACCGATGAGCAACGTGAATTAATAGGAGAAAATGATAACAATGCACCTCCTGTTTTAAAAATTTATTGGCAAAATGGCCAAATTAGAATTAAAACCAAAAGAGTAAAAGATTTAAGTAATACCAATGAAGCATTATTGCACACCAGCGCCTGGGAAGACGACGATGGATATATAATGCCTGTTGAGGTAGAGCACGAGCGATTTACCCTAGAGGTAATTGTGACGAATGGGCGAATGGAAGTTGTGTTAAATGACGCTCATTCAAAAGTTTATAACAATATTCATATTGAAAAGTGGGGAATGTTTGAAAATTATTTTAAAGCAGGGAATTATTTCCAAACAAGAGATGAAGATGCCTTTGCAAGAGTGAAGTTTTATTCTTTAGAAGTAACTCATTAATCCTGTTATCAAGAAAAAAAAAGTTAGTTTTGTTTAGATTATGCAAAACCCAATACGTTAGAATATGTTGATTGATAGTCAAATAGTAGAAGTTCAAAAGCAGATTATTTTAAAGCTAAAGGATCTCATTAATTATAAAAATTTTGAACCGGGAGATAAGCTTCCCTCAGAACGTATGTTAGCCGATAAATTTGGTGTGACACGCTCTAATTTACGCGAAGCTTTACAAAAGCTAGAGTTCTATGGCTTAGTAAAATCCATTCCACAAAGTGGAACCTTTGTCGCTGATATTGGGA
The DNA here is from genome assembly GCA_943787295.1 of uncultured Flavobacteriaceae bacterium. Taxonomy (GTDB): domain Bacteria; phylum Bacteroidota; class Bacteroidia; order Flavobacteriales; family Flavobacteriaceae; genus Arcticimaribacter. Next base: position 25,543 of record CALSLW010000002.1, on the reverse strand, counting down.
TCACTGCAATGAATGGAATGATTGATGATATTTTAGGACTATCCATTCCTACATTTAAAGATCTTGTTGAAGCGCGAATATTTTTAGAGCTTAAAGGAGTGAAATTAGCTGCATTAAGGAGAACAGCAGATGATTTAATTCACCTTGAAAACACATTAGCAGATTATTCTGCTAAAGTAATCAAAGGGGAAGATGCTGTACAAGAAGATCTTCTTTTTCATCTAGCTATCGCTAAAGCAAGTGCTAATCCTACTATAAACACCTTCATGTTAAAGATCACCCCAGAAATCATCACGAATTTTGAAAAGCATCATGTTTGTGATAAAGACACCGCTTTTAAAGGAATTGAAGAACATAAAGCCATCATAGATGCTATTCGCAATCAAGATCCAGATCAAGCAAAAATAGAAATGAAGAAGCATTTTAAAGATCTATATAAGTACTGCTATAATATTTAAATCAATTTACTTCTTTCTGAAACCTTAATTAAATTAAAAACCTACTGTCCAAAAAATACTTGGATAGTTTAATATTAAACTAATGATAAAAATTAACCAATTAAGATGGTGGATTATAGGATTGATTTTCATCGCGACTGTAATTAACTATATTGATAGAACGGCTTTTGCTTTACTTTGGCCTCAAATGGGTGAAGATCTAGGCATGGATAATTCAGATTATGCTTTGATGCTCAATGTTTTCATGGTCACCTATGCAGCAAGTAAATTTTTATCGGGTCGCTTATACGATAAGATTGGAACCCGTATTGGGTTTATTGCTTCTATTGTCGTGTGGTCTGTTGCAGCCGCTTTTCATGCGGTAGCGAGAGGGGTGGTTAGTTTATCTATCGTAAGAGGACTTTTAGGATTGGGTGAAGCTGGTTTATGGCCAGGAGCAGTAAAGAGTAACGGAGAGTGGTTCCCTGTCAAACAGCGCGCTTTAGCACAGGGTATTTTTAATTCTGGAGCCTCTATCGGTAATGTTATTGCCCCAGTTATTATTGTTTATCTCTATGCGCAGTTTGGATGGAAGTCGACCTATATCATTTTAGGGGTAATTGGATTATTATGGGTTATTCCATGGTATATAGTCAATAAGGCAAAGCCAGAAAATCACCCTTGGATAACAGATCAAGAGCGTAAATTAATTCTTGACGATCGCATAGAAAATAATATTGTAGAAGATAAAAATGCCAAAAGTTTAAGTATCCTAAAGATTTTGAGTTACAAACAACCTTGGGGGGTGCTACTTTGTCGTTTTTTCATTGAGCCTATTTGGTGGTTTTTTGCAGGATGGATGCCCATTTATTTGAACTCGAAATTTAATCTAAGCATCGAAGAAATAGGGAACACCATGTGGATTTCTTATTTAATGGCTGCAGCAGGTGGTATCCTTGGCGGCTTATTTACAGAGGCTATCATAAAAAGAACATCAGTCGACACTGGACGAAAAGCCAGTATTGTTTTAGGAAGTTTACTTATTGTAGCGGGCTTTGTAGGTATTATATTATTTGTTAACGATTCGAATTACATGACCTTTATCTATCTGGCTGGGATTGCACTTTTTGGTTTCCAGTTTGCCATCGGTAATATTCAGACCCTCTCTAGTGACTTATTTAGAGGTCCTTCAGTAGGTACTTTAGCAGGGTTAGCGGGAACAGTAGCAGCTTTTTCACCCATAATTATGAATTGGTTTATTGGAAAGATAACCGCAGGAGGATCCTATACTCCAGCCTTTATTGCCATTACAGTATCTGTTGTTTTGGCCGTATTTGCCATTTTTATCCTAATCAACAAAGTCAAACTCGTGATTGAACCCAAAAACAATAATTAAGAATTAAAAAAATAGAATACCCAATATGAGTACAGAAAAAAAAGTAGCGATTGTCACTGGTGCCACCAGTGGAATCGGATTTGAAGTTGCAAAACGTTTAGGCCAAGACGGATTTACGGTTATCTTAAATGGTATCGAAGATACCGAAGGCGCAAAGAAAGCCGCAGAGCTTCAAGCAGATGGCATTAGCGCAGAATATGTAGGTTTTGACGTAACCAACGAAGATGCGGTGAATAGTAATATTAAAGCTATCGGAGAGAAATATGGAAAGATTGACGTTTTAGTCAATAACGCAGGAGGACTTGGAGGACGTCAGCGTTTTGAAGAAATGACAACCGACTTTTACCGTAAGGTCATGGCCTTAAACCTAGATTCTACCTTTTTTGCTTCCCGCGCAGCCATTCCATTTTTAAAGAAAGGTGATCATCCAACAATCATCAACTATACCTCAAATGCAGGCTGGAATGCCGGTGGGCCAGGGGCTGGGATCTATGGAACCTCAAAAGCAGGAGTACATGCCATAACACGTGCTTTGGCAAAAGACTTGGCTGAATATGGGATTCGTGTAAATGCTGTATCTCCAGGAACCATAGATACTCCCTTCCATGCACAGATTAAATCGACAAAGCCAGAAGTATTCGCTTCATGGAAAAACAATATTATGTTAGGTCGTTTAGGGCAACCACAAGAGGTGGCGAATGTGGTTTCTTTCTTGGCCAGTGTAGATGCTTCTTTTATCACAGCAGAAACCATCCAGATTGGTGGTGGTCAAGCGTTAGGTATCTAGTAAAATAGCCTAGCATCATTAATTAGATTTCATTTTTATTAACCCTCCAAACGGAGGGTTTTTTTTATGCCTCATTTTATTTAATATTCTCTATAACAACCTTTTAGGTTGTTTATATTTTTTTTCATCAAATAATTGTTAGAACTACATTTTTTTATATATTTGGTCAACCACTATGGAAAACCAGTTTGGAATACCAATTTGGAATACCAAATTAACGACCCTACCAAGGCAATTCGAGTCTAATTATTAGATAGAGTATTGTTTTGTGTGATCGTCTTTTTTGAGACGAATTATTTATTTACTACACATATAAAACAAACAACTAATGAAAATTAAAAAACAATTATCGCTACTCTTAATGTTCTGCGGGCTGCTATTCACTTATGCCCAGACACAAGTAAGCGGTACAGTTGTTGGTTCTGGAGGAGAACCTATTCCCGGAGCCACAGTGCTTGTTCAAGGCACTACAAATGGAACGACTTCCGATTTTGACGGAAATTTCACTGTTTCGGTAGAAAATGGACAAAATGTAGAGGTGTCTTATGTTGGATACACTACACAAGTAATTCCTTACACTGGTCAAGACAGTCTTGAGGTAACCCTTCAAGAAGATCTTACAGAATTACAAGAGATCGTTGTAACGGGTTATGGTACTCAAAAGAAAGCAAATGTTACAGGTGCCATTGCAAAGATTGGCGGGGATGACGTTGCATCAGTACAAGCAGTGCGTGTAGATGATGCTTTAGCAGGTAAACTTTCTGGGGTTTTTATCCAAAATCAAGATGGATCTCCTGGTGCAGCTCCAAAAATTCAGATTAGAGCAGCTGCTTCTATTTCTGGGGTTTCAAACCCTTTAATTGTTGTCGATGGATATCCTATTTCAGGAGGTTTAGAGACTGTTAATCCAAACGACATCCATAGTATTGAAATCTTAAAAGATGCTTCTTCAGCCGCTATCTATGGTTCACGAGGAGCAAATGGTGTTATTTTAGTAACGACTAAAAAAGGAAAGTCTGGAAAAACTACTTTTAGCTATAATACTTATTTAAGTACTTCTGCTAAGTATCGTGATAACATTCTTAAATCTGGACCAGAGTGGGCAGCTATCGTTAGAGATGGAATTGCTTCTGGTGAATTTAATGTGTCTAACCTTGATCCTGCTAAAGTAGAGTATAGATTAAGTGCCTATGAAGATTCTCCTGGTGCGATTAGCCCAGAAGATTGGTTATTTCAAAATGGTAGCATTGTCAATCACGACCTAAGCATGAGCGGTGGTAGTGATGATTCAAAATTTTTCGCTTCTGTGGGCTATCAAAATGCAGAAGGTGTTGTGATTACGCAAGGATTTGAGCGTTTAAATGCACGTTTAAACATTGATACTAAATTAGGAGACAAGTTTAATGCAGGGCTAAGTTTCAATGGTTTCAAATCTGATAGAGACATTTTAGCTCACGACATGAGAGATTTATTAAGAGCCTATGGGGTTCACCCAATTTATCATACTGCAGAATCAATTGCATTCGTTCAAGATTTAAACGACCAGGCAGTTGCGCTTGGGTATTCACCATTTAACAATGGTTATAGAGGTTCTGGTTATGAAGCGAGTAGCATATATGATCTAGAACCTGGAATGGCAGCACAAGACTGGCATTATGGAAGAGCGAATAACGGTATTGGTGGATCTGGAGATGCAGGACCAGCAGCAAAATTAGATAATGTTGAAAGCTGGGAAAAAACTTACTTCGCTAATGTGAGTGGTTATCTTGAGTATAACATCATGGAAGGATTAAACGTTAAAACTGTTTTAGGGGGTGATGTAAGAGATACACAAACCTATTCTCACAGACTTCTAGGATATGACTCTAGAGCTAGAGATTCACAAACTTTCATGAGACAAACAGATTTAAAAGTGTCTACTTTGTTAAGTGAAACGACCTTGAACTTCAGTAAAGTTATTGGAAAGCATGATATTAATGCAGTAGCAGGTTTTGAATCTCAAACTACTAAGTTTATTGGTACTGCACTTAGAGGTGTAAATATACCTGACACAGCTATTCAAAACTTTAATCTACTCAACCCTGCAGACATTACTGTAACAGAGAGAGATGAAACAAGAACACGTGAAAGTGTTTTTGGAAGAGTACAATATGCTTATGATAGCCGTTACTTAGCTTCTGTTTCTTTAAGAAGAGATGGTAGTTCACAGTTTGGTGCAAATAAGCGTTTTGCTACTTTCCCAGCAATCTCTTTAGGATGGAATGTACACAATGAATCATTCTTAGCAGATAATGAAGTGGTAAGTAACTTAAAATTAAGATTTAGTACTGGTTCTCTAGGAACAACTTCTTTCTTAGGTTCTTATGATTCATTAAGTCTTTTAGAGCCAGCTGCTACAGCCTTTGGAACAGGATTCTTAATCCCAAGTAATTCTGAAAACCAAGATTTAACTTGGCAAACGAATACCGAAACTAACTTTGGTGTTGACTTAGGATTTTTAAATAATCGTATCACTTTTGGGGTAGATTACTATACCTCTGATATCGAAGATATTTTAATTCAGCAATCAATTTCTGAAGTATTAGGTAACCCATCGGTAATTCTTAATGTTGGTGATGTTAGCAGTTCAGGTTTAGAATTTGAATTAGGAGCAAGCCTTATTGATAAGAATGATTTTGCCTGGAGCTTTAATGCTAACTTATCTACTGTTGAAACAGAAATCACTGATTTAGGAGCAATTGATCAATTACCTGATGGAGTTTTCGGTCAGAGTGGTCGTGGTCCAGTATTTAGAAACTACGTAGGTGGTGGAATTGGCGAAATGTGGGGCTTAGAAACCACAGGAAACGTCGAAATGGAATACATCGCAGATATTACTCGTCACCCTAACAATCAAACTGGTGAAAGTTATGTAGTAGATCAAAATAATGATGGTGTAATCGACAGAACTAGAACAGTTGCAGAAGGTGGAGATTTAGTTAAAATTGGTCAAAACACACCAGACTTTTACTGGGGTATGACACATAACCTTAACTACAAGAACTTTGATATGTCTGTACAATTGCAAGGTTCTCACGGAGTAGATGTATACAACATTGACCCCCTTTATTACGGATCTCAATGGGGAGGAAGAATTGATACTTCTAGATTAGATGCAAATGGAGATGGTCTTGCAGATCACAACGGTCAACGTTGGGAGCGCAACAGAAACCAGACAGATGCAATGATCCAAGACGCTTCTTTTGTTGCAATTAGAAACCTAACTATTGGTTATACAATTGATCAAGAAGAAGTGAGTAAATTAGGATTAAGTTCTGTTCGTATTTACGGTGCAGCTACTAACCCTCTTTACATTATGGCAGATGATTATACTTCGTATAACCCAGAGGGTGTAAAAACTGCAGGTTCTGCAGGACCTACACAATATGGAGCACAAGTAGGAGCAAGTCCTATTATTAGAAGTTTTACTTTAGGTTTAAATGTTAATTTTTAAATAAGAAAAAATGAAAAAAATATATATATTCTTATTAGGTTCATTGCTGCTCACAACAGCATGTACGACAGATTTAGATCAAGCTCCACCAAATTTGGCTAGTTCAGATTCTTTAACAGATTTTGATGGTGTACTTAATGCAGCTTATTTCTATCAGTTAGGGGCCGTTACACCAATGGCTGTAATGGGAGAATTTAGAGCAGATAACGCGTTTATGTTTGAAGCTCCTTATACTGAATTCGATCTATTTACTCAGAATCTTACGACGATGGAAGATCAATTTTTTGGTCCTCTTTATACTGCCTTATACAAGTCTATTCTAAGTGCAAATAATGTAATTGAAAACTCTTCTAATGCAACTCAAGTTGGTGAAGCTAGATTTTTAAGAGCATTAGCTTACTTTAAACTTGTTTTAGCCTTTGGCGACGTTACGGTAAATTTAGATGCATCTCCTAGTTTAACAGATACATCTATCTTAGTGAGACAACCAAAAGCTGATGTGTATAATAACGTAATTATTCCTGATTTAAACGAGGCAATTAGCGCTTTAGGTACAGTGATTGAAGACGGTAGAGCTTCAAGATATGCTGCACAAGGTTTATTAGGTAAAGTTTACATGCACATGAGGAATACTCAAGCTGCTGAAACTAATTTAGCAGCCGTTGTCAATGGTGCAGGTGCTGCTGGGATTAGCCTAGAAAGCAACTATGCAGATATTTTTGGTGCTGCAAACGAAGGTAACTCTGAAATCATCTACTCTACTCAAATCTTGAGTTCAATTGTTGATGAGTATTCTTTTGCTTCTCGTTTTTGGAACTGGTTTGTAGGAGATGATTCAAAATCTGATTACCCAGTTGATCAAGATTTAGTTGCTGCTTTTAATGCAAGTGGTGCTGCTGATACAAGAAGAGCAGTAACACTTCATGCTGATGGAAGAACAGCGATTAAATTTCCTAAAGATGGAGGTTTAGGTTCAGAGCATGACTGGATTGAGCTAAGATTAGCAGATGTTATTTTACTCTATGCAGAGGCATTGAACGAAAACGGAAATACTGCAGCTGCTTTAATTCAGTTGAATAGAATCAGATCTAGAGCAGGTCTTGCAGATTCTTCTGCCACCTCTCAAACTGATGTTCGACAAGCGATTCAAGACGAAAGAAGACTTGAATTAGCCTTTGAAGGACACAGATGGTTTGATTTAGTAAGAACCAACACAGTTAACGCTGAAATGGGGGTGACAGTTAGTCCTAACTATCACGTATTCCCTATTCCAACTTCTGAAGTAAGATCTACCAATGGTGTGATTACTCAAAATACAGGTTACTAATATTCATTCTTAGTTAATAATGACGGGGACTTGAAGTAATTTAAGTTCCCGTTTTTTTCTAAGCTTTTAATTCACTAGCATTTTAATTATTAAAATGTTCAACTACAAGGAACGAAAGCATTCACAAGAATAAATTTATAAGCATTACTAATTATAAATTATAGGAGAAAATTTATGAGTACAGAAAAAAAAGTAGCGATTGTCACTGGTGCCACCAGTGGAATCGGATTTGAAGTTGCAAAACGTTTAGGCCAAGACGGATTTACGGTTGTCTTAAATGGTATCGAAGATACCGAAGGCGCAAAGAAAGCCGCAGAGCTTCAAGCAGATGGCATTAGCGCAGAATATGTAGGTTTTGACGTAACCAACGAAGATGCGGTGAATAGTAATATTAAAGCTATCGGAGAGAAATATGGAAAGATTGACGTTTTAGTCAATAACGCAGGAGGACTTGGAGGACGTCAGCGTTTTGAAGAAATGACAACCGACTTTTACCGTAAGGTCATGGCCTTAAACCTAGATTCTACCTTTTTTGCTTCCCGCGCAGCCATTCCATTTTTAAAGAAAGGTGATCATCCAACAATCATCAACTATACCTCAAATGCAGGCTGGAATGCCGGTGGGCCAGGGGCTGGGATCTATGGAACCTCAAAAGCAGGAGTACATGCCATAACACGTGCTTTGGCAAAAGACTTGGCTGAATATGGGATTCGTGTAAATGCTGTATCTCCAGGAACCATAGATACTCCCTTCCATGCACAGATTAAATCGACAAAGCCAGAAGTATTCGCTTCATGGAAAAACAATATTATGTTAGGTCGTTTAGGGCAACCACAAGAGGTGGCGAATGTGGTTTCTTTCTTGGCCAGTGTAGATGCTTCTTTTATCACAGCAGAAACCATCCAGATTGGTGGTGGTCAAGCGTTAGGTATCTAGTAAAACACATTGCTAAAACTTAATCTGAATTAACTTGTATTGCGTTTTATTATTTATAATACGCAAATGACCCCTAGCTAACTAGGGGTTATTTTTTTGATCTATTCTTATTTCAATGCGTTTCTTTTCTCTTTAGCGATATATTTTTCAGAAAATTTTATTTGTCCCAAGTTTTTTAATATATTTGGGATGAATAAATTGGATAACCAATTTGGTTTACCAAATAAAAAACTGTTTTCATCTGCGTTTCGATATGTTTTGAAACCAATTATTTACGTAGATGGAATTCATAATTGTTTGAGTGGTAGTTTTATTTGGTTTTGTTGAATTTTAGCAGTGGATTATAGGTCTATTTTTCAAAATAAAAAAGGAAAGATTTGGAAGTCTATTTAATCATAAATCAATCTTCTTCAATTAAAGAGAATAATATTAATATCAATGGAGGTTTAGCCTTCAATTAAAACTAAATCAAATTATGAAAAAAGTAGTTACATTTGGAGAAATTATGCTTCGTCTCGCGCCTCCAGGATTTTTGCGCTTTTCACAAGCCAACAGTTTTGATGTTGTTTATGGTGGTGGAGAGTCAAACGTAGCAGTTTCATTAGCTAACTATGGTTTACCAGTAGAATTCGTTACTCGTTTACCTAAAACGGATATAGGGCAATGTGCCTTAATGGAAATGCGTAAACGCAATGTGGGTACACAGTATATTGTTGAAGGAGGAGATCGTTTAGGGATTTATTTCCTTGAAACGGGTGCTGTAAGCCGTGGAAGTAAAGTTGTTTATGATCGTGCACACTCTGCCATGTCAGAAATTAAACCTGGAATGGTCGATTGGAGCGAGGTGTTTAAAGAAGCACAGTGGTTTCACTGGACTGGAATAACACCAGCAATTTCTCAATCTGCAGCAGATGCCTGTTTAGAAGCTGTTCGTGTGGCTAGCTCAATGGGGATTACCATTTCAACAGATTTAAATTACCGCGCCAAACTGTGGAAATATGACGGGAATCGTGAAAAAATCATGACTGAATTAACGTCTTATTGCGATATTATTTTAGGAAATGAAGAAGATGCAGAAATGCACTTTGGAATTAAGCCAGAAGGATTAGATATTACTACTCAAGGAGAGCATGTAAAAGCAGAAGCATTCCGATCAGTTTGCGAGCAAATGCAAGCTAAGTTTCCTAGAGCGAAAAAGATTATCACAACACTTCGTGGGTCTATTTCTGCTTCTCACAACACTTGGGCAGGGGTTTTATATGACGGAGAAACTATGTATGAAAGTGCACAATATCAAATCACCCATATCGTTGATAGAGTAGGGGGTGGAGATTCTTTTATGGGAGCTTTGATCTATGGATTAATCCACTACCCAGAAGATGATCAACGTGCCTTAGATTATGCTGTTGCAGCCTCTTGTTTAAAGCATACAATCAAAGGAGATGCGAACTTAGTGACCATCCCAGAAATTGAAAAATTAATGAGTGGAGATGCCTCTGGGCGTGTTGCTCGATAAAGATAATTATGGCACAATATTCAAGAATAGAAGTGGTGCAACAAATGAAAGAATCTGGTATGGTTCCTTTGTTTTATCACCCAGATATTAAGGTCGCAAAAGCTGTTTTAAAAGCTTGTTATGATGGGGGAGCACGTTTAATGGAATTCACTAATCGCGGTGATTTTGCCATTGAAATCTTTACAGACTTAATCAAGTACGCCATCGCTGAACTTCCAGGGATGATCTTAGGAGTAGGGTCTGTTACTGACGCTGCATCTGCTTCACAATATATGCTTGCAGGTGCGAACTTTATTGTAACTCCAGTCTTTAGAGAAGATATAGCAGTGGTATGTAATCGACGAAAAGTGCTTTGGTCTCCAGGCTGTGGTTCCTTAACAGAAATCGCTACAGCAGAAGAAATGGGCTGTGAACTAGTTAAGCTATTCCCTGGGAGTACTTATGGTCCTGGTTTTGTTAAGGCCATTAAAGGTCCGCAACCTTGGACATCAATTATGCCAACAGGTGGTGTCTCTACAGAAGAATCAAACCTTAGAGGCTGGTTTGATGCGGGGGTAACCTGTGTTGGTATGGGCTCTAAATTGATTTCAAAAGAGATACTTGCCAACAAAGATTATACTACCCTTAAAGAGAATGTAGCGTCTACCTTAGCATTGATTCAAAAGACAAAGTAAGTATACAAGTAACAAATATTATGAGCCCACCTGATTAGCATGGGCTTTTTTTTTAGGGCAGTTCAATGATTTGAAAGTCTGCAAATCGAACAATTTCGTCTCGAAGATCTTCAGAATAAATCAAACTTCTATAGACCCCCCATTTAGGACGAACAAATTCTGCAGCTGGGCGCCAATTGATACTATTTTCATTGGTATATGTGAACAGTGATGCTCCACTAATTACATCAGTTAATTCGATAGTATAATGTCCATTCGTGCTGTACTGTATCGTTTCACGAACAGTGATCCATCGATTTATCAGTGGTGCTAAGTCAGTTTGTTTTAATGTAATTTGCTGGTCAGTTTCTGCGTAGCGAAGTTCTAGTCGGTCCGGATTTGACTTTCTGGTAGTAAGTGTATACATGGGCATACTCGAATAATTTCCTCCAACAGATTTTAACTGATGTATATGAGTAAACTTTAGGGAAGATTGGAAGCCTTCTGCTAGCTTGAATTTCCAAGAATAAATAACCGTCTCGTTTTCACTACCAATTAAATTTTCTGGAGATTGATTATAGGTTTTTATTTCATTCCTTTGTCGATCGAAATTAATACAACGATCGTTATCGGGGGTAGGGTGAATATGAAATTGAAAGACGTGTTTTTGTAATATTTCATCGTACACTTCGTCTATGTGATTTCCAAATTCAGTATGATTACAATCAGGAGTTTCAATAGGATTATATCCCGGTGCGAGAACGGATGTGATCAACGCATAAGTATCACCTGGTCCGTCTGCTGCTAAAATAATTCCTTCATTCTCTGAAGTTTCGACCTCATTTGCATTTTCACCAAATGTTGCCATAATTGTTTTGGTACTATTTAAAGTAACTTCTATAGGATTTTCATTTGAGTTTTGATCTCCAGACCATGACAAAAATCCCCAACCCTCTAGGGCATTAGCTGTTAACCTAATTTGGGATTCTGCGGTGTAGTCAGTTCCTTTACCGCTTGACATTATTTGCTCTTCTACATTACCTTCGCCAGTTATAAGTACATTTAGCGAAAAGTTTTTTTTGACAAAATTTGCTACTAAATTAATATCGCGATCTATTGTTAAAACTAAGGGATTCTCTGTCGAACCATTCGACCAACCAGTAAATTGATAATAATTATTTGGCGTTGCGATTAAATGAATTTCAGCTCCTGCCGAATAATTTCCTCCAACAGAATTTACTGTTCCACCATCTGTTACATCTACAGTCAAGGTGTGAGTTACAGAATAAGTATCAACTTTTTCTTTCTTACAATTCGATAGAATTAACGCACAAAGTAAGCAAAACAACAAACGAGAAACCATAAAACTGGAGTTTATAACTATTAAAAGTATAAATAATTTACTGGTATTCCAATTTGGTATACCAGTTTATATTCTCTAAATTTAAGTTATGCGTTCAATAAATTAATTCGTTAAGTTCTTACTTTCTTTTGGTCCGGGTATTTTTGCCATTGGGTATACCATAGGAACAGGTGGTGTCACGTCAATGATAGTTCCAGGAAATAATTTTGGGCAATCTACAAAATATATTAGAAATCTGGAATTTTGTTTTGGGTGGTATAATGAATGAAATTCAAAATATCTCTAAGATCTCTTCCTCCACGATCAATCTGCCAAATAGAAATTGAAGTGATCACCCCTTCATCAATCCATTTTTTTAATTGGCGCCCACCGTCTCTTTCACACATTGGGATTGATCCCGAACATTTGTCTTCAATAACTTTGTCAAATTCTTTTTCATTGACTCGTTGTCTGTCTGTTTTTCCATCTAGTGAGGAAATACGTACATATAAAACTGAAATACCCATGATTTTTAGACTTAGTATGTTACTAGCCTAAAATTATTGGCGTTTTTCCACATATGCAGCATAAAACCTATACTTTCTCGCTATTTTGAAACCGTGATTTTAAAGTGTACGCTATTATTGTGATTAATGGATTTTGCCGATTAAAATTGGTGAATTTTTCAGTAAAGATGCAGCCAAGAATCTCATCCAACCTCTGAAATACCTCAAGCGTGTCTAAATCATTCATAAATAAAAAGTATAAAATAGTAGTAAGACATAAAATAGATGAGAAAACATGAGATAAAAAACGATTAAAAACAACATAACCCCTGTTATACAAGAGTTTATACAAATAATTAGTGACCCAGAGAGGGTGCTATTTTTTTCTTTATCAAAATTGGCTATTAAACCATCACTAAATTATAATTTCCAAATTTTCAGGTAGAGGTTTAACCAAGAATCTAAATCAATTGGGAAACATTGACATAGTGTTCAAAATTTAACTCAAAAGGCAAAAAAAAAGGAAAGATGAAACTAACACCTGAACAACTAGAAGAAGCTGGCCGAGGTTTACCTTCTTTGATTCTACCTGAATTTAGTCAAGATATTTGGCTGTATTTACCCTCTGCTTTTGGGATCGCATTTGTAACCAGTATTGGGAGCTTTGTGATGGCGAAAAATGTAGCAGATCGTCAAGCGAAACCCTGGAAGCCTAATCAGGATTTAGTTGCTTTGGGGTTAACTAAAATCGTGAGTGCGTTTTTTGGCTCACTTGTTCCTGCGGGGAGTTTTAATCGCTCTATTCTAGTGATTAAATCTGGAGCGAAAACACAATTAGCGGGGCTGGTGGCAGCGCTTATTTTAATATTTACACTCTTGTTTTTAACGCCAATAGTATACTATCTTCCTCAGGCTGTGATTGCAGCGATCATTGTTTATTCTGTATACTTCTTGTTTGATTTCCCGCTTATCATTGAGTTTTGGTCAAAAGATAAAAAACAATTTGTCTATCTACTTACTACAGCCATTACTACATTGAGTGTTGGATTTGTAGAAGGGATAGTCACAGGATTGATAATCGCTGTCTTAGGCGAATACTTTTTAAAATCGAAAAGCGTTTAGTTTGTTCTAAAGCTATAGACACCAGAATTACTGTTATTTCCATTAGCATCAACGGCAATTACTTTCCAGTAATAGATTGAATTATTTTCTACTGCAACGTCTATGGAGGTGGTGTTTGATGCAAAATCGACCGATTGTACAAGTGTACTAGCATCAGTTGTATCGAGATAAACCTCAAAGGTGACTAAATCATTATCAACATCTACACAATTCCATTGGATTGAAATTAACCCTTCTGATGGTGTGGTGGTAGAGCCAGAAATAGGACTGGTTAATTCAGCTGGAAAAGGTGCATAGTTGACTTGTGCAGGGCCAGCTAGATAGAATTTCCAAGTATCACTTTCGGCAGGTTGACTTCCGCTTTGTCCATTAGAGATTATTTTCCATGAATAGGGTTCGTCATGTTCAAGGGTCACGTTTTTTTCGTTAGAAGTTGCGTTGTAAGTGTTGTTCGTATTATTCGCTAAATTAACTACCGTTAGGTCATATGAAGTCACGTTTTGTCCAGCATTCCATCTAAATGTGATCGAACTTTGTGTGTCATTTACCGAATTGGTCTCGAGGCAAGGTTCATTATTTGCTGGAAAAGATAAGACTGCAACTGTGGGTTGTGGCGGTTCGTTCCCTCCACTTTCTTTTGAACAAGCGGTTAGGGTTATAAAAGTTATGGTCAGTAATACAATTGTTTTTTTCATTTATTACCGTTTAATAATTAATTCTGATTGAATTGTGGTTTTCCCACAACTTTTTAAAATGTATCCACCTGGTTTTAGATCAGATGTACGAAGATTAATCACCCTTTGTGATCCACTTAATTGATGTTCACTTGATTTGATTAATCTTCCTTGAGTAGTATAAAGTTCTAAGGTTATACTAGTGTCATTTCCTCCAACGTAAACAGAGAGATCATTTTCAAAAGGATTAGGCGTGTAGTATACTTTAGCCGAATTGAAATAATTCTTTTCAAAGACCCCTTGACATTCAATTCCTGTGGTAATTCGAATGTGGTTTATTCCTTCCTCTAATGTTATGTCAACACTGCTTTTATTTGTTTGGAAACTTTCTCCATTATGAATAATAGTGTAAACATCTCCACCCTCAAGTTCATAGTGAACACTTTTACCAGAAGAGCCTAATTTTCCGTAAACGCTTAACGCATCTGGTTCTTGAAGAGTAACACTATAACAACGTTCAAATTCAGAGGCCTCTATACCATCAACGGTAATGCAAATATTATAGGTGCCTTGCGATAATTCATTCAAGGAAAGATTTTCAGAACTAAAGGTGAGACTTTGTTCTATAGGACCAGAAATATTGACATTGTATTGATAAGAGGTGTCGGCTGAAGTAATTATTATTCCACTGTTTCCTATACATTTTTCTGTAGTAGAAATACTGAAATTATTTGTAGGTAGGTAGAAAATTGGACAACCCTCGATGTTTACTTTTGTGTTTAGTGGGGTGTCGTTACAAATGTCATTTGGATTCCAAACACCATCGTGATCTTCGTCATCTGTAACATCACCTACACCATCCCCGTCACTGTCTTGTTGATTAGGATTAGACACAAAGGGACTGTTATCCACAATATCATAAATTCCATCGCCATCGGTGTCATCTGTGGCATTAGCTGGAATTGTTTGAATTTGGACTGCTGTGGGATCATTTTCAGGAACCATTATATTAGTTTGTTGCACAACAACAGGTTGTGCGGCTTCCCCATCATTTGTATTAATATTTACAACATCAACCTCATAAATGTTATCACGGTTGTGGTCTTGGGGATTCTCATAATCAGGTTCATTGATAAAGACTAAATAATCACCAGATGTTGATCTTTGAACATTGCCCTTATCTTCACCAATATCAGCGCTTTCTATATTAAAAAGATGTGCATCGTTACCTCCGACGATTTTCTTTTTTATTTTCCACTTTCCAACGCCTTTATTAAAGTTAGGATTTAAATAGCGGGTATAATTAACTTTGGCACCTGTTGATTCGTTTTCGACATTGAATACAGCTACTTCAAAATTAGCGACCTTTTGAGTGTTAGGAATATCTAATACCTTAAGGACTATTTCTTTTGTGCTAACAATCCCTTTGTCATTTGTTGCTTGAAGGGTGAATTTATGGACTGTATTTTCTTCAAAATCAAGTCCTCCAATCAAATAAAGTTGTCTTCCTTCAAGTTTAAAGAGTGCACTGTCTTGACCCTCGGCTATGGTTAACTTAACGGTATTGTCGAATATGTTTTCTGCTTTATTCGTGTCTTCTACTACGATTTCTCCTAGGAGAATATTAACGTTAGAAACATCATCGTCACGTTTATTTTCGATTTGTTCAAAGCTTATACTGTATATTTTAGCAGCCTTAAATGGACATCCATTTTCGTCTATCGGAGCACCTTCTGGAGTGTTAGGACATTTGTCTAAACTGTTTTTGACTCCGTCATTATCATCGTCTGTATCCAATTGATTTTCTGAACAACCATATTGGTCTACTTTCTCTTCTTCAGGAGTGTCTTCACAGCGATCAAGACCATTAGGGACGCCGTCGTTGTCGTCGTCTCTTTGTGCTTGAGAACATCCGTTTTTATTAACTTCCTCTTCTAGTGGAGTATCGGGACATAGATCATCTTCATTAAGGACTCCGTCTAAATCAAGATCAGCTTCTGCTTCTGCAAGGGTACAACCATTTTTATCTACCTCTTCTCCAAAGGGAGAGTTAGGGCAACGGTCTATATGGTTTTCTACGCCGTCTAAATCAGTATCGTTTTCTTTTTGCGACTCAGAGCAACCGTATTCATCCACTTGTTCACCAACTGGGGTATTGGGGCAACGATCGATATCATCACTTACTTTATCAAAGTCACTATCAATTTCGCTTAATGGACAACCAAAGGCGTTAACTATTGCCCCTTTTTCTGTATTGGGACAAAGGTCTTTTTCGTTATCAACACCATCAAAATCTTCATCTGTAATAGCAATAATAGCAGCTTCATTAATAGAACAACCATTTAAGCCGACCGTGATCCAAGAAGGGGTTTCTGGACATCTATCTAAGATATTGATCACCCCGTCTAGATCATCGTCTCCTTGTTCTTCTAGAATTTCAGCCTCTTTTTCGCTGCAGCCTTTTTCATCTACCGAAAGGCCAAAGGGAGTTTCTGGACAAGCATCATCTTCGTTGGGGACACCATCAAGGTCACTGTCAATTTGAATTTCGGCGCAGCCTTTTTCATCTACCTTTTCGTTAATTGGCGTATCTGGACATTCGTCTAAGTCATTGGGTACACCATCCAAATCTTGATCTTGGTCTTGAACTCCACAACCCTTTTCATCAACAATTTGACCATTAGGGGTTTCTGGACATTCGTCAATGGCGATATCAACTCCATCTTGATCTTGATCTCGTTGTAAAGCGGTACATCCATCATTATCTACGGTTTCTCCCTCTGGGGTTTCTGGACATTTGTCAAGTCCATTGTTAACACCATCTAGGTCATCGTCTCTTTGATTAAAGCTACAACCATTTTCATCTACTGCTTGTCCAGCTGCTGTATCTGAGCATTGATCTAATTCATCTATTACACCGTCTTGATCTCGATCTAAAATTAATTCTACTTGATTGTTGATGTAAAGTGTATCTGTTGCATTACCGCTGAGGTCAAAGATTTGCGTAGCGAGTTGAACAACTAATTTTTCCCCACTGCTAATAGGACTTAAAAGGTTGAATTTGATTTCTACCACTTTACCGTTTTGAATTACTTCGTCTGCTTCGCTCGCGATGGCAGTCGAGGAGGCTAGATCTGAAGCAAGAGTAAAATTAGCCTTGTTGAGACTAGATGTGGTATTTTCACTTGCAGAGACTTCTTCATTAAAAGTTAGCAGTATGATTTTTTCTTCTACTAGCGTAATAGCTGTTAAATATGGAGCAGTAGTATCGTTTAGCTGAAAGCTATTCGTTGCTTGTTGACTAGAAACGGCATTTCCAGCGAGATCGAATAACTGATCTTCCTTTATTTCTAAGAAGAGAGTTTCTTCTCCGCTAGCGCTGTTATTGTAGTCTAGTGTTAGTCTAACTGTTTTTTGATCTACATTAATGTTGGAGATGATAATATCATTTGGATTGAGCGAACCTCCATTTATAGTAAAAGAGAAGCTATCTAATGTCAGAGTTGAACTTCCTTGATCGTTGTAAATAATATCATCAAAGATTAATTGTAAAGTCTTGTTGTCGCTAGACAAACTAAGGTTTTCAATAATAGGAGATTTACTATCAATGGTAATATAATTGGGATAGCTGTATTGCATTTCATTCCCTGCTTTGTCAAAACCATTAATACTAATAAAAGTAGTAGTGTTAAGTCCAGAAGGAACAGAGAAGCCATATTGCCAAAAGCTGTCACTTACGGTAGCCGAAAATTCTGTTGGCAGTAGAATTTGATCTATACTCATTTTAGGTGCAGCCCCTAAAGCTTCGCTAAATGTTGCCTTGAAAGTTACAACTTCTCCACCTC
Organism: uncultured Flavobacteriaceae bacterium; assembly: GCA_943787295.1. GTDB lineage: Bacteria > Bacteroidota > Bacteroidia > Flavobacteriales > Flavobacteriaceae > Arcticimaribacter. Next base: position 7,509 of record CALSLW010000002.1, on the reverse strand, counting down.
TAAAAGCAGTTTCTTCGCTATCCCATTCAAGAACTACAGAAGGAGAGGTGGTGTCATAGGTAAATGATACACTAGCATTACCAGTATAGGCATTACCTGAAGTGTCATTTGCAGTGTCAATAATGATTGCAAAAACACCTTCAGGCCAATTTGCTGGAATTTCCCAATTTCCTGACCACAAAGACGAGGAGGTAGCACTCATTGTAATAATAGTATTCGTATTTAAGCCACTAACAGTTACAATACAATCTCCCAAGATGGCTTCGTCAAAAGTTGTAGTGACTGTAATACTCTCCCCAGCCTTTAAGAAAGCATCTATTTGATTTGTTGTTATTTCAGCATTCGCTGAAGTATTGTCAATTACATAGCTCAAAGAAGCATTATCGCTATTAGCATTATTTTCTTCGTCATATCCTAAAATAGTCACGCTTAAAGTGCCATTGTAGTCGGTTGGGACAGTCCATTCATACCGCCATTGTGTAGCAGAGTTAGTAGTTGACATGGTTGCGCTAGTTTGATTAGAAAAAATCAGAACGGGAGCAGCAATTAGTGGCTCATTTGAAGTGGCTAAAATTGCTACAGTTTCATTTCCTGAAAGTTGATTGTCTGTTTGATCATCAGTTAAGCTAAATACAGGTTGAGAAGTGTCTTTTAATTGCACCGTATTATTAGTTTGAAAAGAAGAAAGTGGATTACCTGCCATGTCATACAAACTATTTTCAACAATATCAATAATAACTAATTCATCTCCAGAAACATCTCCTTCTATGGGTAATTCAACTATATAGGTTAGGGTATTAACCTCTGTTACTGTTGGCGGGGTTGTTGTTGTTAAACTAGCCGTACCTCCTACGATGGATAATTTAATTGCATTAAGGTTAAAGCCATCCATATTAGCAGGGGTGCCATTTACCCATTTCCATCCACCAGAAGGTTCGCTATAATTGGGATCGCTTAAGTCTTGATATAACCCAATCCATATAGCTCCTAAGGATTGGTTTTTTAAGAATTCTTTTTCTTCTTCAGAAGTAATAATAGTGAGATAGCCTGTTTCTAATCCGTCAACAATTGTTTTAGCATCTTCCCAAGTGTAGGAAGTCTCTAATTTAAAATAGCTGTGACCATTAAAACTTCCAATATGTGTTAAGTCATTTAAGCTTGATCTAATTTGATCTACCTCAATTATTGACGGGAATGTTCTACCAGCTCTGTTGTCGTTAAAAGTTCCTTCAGGAGTCAGGTTAGCGAAGTTTTCTGTTCCTGAATCATTGGGTTCGTTATTTGACCAATTAGAATATATATGGAGTTCTTCGCTAAAGTTAACCAGGACTTGAGTATTGGTGTCGCTTAGAGTAGAAGAGGTGATAAATGAAGCAACTTTATCATAAAGAGAAAACTCTACAGTGGTAGGCGAAACGACATTTCCGGCAAAATCGTATAAACTATTTCCCGCGGGACTAATACCAAGGACCTCCTCTCCATTCGCTATTCCATTTATGGGAATTTCTAGAATAATTTTTGTATCGCTAACAACAATAGAAGAGGGGGTAGTACTAGAAAGACTTGCTGTACCTCCGTTAAGGGAAAGACTAAAGTCATTTGCTTCAATATTTACTGGTGAATAGTAAATTTTAAAAACCCCATTTTTTGTGTTTGAACTCCACCCAGGCCATCCCATAAAGTAAAACTTTAATTCATTAACCCCGTTATAATTGAAGTCGGGGAAACCACCTGTTTTTTCTATGTTGAAATTCTGAAAACTGTGAGTAAGTTGGGCTTTCCCTATTTCAGTATTATTAAGTTTAATGGTGGCGTTCGCGTTCGTTCCACCCCAACCTTGATCTTTAGCTTCAAAATCAAAGCCTACTTTGGTGACGATATATCCCTCTGGAATAATTACTTCAAGGTCTACTGTCCAGGGTTCCCAACTTCCAGTTGCGGTGGTTTTAGTGGGGATATTGATTTGTGTATAACTAGCAGTAGAACTATCAAAGTTTGTCATTGAAGTTCCAGAAAGCATTTCACTAAAATTGAGGGTAACGGTACTGTTATCATTACCTAAAACACTACTTGCGATATATGGTGCTGTGTTGTCTTCAAGGTAAACACTGTAACTGTTTTGATCTACACTTAGTTCATTTCCAGCAACGTCGTAAATTGGCGATGCTATGTTTATAAAAAGTTCTTCCTCTCCATTAATAAATCCACTAAGGGAAAGATTTAAGATGTAAGAAGTTCCGCTGCTGGTAATACTTGAGGGTTGTGCATTGTCTAATTGAGCTGTTCCACCATTCAAGGTCAGATCAAAATTAGCAGTTGTGATAGATGCAGTTGCATTATTATTAGTAAAACTACTATATACTCCTTCATTAAAAATTAATGCTATACTATTTGAGCCAGAGAGGTAGTTTAATGACTCTATTCCTGGGGGATTATTATCAATCGTTAGGCTCAAGCTTGTAGTGTCAGAATAGGGTATACCATAACTACTTGTTCCAGATACAGATACTGACACATGATCAAATGTATTAGTTGTATTGACCGTCCAGCTGTATTGCCAAGTAGAAGTGTTTAGGGCTGTTAGGGTAACATTGTCAACTAAGGCTAAATATTGGTTGTTGTAAGTATCACTCGCTGTAATAGAAAGTGTTGGAGAATCCTGCATTTCTGTAGGGAAAGTCGTTGTGATGGATACTACTTGATTGTAGGCAACTATACCATCAAGATCATTACTTTCTATCACGACTGTTGGTTCTTCTAAAACTAAATTAAGCGTTAAACTTGTTGATTCAGAATATGCATTTCCTGCTAAATCAGAAGCAGAAACTGTAGCAGAAATCTGCGTTAGATTGGTGGGAGGGATTACCCATTGATAATTCCAATTTTCTGAACCACTTGCGATTGGTCTAACATAGGTTTTAAATAAATAATCCCAGTTGCTGTCATTGCTTCCGCGACCACCAGCATAGGGGTTATCTGTACTTAAATCTAAGAATCCTACATTTTGATTTCCATCGGTAAGGGTAAGTCGAATACTCAGGGTTTCATTAGCGCTAACATTGACATTATCTGCGCTTAGGTCAAAGAAGATGTATTCACTAGAGATGTAATTTCCGTTTTCGTCGTTGTAAGCAGGAGTAAATAACCCATTACTTTCTGCCACAAGTGTCCCAGATATGCCTTCTCCACGATAAACTTTTATAGAAATGGGTTGAGGAGCTCCGTCTGTAACTGGGTTGGCCATTCTCCAGGCCACCTTAGACAATTGTCCGGTTTCACTTACCGTAAAAGATTGCCATTGATCTGTCCCTCCAGCTCCAGATCCACTAGTTGTATTAAATTGATTCAACGCCTCTTCTCCATAATTAGATGAACTCATTTCAACAACAGTAGGTGGGGATGTTGATAATATCAAACTAGGCGTACTGGCCATCGATTCAGAAAAGTTTGCTGTAATGATTATTGAGTCAGAAACTTGTACAGTGTTGTTTACAGCGTTACTGGTAAGTGATAATAGGGTAGGTCTTAAATTGTCTTGTGATAGATAATAACTAATATAAATATCTTCTTCTTCTTCTTCTTCTTCTTCTTCTGAAGGAGACATTTTCAATTCTTCATCTCCATCAAATGTTCCTGTAAAAGAAACGGTTAAGCTCATGGTTTTTAAATCTGAAGAAATGGTTAAATCTAAGGCAGTAGAACTAACCAGCGAGGCCGTTGACCCTGTAACATTACTATTAGGGTCTTCTAGACTGAAAATAAAATCATTGGTTGTAGGAGGGTTTTCACCTGTTTTGTAAATGGGAGTCGTTAATTCAATAATTAATTGATTTGTACTGTAGTCAAAATCAATATTTTGCAGATTTAACTCGTTATTTCCTCTAAGAATAGGGTAACCGTCATTCAAATTTCCCGTAATCATCCAGGTATTGTCAAAATCCCATCCTTCATCCGTATATGTTGATGTGGTTTTTAATTCTTCAGTTGACTTGGGAAAGTCAATGTTCCCCCCCGCGCTAGTTAAGTTATTTTTAGTTGAGTTCCAAAAATTATCTGCGCCTTCATATGAATATCCTGATGAAGTGGCTTGATTTCCAACAATAGGTCCAACTAAACTAGAATTAGCAATAGATTGTACTACAGTTGATGTATAATTATGAATCCTTCCACTACTACTATTAAAGAATCCACTACTTCCTGAGATTCCACCTACAAAAACATTTTCTCCTATGACTTTTCCGATAGAGTATGAATTCGATATTTCATTACCGGAATTTGTGCCCACTATTCCACTAACATAGGATACTCCATAGACATATCCTTCGAAAAAACTTTTCTTTAGAACACCATTAGGTTTGATTTTGCCTATTATTCCTCCAATATTTTTTGGATCTCCCCCACCTGTAAAATTTTGACTTGATGGATATCCAGTAACTGTCCCTGTGTATGAAGATTCATTAACATGAGAATAGGATCCTAACCTACCAACTAAACCACCTGTTGTAGTGTTTCCTAAAACATATCCTTGTTCGACATGGTTAGATAAAAATTGATTAGAAATGTTCACTAGTTCTCCTACAACAGCACCAACTCTAATATCTCCAGTAATATTTGGTTTATACAGGTAAATATTTTTTAAAGTCCCATTTTCTACATATCCGAAAAATCCGACTTCAGTATTTTGCGCCCTCGAAATAAATAGATTATCAATATAAAAATTTTGACCGTCATAAGACCCAGTGAATTTTGTGTTTGTGTTTCCTATAGGCTTAAAACCTTTTCCAGAGTCAAGGTAAGAAGATGATGATGCATCAATATCTGCAGTTTGAATATAATGATATCCCCAACGACCACTATCTTGAGATATCCACCAGAGATCTCCAAATGTTTGAATTTGGTAGGGGTTTTCTAATGTTCCGTCTCCATTGGTAGGTGCTTGAGTGCCATAGTAGTTTATTACGCTTAAGGTTACATTTTGAATTCCATCTGGCGAAAGTTCTACGTTATCTTTAAAGGAATTTCTTTCTTCGTCTACACTAAAATCTCCCGATGGTACTTTAGTTGGATCGATCAAGGCGGTGGCTTCATAAACTCCATTAAATGTATCTCCTTGAATAAGTGTCCAGGTAGAGAAGCGAATATAGTTTCCAATAATATTTGTGCTAAAAACTTCTGGTCCTCCTGTAGGGGTAGTGATTCCAGAAGTATCAGAAACCCTAATGGAAGCTGTGACGGTTACTCCCCCAGAACTAATATCAACTTGAGAAGGCGAAATTGAAAATTCAGTTAAGACAGGTTTGTCGAAATCATTTTGAGCATAGGAAATGCTCCCCATAAAAATGAGCAGTAAACAGAATAAAAAAGCATTTTTAAGCGTAGAATTAATTCCCATATACGATTGCACTAACTATATATAAAAATAGTAAATAATTATTAGGCATAAATCATGCCAAGTGTAAAAATCAACATAGTCCATTGTGTATCATCTTTTTTTTATAGTTTTAGTCCTATATCAATACAAAATGAAAAAATCCCTTTTATTTTTTGCACTATCCTTATTTACTGGAATAGTCTTACAAGCACAATTAGCCGAAGGGCCTTTTGATCAATTAATTATTAGAGGAGTGACTTTAATCAATGGGAATGGTGCTCCACCACTTGGACCAGTAGATGTAGTTGTAGAAAAAAATGTAATTACTCAGGTAAAAACAGTGGGTTACCCTGGGGTTGAGATTAGTGATAAAAGAAGACCAGCGTTAAAAGTAGGCGGAAAAGAAATCAATGCCGAAGGAATGTATTTACTCCCTGGTTTTATCGATATGCACGGCCATATTGGGGGAGTATCACAAGGCGCAGATTGGGATTATGTATTTAAATTGTGGCTGGCCCATGGCGTTACCACGGTGAGAGAACCCAGTGGACGCAGTCGAGATTGGACCTTAGATTTGAAGCAAAAAAGTGCACAAAATAAAATTATTGCGCCGCGAATTATTCAATACACTGGTTTTGGGACTAGCTTTTAGAAAAATTGAGATTCGTGATAAGGATATACAATATGACTTATTTGATCCCAATAAGATGATTCCTGGGAAATTTTTATCAGAAATGGAAAAATATTAATTAGCTAAAAAAGACCGAACAACCCAGCATACAACCCAGCAAAAAAACAAAACCCCGAAAAAATTCAGATATCGGGGGTAAATAGTGGAGGACAAGGGAGTAAAGTCGAACTTTTTTGATAAGGATTTAATCAACCTTTAAATTCAACAAATCATTAGTTTATAGTAGTCCCAATTGACCTATTTTCGAATCAAAACTTACAATTTTTTCATAAAATAACGGGGTGAAGTCGAACTCTTTTGAGGATGATTTGAAAAAACAACCTCAAACATGAACCCTAATTGATTATTTTCGAAAAGAAGATATAAGTAGCAATGTTTGTTTAGTCTGCTGTTCAATTGTTGCATAATCAAATGAGCCATCTGCATGTTTAGCCATAAGTTTTGAACCCATACCTACGCAAGTAACGCCTGCATCAAACCAGCCTTTGAGGTTTTCCTCTGTTGGACTTACGCCTCCAGTAGGCATAATACTTGTCCATGGTTGAGGAGCCAAAACGCCTTTTACAAAGCCTGGTCCATAGGTACTTCCCGGGAATAACTTCACAATCTCACAACCGAGTTCCTCAGCCTTTGCAATTTCGGTGAGTGAGCCACAACCCGGAGACCACAGAACTTTTCTGCGGTTGCACACCATGGCAATGTCTTCTCTGAGCACGGGAGTTACCACAAAGTTGGCGCCGTTAAGCATATAAGCCGATGCAGCTCCTAGATCTGTTACAGATCCTACGCCCATAATCATGCCAGGGAGTTCCTTAATCGCATACTTTGTAAGTTCTGTAAATACCTCAAGGGCAAAATCCCCTCGATTGGTAAACTCCATAAGACGTGCGCCGCCATCATAGCAGGCTTTGAGCACCTTTTTAGCTACTGCCACATCGCTGTGGAAGAAAAGAGGCACCATGCCGCTCTCTTTCATCGTTTGTGCTACTTCTATTCTTGTAAACTGTGCCATATCTATTGGTTTAACGGGCTACACGACCTGATGCGTCGCCACCCATGAGTTTTTCTACTTCAGCTACCGTCACAAGGTTGGCATCACCTTTTATGGTATGCTTTAAGCAAGAGGCTGCCACAGCAAAGTCTAGTGCGTGCTGGTCGTTGTCTGGATATTTTAGTAATCCATAAATAAGTCCACCCATAAACGAGTCGCCACCACCTACACGGTCTACAATGTCCGTGATTTGATACTGGGTGGTGTCATACATGGTCTTTCCGTCATACAATACGCCAGCCCAAGTATTATGTGAGGCTGATATTGAACCTCTGAGAGTTGTAATAACTTTTTTAGCTTTAGGGAACTTCTCCATCATTTGCTTGCACACAGACAAAAACGCTTCGGCTTTTACATCATGCCCTTGTGTTTGTACTTTTAGTCCTTCAGGCTTGA